>DATLCF010000002.1:0-557012 GCA_035526505.1 Nevskiaceae bacterium | reverse complement strand
CGGATAAAAGTTACCCCGGGGATAACAGGCTTATAGCGCCCAATAGTTCACATAGACGGCGCTGTTTGGCACCTCGATGTCGGCTCATCTCATCCTGGAGGGGGAGCACCTTCCAAGGGTCCGGCTGTTCGCCGGTTAAAGAGGTACGTGAGCTGGGTTCAGAACGTCGTGAGACAGTTCGGTTTATATCCGCTGTGGACGCAAGGAAATTTGAGGGAATTTGCCCCTAGTACGAGAGGACCGGGGTGAACGCACCGCTGGTGTACCAGTTGTCGTACCAACGGCATGGCTGGGTAGCTATGTGCGGAGCAGATAAGCGCTGAAAGCATATTAAGCGCGAAACTGATCCCAAGATTAGATTTCCCTATGAGACCCCAGAAAGACGATCTGGTTGATAGGCGCAAGGTAGAAGCATGGCAACATGTGCAGCCGAAGCGTACTAATAGGTCCATCGACTTTTTATGCTCTCTCATTCGACACTGGCGGTAACGCCGGCGTAGGGTGAGAGAAATGCATTGACTAGTTATTGGTGTTTATCATAAGATAAATATCCCGTTTGTTTTCAAACGCTTTACTATCTAATACGTGTGAAATGTCACATTGACGCCGAAGTTTGGCTTGAGCTACAGTAGGTATATGGCTGGTCCATAAACAAAAAACTACCAACTAGTAAAAAGCTAAAGCCGACCTTCGGTGCCCATGGCGCGAGGGAAACACCTGTTCCCATGCCGAACACAGCAGTTAAGCCTCGCAGCGGTTACAATACTTGGGGTTCACCCCTGGGAAAATAGCACGGTGCCGAATTATACAAAGAGCTTCCGAATAGGAAGCTCTTTGTCTATGAAAAGAGTATGCCCTTACCACTGGGTAAGAATGTATTGACGTTAGCGTGATGGTATGTTATCATAAGTATAATTTCGTGAGGAATTATGAGGGGTCCGTGTAATAACGGAGCTCTTTTTATCTCAAGACGAAAGTACATAATAAGGGAGGCTAACATGGCTGGAACAAAAGCTGGCGGCATGGCTGCCGCTGCAACCAACAAATCGAAGTACGGTACTGATTTTTATGCAAAGATTGGTGCCAAGGGCGGCAAAAAAGGTCGCACCGGTGGTTTTTACGCCAACCGCGACCTTGCTCGTGCAGCAGGTGCCAAGGGCGGCCGGATCTCGCGCCGCACCAAAAAGGTAGAAGTAGTAGAGGGCTAGACAAACACCCTTCATCTATCCTTGCGCTCAAAGTAGGCAAGGCTACAAAAAATCAGCGACAATTTTGTCGCTGGTTTTTATTTGCTGTCAGCTATGTACGAGTCGATAGGGACGGCAAAACCGGGTAGCTGTTACATTCCAGGCCTTCCTACAATTTAAACAGTTGTACTTTTTAGTTTCTATTTGTATGCCCTGTGCGCCGCAGGCAGGGCAGCTACTGCGTTTAAAAAGCCAGTTACGATAGGTATCGAGACACTCTTGGATATGGGGTTCCGCTATGTCGATAGCGTATCGCTTGCTCAAGAGGGAAGCCTTGGCCCAAGCAGCTGTCTCCTTGCGGAGCAGTTCTATATCTGTTTGGTAGGCTTGGTGATTAAGCAGGGCATGCCCAAGCTCGTGCAAGACTCCCCATGTATTCTCGACACTGCCATCTATCGAATAATTTACGACATTATCTTGCGGGGACCAACGTGATACTGGGCCTGGCACAAAACGCAGATGGGGGAAATCTACGCACAATTTAGCTACGAAATTTTCCATGCAGCTCTTTCGCTAGATCGTAACAGCCGTATACTACTGCCTGTTCGGGCCGCTCTGCCCGACGTAGTGGGGGAATGGGCACTAAAGGTGTTTCATATTTTTTTAGTTCATGCCGCAATAGGTCGCCAAAGCGTTGGAAATGATTGCTGACTGCGCCGCCGCCAAAGACGATGACTTCCGGTTGTACTACTGCTACGAGGTCAATTAAACCGATGGCGATATCGTGAGCAATGAGTTTCCAGGTTTTTTCATCAGTAATTTCGCTGGCCTTTTTACCAAAACGTCTGAATATAGCCCTACCAGACGCAAAGTCCTCCCAGCTTTGTATCTTGCCATTGTGTTCAAGGGGCATATGCCCCCCCTCCATATCATCAAAATCAGGGTCTATCCGCTTGTCAATTATAAGGGCGGTGCCAATGCCGGTGCCAATAGTAATATACAAAACCTTACGGTACCGCTCCTTTAGCAGCATAGCTTCTGATAAGCCGGCTACCTTAGCGTCGTTTTCGAGTACCACCGGGCAACCGAGCATACGCTGTACGTCTGTTTGTATAGGGACACGTTCCCAGGGAAGATTGCCAAAGGCAATACCTGTGCCATGTTCACGATCAATTTTTCCGGGTACCGCAATACCGGCTGCCACAAATTCTTTTGTAGGTAAATTTACAATGCTTTTTGCAAGATTACTCAAGAACTCGGCATAGATTTTTGGCGTAGGGAACTTAAGCTGTTGTTGAATAATGCCTTGATCATCAAGACATGCTACGAGCGTTTTAGTCCCTCCAACATCTACCCCTAGATACATACTTATTTAAGTGTAGCATGCTATGCAGCCGAGTCGCCAAGGGTACTTTGACCTAAGGGGTGAAAACAGGTATAATTAAGCTAATCTTGCGTCCGGTATCCGAAATAGCGGTGACGGGCGACAGAAATACGTACAAAGGAGGCATGGTAGGACATGTCAAAAAATAGCACCATTACAATGGATGAACTGCTTGAAGGCAGTGAAGTAAAGCGCCTAGAGACAGGTGAAGTTATAGAAGGGGTGGTAAGCTCGGTTAAGAAGCACGAGGTCTGGATTGACCTTGGGTCAAAGGGCGTAGGCGTGGTGATGCGCCGCGAGATCGGGCATGGACAGCAGCTTGAGCTGGGGCAAAAGGTAACCGTAAGTGTTATCGATCCAGAACTGGATGAAGGGCACGCACTGCTTAGCATGAAGCGCGCTGCCAAAGATCGCGGTTGGGACGAATTACGCCGTATTTTTGAAGCACAAGAGATTGTGGAAGTAGTAGCCTATGATGCTAACAGGGGTGGCCTATTGGTCGAACTGGAAGGCATTCGCGGTTTCTTGCCCGTATCTCAATTGGCCGCAGGCCATTACCCCCGTGTATCGGGTGCAGATAAGGACGAGATCCTGCAAAAACTGAATGCGCTGGTTAATAAACCGATTCGTGTCCGGGTGCTGGACGTCAGCCGCAAAGACAACAAGCTTATCTTCTCAGAGAAAGAAGCGGTCAAAGATGATATGCAGGCTCGTTTCGCTGAATTGAAAGTCGGCGACGTAGTAGAGGGCGTGGTAACCGGGGTCATTGACTTTGGCGCTTTTGTAAACGTACAGGGTATCGAAGGCCTTATCCACATTTCAGAAATTTCCTGGGAACGGGTCGAAGACCCCCGGGACTACGTTAAGGTCGGTGAAACCATTAAGGCCAAAATTATCGCTATCGATAAAGATCGGCTTTCGTTGAGCCTCAAACAAATGACTGAAGATCCATGGCTGAAGGAAGTAAAGGCCTTTAGCAAGGGCGACACCGTAGAGGGCAAAATTACACGCATTACACCATTTGGTGCGTTCGTACAGCTCAGTCCGTCGGTTGAAGCATTGGTGCATGTATCCGAAATGAGCGATGACGAAGGTGTTGATCCCCAACAGATATTCCAGTTGAATGAAAAAAAGCAATTCAAAGTGCTTGATATAGACGTTGAGGCGCGAAAAATCGCACTAAGCCTCAAGAGTGCAAACAAGTAACGATGTAAATCACTAAGCCGGTTGGCGTAAAAGGAAGGGTGCTATGGCTCGAACCATTGAAATCGAAGACATGATAACCGTTGGCACTCTTGCAGAACGCTTGGCATTACCAGTTACGCGTCTCATTGGCGAGTTGATGAAGAACGGGGTAATGGCGACAGTAAATGAGCGGATTGATTTTGATACCGCCCAGATTATTGTGGAAGAACTAGGGCTGGATGTAACCCTGACCAAAAAAGATGAAACCGTGCTTAAGCCGGCACGCGAAAAGAGAATTGCTAGCGCCAGCGCTGCATCCCGGCCCCCGGTGGTTGCAGTCATGGGACACGTCGACCATGGCAAGACCAGCCTGCTTGATGCTATCCGTGGTGCCCAAGTTGCAAAAGGCGAGGCCGGGGGCATTACCCAGCACATTTCCGCCTATCAGATTATCCATAATGACCGACCGATTACATTCCTGGATACTCCCGGCCACGAAGCCTTTGCCGCTATCCGTGAGCATGGCGCGCATCTGACGGACATTGCCATTATTGTGGTTGCCGCAGATGACGGGGTGAAACCCCAGACCATCGAAGCGATTCGATTTGCGCGCAAGGCCGGGGTAAAAATGATCATTGCGCTTAATAAAATAGACAAAGAGGGTGCTGACCCCAACCGCATAAAGCAGCAGCTCTCTGAACAGGATGTTTTGGTAGAAGAGTGGGGCGGTGACACAGTGGTAGCCGAAGTGTCGGCCAAGACCAAAGAAGGAATAGATAATCTGCTTGATATGATATTGCTTGTGGCGGATGTCGAAGACTTTAAGGCTGATGTTGACCGTCCGGCCACAGGGCTGATTATAGAATCACACCTCGAGCAAGGTCGCGGGCCTGTTGCTAATGCCTTAATTGAAGAAGGTACGCTAAAAACTGGAGATTTTGTTGTAGCAGGTACTACATATGCCAAGGTACGCAACTTGGAATCAACAGATGCTAAGACGCTGGCTCAAGCCGGACCATCTACACCTGTGGTCATTACTGGCTTCAAGACCCTACCCGAATTCGGTGATGAATTTTTAGTGGTCAAAGGCGAAAAAGAAGCTCGTTTGCAGGCAGTACAGGCCGGTACACAAAAGAAGCGCTCCTCGGCTAGAAGTGATATGAGCAGCAGTGAACTTATTCGTATGATTAATCGTAATAATCAGGTACAAGAGTTGAATATTATTATACGTGCCGATGTGCAGGGTTCGCTTACATCGGTGATCGATAGTCTGAAGGCTCTGGATACGGATGAGGTTGCCGTGCGTATTGTAAGTTCTGGTGTAGGGGCTATTACCGAAAATGATATACATCTGGCAACAACCAGTAAAGCAATCATTTATGGCTTTAACGTAGTTGCACCCACAGATATTAAACGCCTGGCAAGTCGCGACAAGGTCAGCATTCAGCTCTATAAGGTTATCTATGAATTGATTGATGACGTGAAGGAAAATCTCAGTACTTTGTTGGCCCCAGAGATAGTGGAAACCGAGCAAGGCCGCTTGGTTGTGCGTGCTGTATTTAAGACTACAAAGACTGAGGTAATCTGTGGCGGAGAGGTCACAAAAGGTAAATTAACCGTACCGGCCCTAGCGCGAGTAACACGGGGTGCCGAGCAGATCGCCGAAGTAGAGGTAACCAACCTTAAGCGGGGTCCCCAAGACGCTAAAGAGGTGGTCGAAGGTGAGATGTGCGGACTCAGCTTTAAAACGAGTTCCAGAGTAGAATTGCAAGAAGGTGATCACCTAGAGCTATTCACTCGCAGCACGGTCACTCGCAAACTATAGCTGTTAGACTGTAAAATAAAACATGTTACAATGGCTTAAGAAGAGGAAGGGGTATTATGATCAAACTCGACGACGACCTATTAAAAGAACTCCAGCTCGATACGTTGCCTCCTGAAGAAAAAAAGAAGATGCTGTCGCATATCTACGAGACGCTTGAGATGCGTGTGGGTATGAAGCTTGCAGAGCAAATGACTGATGCCCAGCTTGATGAATTCGAAGAATTTATCAATCGCAATGACGAGGCAGGTGCCTTGCACTGGCTTGAAACCAACTTCCCGCACTACAAAGAAGTGGTAGCGCAAGAATTCGACAAGTTAAAAGCTGAGATCAGGCAAGTTGCGCCGCAAATTGTAGCAGCCAGCCAACAGCAACCGCCCCAGCCGCCAGCAGCACCGGCTGGCATGTACCCCCAAAACTAACTAAGATCTAATTGATCTTTATAGCCAGCCAGGAACGCCTGGCTGGTCATCTCTTTTTTACCCCGTGGTTTAAGACGGTCGATTATCAGCATGCCCTGACCGCAGTAAACTGCCAAAGATGTACCCACTAGGGTTAATTTCCCGGCTGGGCCTACGCCCTTAGTGGCATGTGCCTGGGTTAGGATAACCTGAAGCGTACCAAGGGTAGTGTGGGTTTTCGGCCATTCAATAAACGCGCGGATTTCGTACTCTAAAGTCTGGGCCGACTTATGCCAATCGACAATACTATCCTCTTTGGTAAGCCGGCGTGAGTAAGTTGGGGTTTTATTTGCGGCCAAAGTTACTGCCTCTTGTGGTGCTGGCTGTATGCTGCCGGCAATGTACAGTGGCAGTATCTGGTGCAAAGTTTGAAAACTTAGATCGATCAATTCAGCCGTAAGTTGTGGGGTTGTCGTGTTGGACGGTATGTCGAAGGGTGCTTGAGCAAGGAGTAATCCTTCGTCCATGCCGGCAGATAGGAGCATAAGGCTCACGCCAGTTCGCCTCTGGCCGCTCAAAATAGAAAAAGTAATAGGATCGGCGCCACGCCACTCGGGCAACAGTGAAAAGTGGCTGTTAATAATACCCAAAGGGAAGGCGTCAATGACTTCCTGGGAGACGATAATGCCAAAATCAATTAAGACGCCCAAGCGTGTTTTAGGCGGTTTGGCACCAAATAGTGTATCCAGACTGTCTTTGTCTGTGACGGTACGTACAGGTATGGCTAATGCTTCGGCAGCAGCTAATACTGGTACGTCGCCACGATGGTGTGGGGCGCGTGGTTTCGTAATGACGGCGTCGATTACAAAATCCTGCGCCAACAAGCGCAAGCTTTGTGCTGCCACCGGGCCGCTACCAAAGAATGTGATTGGTTCGGATATCTTTTTCATAGTTTAGCTGCTCGAGCTTACCATCTTTATTGAGTTCAAAAAAGGCTTCCGGCTTATTCTTGATGTGATCGATGAAGACAATACCATTAGTATGATCAATTTCGTGCTGAAAAACACGCGCCAAAAAGCCTTCGGCAGTAACACGGAATTCATGGCCTTGCTCGTCTTGGGCGCGCACGCGTATTTTGGTGTGGCGCGCCACTTTGCCATAGATATTCGGAACGCTTAGGCAGCCTTCGAAATCTTCTTCAATCTTGCCTTCGTATTTTGTAATAGTGGGGTTAATAAAAACACTGAAACGTTTATCTTCCTTGTTGTCAAAATCATTACGGATTACGACAATTCTCAGAGGTTGATCGACTTGGATAGCGGCAAGCGCAACGCCTACTTCATGCTCACGGCTGTCCTCCCAGTCGAGTGTGGCGTACTTCATACCATCAATGAGTTTTTTGATGTTTTCGTCTATCAAACCTACTTTTTTAGAGCGCTGGCGCAAGTGATTATTGGGCAGCGAAATGATGCTATTCTTATCCATTATTTGTAAAGTATATCCGAGTCTAGCCTGATTACAAAAGGTTGGTCGGATCGATATTGTACGACCAGCCTGCAGGTAGCTGTGACACGACACTCAATAGCGCTTCGCGGCGTTTAGATTTGACCACTATTTGCCACTGGTATTTGTTTTGTATTTTTTCGTGGAAGGCTGGCGCCGGGCCTTCAATGATGATCGGAAGTTTAAGCAGGAAAAGCTGGTTTACCAGTTTTTTGCTAGTTGATTGAGCGCTAGCCCGGCTAGCTCGGCGACAAGTTAGTTTAAGTAGATGGCAGTAGGGTGGGAAAAGGAATTGCCGTCGTTCGGCCAGCTCTTTCTGATAAAATTCTTCCCAATTTTTGGTAAGTACGGCCTCTACTAAGGGACTGTCTGGTGCATATGTTTGTATGATTGCCTTGCCGGCCCGGTGACCACGGCCAACACGACCCAAGACCTGGCTAAGCAATTGATAGGTTCTTTCTTGAGCGGTAAAGTCGGGAAAGGAAAGACTAGTATCGGCGATAATAACACCTACCAGGCTTAGTTTTGGGAGATCCAAACCCTTGGCCAGTGTTTGGGTGCCAACTATAATGTCTACGCCACCTTCTTTTACTGTTTGGTAGTGATGCTCCAGGCGTTCAGCTTTATTGTTATCAGTATCAAAGCGTTGTATTTTGGCGCTAGGGAAAAGCCGTGATATTTCATCTTGGATTGCTTTAGTCCCGATGCTTTTGAAGATCACTGACGTATTCCGGCACTGGGGGCAGCCGGATGGCACAGCGCTGCTATATGTACAGGTATGGCAGCGTACCCGGTGTGAATCGCCATGATATACGAGCGGCAAATCGCAGTGAGGGCAGGTTGCTTGCCATCCGCAAGCGTCGCAAAATACAATACGGGCAGTACCGCGTCGGTTCAGAAACAATAATATTTGTGCGTGCTGTTTAAGCGCTTCGGCAGCAGATGCAATTAACTCGTCGCTAAGGTAAGGGCTTTTAGTAAACTTTGTGCGATCGCGCAGGTCGACAACATGTATTGTTTTTTCCAAAGGTGTGTCGGAAGAAGTTGCTGTTTGTTGCATACGCAATACTGGGCGCTGTTTTGCCTTGGCAATATAGTAATCGGTTAGCGAGGGGGTTGCTGACCCCAGTATCATAACCGACTGTTGCAGTTGCGCCAGCTTACTGGCTACTCTTGTAGCGTGATAGTAGGGAGTTTGCTCTTGTTTGTAGGCGGCCTCGTGTGATTCATCAATTACGATGAGCCCAACTGCACGAAGCGGCACAAAAAGTGCTGAGCGAGTGCCGACCACAATCAAGGGGCCCTTCTGTTGCAATATGTCTACCCAGGTCCTTTGACGCTGGGCTTCGGTGAGTTGGGAGTGCATGACAACTACCTTTTCGCCAAAACTTTGCTGGAAGCTTGCAGCCAGCTGCGGGATAAGGCTAATTTCGGGGGTAAGAACTATAACAGACTTACCTTCGGCAATACAATTCTTGGCCAGCTCAATATATATGCGTGTTTTGCCAGAGCCGGTTTCGCCGTGGAGTATATGCAAGCCCGGTCCGCGTATGGCAGATAAGGCCTGGTGCTGTTCGGTCGTAAGCGGGGGGAGATTAGGGGGAGAAAAAGAAGGCGAGGTAACTGGTTGGGCGGGCTTTTTTGCCAACTGCTTTGGTAGGAACTGCTGCACGATAGTGCCCAACGGACTGGGATAGTAGGTTCGCATCCAAGAAAGAAGCTGCAGTAAATGGGCCGGGAGCGCGGGTAAGCTTGATATATCGGAGATATCTTTAACGGCAAAGGCTGGCTTGGCAACATGGCGGGTAACAATGCCCAGGACATTCTTATTACGCAAAGGGACGGTCACTATGCTGCCGGTGGTAAGTTGCTGCATACAGCGGTAGGTAAGCGCACCATTACCATGATAACTCTGGTCTGCTACTAATACCTCCACGTAATGCTGCATATTTGCATTATAGAGTTTTTGTGAAACAAAACATAAAATCCGGTTGAAAAGTGCCGCTACCTCCGCTATACTTTGGGTACGTTGTTTGAATAACAATAAGGGGCTTATGCTAGACGTATTTATTACTTCCCGGGTTCGACGTAAGATCATTGTGATCTATGCTAAATACCCTGATTTCAAAACCCATGTCCGGGGTTTGGCAAAACTCATCAAGGAAGATGCGGGCAATATTCAGCGTGAACTCAAGCGTTTGGAAAAGGTTGGCTTTCTGATTTCGGAAAAGCAGGGTAATACCAAGATTTACCACACCAACAAGCAATTCCCCATCTTTAAAGAGCTACAGAGCATCGTATTAAAGTCGCAACGTGCCACCCAAAATAAGAAACAAGTAGTTTAACCTATAACCCCTTGTAAAAACATCTCTGTTACAGTAAAATAAGGACGAAATGATACAAGTTACACGTAAAGACTCGAAAGAGTCGGCCGAAAATCTCCTGCGTCGCTTTAACCGCAAAGTACAGCAAGCCGGTGCCATAGCGGTTGTTAAACAGAATCAGTACTTCGAAAAACCAATTAGCAAGCGTGAACGCCGCAAAAAAGCCATTCTTCGCGCGCAGCGCAAAGCGCTCAAACTTAAAAAGATTAAGCTCGGCCAACGCTAGAGGCCATGCTAAAGCAACAGATAGAACAAGACCTCAAGGCAGCACTACTGAGAGGCGATAAGCAACATGCTGAAACACTCAGGGGCCTTAAGAGTACTATTTTATATGCTGAGGTAGCCCAGGGCACACGTACAGAAGGTCTTGCTGACGAGCATATTGTGGCGTTGCTGGCAAAAGAGGCAAAAAAGCGTCAGGAAAGCGCCGATTTTTATATTAAAGGTGGTGCTCAAGATCGTGCCGATAAAGAGCTAGCCGAAAAGCTAATCATTGAGGCCTACCTGCCCAAGCAATTGACCGATGATGAACTGAGGCAGATTGTGGACGATACAATTGCCGCCACAGGTGCTGATTCACTACAAGCCATGGGGCAAGTAATAGCACAAGTAAAGAGTAAGGCCGGCAGTGCCGCCGATGGTTCGCGAATTGCCAAAGCGGTAAAAGAGAGGCTAGCTTAACGTGATCATACTTACAGGTGTTGCTGGTGCGGGCAAAAGTATGCAAGGCAAAATACTGGCCGATGAACACGGATACGCCTGGATTTCTACAGGCGAAATTTTACGTGTTTTAGTGACGGGAAAACGTCGACAGGAAATGCTGGAAGGTAAATTGCTGAGTGACCAAGAAGTAACCGCCATCCTCGATAAAGTGTTTGAACTTATAGATACTGCTCAAGAATTTGTACTCGACGGCTTTCCACGCACTGTAACCCAGGCCGATTGGCTCCTCCAACAAGTGCATGATGGGCGGTTTAAGCTAAGCGGCGTAATCCATCTTGCCGCGTCCGAGAATGTAGTACGGGCTCGCCTTGTAGAGCGGGGGCGCCAGGATGATACTGAAGAGGCGATTACAAAGCGATTTGAGGAGTACCGTACCGTGACACTTCCCATTATTGAACACTTCAAGCGCGAAGGCGTCCGCGTTTGCAATATTGATGCTGCGCAAGATCCCCGTCTAGTACACGACGCAATTATCAAGTGTATTGATTAATTGTCAAAGGACACAAAAGGAACAATGGCTGGCGTTAAGACAACCTCCGAAATCGATGCTATGCGCGAAGGTGGACGTATGCTGGCAACAGTACTTGAGTTACTGCGGGTAAAGGGTGTGCCCGGTACAACGCCAAAGGACATGTCAAATCTGGCCAAGAAAGAATTACGGGCTCTTGGTGGAGAGCCGGCATTCCTGGGGTTCTATGGATATCCCGACATCATTTGTATTTCAGTGAATAGTCAGGTACAGCATAGTATCCCTAATGATCGACCTTTTGAAGCAGGTGATGTTGTAAATTATGATTTTGGTGTACGTTACAAAGGCATGATAACCGATGCCGGCATTACCGTTTGTATTGGCGACCATCCTGCTGCCGATACCGTGCGGCTTATTGATGGTACAAAACGAGCGCTCTATGATGGCCTAGATGTTATTAAAGATGGCTGTCGCGTGGGCGATGTATCTGCTGCAATTGAACGTACGCTTAAAAAATATCGGCTAGGTATTGTACGGGAACTCGTTGGACATGGCGTGGGGCATCAGCTGCATGAGGATCCCGAGATACCCAATTATGGCCGTGGCGGTGTCGGGCCAGTGCTTACAACCGGCATGACTGTTGCTATCGAGCCAATTACCACCTTAGGCAAGCCGGCTATTGCTCAGAAAGAAGATGGTTGGACACTGGTAACTGTCGATGGAAGCTGGTCGGCTCAGTTTGAACACACGATAGTAGTGACCCCTGACGGCTGTGAAATATTGACTACAATATAAGGCTGCTTCTAGGCGTGATAATCGATCGGGATTAGGGCATCCGAATAGGCTCCTCTTGCGAGAGTGCAAGAATAAGCGCTATACTGCCTGCATATGCAAGCCTCTTCCACTGTTTCTTCGTCTTACATAGGCATCGATGTTGGCACGAGCCATGTGCGATGTGTTGTTGGTATGATTGACCCCAATCATCCGGGCAAAGTTTCGATTATTGGCCACAGTGCTACCCCAAACCTAGGCATGCGCAAAGGGGTGGTTGTACATATTGAAGATGCAGCAGAGGCGATTGCTAAGGCGATTACAGAGGCAGAGCGTCTATCTGGCGTACATATCACCGGTGCCACCGTGAATATTAACGGGCCACATGTAAGCGGCCTTAACTCCAAGGGAGTTATCGCTATTAGTGCCGCTAATCGTGAAATTACCCACGAAGATAGGTTGCGAGTAGAAGAGGCAGCTACTATTGTGCAACTACCATCAAACCGTGAGATTATACAGGTGTTTGCCAAGAACTATAGGCTGGACGGCCAAGAAAATATTAAAGACCCTGTGGGCATGCACGGTGTGCGCCTAGAAGTAGACACTCATATCGTTACTGCGGCTACCCCTAATTTGCGCAATCTGGATATGGCGCTTGAAAAAGCCCAAGTAGCTATTCACAATCATACGCTTTCAGGCCTTGCTGCAGCCGAAGCCGTGCTGGAACGACAACAAAAAGAAGCCGGTACAGTATTGGTGGACATCGGTGCTAGCACGACTAATCTGGTGGTCCTAGAGGATGGGGAAGTGCAACATGTAGCCGTGCTACCCATTGGTGGCGCACATATTACGAATGACTTAGCTATTGGTCTTAAGACTGATTTGGATGTGGCTGAAGCTGTCAAAGTTGGCCATGCCAGTGTTGGCGCTGAGCCATCTAAACGTGACATCAGGGTCAAGGCGCATGGTCAAGAGCATGTTTTCAAAGCAGAAGACATTATTATGATCACAGAAGCGCGAGTAGAGGAACTTTTTGAATATATCGATAAAGAGCTGTCGCGTATCCATCGTAGTCATAAGTTGCCGGGCGGTGCGGTGCTGGTGGGTGGCACGGCTAAACTCCCCGGCCTGGCCGAGTTCGCCAAAGAAAAACTACAGCTTGCAGTAAGAGTGGGGAAATTACAATCGGTTTCGGGGTTGGTAGATACCGTTGCTGACCCGGCATTTTATACAGCTGTTGGCTTAAGCATGCTTGATATGCTGCTATTGCCCGAGGCACAACAGACACGAACAGGTCAGGCAAGCACCCGAGCACTAAATTTTGTCGATAATTTGTTGCGCAAGTTTCGCTAAAGCGAATTGCGCACGCAAACTATTCAGCGCAAAGTAGCTATCCCTATGGGTGTATAAGTTTATTGAACCACTGCCATGCATACGATATACTGCAGAGTATAAATCTGTAAGGAAAGAGGGATACAAAGACATGCCTCAAGTTGCGCCAGCTATAGAAACGTTCGCACGCATTAAAGTTGTAGGTGTAGGTGGTGCCGGCAGCGCAGCAATTAACCGCATGGTTGAAGCTGGGGTAGAAGGGGTAGAGTTTATTGCGGTTAATACCGACGCGCAAGCAATCCATCATTCCAAGGCCCAAAAGAAAATCCACATTGGTAAAGATGCAACTCGTGGGTTAGGTGCTGGTGCCAATCCAAGTGTTGGCCAAAAAGCCGCCGAAGAATCTCACGAAGAAATTAAAAAGGCGCTGGAAGGTGCTGATATGGTCTTTGTCACCATCGGTGCTGGCGGCGGTACTGGTAGTGGTGCCGGACATGTAGTAGCACAAATTGCCAAGGATATGGACATCTTGGTGGTGGGTTTTGCAACGAAGCCTTTTGCCTTTGAAGGTGAGAAGCGTCGACGAAATGCTGAAATAGCTATCGATAATCTACGCAACGCAGTCGATACACTTATTATTATCCCGAATGATCGCTTATTGCAGACTATCGACCGACAAACACCACTTATGGAAGCGTTTAAGGTGGCCGATGACGTCCTGAGGCAAGGTGTACAAGGTATATCCGACCTTATAACCGTACACGGTTTAATTAACCTCGACTTTGCCGATGTCAAAACTGTTATGAGCAATGCCGGTTCGGCGTTAATGGGCATTGGGCGTGCCAGCGGTGATAACCGGGCTGTACAGGCTGCCCAACAGGCAATTGAATCCCCACTGTTGGAAGTATCTATCGATGGAGCCAGAGGTATCTTGTTTAATGTTATTGGTGGCAACGATCTTTCCATGCATGAGATCAACACGGCAGCAGAAGCTATTACTACTGCCGCCGATCCTGATGCCAATATCATATTTGGTGCCACAATTGACGATAAGTTGAGCGGCGAGATTATTATAACTGTGGTAGCAACCGGTTTTGATGCCTCGTATTTTGCGAATCGGCAGGGCGGAGCTATAGAACAGCCGAATGACGATACCCCGACAGTTACATCAGATCCTGTAAAGCCCGTGGATTCCGATATGTCGGACATTGACATGTCGCTTGAGCACAAAACACAAGGCGCTGCAGACGATTTTAAATCGGATACGCCGGTGCCTAATATCTGGGCTATTGATGAAGTAGAGGAAGAGCATGCTGCTAAGACTGATACCCAAGGGACAATCCTCTCGCCCGGTATAGACGACGAGCTGGAAAAACCATCTTTTTTGCGCCGTTTGGCAAAACGCCATAAAGATCAAAATGATCCTGGCGACAGTGATAAAACGGTGTGATCCGTGTTAAATACTACAACCAAAAATGATTGCAATTGCGCTATAAGTAGGGCTATCATTAGTAGCACAAGCACTATATGTAGTGACAGCACGTTGATATCAGTCAAACAGGGAGGAGTAAGCCATGAAGTGTAGCCAGTGTCAGCATGTGGATACAAAGGTTATCGAATCTCGAGATGCCGCTGACGGTGAGGCTATACGACGCCGTCGTGAATGTATAATATGCGGCTATCGGTTTACGACATATGAACGTATTGAGCGTCCGCAGCTTATCGTTATTAAGAATGATCGTACACGCCAGCTCTTTAGCCGTGAGAAGCTCCTAGGCGGTCTATATCGGGCATGCGAGAAGACGCCGGTAACCAATTTGCAGCTTGAGCGCTTGGTCTCGCAGGTCGAACAGCAATTGTATGCTTGTGGCGAGCCAGAGATAGCATCTACCAAGATTGGCGACCTTGTTATGGAACGTCTGGTGCAGTTGAACGAAGTAGCATATGTGCGTTTTGCCAGTGTTTATCGGCGATTCAAGGACATTGCAGGGTTCGAAAAAGAGCTGTCGCATATCAGGCAACGCGATAATCGCAAACCTGTAAACGTCTAACCTGTGGCCAGTTTCCCACGAGTCTTGATCAAGGCTTGTAAAGACCAGCGAGCTGTACTATAACGTACTTGCGGAGTGTCTAGGCTCGTGGGGAGCTGGCGCACATTGAGAGCGATGCGCGGGGACTCTAAACAAATATTTAAAAAAAACTATAAGAAAAGCCGACAGCAAATGCTGTTGGCAGCAAGTGAGGGTACTATGGGACAAACAACCAGTTTGGGGCTTGGGAGAATATTCACGCAGCCCGGAAAAAAGGCGTACGACCAACTACGGTGGGTCAAACGGGACTCAATTATTATAAATCCAGCATCAAGCAAGCCGGTATTCGAACAGCGGGATGTTGAATTTCCAGAGGGCTGGTCGTTGAATTCGATCAACATCGTGGCCCAGAAATACTTTACTGGTACCCCTGGTACGCCCGAACGCGAAGCCTCGCTTAAAACGCTCATTAACCGTGTAGCTGACACGGTAACTCGCCAAGGGTTGCAAGAGGGTTATTTCGAAACCGACACTGAAGCCGAAGACTTTCGTGAGGAGCTTAAATACGTATTGGCCACCCAGCGCGCCGCCTTTAACTCGCCAGTGTGGTTTAACATTGGTGCCGCCGGCCGTACCCAGCAATCCAGCGCTTGTTTCATCCTGAAAGTGGAAGACACCATGCAATCTATCCTTAACTGGTACACCGAAGAAGGCATGATCTTTAAAGGCGGTTCTGGTGCGGGCTTAAACATTAGTGCCATTCGTTCGTCGATAGAGCCTTTGGGCAAGAGTGCCGGCAAGGCGTCGGGGCCGTTGAGCTTTATGCGCGGCGCAGATTCAGTGGCTGGGGCTATCAAAAGTGGTGGTAAAACGCGTCGTGCTGCCAAAATGGTTATTTTGGACGCTGACCACCCCGATGTCATGGAGTTTGTCTGGTGTAAGGCTATAGAAGAGCGCAAAGCACGTGTTCTGGAGCAAGCGGGCTTTGACATGACATTGGACGGCAAAGATATTTTCTCGGTCCAATACCAGAATGCTAACAACTCGGTCCGAGTGACTGATGAATTCATGCAGGCCGTCTTGAATAATGGCGATTGGGAGCTTAAGGCAGTCACAACCGGTAAACCGCTCAAGAAGGTAAAAGCCCGCGATTTGTTCCGCGAGATTTCCAAAGCAGCTTGGGAATGCGCCGATCCCGGCATGCAGTTCGATAGTACGATTAATCGCTGGCATACCACACCCGTTGCAGGGCGCATTAACGGCAGTAACCCATGTTCGGAATACATGCACCTGGATAACTCGGCCTGTAACCTGGCCAGCATCAACTTGTTGAAGTATTGGGATGGCAACCGATTTGATGTGGAAGCCTTTAAGCACACAGTCAAGCTGGTAATTACTGCCCAAGAAATATTGGTTGGCTATTCGGTATATCCAACCGAAAACATTGGCAAAAACACCAAGGCTTACCGCGAACTAGGTTTGGGCTATGCCAACTTGGGCGCGTTACTTATGGCCCAGGGCTTGCCGTATGACTCAAACGAAGGAAGGGCACAGGCTGCAGCCATAACTGCCCTGATGACCGGCTACGCCTATGCAGTGAGCGCTAAGATTGCCAAACGGGTAGGTCCGTTTGCTGGTTTTCACAAAGACCGGGACGGCATGCTGAATGTACTGCGCATGCACCGCGCCGAAGTTTCCAAGATAGACGCAGGCCTGGTGGCCGAAGAGCTTCTAAGCGGGGCAGCTACGGCTTGGGATGAAGCGGTAGAGCTTGGTGAGCTGTACGGCGTACGCAATTCCCAGGCCAGCGTACTGGCCCCCACCGGCACTATTGGCCTGATGATGGACTGTGACACGACTGGTATTGAACCAGACTTTGCCCTGGTTAAGCACAAAAACCTGGTTGGCGGCGGTTCAATGGCTATTGTGAACCAAACAGTGCCGCGGGCGCTGGAAGCATTAGGCTACACGCAGCAACAAAAGGATGACATTGTGGCACATATCCACGATCACGGCAGCGTAACAGATGCCCCGCACCTAAAGCCCGAACATGCCGATGTCTTTGCTTGTGCGGTGGGTGACAACGCTATCCACTACTTGGGCCACGTTAAGATGATGGCCGCAGTACAGCCATTTATTTCCGGCGCTATTAGCAAGACAGTTAATATGCCAGAAGACGTAAGTGTAGAGGATGTCGAACAGCTGCACATCGACTCCTGGCAAATGGGCTTGAAAGCAGTGGCTATTTACCGTGATAACTGCAAAGTTGCTCAGCCGCTATCAGGCAAAAAGAAGAGTACTGAAAGCCAAGAAGCGCCTGCGGCTGCAGTTGTCACCGCTCCATCCAAGCCGGCAACTGTTGTTGAGGCGGTGAGTGAAGTGAATGACAAAATCGTGGTTAAAGGTACTGTACGTCGTTTGTTGCCGCGTAAGCGTAACGGCAAGACCTACAAGTTCCGTATCGCTGACCTCAAAGGCTTCTTTACGGTAAGCGAATATGAAGATGGAGCTCCAGGTGAACTATTCGTAAACGTCTCTAAGCAAGGTTCGACACTTTCCGGCCTTATGGATTCATTCGCCATTGCTGTTAGCCACGGTTTGCAGTACGGGGTACCGTTAAAGAGCTTTGTACGCACCATGATGAGCACCAGTTTTGCCCCATCAGGCATTACCGATGATCCAGATGTGCGCACCGCAAGCTCCATTACGGATTATATTTTCCGGCGTATGGCGCTTGATTACCTAAGCTTTGACGATCGCTTAGAGCTGGGGTTGGCTTCGCTCGACGAAATGCCGGACGAGCAAACCACCTTGCTAACCGATGATCAAACAGTGGATGGACATCTTGTAGGAACAAGCGAGCAAGTAGAGGAAGCTGATGAAGTTGTTGATCAGCCTGTAAAAGCAGCCGTGCCAAGTGGTAAAACCAAGGCGACGCACGATGCTGCACCTCTGTGCTACAACTGCGGCAATCAAACGCAGCGAGCCGGCAGCTGCTATGTCTGTAGCAGTTGCGGTTCGACAACCGGCTGCAGTTAATAACGCCGAACGTTGTGCCGTGCAATCACCCGCCTTTTAGGCGGGTGATTGTCGTTTATCCTAGCCCATGCTATGCTGGAAAACGTGAAGTTGCTTATCCTTTACAGACCAAATTCCGATCACGCCAGCGCTGTAGAAAGCTTTGTGCGTGATTTTCAGCAGCAGCACGACCTCGGGAATAAGCTAGAACTAGTTAGCTTAAATACGCGTGACGGTGCAGCCACCGCGAATTTGTACGATGTGATGTCGTATCCGGCAATTCTGGCACTTGCTGATAACGGTTCGGTACTGAACCTATGGCAGGGACAACCTTTGCCCCTCATGGATGAAGTAGCCGGCTACATCTACGGCTAGTTGCATCCAACAAGCTGATACGCTATAGTAAAAACGGAGTTACAATTTAACAACAATACATTTCCGATGTATATCGGAATAAGTGGCTATCAACCACGAAGTAGCGGGAAGAAATCGCATGTGCGACAGTAGAACCCGACGGCAACAGGCCCGTAATCGACCTGAAAGCAAGCGCCAAAGAGTCATCTCTTTTGGAAACCGGATGGTACCGTCCCTTAAAGGGATTCCGGTGTTCTAAAAGCGATGACTTTTTCTTTTATAGCAGAGGAGACAAGCCATGAAGTTCAAAAAAGGCACCCGCCGCAAGGCAATCGAATACGAAAAAGACTTGGTGCACTACTGGAAGCAGCACCAAACGTTTGAAAAATCGGTGGCTATGCGGCCAAAAGACAATGCCTATGTGTTTTACGACGGCCCGCCGTTTATTACTGGCGTGCCGCACCATGGCACGCTGCTGAGCTCTGTTGTTAAGGACGCCGTACCGCGCTATTGGACCATGAAGGGCAAGCGTGTCGAGCGTGTTTGGGGTTGGGACTGTCACGGACTGCCCGCCGAGGTATTTACCGAAAAGAAATTGGGCATACAAGACAAACGCGATATTGGTACCAAAGTAAGCCTGGAAGAGTATATAACTACTTGCCGCGAAAACATGGTTACGACTGGGTCGGAATGGGAGTCTACTATTGACCGCATTGGCCGGTGGGTCGACTTTAAGGGTGCTTACAAAACCATGGATAAACCCTATATGGAGTCGGTCTGGTGGGCGTTCAAACAGTTGTACGAGGCAGGCAAAATCTACGAAGGCGAAAAGGTGCTGCTGTATTGTACCCGCGATGCTACCCCCATTAGCAAGGCGGAAGTTGCTATGGATAATTCGTACCAAGACGTGACCGATCCGTCAGTTTTTGTAAAGTTCAAGCTGAAGGGTGAAGACGCGTCACTCTTAGCATGGACCACCACGCCCTGGACGCTGCCAGCCAACACAGCCGTGGCCGTAAACCAAAAAGAGACCTATGCCGAAGTAGAGGTTGGGGGTGAAAAACTTATCGTGGCCAAAGCATTATTAGACAAAGTATTGACTGATGAAAAGCATCAGACCATACCTTTTACAGTGGTCAGAGAACTTAAAGGCAGCGAATTAGTTGGCAAAACCTATGAACCGCTTTTTGAAGATCGCGGCGAAAATGCACATCAGGTCTGGCACGCAGACTATGTTTCGCTGGAGGAGGGAACGGGTATTGTACACCTGGCGCCTGCATATGGCGAGGAAGACTATATGCTGGCAAAAGAAAAAGGCTTTCCCCTGGTAAGCAACATTGATGACAGTGGTTTTTACACTAGTGGGCCGTGGAAGGGCGATTATGTGTGGGACGCCAACAAACCAATTGCTAAACAATTGCACGAACAAGGCGTGATATGGAAAGTAGAATACATTCGGCACAGCTATCCGCATTGCCACCGCTGCGGTACTAAGCTGATGTATCGTGCCCATCCCAGCTGGTTTATGGATATTGTGGGTCAACGCGAAGCCATGCTAGAGCAAAATGGCGATATCAACTGGTTCCCAGAGCATATCAAGCGAGGTCGATTTGCCAAAACCGTGCAAAGTGCACCGGACTGGAATCTTAGCCGCGATCGTTTTTGGGCCACGGCCATGCCGGTATGGAAAGGTACGGACGCAGACGGCCAAGAACGTATTAAGGTTGTGGGTAGCTATGCTGAATTAAAAGAATTGTCAGGGGTGGAACTAGAAGACTACCACCGCCCATGGATCGACGACGTAACATTCGAAATAGACGGGGTGCACTACAAACGCATAGATAAAGTCTTGGATTGCTGGTTCGAAAGCGGCAGCATGCCGTTTGCCCAGTTCCATTATCCGTTCGAAAATGTCGAAAAATTTGAAGCAAATTTTCCTGGCGATTTCATTGCCGAATACGTCGGCCAAGTACGCGCATGGTTTTACTATCTGCATGCGGTCAGTGTGGGTTTATTTGGTAAAAATTCGTTTAGTAACGTAGTGGTAACAGGCACACTGGCCGGTAATGACGGCCGCAAAATGAGTAAAAGTTTTGGCAACTATACCGACCCGAATGTGCTAATGGACGAGTACTCGGCCGATGCTTTGCGTTTTTTGCTGCTTAGCTCGCCGCTTCTTAACGGCGAAGATTTTTCGCTCATCGACAAAGATGTAGCAGACGTGGCGCGTAAACTAAGCATGGTGTGGAATATGTACGACTTCTTTACGTTGTATGCTGAAGTCGACGGCTGGGAGTGGGCCGGCAGCTACGCTGATCCCACGCCGGATTTGAGCAATCCGTTGGACATATGGGTTGTCTCGCGTGTGCATCAGTTGGCCGATGAGGTCGAACGGCACATGGATGGTTACGATATCCCCAACGCACTTAAACCCATCCTGCCGTTTATTGACGACGCTAGCAACTGGTATGTGCGCCGCTCGCGCCGTCGTTTTTGGAAAAGTGAAGATGATGCTGCTAAGCAAAATGCCTATAGAACCCTGCACTATGTACTAACGCAGCTGGCGCACATCATGGCGCCCTTTACGCCCTTTTTGGCCGAGGAGTTGTACCAGAAACTAACTGGGGGCGAATCGGTACACCTGCGCGATTGGCCAGTAGCCGGCCATATAAATCAATTGGCCATTGACCGTATGGCCTATGTGCGCGAGGTTATTAACGAAGGACTTTCCCAGCGTGCGGCTGCAGGTATTAAGGTACGGCAGCCCCTGCAGACGGTTACTATTCCTGGCGCAGAGAAGGTACTGGGTGAAGATAGGTCGGTACTAGGACCGATTATCCAGGAGGAACTTAACGTTAAGGAGTGGCGCGGCCGGTCAGACGATGGTGAAGGCAAGTTAGTGCTAGATACGCAAATGAGCCCGTCCCTCAAACGCGAAGGGCTGATGCGCGAGGTTATCCGAAACGTACAAAGCGCGCGCAAGCAAGCAGGGCTGGATATAGATGATCGTATTAGACTGAGCCTGTCGACTACTGACAAAGAACTCCACCGTGCCATTAAAGAATACTTGGACACAATTTTAGCCGAAACATTAGCGCTCGAAGTAGTCTTCGACCAAACGCTTGCCTTCGAAACAACGTGCACTATAGAAGATGCTCCATTGACCATTGCACTTCAAAAAGCACATTCTTAAGGCGCCGCAACACTTTACAGATACGCCTATATCTGGTAGTATCTATTGGTAGTTATTTCTCAAAAAGAAGAGAGCATTGCATACATGAAAAAAGCAGTAATCGCGACAGGCGGTAAGCAATATCTGGTGACCGAAGGCGAAAGCCTGGAGGTCGAGTTGTTGCACGCCGATGGCAAAACCGTTTCTTTTGAGCCGCTGTTGGTTATTGACGGTGACGCGGTAAGCGTGGGCACACCAATGGTCGAAAAGGCAAAGGTTAGCGCCGAAGTAGTGGACGAAGATATAAAGGCAGACAAAGTTACCGCTATTCGCTACAAGGCCAAAAAACGCGTGCACAAAGTGCATGGCCATCGCCAACATTACACCCGTATCAAAATTACCAAAATTGCATAGCGCGTAGGCAGTGCCTGTGGATAAATCAGCGGCAAAATAATAACCGCTGATTTTTTTACACCAAAATTATGATAGAAGCTATATGTATATATCAGAGGTAGAAGCTATATGAGAGGGGTAAAATGCGCTACGTTGTAAGATGCACTGTAATTACTGGTCGAAAAGCGTTGCAAAAGCAGGCATACGTGTCCTGATTTTGTGTTCAATTACCCCTTGTAGGGAGCGTTGTCTGGCGGGATAATTAGTATGTGTTACAAGGGCCTGGTGGCCCAACAAACAAAAACACATGCCAAAACAAAACAAAAAACGACTATTGCTGTTTATGTACGCGCCCGTCTGCGCGTTGGCTTGTGTGGTTCTGACCTTTTTATCTTTTACAATGCTCTCCAAGCCGGCAACTGCGGCAACCAACTCGACAATTAATTTCCAGGCCCGCTTACTGACTGCTGCTGGAGCAACAGTACCAGACGGCGATTATAACGTAGAGTTCAAAGTATACAACGCCCTGAGTTCTTCTGGCTCATCGCAGGGCTCCTGTAGCGGTGACGCCAACTGTTTGTGGGTTGAAACACGCACGAGCAGCAACAAAGTACATGTAGTAAACGGATATCTTACTGCAAATTTGGGCAGCGTTACATCGTTTGGCAGCACTATCAATTGGGATCAAGAATTATACTTGGGCATGAACATTGGCGGTACCGGCGCAGCTAGCTGGGATGGTGAAATGTCGCCGCGTCTTAAGTTAACGGCTGTGCCGTATGCTTTTAGGGCAGGCAAGCTGGCTAAGCTGACTAGTGGCAACACCAGCACGCTTGATTTTGACACGCAAACAGGGGCACGGAGCATTTTGTTGCCTGACGCATCCGGCACGGTTTGTTTGCAAAGCGCCACAGCCTGTGGCTTTGCTGCCTCCAGTGGTTCGACCAACTATATTCAAAACACCACCAGCCAGCAATCTTCTAGTAACTTCTATATTTCCGGCAATGGGAAGGCCACAACGAGCTTGCAAGCTCCGCTCATTGATTCAATATCTGGCGCTCTAGCTATTGGTACTACGAATGCCACAGCAATTAATCTTAACCAAGACACGACAATCGGCAGCAGTAAGACGCTTTCGGTGCAAGGGGCAACTAGCATTCAAACTGGGTCTACAACAGCACTAAACGTACGTGCCAGCGGCGGTGCGTACGTACTGACCGCCGATACTACTAACAGCCGTGTCGGTATCGCCCTTGGCGGCACCACATTACCGAGTTACCCCTTGGACGTTGCTGGCAACATTAACAGTTCAACTGGCTACCGCGTAGGCGGAACTGCCGGAAGCAGCGTGACATGTAGCGGTGGTCAGGTATTGCAAAATCAGGTGGTTAGCGGCGGCATTGTAACCGGAGGTAGTTGTACCTCATCGAGTGGAGTTAGCAATTTGCAGGGCGCTTACGATGGTTCAACCGGCGGAACGACACCTGAAATTAAGCTCGATTCAACCCGAGGCGCATTGGACATTCAGGACGCCGACACGACACTGGGCGCCAACTTAATAAATGTACGGGGTTCGAACGGTTCTGGATTGGGTACGGCCCTATTTTCGGTAAGTAGCACCGGCGATGTTATTACCCAAACCACCACAGATT
This sequence comes from Nevskiaceae bacterium, assembly GCA_035526505.1. Lineage (GTDB taxonomy): Bacteria > Patescibacteriota > Saccharimonadia > Saccharimonadales > UBA4665 > DATLCF01. The sequence continues at coordinate 533,232 of DATLCF010000002.1, read as the reverse complement.
CAACCACTGCGCTTGGCGTTAAGACATCATTGAATAACTATACACTTCGTGTAGACACGGCTAACGGACGAGTAGGTGTTAACATCGGCGGCGGTGCTCCTGTGTTGACAGCAGGCGGACTTGAAATAAAAGGTGGCTTGCGTTTTAGCGGTGCAGTCTCAACCTATGCAGATACCTACATTACACCACTGGGGACTAATATAAAATCACTTATTAATGTAGTGAACTATGATCCAGGAGGTTTTAGCCAGCTTGTAGCCTTAGGGCTGCCATCCAGTGCCAGTTCAACCTCGCGGGCGCTGACATTGCTGGATGCGCGAAGCGGTTCGCACCAACCCACCCTATCGGTCATTGACCCCACCGAAAACGAAGTGGGCGGATTATCTTGGGACGGATCAAGCACGGCCTTCTTACTGAAAAATTCGAAGTCTACAGGTACCATCGGGCTTAACATTAACAGTGTCGATGCTCTTACGGCCAGCAGCAGCGCAGTTAACTTGCTGCAAAATACTACGCTGGCAGCGGGTAAAAACATGACATTTGCCAGCGGTGCGGGGAATTTTGACCAGTCTGGCTCTTCGGGCACGTTTGCTTCAGGGACGGGTACTGCAACACTGAACGGCAATGTCACAGTGGCAAGTACTAAAACGTTTACCGTAACCTCTGGCGCTACCAGCCTAACTGGTGCGACCACAGGGGATGCCCTTACTGTTTCTAATAGCAGCTCAACAGGTAACGTCGCAGTATTTAAAGACAACAGTACGGCGGTAGCTACCATCGCCGATGGTGGTGTAGCAACATTCAAAAACAGCTCCGATTCGACTGCCGGTTTTATAATTCAATCAACCAGTGCAAACTTGTTTACCGTTAATACCACAAACGCTCGGATATATATAGGGCCAACTGCAGGGGACAGTGTGGGCACAATTTTGGTAGTAGGGAATAAAACAAATACTACCGCGGACCCTACCGGAGTTGATGGGGCGATGTATTACAATGCAGTCTCTAAGCACATGCGTTGTTACTATGATGGTGGTTGGCGCAATTGTAACGATGCAAGCGATGCGGCATATGGGTATAATTTGGTTGAAGAATTTGTAGGTAGCGCCGATGGTGCAGATGGTGTTTTTGGCGAGATTGGCTGGGGTAAAAGTAATAGCGGTACAGCTAGTGCGGTTACCGGTGTTGCGCCTGATCTGTATTACCGACCCGGTCAAATAAAGCTAGATTCGGGAACAGGGACGAGCGGTACTAACTATGCTAACCTGTTCATGGATTACTTACATGGCGTAAGTAGTGGCGAGCCTATTATTATTGGCGGCGGGGAAGAGATTGGATTTGCAGTCAATATTCCTACACTCGCAGATACCACGAATGACTATAACCTAACACTCGGGCTGTGTGATAGTCCAACCTGTTCTGGTGGCAGCACCAACGGTGTTTATTTTGAATACGATAGAGACCAAAGCGTCAACTGGAGGATGTGCCTTATGAATAACGGTAGTGCGAACTGTACCGCTTCTTCAACGGCTGTGAGTACGGGGTGGCACCGCTACAAGATTTTTGTCCATACCACTAGTAGCATCGAATATTTTGTTGATGGCGTTTCCATTGGTTCTAATACCTCCGGTGCTGTCCCAACTGGCGCAACCGAAGGTGGCTTTTCAATTATTCGGGACAACCCCACTGGCAGCGCTGACCGTTATATACTGGTTGATTACTTCCAGATACGGAATGCTCTTGCCGGGGCAAGATAGCCAGGACTGCTATGGCTGGTGTTCGACAATTAGGTTAGTAAGTGGCCGGATCTGTTTTGCCGTTTAGGATTTTTTAAGGTTTGAAAGTACGAATTGAATATCGCTTTCGCTGATCTTGGACGAACTTGACGAGGCTAAGATCCAGGACTTATTTATTATAATACTTCCAATTGGTTTATTGCCGCTTTGACCTACTGCGCCACTGCCCAGTGACGTCGAAAATCGTGAGCTTTTACTCATACTTTTTTCATAAAAATCGGTATAGTCGAACCCCTGTTGGCGAGCTTGAATGCTAATAATCAAGTTGCCATCTTGCCCCTTGATGGCATACAGAACAACTCCTTGATCACTGGTGAAAGAGGAGGCATCTAGCGTCCAGCCATCTGGTAATGCACCTGGATAGTACAGATCAAACGTAACTGCTTGCTGAACGCGTCGGGGTATAGGGCTAGTAGTGCGGTGTACATACTGCCAACTGCCACACCCTGCAGCTATCAGGGTAATGATAAGCACTAAAGACAACCGGGTGAGCTTTTTGGAAAGGCGCAGGCGTGCTGTTCGTGCTGGCTTAATAGGAGGAGGTGAAATGGAGGACGGTGTGGGACCGCTAGCTGGTGTTTGAAGCGGTCTGCGCATAATAGGATCGACCATTTGTCGATGCTGCGAGCGGGGGGCTGGTTTGCGCGCGCGTTCCGTATCCATAAGTAGTTTAATCTTACCACCAAGCCGCAGTACTGACTAAGAAGTTTCTTAGACCGCTGGGTGATACTAGCAGTATATTGCTAGCCAGCGGCGTAAGCCGAGCATTGTTCCCACGCAGGGGCATAGAATGTTATACTTGCTGTCGAAGAGGGGATAATGAAACAAACAGTCATCGCGGTGATAAATCAGAAGGGAGGGGTAGGTAAGACAACCTCAGCTGTTAATCTGGCGGCGCAATTGGCATCCAGCGGTCGCCCGGTGTTATTAGCCGATCTGGACCCGCAGGGTAATGCCACGAGTGGGCTGGGGCTACAAAAAGAAACGCTGGAACCAACCAGTTACGAGCTGTTATTTGGCCAGACGACACTGGACCAGGCTGTGCACGAAACCAATCGTCCAGGATTGTATATTTTACCCGCCAATGCTAATTTAGCGGCGGCGGAGGTAGAATTGGTAGGTACACCTAACCGCGAATTCTGCTTGCGCGAAGCATTTAAACCGTCAACGTATGAATATGTAATTATTGATTGTCCTCCCGCGCTAGGACTTCTTACAATTAACGGCCTTACAGCCGCGACAGACATTCTTATACCAGTACAATCTGAATATTATGCTCTAGAGGGCTTAGGCCAGTTGCTATCGACTGTGCAGCGAGTGCGGCAGGGCATTAATCCTTCACTTGATTTGTTGGGTGTGGTGCTCACAATGTACGATAAGCGTACCAGTTTATCCGAACAGGTCATGCAGGAATTAAAGGGGCATTTTGGCGATAAGCTATTCAAGACAGTTATTCCGCGCAATGTGCGCTTGGCAGAAGCACCAAGTTTTGGTAAAACTATTTTCGAACACGATCGGTGGTCTAAGGGCGCCCGCGCCTACAAACAACTGGCCAAGGAGGTAACAAAGCGTGTCGGCAGTTAAACCAGCAGTAAAAAAAATGGGTTTGGGCAAGGGGTTTGATGCACTTATCCCGCAAGATTTTGATAAAAGTTTTTTAGTTGATGAACATGAGCGTATCCAAAAAATTGCATTAGAAGATCTTGAGCCAAACCCCCAGCAACCACGCCAACACTTTGATAAACAGGCTTTGGAACAACTGGCCGAATCGATAAAGCGGTACGGCGTATTGCAGCCGTTGGTTGTAACGCCGGGTGCTGGCAATAAAAAATATACCATCATTGCGGGGGAGCGTAGATGGCGGGCATCGGAGCTGGCGGGGCTTACGAAAGTTCCGGCGGTGGTGCGTACCAGTAAAGAACTGGAGCGTTTGGAAATAGCGATTGTTGAAAATGTACAACGCGTAGATTTATCGCCGCTAGAACAAGCGTCATCAATTGAGCGCCTGCATCAACAATTTAGTATGCCGTATGAGACAATTGCCAAGCGTTTGGGCAAGGCGAGTTCGACAGTCAATAATATTGTGCGACTTTTGCAATTACCTGATGCTGCCAGTAAGGCTCTACGAGAGCAAAAGATTACCGAAGGGCATGCCCGGGCAGTGTTGGCGCTCAAAGATACTCTCAAAAAGCAGGATGAGCTGCTTGCGGCCATCTTAAAGAATGGTTGGTCAGTGCGGCAAGCCGAGCGGTTCGTAGTTTCGGTAAAAGAAGGCTTCAAGGACACTAAGGCCACGCGCGAACGTATGCGTACACAAACACCAGCTACAAAAAAGCTAAGCAAAAAAATTGGTGCACCCATTGAGATTCGTCGTATGGCCAAAGGGGGCAAGCTCGAAATCTCATTTAAGTCCGATGAAGAGCTCAATACTATTATCAACCGTTTGGGCTAAAGACTGCTGATATTCTCCGGACGGGCTAAAAGCGTTCCGCATCACCCAAGGGCAATATCCGCAGAATGAGCTTACCGACAATATCTTGAGTCTGTATAGGGCCAAAAGAGCGTGAATCGAGCGAATTAGGACGGTTGTCACCGCACACAAAAACCTCATCAGCTCCAACAGTCCACTCGTTGTCGCCATTGGTCGTGGGAATGGCCTTGCCATAAGGCAGGGTGGCGTCTGGCCGGAATCCCTCCGGATGGGTTTTGTTGTATACAGTTAGAACACCATCGTGCACTGCAACTTTTTCACCGGGTAGACCCACTACTCGTTTTATAAGTTGTTTGTTCGGCTCTTGCCCAAATTCATTCAGGTTTTGTGCTACGAACACTATAACGTCACCGCGCTGGGGTATATAGTGGTGGCCAGTTATACGCGCCCAAGTACGTGGCATTTTCCACACGATAAGCCGGTCGTTATTGCTGAGCGTTGTTTCCATGCTGGGGCCGTCGACTTGGTACGATTGAAACACAAAAAGTGTTAACACCAGCGCTACTGCTGGCGCAATAAGCAGCACGGCAATCGTGGAAAGTATGGTGCGAACACCTTCTTTGTTGTTTTGCCGAGCGTCTGGCGGAGGTTGTGCACGTGGCGGCAAATCAATCTGAGGTGTAATGGGGGCTTGTGGGTTGTCTATCATCAGCTTCCAACTATAGCGGAAAATGGTGGATTATGCACATGTTTACGCACTGGTCGCAAGCCGGTATACTAGATGCCATTGCCTATGAATGATTTTCGAAAGCTATCTCGCCGTGCCCAAAGGAAAGCCATAGACGGCATTATTAATAATGCACCTTCACGTCCACAGCTAGGTGATCGCCCCGTAGGCCGGCGTCCAATGTTGGCTAGTAACCTGCGTACAAATACTCGGCGTATCGATAATTTTAAGCGCTCTGAAGGCTATCATGCGGCTCCGCGCAGTAGATCTAACGTAGGTGCTGCTCCAGCGCCTACAGTGCCCGTGACGGCGCAAGACGATGCTTCGATGCTACGCATGACATTGCCAACGGGAAAGGGACTTGGCAGGCGACACAAAGAGAAGGGTAAGGGCAAACGCCGCCATCCGTTCCGCAGGTGGGCGCTTCGTGGCACCTTGGCTATGTTGGCTATTGTGGTCATTCTGGGTGGTCTTTTATTTACGAAAGGCTATTTCAAACTGCATAAAGTGTTTAAAGGCGGGGGCAACGCCGCAGCCTTGCAAGCAGATGTTGCCCCTTCGCTCTTAAAGGGTGAAGGTGATGGCCGGATCAACATTTTGTTGCTGGGCAAAGGTGGCCAGGGGCATGAGGCACCGGATTTGACAGATACTATATTAGTGGCAAGTATTGATCCTGTTAATAAAACGGCATCATTGCTGAGTATACCCCGGGATCTGTGGGTAGCTGCACCAGGCGCTGGTTCGTCCAAAATTAATGCTGTATACGCCAATGCTAAATATCGTGCCCTTAACAGCAATCCCAAAGATACAGCGGGTGCCGACAAAGCTGGGATAAACGCTGCAGAGCAGACGGTGTCAAAGGTATTAGGCGTACCCATACATTACTACGGTATGGTCGACTTTAAAGCATTTCAGCAGGCTGTTGACACTGTAGGCGGTATCGATATAAACGTACCGGCATCAGCCGCGGTGACCGATTATATGTATAACGAAGAGACGCACAGGAACTATTACCTTAATGTGGCCGCCGGTAACCAGCATTTTGATGGTTTGCGGGCGCTTATGTTTGTACGAACACGCCATACCAGCACCCGTGGTGACTTTGATCGCACTGAACGCCAACGTTTGTTCATTGCTGCACTTTCCGAAAAAATACTCTCTGCCGGTACCTATACTAACCCAGTAAAAATATCACAGCTTATGAGCGCCTTTGGTGATCATGTCGCACTAGATATGAGTATTAGTGATGCGGTCCGCCTGATGAATATCGGTAAAGGTATTGGTGCTAGCAAAATTGAATCTATAGATTTAGCAAACCCTGCAAGCCCCCTGGTAACAACCGGTATGGTAAATGGTCAGTCCATCGTACGGCCTGTTGCCGGCGTTGGCGTATATGACGCCATCCAGGCTTTCGTACGCGGCAAATTAAGGGACGGCTACCTTGCCAAAGAGAACGCTAACGTCACTGTACTAAACGGTACGGCTCTGCCAGGCTTAGCCACTACAAAGGCGGCAGAATTGAAGTCATACGGGTATAATGTAGGTACGGTTGCCGATGCGCCCACGCACGAGTACAAAAAAACGGTAATCGTTGACCTTACCAATGGCAAGGACAAGTACACAAAAAACTATCTCGAAAAGCGCTTTAATGTAAGCGCAACAAAAAAATTGCCTGATGCCTCCATTCAGGCAGGGACAGCCAACTTCGTAATAATTTTGGGCCAAGACACACAATGAGACCACTTATAGCTAAGATTAAACCAGCCAGCGGCTTCGCGGGCTTTGCTCACCTGGGTCTGAACATACTGTTGCCACTACTGGTATTCATTCTGGTAAGAATCCAGTTTATCCAGCTAGCCTTGGCTATTATTTTGTTAAGTAAGTGGCGTATGTTTGCAGTGCGTCCTCGTTTTTGGCCGGTCAATATTAGAGCAAATGCTATAGATATTATTGTTGGCATATCTATCTTGCTGTTTATGATACATAGCGGTAGCCAGCCGTTACAGTTTATGTGGGCGTTTTTGTATGGCGTGTGGCTTGTGTCTATTAAGCCTGCCTCAACACCTATAATGGTGTCGCTTCAGGCTATGATAGGGTTTTTATGTGGGCTTATGGCCTTGTTCGTCGCTTGGGCTTCAGGTCCGCTCTATGGATTGGTGCTGAGTACCGGGCTTATATGCTATTTGGCGGCACGCCACTTCTTTGATAGTTTTGACGAGCCATATGCAAAATTACTTTCATATACATGGGCATATTTTGGGGCGGCATTAGTGTGGGTACTAGGACACTGGCTACTGTTCTATGGGCTCGTGTCGCAGCCAGCACTGCTGCTGCTTTCTATTGGTTATGGCTTGGGAGTACTGTATTACCTTGATCACCACGGTAAACTTTCGCAGAACCTTCGCCGGCAGTTCCTGTTTATCATGCTTGCGATAGTGCTTATTGTTGTGGTGTTCTCCGATTGGGGCGGCAAGATAGTGTAGGCGCTTATGATAGCAGAAGAATTTCAACCACCAGCCGCAGAACTAGAGCCTGAGTCTGTAAAGCCCGCGGGTATACAGCCGGGTAAGAATGTTAAAAAGAATCTACCAGCCGACCATCCCAAGATGAAGTTTTTGGTAGCTGCTTTTTTGTTGATTATTAGCGCATCGGCCGGTTTTCTAGGCGGGTGGCTTGGGAGCCGTAATCAGGAGGCATTGCCTACAATACAAAAGCAACAGGTTGTGCTCAAGACACAAGGCCAGCTTATTAGCAATATCGCCAAAACTGTAGGCGAAAGCGTAGTATCGGTTAATACAACCAGTACCGGGGTGAGTACTAACAGTTTCTTGGGTTTTTCCCAGCCTACCGAACAACAAGGTGCTGGGACGGGTATTATTATTTCTGCCAATGGACTGATTATTACGAATCGCCACGTAGTACCAACAGGTACGACTAAAGTAAGTGTCACACTTTCTGATGGTACCGAATATGACAATGTACAGGTGGTGGGGCGCACCAGTACTAACGATACGCTCGATATCGCATTTTTGAAGATCCAGGATACCAAAGGCAAGAAACTGGTAGCTGCACAGGTGGGTGATTCCAGCAAAATGCAGGTCGGTGACCCCGTAGTGGCTATAGGTAACGCCCTAGGACAATTCCAGAACACGGTAACCTCCGGTATCATTTCCGGTTACGGCCGCAGTGTGCAGGCAAGTGATAGCAGTGGTGGTAACAGCGAGAGCCTGGAAGATTTATTCCAAACCGATGCCGCTATAAACGAAGGTAATTCGGGTGGACCGCTGGTTAATCTGGACGGCCAAGTTATTGGTATTAATACGGCTGTTGCCGGGAATGCCGAGAATATCGGATTTGCCATTCCTATCAATGACGTCAGCGGTCTTATCAAGAGTGTTAAAGAAACCGGCCGGCTGCAGCGACCCTACCTTGGCATTGTGTACATTACCCTTACTGACGATCTTGCGAAACAATATAACCTCAGCGTTACACGCGGTGCCTATGTCCCACCCATCACATTAACAGGCCAAGATTCGGTTATCGATGGGGGGCCCGCCGATAAAGCAGGAGTTAAAGAGGGCGATATTATAACAAAAGTAAATGATACTGCTATCGACCAAAACAATGGCTTGACAGCAGTGCTTGGCAAACACGCTGTTGGCGAAAAAGTAACCCTGACCCTCATACGCAACGGCAAGCAGCAGACTGTTAGCGTGACTTTAGGCGCAGCCCCAACTGATGCTTAAATACATCGGCTAAAGAGCTGGCCGAAAACTGCAGTACGTTCAAGCTGGTAGCCTGCATGCCGGGCCAGGAGCGCCAGAGCATGGTGCTGGCTTGGGAACGATTCCGTAATAATATACCTTACATCGGTTGGCGCAAGCTGTTGCCACAAGGTTCGATATAGCTTCAGCCCATCGGGTCCGGCAAAAAGTGCTTTCTGCGGTTCAAAAGCTGCTGCCTGGTTAATGGGCAGATTGTCCGGTACATATGGCAGGTTAGCGAGTACTGCGTCGTAGTGGCCGTGGATATGTTCGAGCAAGTTTTGGGTATAGCAGTGTGCTTTAATGGCATGAGATTGAGCATTACGCTTGGCAATTGCTAGGGCGCTCGTACTGACGTCGTATAAGTCGGCTGTGCATCCCGGCAATTCAAGGGCGGCAGTTATGCCTAGACAGCCGGAACCGGTGCCGATGTCGGCAATGTATACCGGGTCGGGGAGGTGTATTTTTTTAAGCAAATCAACCAGGCTTTCGGTTTCTGGACGGGGTACGAGTACGTGCCTATTAACACTGAACTCACGGCCATAAAACATAGCTTTACCCCTGATATAGGCGAGCGGCTCGTGTTTTTGCCGCCGAACAATTTTTTTGTTCAATATGGTGCATTGATTTGGTGCTATAACCTGCTCGGGATGTGCCAGCAAATGCGCGCGGTCCTGGCCCAAAACATCTTCCAGCAATACTAAAACATCCAGCCGAGCGGTCTCTATGCCTGCAGTAGTCAGCTGCTGGGTGGCTTGCCGAAGGAACTGCTGAATGCTCACGACTCGTTGCTAATAAGCCGGCGTTCAAAGGCCTGTAGCTGCTCGACAATGTCATCGATTTCGCCATTGAGCGCGCCGGGAATATTGCTGCGCGAATAGCCAATGCGGTGATCGGTAATACGGTCTTGCGGGAAGTTGTACGTGCGGATTTTTTCAGAACGATCACCAGAACCAATAAGCTTTTTACGAGCGTCGCTGAGCTGTTTTTGTTCTTCGTCAATCTTTAAGGCCAGCAGTCTGGCACGTAATACGCCCATGGCTTTTTCTTTGTTTTTAATCTGTGATTTTTCGTCCTGGCAGGTTACCACAATGCCAGTTGGCAAGTGTGTAATACGCACCGCAGAGTCGGTTGTATTAACGCTCTGACCGCCATGCCCGCTGGAGCGATATACGTCAATGCGTAAATCGTTCGGGCCAATTTCGATATCGGTTTCTTCTGCTTCGGGTAGTACTGCAACCGTGACCGTAGAAGTGTGGATGCGCCCCTGGCTTTCGGTGCTGGGGACACGCTGTACGCGATGCACGCCAGCTTCAAACCTAAGTTGTTTATATATATCTTCGCCGTGCACCCCAAAAATAATTTCTTTAAACCCGCCAACTTCGCTCGGGCTTTCGCTGACAAGCTCTGCCTTAAACTGGTGTCGTTCGGCCCAGCGTATGTACATACGATATAAGTCTGCCGCAAATAGGCTGGCTTCGTCGCCACCGGCTGCAGCCCGAATTTCTATAACCACATCACGGTCGTCGTTAGGGTCTTTAGGAGTAAGGGCTTCTTGCAGGGCCGTATCGTTAACGGTTATATTTTGCGTAATTTCTTCCAATTCGCTTTGGGCTAGCACCGCCATTTCAGCATCGGTACTGCGCGCCAACTCCTGTGCCTCTTGTTGGCTTTTTTGCAGCTGCAGACGCGTATCAAAGAGCGCAAGTGTGTTCTCTAGCGCTTGCCGACGTTTGGCGAGCCGAGGGTACTCTTTGGAGCTAAAAATAGCTGGGTCGGCTAAACGCTCTTCAAGCTGCTGGAATTCTTCGCGGAGGTGCTGTTCTTTTTGTTCCATATCTTATTTCTTAGCTTAGCATATAAAGAACCGCCCCTTATTCTTGCGAAATGGGGGCGGTTATTAGGCTTGATAGCTAGCGTGTAGGTTCAGTGGTTTTCTTGGATTCGGCTTTTTCGGCCTTAGCTGCCTTGCGGGCTGCCTGTTTTTTGGCGGCATTGGCGCGGCTTTCGCGGGCGGCTTCGGCAGCACGGGCACGGGCCTTAAACTTGTCAACGCGGCCTTCAATGTCAAGCACACGCTCTTCACCGGTAAAGAAGGGGTGCGAAGCACTGGTAATGTGTACTTTAACCAGCGGGTATTCTTTGCCGTCTTGCCACTTGACGGTTTCGTCACTAGCCACAGTGGAACGGGTCAAGAACGAAAAGTCGTTGTTGAGGTCCTGAAACACTACGGCGCGATAATTGTTGGGGTGTAGATCTTTTTTCATAGTCAGGTTCCAAGTATACACATCTGTTGCTCTCTGGTCAAGCAGGGTTGTGCAAGAGATGCTAATCTGTTACTATAGGTACATTACATAAGTAAGCAGTTTGGGAATATATCCTCCTGTACCAAACCGTGTAGGTTGGTACGGGCCCCCAAACGAAGAGAAAGGACATGACACATGGCTACTGTTGATGTAGACATTAAAAAACTATTAGAGGCCGGGGCACACTTTGGCCACAAAACTAGCCGTTGGCACCCTAAAATGGCGCCATTTATTCACAGCAAGCGTGGCGGCAGCCATATTATTGATCTGACCAAGACGGTCGAAGGCCTGGAAGTCGCCTTGGCGTTTCTGGAAAAAACCGCTGCCGAAGGCAAGCAAGTATTGTTCGTAGGCACCAAGCGCCAGGCGCAGGATATTGTCAAAGCCGCTGCCGAAGACGCCAACATGCCCTTTGTAACCGAGCGTTGGCTGGGCGGTATGCTTACTAACTGGCCAACCATTAGCGGCCGGATTAAGCATTTGCAAGATCTTGAAACCAAAATGGCTTCGGGTGAATTAGCCAACAAGTACAGTAAGCTGGAAGTCCAGCGTTTCCAAGAAGAAATCGACGCCATGAACGAGATTTATGGCGGTATCAAAAACATGTCTGCCCGCCCGGGTGCCGTGTTTATTATCGACATTGTCCACGATGTCAATGCGGTCAAAGAGGCGCGCAAACTTGGTGTACCAATTGTCGCATTGGTAGATACTAATGCTGATCCCAGTCAGGTTACATACCCAGTCCCATGTAACGACGATGCCATCAAGACGATTCAACTTATCGTAGACTACGTAAAGCAAGTAATCGCACAGGGTCGCACCAAGGGCGCCAAGGCTGCACCCGACAAAGACGAAGCTAAGGAAGCGGAAACGCAGGGGGAATAACATGGCTGTAGATATTACAGAAATCAAACGATTGCGTGAGCTGACTGGCGTGGGTATGACCGACGCCAAAAAGGCACTGGAAGAAGCCAACGGTAATTTTGACCAAGCGCTGGAAGCCATGCGCAAAAAGGGCCTGACCAAGGCCGAGAAAAAAGGCGAACGTGAAGCCCGCGAAGGCTTGGTAGAAAGCTATGTACACAGCGGTCGCATTGGTGTGTTAGTAGAAGTAAACTGCGAAACCGATTTTGTAACCCGCACCGACGACTTCAAGACATTTGTCCACGATGTTGCCATGCACATTGCTGCCAGTGCACCGGAATATATCAAGCTCGACGATGTACCGGCTGACGTGCGCGCAAAAGCCGAGGCCGAATTTACCGAAAAGGTAAAAGCCGAGGGCAAGCCGGAAAACATGGTGCCCCAAATTGTCGACGGAATGCTTAAAAAGCACTTTGCTGAGCGATGCTTGTTAGAGCAGGCTTATATCAAGAATCCGGACCAGACCGTGGGATTGTACCTAAAAGAGACTGTTGCCAAGCTGGGTGAGAACATTGTGGTCCGTCGTTTTAGCCGCATGGCCTTAGGCGAAGTAACCGAATAAAGCCCTTCTTGGAAAACAACGAGCTGGAACTCCGGCTCGTTGTTTTACGGTATAATACCGGTATAAGCAAGGAAATGTATGAACCCAAGCCAAATTGTCGAAGACGCCAAAAAAAAGTTCCAGGGCGCTGCAGCGCATTTGGACGAAGAGCTTAAAAAAGTCCGCACCGGCCGGGCCCATCCCAGTATGCTGGATGGTGTGACTGTTACGGCATATGGTACGCCTATGCCGCTTATCCAGGTGGCAACCGTAACTGCGCCTGAAGCACAGCTGTTACAAATTACGCCGTTTGACCCTAATAACCTACAGGCGATTGCCGGCGCTATCCGCGATAACCCCAGCCTGGGGCTCAACCCCAGTGATGATGGTCGCGTAGTGCGTGTACCTATACCCCCCCTCACCGAAGAACGCCGGCGCGAGTTTGTAAAGCTGCTGGGCGGTAAGGTAGAAGATTGTATGGTGCGCCTGCGTGGCGTTCGCCATGATGCCATGGATGCTATTGATAAGGCTAAAAAAGATAAGGCAATTGGCGAAGATGATGCTAAACGGCTGGAGAAACAAGTGGATGAGGCCATGAACAGTGCCAAGGCCGACGCCGAAGCTGCAGCCAAGGCCAAAGAAGCTGAAATTATGACCTTATAGGCCTATTTGCCCTAGGGCAAATGACAGGCACTTGGTACAATAAGGATAATGACAGAGACGAGTACAGTGGGGGCGCCACGGCATTTGGGTTTGATACTCGACGGTAATCGCCGTTGGGCGCGTGAGCATCATATGCCTGTTAGTGAAGGGCATCGCCAGGGATATACGAACCTCAAAAATATTGTGAACTCCGCATTCAAACAGGGCGTCAACTATGTATCCGCCTATATGTTTTCGTCCGAGAACTGGAACCGGGAGCGCAGCGAAGTCAAGGACCTGATGAAGCTGTGTATGTGGGTATTGCAGCATGAAGTGCGCGAACTCAACCGCGAAGGTGTTCGCTTGCGCGTTGTGGGCTCTAAGCTGCGCTTGGGCAAGGCGATGGTTCGGGCTATCCATGAGGCCGAGGAACTTACCAAAGATAATCAGCGGGGCACCTTACTGCTTTGCTTGGACTATGGCGGCCAGCAAGAAATTGTCGAAGCCGTTAAACGGATTGCCGCTGCTGGCTTTCGGCCCGATGATATCACACCAGAACTTATTGGACAGTTTTTGTACGCGCCCGATGTGCCACCGCTTGATTTGGTCATTCGTACCTCCGGCGAACAGCGGCTCAGTAACTTTATGCTGTGGGAGTCTGCATACAGTGAGCTGTTATTCACGAAAGAGTATTGGCCGGATTTTACCGAAGAAAGTCTCCGCGCTGCAATACAAGAATATACTAACCGCCAACGGAGGTTCGGTACGTAATGTCTGTTATTTTGCTGATCATCGGCCTGATTTTGTTCATCGGCCTGGTGGTAGTGCACGAGTTTGGGCATTTTATTGTCGCCCGACGCAATGGGGTGGAGGTGGAAGAATTTGGTATTGGTTTTCCGCCCCGGGCCTGGAGCCGCAAAGTGGGCAAGGGTGACAAGCGTTTCGATTTCAGCCTAAACTGGTTGCCTATTGGCGGTTTTGTAAAGCTCAAGGGTGAACACGATAGCGACACTGCGCCGGGTAGTTTTGGGGCGGCAAGCTTTGGTGCTAAAACCAAAATTATGTTGGCGGGGGTGGGTATGAACCTACTGGCAGCTTTCGTGCTGCTGACCATACTAGCCTGGGCCGGTATGCCGCAGTTGCTTGATAAACAGTTTACGGTGGCATCGGACAGTAAGGTGTCTAAAAGCGAAGTACTAGTGGGCTATGTCGAAAAAGATTCGCCTGCACAGCAGGCAGGGCTGCAGGTGCGCGATCGACTGACAGCCATTGGCACACCGGGCCATTTGCAACAGATAAATAACGCCAAGCAACTCCCAAAACTCACTAAAGATTACGCGGGCCAAAAAATAGCATTACAATATGCACGCGACGGCCGCAGCCGCACCATAACCATACAGCTGCGCAGCGCGTCTACGGTGGCCGCTAGCCAAAAGACCAGCAATCCCAAGGGCTATTTGGGTATTTCACCTACTGAATATAGTCTGACACGTTCGACCTGGTCAGCGCCTATTGTTGCCATAGGCCTGATCAAACAGTTTACCGTAGCCACGTTCCAGGGGTTGGGCACGGCCGTAAGCGCACTATTCCATGGCAATACGGCTAAAGCCTCCGAACAGGTTTCGGGGCCGGTTGGCATTTTTGTACTGCTCAAAGACGGTAGTTTATTGGGCTATCAGTTCGTGCTGCTCATAATCGCTATTATTTCGCTCACGCTAGCACTTATGAATGTGCTGCCTATTCCTGCACTGGACGGCGGCCGGCTATTTATGATGGTGGTGGCCCGGGCACTCAAAAAACCCTTGTCCGAAGAGATCGAAGAACGCATTGTTGGGTTTAGCTTTGTACTGCTTTTACTGTTGGTAGGGCTTATAACAGTTGTCGATGTCAGACGATTCTTCTAGCACCCACCATATATCGACTGGCAAGAACCTACCCTGGGGGCCGTTGGCTGCCGTGGCGATTACAGTATTGAGTTTTGTGGTGGCACAGCTGATTGGCAGTATTGTTGTGGTGCTCTACCCACACATACGCAACTGGAATGCGGCGCAGGCAAATGCATGGGCTGACAGCATAGGCGCACAGTTTTCTTACGTGCTCTTAAGCGAAGTACTTATATTATTAGTATTATGGCTGTTTCTGCGTTGGCGCAAAGCGGGCTGGCGTTTGTTGGGCTTCTCCAGGTGGCCGCAGTGGCGTGATTTGGGATATGCGGCTATAGGGGCGGTGGGCTATTTTGCCCTATACCTGGTAGTGCTGGGGGTTGTAGGGGCATTGACTGACATTAATGTCCAGCAAGAGCAAGATATAGGCTTCCAGCACGTGGCTGGCGGCGCTGCCCTAGTGATGACCTTTGTAAGCTTGGTGGTGTTGCCGCCTATTGTAGAAGAAACTGTCTTTCGAGGGTTCTTGTTTGGCGGCCTACGCAAACAGTTACCCTTTGTAGTAGCCGCTATTGCTACCAGCTTGTTGTTTGCAGCACCGCATCTTCTAGAATCCGGCGATAGCAGCCTTTTATGGGTAGCCGGTGTGGATACCTTTGTACTATCGATGGTGTTGTGTGCTTTGCGGGAAAAAACTGGCGCGCTTTGGGCAAGCATTGGGGTGCACGCCATCAAAAACGGTATAGCTTTTTTTGTGATATTTATCCTGCACGTTCGCTAAAGATACCAGCATTTGCAGGGGGTCGCAGAAGTGGCAAACACTACACTACGTGGTACAATGGGCCTGATGAAATATGGTTGCACTCCCAAGCACCCCCACACCCCGGCCTGTCGGCCGTATATTGTTGTTTGCTAATTTTTTACTTTTTTACAGACTAACCGAGGAAATATTATGAGAGTGTCACGCTTATTTACTAAAACCAGCAAAAACGCACCTGCTGACGAAGTCTCCAAGAATGCCCAACTCCTTATACGTGCCGGATTCGTATACAAGGTTATGGCAGGAGTTTATGCCTATACACCCCTCGGGCTGCGCGTATTGGAAAATATCAAGCGCATTGTACGGGAGGAAATGAACGCCATACAGGGCCAAGAGTTGATTATGACTAACTTGCAGCCTAAAGAGTTATGGGAAGTTACTACACGCTGGGACGATAAGGTTGTAGACGTGTGGTTTAAAACCAGGCTAAAAGATGAAACCGAAGTTGGTTTGGCATGGTCACACGAAGAGCCAATCATGGAAATGATGCGGCAGTATATCGAGAGTTATAAAGATTTGCCCGTAAGTGTATACCAGTTCCAGACTAAGCTCCGTAATGAATTACGAGCCAAAAGCGGTATTATGCGTGGCCGCGAATTCGTTATGAAAGACATGTACTCCTTACATGCTGACGCCAAGGATCTAGAAGATTATTACAATAAAGTAATCGAGGCATATAAGCGTATTTATAACCGTCTAGGTATTGGGGACGATACGTATGTAACCTTTGCAAGCGGTGGTGCATTTACAAAGTTTAGCCACGAATTTCAAACCATTTGTGAGGCTGGCGAAGATGTTTTGTATATACATCGCGGCAAAAATATTGCGGTAAACGAAGAAGTGTTGGACGAAGCGATACGCGAGCTGGGTGTCAAAAAGGACGAGCTAGAGAAGGTCAAGAGTGCCGAAGTTGGCAATATCTTCAACTTTGGCACTGAAAAGTCGATGCAAATGGATATTCTCATTACTGATCATCAGGGCAAGCGGCAACCTTTATATTTAGCATCTTACGGTATTGGCATTACGCGTGTTATGGGGGTTATAGTAGAGAAGTTTGCGGACGATAAGGGTATCGTGTGGCCGGAGTCTGTGGCACCATTTACGGTCTACTTGGCACCATTGGGTGAAAGCACCGATGTTATTGCTGAAGCCGACGATCTGTATAAGGCCTTGACTACGGCTGGCGTTGCGGTACTATATGATGACCGTACTGTGGCGCGGGCTGGCGAGAAATTCGCCGATGCCGATTTGCTTGGCATCCCATACCGCATTGTCATCAGCGACAAAACCGTTGCATCAAAGCAGCTGGAGCTCAAACCCCGTACCGAGTCGCACACGCAATTAATGGACCGAGAAAGTGTGATAAAAAAGCTCGCTCCAACACCACCCAGGTTGCTATAATAATGCTCCCGAAAACCAGAGTTGCATCAACTAGACCACAAGGAGAAGCGCGAATCATGAAGAAACAATTCCATCTGACCAAAGAAGGCGTCGAAGAGTTAAACAACGAGCTTGCAGGCTTGATTGGTTTGCGTGCCGAAATTGCCGACCGCATTAAGACCGCGCGGGAATTTGGCGATTTGGCCGAAAACGCCGAATACCAATCTGCCCGCCAAGACCAAGAGCGCAACGAATCGCGCATCTCCGAAATCGAACACATTCTGGCAAATGTGCAGGTTATTGCCGAGCCCAAGAGCGACGGCAAGGTGGTGCTGGGTTCCAAGGTAAAACTCAAGAGTTCCGATGGCAAAACCAAGGAATTTCAGGTAGTAGGTACGGTGGAAGCCGACCCACTGGAAGGTAAAATTTCCGACGAATCCCCCTTAGGCAAGGCAGTCCTAGGCAAGAAGGAAGGCGACGAGGTGGAAATCAAGTTGCCGGCCGAGACCGTTGTGTACAAAATTGTCGACATTAGTTAAATAAATAGCAGACAGTCACAAAGAGCCTCGGCCATCTAAAGGGCAGAGGCTCTTTCTCTGTGCATATGATAAAATAACCCTAAAGGAACAGGTATGAACTGGCTAAATAACATCATTGATACACTGATGGCCCGCCACCCAGAAGGCGAGATCCTTATTGAGTCTGGTGGCTCGCCGTCAGGTACACACCATCTTGGCCATATGCGCGAGCTAGTAACCAGCGACGCCCTTATGCTGGAATTACGCCGCCGCGGCCGCCAAGCACGGCATATATACTTTGTAGACGATTTGGACGGCTTGCGCAAAATACCCGGCAATGTACCCGCAGAATTCGAAAAATATCTTGGTATGCCATTGTGCGATATACCCGCGCCAGATGGCAGTGATCAATCATACGCCGATTATTTTTTGCAAGGACTTATCGATGCTAGTGCCGCACTGGGCATAGAAGTTGAGTTTGTGCGCTCGCACCAAAAATATCGTGCGGGCTTTTTCGTGCCGGCTATTGAGCGCTCGCTTGAACATATTGCCGAGGCACGGCGGGCATTAGAGACTATTTCGCAGCGCAAACTAGACGAACATTGGACGCCAATCCAAATTATGGAAAATGGCCGGCTCAAAAACCGCAAGTTTGCAGGTATTGATAAGCAAGCCAAAGTTGTTCGCTACCAAGATACAGAAGGGAATGAGCAGACCGTGCGCTACGATAACGGTCAGGTAAAGCTTGACTGGCGCCTTGACTGGCCAGGCCGCTGGTGGCTATTGCATATAGTAGCCGAACCATTTGGCCGCGACCACGCCACCAAAGGCGGTTCGTACGACACCGGCGTGCAAATTATGCGCGATGTCTACGAGGCCGAACCGCCGCTGCCCGTGCCATACGACTTTATTAACTTGGCCGGCGACACCAAAAAAATGAGCGGCAGCCGCGGCACCGGCTTGGACGCTGTAGAGGGGGCGCAGATTATGCCGCCAGAGGTCGTGCGCTATTATATTTTGCGCGCGGCGCCCAGCAAGCGTCTGTATTTTGACCCGGTTAATGGTGTTGTACAGCTTATGGACGAATTTGCCGCATTTAGCGCAAAACCAGACAAAACGGAGGCAGAGGAGCAATTACTGTATCTGTGTACCCACGGCCAAGACCGTCAAACCGTCAGCCGCGTGCCGTTTTCGCACCTGGTGGCCAGTTACCAGGCATCATTAAAGGATGCTGACAAAACCCTGGAGGTCATTAAACGTACCGAACATTCCCAAACAGCTACCGAAGACGCCGAAATCATCAAAAATGAACTGCAGTTTATAGATAAGTGGCTGCAAAAACGTGCGCCCGAAGATGTAAAGTTCGAGCTGCTGGATACGATTGATCCTGTGCAGTTCAGCGAACAGCAACAGGCATTTCTAAAAGCCTTGGGTGATAAAATAGCCCAAGCACCAGCCGATGCTGATGGCGCTTGGTTCCACGAGCACATTTATGAGCTAAAAAACACGAGTGGCCTGGCGCCTAAAGAAATGTTTATTGCCCTATACCAGGCCCTTATCGGCAAGCCCAGCGGTCCGCGTGCCGGCTGGTTCCTGTCCATTCTGCCACGCGATTGGCTGATCCGCCGCTTACACTTCGAGGAATAATTATGGTCGAACCAGCTTATCAAGATATAGCTCGGATCCCTGAGCTAATGGGGCGGTATCCTGCTTTTCGGGGTGGCTCCGTAGAGCCAGAGGATGGTGGATGGGCCAATCGGCTTTTATATACTGAGGATGCTGACCGTCGGCTAGTTGTGAAGGTACCGCGCGATACTGGCGGGTACACGTACGCAAAGGCGGCTGCGCAATATGAAGCGCAGATGGTAAGTGAGGCAAATGATGGTCCCTGCCCCCCGCTCGAAATACCCAAGCTCATAGATTGCCGAGGAGGCTCCTGGCTCGACCCCTCATATGCCGTGTACAGCTATGTGGAGGGCAAGGCACTTACAAGCGTAGAAATACAAAACTTTTCTGACCCCGAGCTCTTTGCTTTTGGCCAGAAAGTGGGTGAGTTTATCTTTTGGCTATCGGGAACGATACCACTTATAACCTGCCAAAACATTATTGCAGATATACGGCCAAAGGTGCACCGCCGGGAAGATATGCTGATAGAACAGAAAGGCTGGTGGGAAGAAGTTATAGCCAAAGGTTATCCAACGGTCGCTCGATTGGGAGCGACCGTGATGGGGCAGTATCTTAAGCGTAAAAAAACTGACCAGCTCAGGCCAAATCTTACTGGGCATAACGACCTTCGTCCGGGTAATATACTGTTTGAAGAATACGATGAGCAGCAGCGTGCGCGGGGTATTATCGATTTCGGCAACACCCAACCCAGTACCCCCGAAAACGAAATGCGCCATCTGGAACTTATTGGGGATGAAGCTGTTGAGGGTGCAGTTACGGCATACGAAAAGTTGGCCAATCGTCCGATTGATAGAAGTTTATTAAGGTTCCATGGGCTTATGCAATTATCGGTTATGGCCACTTATCAGGCCAAATATGGCGACAATGCACTGCACGATATCCGTCAAACTCGGGGTTGGCTAGAACGGCTTTGCCCAAACGAAGATTGGTCAGAGCTAGAAGCAGCCTAATATCAATCTTTGGCGTACTATAAAAGCATGCAGCGCATTCCTGTAGAATCATCGGATATAGTAGCGATAGGCTATGACCCTAAAAGCCGGGTGCTGGAGATAGAATTTAAAGAGGATAGGCTATATCAGTACCTGGATGTCGAGCCGGATGTATATGAAAAATTTATGCGCGCCGAATCGTACGGGCAATATTTTTTCGCCTCCATAAGCCGTCATTACCGCTACCGGCGGGCCAGGGAAGACAAAAACATACAAGATAGGGCAAGGACGCTAGTGTTTGTAACCAGTAATGAACAAAAGCTGCAAGGACTGCGACGTGCCTGCGAACCGTTTGGTATAGATGTTGAGCAACTTAGCTTGCCAGTGGATGAAATTCAATCCCACGATGTACAAAAAATTGCCATGCACAAGGCCAAACAGGCCTACAAACTTGCCGGTCGTCCGGTAGTGGTGCAGGATACATTTTGGAATATCCTGGCACTCAAGGGATTTCCTGGGGCATATATGCGCTATGTGGCTGAATGGTTTAAGCCCGAGGATTTCCTGGCACTTATGCAGGACAAAGCCGACCGCACCGTGGGCCGCACGCATATACTCGTGTATTACGATGGCAAACGAGCCAAGGTGTTCGCCAAAGACTATTGGGGCAAAATTACCGACGAGCCGCACGGCAAGGGCCTATCCATTGATCAAGTCGTTATTACCGACGGCCAAACCAAAACAAACGCCGAAATATGGGAGGCCGAAAACCATTCCGCCATACCGCTACAAGACAGCGTATGGCACGAATTTGCCAAGTGGTTTAGCCTGCAGCGCCGATTGAAATTAGTGTAATTAAAAAAGAGCCTCGGGTGAGGCTCTTTTTTTAATGCCTGTGCTATACCAGATTAGCTCTGCGTTGCACGGCGCTTAAGGCGCAAGGTGTTGATGGCGTAGCCAACCAGGCCCGCACCTACAACGGGGGCAATAAAGTCGCCAGCACCAGTGTTGGGCAGTTCCTGTGCAGGGGCAGGGGTCTGCTCGCCGCTACCCTTAGGCTGTTCAGGGGTAGTGGGGGGTACTACCGGGGGTGTGGGGGGCTTGGGGGTTTCAGGAACACTTACCTTAATATCGGCCACGTCACAACCCTTTTGGGGGTTGTCGTTGGCTGTGCTGTCACCAGTAAAGCAGGCCTTGTTTTCAACCAATTGGTCGTTGGTAGCCGCAGTTACCTTAACGACATATTCTTTGGTAACTTTTTGGCCGGGCTTGATAGTACCCATATCAACGCTAATGGTGCGTTGGGCAGGGTCGCTTACCAGTTCTACACCGGCAGGCAGGGTATCGGTCATAACAGTCTTGGCCATATCGTTATAGCCCTTGCTGTCGGCAGTACCGTCGTTGCGTACCTCGATAACGTACTTAAGCACATCACCAGGTTTAGCACTTACGGCGCTAGCAGCGGTGTTTGCATCGCTTAAGGCGCTGTTAGTGGTTTGGTTCTGGACGGATTTTACAATCACGCCCTTGGGGTGCCAGGCAAAGGCTGTGCCGGTTAGGCTTCCAGCTATTACCACCCCTGTTACGCCCGCTGTTGCGAGCAATTTACTAGTCTTCATCTCCGTATAACTCCTTACCTCGATCGAAGTCTCTCTGTTACACCTCGGTCGATTTACGTAAGCAGTATACCTTGTTTATGCTAATTAGTCAATGTTTTTGTAAAAAAGCAATAGCACTATAAGAGGTGAACTTGTTATACTAAAGGTATCTATTTAGGGTAAAGGGGGGTTATGCAAGCAATTTGGAAGGGCGAAGTGATTGCCGACGCGCCAAAAGAAGATTTAATTTATATCGAGCAGAACTGGTATTTCCCGCCGCACAGTGTGAACCATGATTTTCTACGCAAAAGCCCCACACCCTATACATGCCCCTGGAAGGGCGTGTGCCAGTATTTTGACGTAGGCAACGGCAAAGAGTGGAGCAAGGATAGTGCCTGGAGCTACCCGACCCCTAAATCATCGGCAATCGACACCGTTAAAAAAGATTTTTCTAACTACGTGGCCTTTTGGCACGACGTAGAAGTAAAAGAGTAGGCAAGCATGGTACAAAAAGCCTTATTTGCCGCCGGCTGCTTTTGGGGTGTGCAGTATTATTTTGATCAGGTACCAGGTGTGCTAACAACAACCGCGGGATACACGGGCGGACATACTAAAAATCCGACATACGAAAAAGTATGCACGCATACCACTGGTCATGCCGAGGCGGTTTTAATAGAATTTGACCCCGCAAACACAAGCTACGAAGTATTGGTTAAGCAGTTTTTTCATATGCATGATCCTACCCAACTGAATCGACAGGGGCCAGATATTGGAGATAGCTATCGTTCGGCTATTTTTTACTTTGGTGATGACCAAAAAAAGATAGCCGAAAGCGTACGCAAAGCCGTCCAGCCTACCCTAGAAAAACCTATAGTAACCCAAATTATAGCTGCCGGCCCCTTTTACGAAGCAGAAGCATACCATCAGAAATTTACTGAACGTACAGGCCGCGGCATGTGCCACATACCGTATGCGCCAGTGGCGTGAGCCGCCGGGGCCGTGTATAGTTGAACTATATGATAAAAAAAGTGCTTGAACGCTTAGGCCCAAACAAAGAACCCCTACACCTGTACAAATGGAATGTGTGGCTAGCCGGGTTGCACGCAGTGCAAGGGCTGGCTATCTTGGTATTGAGCGCTAATGGTGGCATTGCGATAACCACCAGCTACCTGACTACCGATGCTTTGGCTAGCGCTACCAGTGGACACGGCGTGCTAGCGGTGGCCACCAAGCAGTTGTTTACCATTAACGTGGCATACCTTGTAGCTGCCTTCTTTTTTATTGCTGCAATTGTCCATGCCTTGGCGGCTACCAAATGCCGTACACAATACGACGCAGGCATCAAGAAGGGTGTTAGCTACTTTCGGTGGATTGAATACGGGCTAAGCAGCGGTGTAATGCTAATAACCATCGCCTTGTTGGTAGGTGTACGCGATGCAGCCAGCCTGGCTATGATTTTTGCTTTCGCACTTATTGCAGGCTTACTAGGGTTAGCGCTGGAGATTTACAGCCAGAATAAGGGCATAGCCCTGTGGGTGCTGTATGCGGCCAAATGTGCGGCTGGGATTATGCCTTGGATAGTGCTGGCAAAGTACGTTGGTGGAATGATGCTGTATGGGTCAGGTAAATTGCCTGGTTACGTATACGCTGTTTTGGCCGCCATGGCCGTATTGTTTGGCTGCTTTACGATTGCCAAGTATTTACAGCACCAAAAGAAGGGTAGATGGGCAGACTACGTCTATAGCGAACAGGCTTATATGATGTGGAGCCTAGTAACCAAGACCGTCCTGGCATGGATAATTTTTGTCGGTACGCTACGACCGTAGTATGAGCACCCTGATTTTTGACTTTGATGGAACATTGGCTGATACGTGGCCGCTGGTAGCAGACGTTAGCTATAAGCTGACAGGCGTCACACCGCTGCCGAACAATGGGATAGATTTGTTACGACGGCTACCCCTGTTAAAAGCCGTTCGTGAGTTAGGCATCCCATGGTGGTATATACCCAAACTAGCGCTCCAAACCAAGCACCATATGTATCCCCGTATGAATGAGGTTAAGGCGTTCCCGGGGATGGTACAGGAACTTGAGCGGTTATATAAGACTGGGCACAGGTTATTTATCCTAAGCTCAAACGACCAAAAAAACATTCAGGTTTTCTTACGCCAACACCACCTAGAAGATTATTTTAGTGGTGTATATGGTGTGTTTTACGGCAATGTATTTTACAAAAAAATGGGATTTAGAAAAATTCTGCGCCAAAACCATTTGCGTGCAGCAGATTGCTATTATATTGGCAACGAAAGTCTGGACATCCATGCTGCTAAGCAGGTGGGCATGAAAGCAATTGGTGTAACGTGGAGTGGCCAGGACCGGGGCGAGCTTGAAGCCGAACGGCCGCAGGCCCTTATTGACCAGCCAAAACAGCTGTCGACTGTTACAATATAAGGACATGAATTACTGGAGGGAACGGAGCCAGCCGTACAAGCCTGGCCAGGCAGCGCCCTATAAGGTTAGCCGCAGCAAGATTGAGCTGTTTATGCAGTGTCCGCGCTGCTTTTGGCTGGACGTGCGGTTAAAAATCAAGCGGCCGGACGGCCCGCCTTTTAATATCAACAAAGCCATTGATGAACTATTTAAAAAAGAATTCGACACTTACCGCGCAAAGGGTGAACCGCACCCCATTATGCTGGATAACCAAATAAAGGCTATCCCGTATACCCACGAAAAGCTTAACGACTGGCGGGAAAATTTTGTAGGGGTGCAGCATCTGCACGAACCGACCAACTTATTGGTCTTCGGCGCTGTAGACGATCTGTGGATCACTGACACCGGCGAGGTGATAGTGGTGGATTATAAGGCTACGGCTAAAGATAGAGAGGTCAACATCGATTCGGGCTGGCAAATAAGCTACAAGCGCCAAATGGAGGTATACCAGTGGCTGCTACGGCAAAACGGCCTGAACGTACATGACACAGGTTATTTTGTATACACTAACGGCCGTATGGACCTGGATGGCTTTTTTAACAAAATAGAATTCCGTACAAAGCTGATTCCATATACGGGTAGCGACACATGGGTGGGGCCCACGATTGTCAAAATGAAAGCCTGCATGGACGGCGATATGCCCCCTGTGGGCGACAGTATTATGGGTGGCGAGTGCGAGTTCTGCGCCTACGCGCGAGAGCGCGCTAAATTGACTATCGCAGCATTGCAGCCTAAAAGATCGAAGTAGGCAGCTTTTTAGGTGCCATTGAAATATACTCCAAAGTGTTATATTGTATTTTTTAACAAACATCATGGCCTATTCTCCTGAATTTCAAAAATTAGTTGACTATGCGTACGATCAAAATGGAAGAGGCTGCCGCCCCATTGATTGGACTCCTTTTGATCCGTACGAAGCCACAAGCCCGGAATTCACTCGGGAAGCTGCGGAACATATTGCGATTGCTGCTTTGACGCACGATATTAAGCCTGATGTACGGTTTGGAGAATTATTCCGATGTGACTTGCGCCTTCGGAGGGAGCCGGGCGACCCAGAGGAAACATCCACAATACTCCCATTTATACAGACTGCTGCCGGCTGGTATGCAGGCCGTCGCCTCCGTATACCTCATTTTCGGCAAGTACCTATGGTTGCTATTGATGGACAGGGAGGTATACGAGCATTTACCTATGTGTGTGACCCTAGTGAAGCAGAATTATCGGTGTCAACAAAGGGTGAGTTTGCCGTCCCCCATGTAGTCATTACTGCCGAAAATTATGAAAGTGACCCTGTGCGTGCCTGTCTTGGCGGCACCGCTGCGTCGCAGCTGGTATATGGTTTTGCAGAGCTGGGGGCGTACATTCAAAGGCAAGCAGAAGCAGTCTAATGGTATACTGTATATAGATGATGACGTATCAAGCATCCACTAGTTCCAGTAGTTTTCGCTCCAGTTGACGTATTTTACCCCCCCAAGTTACTTGTATAAGCAGAGGACGAAAACATGTTAGACATTCAATTTATCCGCGAAAACCCCCAAGCAGTTGCCGAAAAGTCCCAACAAAAGGGATACAACGTAGACATCCCAAAATTATTACAGCTGGCTGATGAACGCAAAGGTCTGCTGGCTTCTGTTGAAGCGTTGCGCAAACAACGCAACGACAATGCCGACAAAATGAAGGGCGGCAAGCCGGAGCCCGAACTGATACATCAAGGCAAGCTTATTAAGTCCGAGCTAGCCCAGGTTGAAGCGCAGTTTGAGGGCCTAGACAAGCAATATCGGGAACTGCTCAAAGCAGTGCCAAATATGCCGCTGGACGATGTGCCCTTGGGCGTCACCGAGGACGAAAACGTAGTGGCCAAAACTGTGGGCGAACCGCCCCATTTCGAATTTGCGCCCAAACACCACTGGGAGTTGGCCGAACCGCTCGACCTTATAGACAAAGAACGGGCAGCCAAAATTGCCGGCAGCCGCTTTGCATATATTAAGGGTGATTTGGTGCGGTTGCAGTTTGCCATTATGCAGTTTGTTATACAAACACTGGGCGACGAGCAACTACTTGCCAAGCTCATCCAGGAAAATAACCTACAGGTAAGCGCCAAGCCGTTCACCCCTATATTACCCCCGGCCATGCTGCGTACCGAACCCTACACAGCCAGTGCCCGGCTGAACGCCGAAGAAGTAACCTACAAGCTGGCCGATGACGACCTATGGCTCAACGCCAGTGCCGAACATACCCTGTGTACCATGTACTGGAACGAAGTATTGCCGGAAGACATGTTTCCTATCCGCTACATTGGCTACAGCACCAGCTTCCGGCGCGAAGCCGGCACCTACGGTAAAGACGCCGAAGGCATTTTTCGAATGCACCAGTTCGACAAGCTGGAAATGGAAGTGTTCAGCACACCCGAAACCGCGCTGGACGAACACAAGCTGCAAGTTGCCATCCAGGAATACTTGGTGCAGCAGCTGGGCCTGCCGTACCAATTGCTGCAAAAATGTACGGCCGACATTGGCAAGCCCAACGCCCGCGGCGTAGACATCAACTGCTGGTTCCCGGGCCAGGGCAAATACCGCGAAACGCACACAGCCGATTACATGACCGACTATCAGGCGCGCGATCTCAAGATTCGTGTACGCCGGCACAGCGGCGTAACTGAACTGGTCCACACTAACGACGCCACGGCCTTTGCCTTAGGCCGCACCATGGCCGCAATTATAGAAAACAACCAAACTGCTGACGGGCGCATTACCATACCCGCGGTGCTCCGGCCGTACATGTTTGGTCGCGCGGAAATATAAGCTCTAAGGGGGGATATGATTCAAAAAATTGACATCAACGGTGTGCATTCGGTGGTGGACGACGACCTGCGCAAATACGTTATGAAAAAAATCGGCAAACTGGACCAGTATATGCCCAAACACGCCCGTACCAGCGCACACGCCGAGATAAAGCTCAAGGAATCTAAAGCAAAAGATAAAAAAGAGTGCACCTGCGAGGTAGCCCTGCGTCTGCCGCAAGAAGTTATTATGATCAATGAAAGCACGATTAACATGTACGCAGCCATAGACATTGCCGAAGCCAAATTAAAGACCCGGCTCAAAAAATACAAAGACTTGCATGCCAACCCCAGACTCCATCGGCGCCTGCTATTACGCTTCCAGCGCGATTCGGCCTGAACGCACCAAAAACCTCTCGCGTTCCCGGGGATAAAACGCTACAATGTTAAAAGCTTTGTATGTCAAACCGGAATAGGGAGTTATAGTGCATGAATAGCATCCTCAAGAAGTTATTGGGTGATCCACAGGCGCGTACCATCAAGCGGCTGCGCAAACGCGTTAAAGAAGTAAACGCATTGGCTGACAAGTACCAAAAAATGCCAGACAAAAAATTGCGCGAACAAACAGACGTATTAAAAAAACGTCTGAAAAAAGAAAGCCTGGACAAAATTTTACCCGATGCCTTTGCGATTGTGCGCGAGGCCGCTACACGCACCCTAGGGATGCGCCACTTTGACGTACAGCTTATTGGTGGCATGGTGCTACACGAAGGTAATGTATCCGAAATGAAAACGGGTGAGGGTAAAACCCTGGTGGCTACTGCACCGGTATATCTAAATGCACTGACCGGCAAGGGTGTGCACGTGGTGACTGTCAACGAATATCTGTCGCAGCGTGACGCCGGCTGGATGGCGCAGGTATATCACTTTTTGGGCCTGAGCGTGGGCGTAATTGTTGCCGACCATTCGTATTTGTACGACCCCAACTTTGTAAACACCGACCACGAAGACGAGCGTTTTCGCCATCTTAAACCAGCTTCGCGGCGCGAAGCCTATGAAGCCGATGTGGTATATGGGACTAACAACGAATTCGGCTTTGACTATTTGCGCGATAATATGGTGCGCGAAACCGACCAGCTGCGTCAGCGTGAACTGCACTATGCCATCGTGGACGAAGTTGATTCTATCCTGATTGACGAAGCCCGAACGCCGCTGATTATTTCCGCTCCCAGTGTAACCAGCGGCAGCGCCTATGCCCAATTTTCCAAGGTTACCCGGCAGCTGGAAAAAGAAAAACACTACGAAACCGACGAAAAGCGCAAAAGTGTCATACTCACCGACAAAGGTGTTGAAAAGGTTGAAAAAATCCTAGGCATCCAAAACCTATACGCCACCGAAAACATCCGTACCATTTACCACCTAGAGCAAGCCCTGCGTGCTCAGGCCCTGTTCCACCGCGATAAAGACTATGTGGTTACCAATGACGGCGAGATTGTTATTGTAGATGAATTCACCGGCCGCTTACTAAAAGGCCGTCGCTACAACGAGGGTTTGCACCAGGCTATCGAAGCTAAAGAGGGTGTGGAGGTACAACAGGAATCCAGCACGCTGGCGACTATTAGCTTCCAAAACTACTTCCGTTTGTACGAAAAACTGGCTGGCATGACTGGCACGGCCATGACCGAAAGCGAAGAATTCCATCAAGTGTACAAACTGGACGTGGTCGAAATCCCATCCAACCGCCCACTGGCCCGTACCGACCGACCCGATCGTATTTACAAAAGCGAAAAAGGCAAGTTTAAGGCCATTGTAAAAGAAGTGCAAATGCTGCACACCAAGGGCCAGCCAATGCTGCTGGGTACCGTATCTATCGAAAAGAATGAAATTTTAAGTGGCATGTTGGCCAAAGCCGGCATACCCCACGAAATGCTCAATGCCAAGAACAACGAAAAAGAAGCAGCTATTGTGGCACGTGCAGGCAACAAGGGCGCGGTAACACTGGCTACCAACATTGCTGGCCGCGGCACCGACATTGTATTGGGCGAAGGCGTGAAGGAGCTGGGCGGGTTGTTTGTACTGGGTACCGAGCGCCACGAATCACGCCGTATCGATAACCAGTTGCGCGGGCGCAGTGGGCGCCAGGGTGACCCGGGCTTTACGCAGTTTTTTGTAAGCACCGAAGACGACCTTATGCGTATCTTTGGCGGCGAACGCATCGCCGGCCTCATGGAGCGATTAAAGGTAGACGAAGAAACGCCTATCGAAAACCGTTTGATTTCCAAAAGCCTGGAAGGCGCGCAAAAGAAGGTGGAAGGCTTCCACTTCGATAACCGCAAACATGTGGTGCAGTATGACGATGTCATGAACCGTCACCGTAAGGCTATTTATGCCATGCGCCGCGACATTTTGCGCTCCGAGGACATTAGCAAGCGCGTGCGTATCTTTTTGGAAGAAGAAGTACAGGCCCTGGCTGCATCGCCGCTGCTTACCACCGATCAGTTTGAAGGCATTGTGCGCGAAACATTCCCATTTGACGAACCCACGCTCGACCGGTTGTTTGACAGCCCATCGGACAAGTTTGCAGGCGTGTTGCTTACCCAATCCAAGGAGCTCTATGCGGCCCGCGAAAGCGCCTTTACCGCCGAAATTATGCGCAAGGTGGAGCGCGACATTTACTTGCAACTACTGGACAATTTGTGGATGCAGCACCTAGAAAACATGGACCACCTAAAAGAGGGTATCCACTGGATGAGTGTAGGCCAGCGCGACCCGCTGGTAGAATACCGACGCCAGGGCCAGATTTTGTTCGACAGTATGCAGGCCACGCTGCGCAACCAGGTGCTGACCATGCTGTTCCATGCACAACCCGTTGATATTCAGGCGTTGGACGAACCGACTGAAACCGAACTGACCCGCGCCGCCCGCCAATCTATTAGCAATGCCGACAAAATTATCGATGTCGATGACGAGTTCCAGGCCGCCGACTTTGCCGCCAAAAAGCAAGCCAAAGACGGGGTTGCCAAAAAGACCACTACCACCCGTAAAAAGGCGCGTAAAGCCGAACGCCAACGAAAAAGCAAAGCGCGGAAGCGCAAGTAGGTGTTTGGCCAGTAACTATGAAACATACTGTTACCGAACTTACCCTTAAAAACGGCGCCAAAGGTTTGTTAATCCACGTGCCGGATGCCAGCGTCATGAGCTTTGAGCTCAATTTCCGTGCCGGCGAGTACCTGGTAGATCCCAAAAAGTGGGAAACCTCGCACCTGATGGAACATGTGCTATTAGGCGCTAACGAGCGCTATCCTAAAGCGCGTTTATTCCAGGCTGAAATCGAAAAGAACGGTGCTTACAGCAATGCCAGTACCGGCGTGTACGATATTACCTACGAAGCCGAATGTGCTGACTTTGAGTGGGATCGCATTTTGGAGCTGTTACTACTAGCTATTACAAAGCCGTTGTTTTTAGAAGACGAGTTCGAGGCCGAGTTTGGCAATGTACGCGAAGAACTGACGGCGCGTTCCAATAACCATTTCCGGCACCTCAGCCTGGCACTGCGCGAAAAGTACGGCTTTTTGGCCAAGACCGATCAGGAACGGCTTAAAATTATGGAAAACGTCATGGTGGGTGACGTGCGCGATCATTATAAAAAGACCCATACCAGCCGCAACCTGCGTTTTATTATTGCCGGCAACCTAACTCCCAAACGTCATGAGGCTGTGCAGCAGGCCATGGAGCATATCGCCTTGCCACTAGGCACCAAGCGGCTGAGCCTGCCCGACGAACGGCCACTACCCCAGACTGCTCCCATATACATCCACAACAAAACGGTCAAAAATATTTATTTTTATGTAGACAGTTTTATGAATCGCCGGCTGGAAGAGCCCGAAACCGATGCACTAAGCCTGGTAAATACCATGCTTACCGAAACGCTGTATTCCAATATTTTGGGCCAGGCAAGGGAACGCGGGCTGGTGTATGGGATGAGCAGTGGCTTTGGCCAGACCAAACTGAGCGGTAACTGGTGGTTCGGCGCCCAGGTGTCGCGTAAAAACGCACCGGCCTTATTCGAAATTATGGTGGCCGAACTGCAAAAAGTGTTTGCTGGCCAAATTGCAGGCGAAGATATCGAGGCAGCCAAAGGCTACAGCCTGGGCCGTTTCCAGCGCAGTGCCCAAACCGTAGGCGGTACAGCTGACAGTTATGCCTCACGCTACTTTTTTGACGAAGTTATCGAAGATTATTATCAGGTGCCACGGCGCATCAAGGCCGTAACCAAAACATCCATTGTGGATGTGTCGCGCGCGCTATTTGCCGACAACATCTGGGGTATTGGTGTTTTAAGCGACTGCGACAAAGCGTTTGCCCGCGATTTGCAGCAGCAAATCGCACCGTTGTGGGGTCAGGTAAAAAAGGGTTAATAATGCAAGAGGTGGAACAGGCGGCACTTGATCTGCGGCAGCAGATTGCCGAGGCCCTAGAGCGTCTGCGCTATGCCGATCTCAACCAGCGGCGTATTGCGCTTGACGAACAAATGAAGCAGCCTGATTTTTGGCAGCACGCCCAAAAGGCGCAGGAAATCAGCAAACAACACGCCCAGTTAGAACGGCGCCTGCGTCCATGGGAGGCGCTTAAAATAAGCGTGGACGACCTGGCCGACCTAGCGCAGCTGGATCCCGACGATGAAGCCATGGCTGCCGACCTAAGCGCCCAGTTGGACGAAGTACGTGAACGCTTTACCGAACTAAAAGAAGAACTGAAATTTACCGGCAAATACGACGATCACAACGCAATTCTGAGCATCTATGCCGGCGCTGGCGGCACCGATGCCCAAGATTGGGCTCATATGCTATTGCGCATGTACGTGCGCTGGGCTGAAAAGCATGGGTACGATGTTAAAACCATAGACGAATCTGCAGGTGACGAAGCTGGCATCAAAAGCGCCACATTGGAAATAAGCGGTGATTTTGTGTATGGCAAATTAGCTGGCGAGCATGGTGTGCACCGTTTGGTGCGCTTAAGCCCGTTCAACGCCGACCATTTACGCCAAACCAGTTTTGCCAAGGTAGATGTGCTGCCTAAAGTGGACAGCCCCGAAGACTTGGAGATAGATGATAAAGACCTGCGTATCGATGTCTACCGCAGCGGCGGCCATGGTGGTCAGAGCGTGAACACCACTGATTCGGCCGTACGTGTAACGCATGTTCCCACCGGCATCACCGTAGCCATCCAAAACGAACGCAGCCAGCTGCAGAATAAAGAAACCGCGCTGACCATTTTGCGCTCCAAACTTATCGCCCTGCAACTGCAGCAGCACAAAGACAAAATCAGCGAGCTTAAAGGCCCCAACCAATCGGCAGAGTGGGGTAATCAAATTCGCAGCTACGTCTTGCACCCATATAAACAGGTCAAAGACCTGCGTACTCGCTTTGAAACCACTGACCCCGATGCCGTACTAGATGGCAACCTGGATCCGCTCATCGCCGCATACCTGGACCACACCATCAGCGCTTAAAAAAATCTTAAAAAAATGAATATTTGCTGCAAAAGCTGCACAAAAGTACCTTGACTACACTGTTCCGAAATCATACAGTATCGTACTATACTATGGACACAGCATCCCCCGCCCATATGGCGGAACATTTAGGTACACCGCCCTTGACTGGAGAAAACATTGGCCAACCCGCAGATGGGGGCCCATTGATTCAGGGTGATCCGGAAATTGCAGCTGCTATTAGAGAGAGCTTTCGTTCGGCAGGCTCCGCTGCACTGTTGACTGAGGCGCTGAGACAACATCCCGATGCATACCATCAACTAGGGGAACTTGCAGTTAACCTCGCAGCAAATAAAACGGCAGTCGAAGCAGCAGCAAAGGCGGCCGAATTAGAAAGTTTACGCACAAATACGACAGTAATATTTACCAGATTAGGTATGGATAACGAAGTTGTGCACCCCGTTGTAGAGCGCATAGTTGGGTCGTGTAAGCCTGCAGAGGGAGCAGAAGCCCGTGATGCAGAAGATGCAGATACACGTAGGGCGCTTATTGGCTTGCTGCACCAAGTGCCCCCTGTACATCTTCCTCAGGTTGTTACGGAGGTTTTTAGCGCGCGTGTAAGCGGGCATCGTACGATGCGGCATGGGGATTCAGATCCGGTGACCCATGTTGCTGCGCGTATTAGGGGTTCTAGAAGTACTCTAGCCAAATCAGCTGATGAAGAAACGGCTCTTGCAGCGCTTGCTCGGCGTCACCAAGATGCCTATCCGATCCACAATATCGCTGCTAGCATAAGTGGCGAGCTGGCCGAAGTTACAATGCGTGGGCATGGCAGGCAAACGACACGACAAGTAGGGCTTACCGATTTAGCCCAGCGAACCACACGCCCTACAGATGATGGATCGAGCGCAGCACAAGAGTACCGCAAAGAAATAATGCGGGGTGGAGGACAGAAGGACAAAGAGAACGTGCGAGCAGAAACAGGAGGCGAGTCACTGCTGAGCGAGATTGTTGAAGACCTTAATAACATCCGTGCTATCTTTGCATCGCTTAATGGCAACTCGGAGACATACCACCTGGCAGTTAAAAAAGTTGCCGACCTCCGTGCCGGCGATTTGGCGCGTGGCATAGCTGCTGGAGCTCTAGGGGAAGCTGCGTCGGTAGAAATCGCTGCACTTAGGAATGAATACAGGGGCGCCCGGACCTTGCTTGATCCTGCGGCCTCGCTTACTGTGCCCCAAATCCGCGAATATGTATGGGAGCTTGCCCAACAGCCAAAGGCCAGCGATGCGGGTATTCTGTTTGCCCAGTTGCAAGAGTGGTTTGCGCCAGGCAGAAAACTTTCGAAGGAATACACAGATAAAGTGAGCGCGGAACTAGTGCATCTTATCGGGGGTAATGCCATGATGCCCGGCGGTACACCCGGAGGCGACATAGTGCAAGCCAGACGAAGGTTTGGAGGAATTACCAGGCTCATAGCTGTGGAACTGCTGGACAATCCTGATTTGGAATTTAATTCGCAAGAACAGGCGGCGTAGGGAAGGCGTCCGGTTTTTTTGAGCTCACTGCGTTTGCTATAATAGAGCTAATGATTTTGTTGGACAGGGTAACGAAAACGTATGGCAAGACGGCTACGCCGGCTTTGGACCGGGTGAGCTTGCATGTCGAGCCAAAGGAATTTGTGATTGTGGTAGGGCAGAGCGGTGCCGGCAAGTCCACGCTGCTTAAACTGCTGACGCGCGAAGAGCGCCCTACAACCGGCAAAATTATTGTGGGCGGCATAGATTACGATAAGCTGCACGACCGTGATATTCCGCTGCTGCGCCGTAAAATTGGCGTTGTGTTTCAGGATTTCAAACTATTGCCTAACCGCACAGTGTTCGAAAATATTGCTTTTGCGTTAGAGGTAGTGGGTATGCGCAATCACGAAATCCGTCACACTGTACCCAAAGTGTTGGATATTGTAAACCTAAAGGGCAAAGAAAAGCGCATGCCTATGGAACTCTCCGGTGGCGAGCGCCAGCGCGTGGCCATTGCCCGTGCCATTGTGCGCCAACCCAAGATATTAATTGCCGACGAGCCAACGGGCAATCTGGACCCCAAGCATGCCTGGGATGTCATAAATGTGCTGGAAAAGATTAATCGTTATGGCACTACCGTATTACTGACAACCCACAACCAGGAAATTGTAAACAAACTCAGGCGCCGCGTGGTTACTATCCAGCACGGCCAGATTATTGGCGACCGGGCACGGGCAGAATATAACATATGAACCGCAGGATGATCACTCTTACCCGCATTATTACGACGGGCATGGTCAATTTTGTCCGCAATGCCTGGCTGGCTATTGCGGCTATGGCGGTTATGGTGGTTACACTCACCATTGTATTGTTTTCGATTGTCACCAGCGCTACGTTCAATAACACCATTAACCAAATTACTGACAAAATTGATATATCAGTATACTTAAGCGATGATATTACCCCCCAACAGCAGACGCAGCTACTTGACCAGCTAAAGGCATTACCCAATGTAGAACGTATAACGTATCTATCCAAAACAGATGCCCTGCAAAATTACAAACGACAGAATGCTAACAATCCCGAACTACTGGCGGCTGTGTCCGAAACCGACAACCCCTTGCCAGCCACGGTGCAGGTAAAGCCGCGCGATCTTAACAGAATACAAGACATCAAAGACTTTCTTAGTAAGCCCGACATACAAAAGCTACAGTCCGATTCGCCGTCATACTCCGGCGATCGCAAGCAGGCGATTGACAAAATTACCCATGCTACCAATGTATTGCGCGAAGCCGGCATAGGGGCGGTGGCTGTATTCGCATTCATATCAGTACTAATTATTTTTAACACTATCCAAATGGCCATCTTTAACCGGCGCGACGAGCTAACCATTATGCGCCTGTTGGGCGCCAGCACCTGGTATATCCGCGGGCCGTTTGTAGTTGAGAGTATTATTTATGGTATTTTGTCGGCCATTATATCGGTGGCTATTATTAATTCGCTGTTTGTGGCCGCCAGTTCGGCGCTACAGGCCAGCAGCTTGGGGTTGCTAGACATTAACTATTCGGCCAAATATTTCCATGCACATTTTTGGCAGCTTTTGACCATGCAGCTGGGTGTTGGTATACTTATCGGAGCCGTCTCTTCTGTCATTGCTACCAGGCGGTATCTAAAGTTTAAATCCTCGAAATAGTTTTTTCGCAAGCTCCAAACAAACAAATTCAAAACCAGTCGAGGGTAATTTGCAAGCAACACGGGGGAGTGATATGCTAAGAATACGTTTACCGAAAACTAACATGAAACGTATAAAAAAGAGTCAAAAAACAGGGGTAATGCGGATGCTCGCAGGCATACCGCTTTTAAGCGTGGCTACACTATTAGTGGTGGGTACCACGGTTGTGCCCACGGCTCGCGCCGACCAGTTTGACGAACAGATCAAGGCATTGCGAGAGCAAAATGCCTCCACCCAGTCGACAGTGCAAGGGCTGCAGTCCGTGGCCAATAGCTACCAGGATGCTATCAGTAAGTTACAGGCCCAGATAGGTGCTGTCCAGCAAGCAATTACAACCAACCAGAACAAGCAGGCCGAACTAATGTCGCAAATTCAAAGTGCCCAGACCGAGCTGGACAAGCAGCGCCACGTACTGGGTGAAGACATTAAGGCTATGTATGTGGACGGTTCGCCCACTACCATCGAAATGCTGGCCAGTAGCAAAAATCTTAGCGACTTTGTAGATAAAGAAGAATACCGCAGCGCGGTCCAAAGCAAAATCCAAACCACGCTTAAAAAAATTAGCGAACTGCAAAATCAGCTGAAAGGCCAAAAAGACCAAGTGGACCAGCTGCTGGACGAACAAAAGGCTCAACAGGCCCAACTGGATTCAGACCGTGCTCAACAGGCCCAACTATTAGCCTACAACCAAGGGCAGCAAGCAGCCTACACTCAACAAATTAAAGACAATCAATCCAAGATAGCCGGTTTGCGCGCCCAGCAGGCGGCCGAAAACGCTCGGCTATTTGGTGGTGCCAGGGTGGTAGTAGGTGGCGCCTGCGACACTAGTCACGGCGATACCTATCCTACACCATGGTGTAATTCGGGCCAGGATACCCTGGTCGATGCCTGGGGCATGTACAACCGTGAATGTGTAAGCTACACAGCCTGGAAGGTATACGAAAGCGGCAGGCACATGCCGTATTGGGGCGGTATTGGTAATGCCAACCAGTGGGACGATAACGCCCGGGCTGCAGGCATACCGGTGGATACTCATCCAAAAGCGGGCGACGTAGCCATCAAAAACAGCCAGCCGTACGGGCACGCTATGTATGTGGAAAGCGTTAATGGCGACGGTACCATCAATATTAGTCAGTACAATGCTAGCCTGAACGGCACGTTTTCGCTCGCCTACAATGTAAATGCCTCCAGTCTGGTGTTCATTCACTTCCCCTAGATCCCTAAGCTGCTGAAGAATTTTATAATTCGCTTTTTGTCACTATGGCGGCGGGATGTACTTCTGTATAATCAGAACATAAACGTGAGGGGAACAAGGGTGCCACAGCAATCATCTACTGAACAGCATGCAAAATCTTTGAAGCAAAAGGCGGGTAATTTTATTAAACCCATTGGTATTGGCCTGGGCATACTACTCATTTTTGAGTTCGGCGTGGGTATTGGCAATGGCACCATTGGCTTTCAGGGTACAAAAAGTGATCAGACCGGATTGCCGGGCAAGCTGAATTATTCCAGCGTAGACCAAACCTATAATGCCATTCGCAAAAATTACGACGGCAAACTGACGGAAACACAACTATTGGATGGCATTAAAAAAGGCTTGGCTGAAGCCACGGGCGACCCGTACACTGAATATTTCAACACCAAAGACGCTAAAGATTTTGATAGCCAGCTAAGCGGGTCATTTACCGGTATTGGTGCCGAACTGGGCAAGGACGCCAACGACAACCTCATTATTGTGTCACCCATAAGCGGTTTTCCGGCTGCCAAGGCAGGCTTACGTCCGCAGGACGTTATTGTCAGCATAAACAATACCAGCACCAGCGGTATGAGCATTAACGAGGCTGTCAGCAAAATTCGCGGTCCCAAAGACACCAAGGTCACGCTCAAAATTGTGCGTGATAAGTCACAGGAATTAAGTTTTGCCATCACGCGTGCCGACATTAAGGTGCCCAGCGTAAAGTCGGAAGTACTAGATGGTGCTATCGGCTATCTAGCAATTAGCCAATTTGGTGAAGACACCACAGAACTGACCACCAAAGCTGCGCAAGACTTCAAGGATAAACAAGTCAAAGGTATTGTCCTAGACCTTCGCGGCGACCCAGGCGGCTTGCTGAATGCTGCCGTTGATGTTTCCAGCCTGTGGCTGCCCCAGGGCAAGACCGTTCTGCAAGAAAAGCGTGGCGGCGAAGTGGTTAACACCTATACGGCAACCGGCAACAACATACTGCAGGGTATCCCCACGGTTGTACTCATAGACGAGGGCAGCGCCAGTGCCAGCGAAATTATGGCCGGGGCATTGCACGACAACAAAGTGGCCCAGTTGGTGGGCGCCAAAAGCTATGGCAAGGGCAGTGTGCAGCAAATACTGCCGCTGGCCAGCAGCGCTGAAATAAAGGTAACCATTGCCCGCTGGTATCGCCCCAATGGCCAAAATATCGACAAAAAAGGCATCACGCCGGACAAAGCGGTCAAAATGACCGACGACGATTACAAAAACAAACGCGATCCCCAAAAAGACGCAGCCATCCAAATGTTGCAGTAATGTGACATTTCGCACAACCGTTGGCTCTTGCCAAACAGGGGCCTCATAGCGTAATATCTATAAAAGTATTGGAAGGGTAGTATCGAGGTGACAAAGCCGACGAAGTATGTATTTGTAACTGGTGGTGTGCTTTCTGGATTAGGAAAGGGTATTACTGCCGCTTCGATTGGTAACGTTCTAAAAGCCCGTGGGCTGCACGTAAACATTCAAAAGTGTGACCCGTACCTTAATGTTGATGCCGGTACCCTCAACCCTCGCGAACACGGCGAGTGTTTTGTTACTAGGGACGGTGCCGAAACCGACCTGGACCTGGGCCACTACGAACGGTTTTTGGACGAAGAGCTCACCAGCGCCAGCAGCCTTATGAGCGGCCGGGTGCTGTTAAAGGTTATCGAAGACGAACGAGCAGGTAAGTATGCCGGCGAAGACGTGCAAATCATCCCCCACCTAACCGCAGCCATTCAGGAGTACCTCAAGGCAGCAGGTCAGGGCTTTGATGTGCATATTGTAGAAATCGGTGGCACAGTGGGCGATCTGGAAAGTCTGAGCTTTATCGAAGCCATACGCGAATTTGGTCTAAAAGTAGGCTTAGAAAACTGTCTGTATGTACACGTAGTCTATTTGCCTTATCTGGGTGCCAGCCAGGAGACCAAAACCAAGCCAGCCCAAAATGCTGTACGCGAATTGCGTGGCTTAGGTGTAACACCCAATATTTTAGTAGCCCGCAGCGAACAACCAGCCAGCAACGGTGTTAAAGCCAAGTTAAGTCTGTTCTGTGGCGTCGAAGAAGAAGCTATTGCACTATTGCCCAATGCCCCAACTATTTATGGTGTGCCCCTCACGCTGGAAGAAACCGGCATCGCCAACGTTATTTGTGACAAATTAAGCCTTAGAACTAAAAAACCCAGCTTTTCAGAGTGGCGAAAAACAGTCGAACATGCCACCAAGCCGCACGACAAGCACGTCAAAATTGGCGTTGTAGCCAAGTACATGGATAACCAGGACACGTATTTGTCAGTGTTCGAAGCCCTGCGTGCTGCCGCTTGGGCCAACAATGTGGCTCCGGTGATCGAATGGATCGATGCCGAAGCATTAGAAAAACAGCACGATATTAGCGAAATTATGGAAAGTGTGGACGGCATTGTAGTGCCGGGCGGGTTTGGTACGCGCGGGCTGGAGGGTAAAATCAAAGCGGCCCAGTATTGCCTAAAGCACAAAAAACCGTACCTAGGCCTATGCTTGGGGCTGCAAATGGCCGTGATTGCCGCTGCCCGCAACGCCGGCCTGCACAACGCCACCACATTTGAACTTGACCCCAACGCCAAAGATCGCGTTATCAATACTATGTCCGACCAAGTCGGCAAGGAAAACACCGGCGGTACCATGCGCTTGGGCAATTACCAGTGCAAAATCGAAAAGGGAAGCCTGGCAGCCAAACTGTACGGTGCAACTAATGCTGTCGAACGTCACCGTCACCGCGGCGAATGCAATAATGCCTACCGCGACCAGTACGAGGCATGGGGTATCCGGCCCGTTGGCTTGTCGCCCGACGGCCATCTGGTAGAGATGATCGAGGGCATTGACCATCCGTTTTTAGTAGCCAGCCAATTCCATCCGGAATTCAAATCGCGCCCTAATCGGGCACACCCGATGTTCAATGGTTTTATCGCCAGCTTGTTGCAAAAGCCGGCAAGATAAGGTAGCGTTAGCAATATGGATGCAAAAAGTACACACGCCAAGCGAATATTGTTTGTCGAAGATGACGACGCGTTGGCCAACGTATACATTGTTCGCCTAAAAGCCGAAAATTTTGACGTCAAGCGTGTAGCTAACGGCGAAGATGCCTTGGCTGCTGCGGTAGACTACAAGCCCGATCTAGTACTTTTAGATGTCATGATGCCCAAAGTAAGCGGCTTTGACGTACTGGACATTTTGCGTAATACCCCTGAAACCGCCAATCTTAAAATTATCATGCTCACTGCACTCAGTCAGCCCAGCGACCAAGAACGCGCTAAAAAATTAGGCGTCGACGAGTACCTCATAAAGTCGCAAGTAGTTATTAGCGACGTCATCGCCCGCATCAAACACCACCTGGGTGTTTAGCATTTTTGACAGTATATATTTTTGATGTTACTATAATATTTAGTTTACATCTGAGATATATTGTTACTATGAACCAAACATCACCCGAATCAAGGACAGTGCCTGCTAATCCGGAGTCGGCATATGTGCTTGGTGTGGTGAGTAGGGCGCACAATGCTGGCAGAGTTAAGGTAGAATCTATTAAGCCTGGTCCCGATGCGGCTGTTCATCTTCTGCCAAATCAAGGTATATTGGGCGTTGCCACCAATGTTACCGAAGGGGTGAAGCAAGAGTTACTGGCAATTATATATCGGTCGGGCGGCAGCGACGCTGATTTTTTGGGTGTGGTGCGCACGGCTGTATTGGGTCCACGCGGTAAAGTAGAGCGCACTGGTCTACTATTGACCCGGTTCGGCAGCCCATCCGAACAGCAGATACCTGGCGAAAGCAGGGCAAAGATAGTCGCCGCTATTAGCCAGCCTGGAGAAGTCGTATCTCAAATGCAAGATGCATGGGGCCCGTTCTGGTCGCTTGCGATAAAAGCGGCCCAAGACGGGGGCCTGCAACTAGAATATTATCCTGGTACCAGCCAGGGTCCTGCCCCGGAAATAGTTACCAACCAGGTTGCAGACCCCGCAATAGCTGGAATTTTTTGGGCACCGCGCTCCGAAGAAGTACGGAGTGCTTAGAACAAATGCCTACTCAACAGTAACTTCAGTACGACGCACCGTTTTGCCGGTAAAGCGGCGCACGCTGCGTTTTTTGTAGGTTACGATGCCATCGCGGTCGGCGTGAATGGTAAAGTTGCGGCTCAGTTTGGTGCCTTTACCGGCACGCTTGGTTAGGCCCACCTGGCGCACAATAACCTGGCCGGTTTTGGCCTTTTGGCCACCAGAAAGCTTAACACCTAGGCGTTGGCCTGGGCTATCGTGAACATTTTTGGCTGTACCGCCAGCTTTAACGTGTGACATTAACTGATCCTTTCTGACGGCACATTACGGCGTCAGCATCTCGCATACAATTACTTTTTAACAATTACGAGTAGTTCCCGGGCCACCAACTGATTGGGGCGATAGTAGACCAGATCGGCCTCGCGGGAATGCTCAAAACTCACTCGATTGTACCCTATTTGCCCCATATGGTCAAGCAAGGGCAGGTGATGCACGCGGCCATTTGGTGCCCGCCAGGCAGGTATGGCTAAACAGAGGCGGATGCCGGGTTTAATCTGTTTACCCAGGTTTTGCAAAAAATGCTGAATAATAATGTTGCAGGTGCCAATAATGTCAGGCAATTTTTCTGGTGCGGGCCACGAGCTTAAGGGACGGCCCAGATATGTTTCGCTGGCTACGGCGGCAAAGGATTGTTGCCAGGGGTGGGTGGTGGCGTCGCCAACCTCTAAGGTGGGTGTCGCCCCTTGGGCTAACCAGGCCAGATTAGTTTTAGTGTAGTCGATCATGCGCGGTTCCAGGTCGGTGCCGTAGGCGCCATAACCCATCAATAACGCTTCTTGCAGCACAACACCTGTGCCACAGAACGGATCGAGGATGACATTATTCGACGCTGATTCCAGTTGGCCGGCCGCAAGGTTCACAATGGTTTGGGCCAGTTTGGGCGGCAGCATACCCACACGCGCATCGCGTTTGGGGCGGCCTTGGTCACGTCGGGCATAGGCAGTAATGTCTTGCACATGTATCGTCCGGGCAACCAGCACTTGGGTACCGTGGCGTACCAGCAGTAGCTCCAACCCACGCTCTCCAGCCAAGTGGTTGTGCAGTACCTGGGCGCTGGATAACGCAACTTCTTGGTTGGGCACTAGCCGTACCGAATAGTTGTGTTGGCGCAGGACCTTTTTAAGCTCCAGCCCTGCGGCCGTCAGCTGACGAGGCGAGGCGCGCAGGCCATAGGCGCTGACACCCAGTTGCACTTTGCCTTCGCTTAACTGTTGTGCGGCGGCCACCACCAGTTGTGCCAGCTCGTGCTGCAGGGTATGCCAATCTGTGTTACTAACACTACCCAGCACCATGCCCAGTTTGACCGTGCTGCCCAGTCGGCTAAAGGGAATGTCGGCTGCAGGCAGGTCGCTACCCATGGCCGCATCACCAATTGGCTGCACATGCGCAGCACCCAGTAGGCTTTCCAGCTCGGCGCGTCCAATGGCCGGCTGCCGGCCCAAGATACAAATACTCTTGTTCATCAGATCTCATTGTACCAGAGCAACAGGAAAGAAGCTGTGGAAAACTGAACACTAAAATGCATATGCTTATTGTCAACTGTCAAATTGTATGTTTACAATGAGCTTGCAGTATTAGCGACTTGCGTGAGGGACTGTAGGTCGCAATATAAATTTAACGGTTCATCCATGCCGTTAATGCAGCAGGGGTGGGCCACCAACAAGGAGGTGGATTATGCTGCAAATACACAAAATTAACCCCATGGTGCGGGCCGTAGCCGTTATTGGCGTGGTTACTGCGGTGGTAACGAGCGTGACCTTTGCAACGTTGACGAATCAAGTAGTATTAGCAGATAGCCAGGTAGCGGCCGGGGCGGGGTTGCTTATTAAGAGTGGGGATGCTGGCGAATTTGGTACAAGTGCCGCGGGCACTACATTTTCGGGTATTACTCCTGGCGGTACGCCGAGGCCAGTTGCGGGTTTTGGCTTTCAGCTTAAAAATGCCACCGATGGCGCTTTAAGCGTGCATGTAGCAGTTCCTAACTCGCCAGTCTTTACTCCGGCCGAAGACCCGGTCAACCTTAGCAAAGTACATCTAATAATTCAGTGCGGGACTTCTCCCGCCTTTGATCGAACGCTGACCCAGCTCCACAGTGCCGAGGGAGTAGTCATACCCGGCCTTACATTACCTGTTAGTACGGGCGCTGTTAATTGCACTGCCAAGATGTCAATGGAAACAGGCACCTTTAATGGTGCAAATGTAGCTTCGAGCGATTTGGACATTAACTTTATCGGCGACACAGACCCCGCACCTTCACTTTAGCCACTATCATGGGTAAGCTCAAAAAAACTCTTAGCATAGGTATCGGCACCGTATTTGCGATGGGCGGCGCGCTGTTGCTGTGGGTGAGCCTGCCCCAAAGTGGGTGGAAGGCCCTGAGTGTGCAAACGGGTAGTATGCGTCCGGCAATTGGGCCGGGCGCATTGGTGGTGGTGCATCGTGTGGCTGTAGAATCTTTGCAGCCAGGCGATGTTATTACCTACCAAAAAACAGCACAGCAAACCGTAACTCACCGGTTAGTGCGTGTGGACACACGGCCAGGTGGCACGGTGCAGCTTATCGTAAAGGGTGATGCCAATGCGGTTGCTGACCAGCCGGTATACGCTAGCCAGCTGGTAGGTCGCGTAGCATACCATGCGCCTTGGTTAGGCCATGCGGCCGATGCTGTGCGCACACCGCTGGGGTTGCTGATTATGCTGTATGTGCCGGCGCTATTAATTGTGGCCGACGAACTGCGGCGGTTGGCCGAATATTATCGCCGACAACGCTATATGTTGGTAGCCTATCGGTTACGGCTGAAGGCTAAAAAAGAAAAGAACAATCACGCACCTATTGCTGCAGTTGCCACATTTTGTGTAGCAGTTGTAGCTATGGTGGCAGCAGCGGCACCAGTGCGCGCAGCATTTGCAGGGCAGGTGGTGCTGGCCGGTAATACCATTACAGCCCTGAACCCCCAGGCTGTCGACCACGTACTTATCCGACGCGTAACGTTCGATTGCTCTACCGACAATACCGGGCAGATCAGCCGTTTGGTATCGATTATTTTTTACAATCCCACCAACAGAGACATTGCCACTGGCAACTGGCATGTGGATTCTGGCAGCGGGCGATTGGTAACGTTCCGGCCGGTTACGGTGTTTGATGGGCGCGACGATTACGACATCCAGCCAGATCTGGTGGCGGGCGTGCGCTACGCTGGCGACCATTTGACGCTGTACGACAACACCGGCAAGATAGTAGATGCGATTAGTTGGGGTAATGACACTACCCAGCTGGACCCGTCACTGCCCCAAACCCAGCAGGGCACCGACTTCCGCCGTGTACCGATTGTGCAAGATACTAATACTGCAGCCGACTGGCAGGTAAATTTCCGCGGCGAATGCCAGCAAGACTAACGGCATGCTTTATAATGGGCTGGTATGAGTGAACGGTCATTTTTAAAACGAAAATGGAAGCTGATTGTCAACGTTCTGACAGTTGTTGCGCTTGTCGGGTTGGTATAT
The DNA here is from genome assembly GCA_035526505.1 of Nevskiaceae bacterium. Classification (GTDB taxonomy): domain Bacteria; phylum Patescibacteriota; class Saccharimonadia; order Saccharimonadales; family UBA4665; genus DATLCF01. Next base: position 488,423 of record DATLCF010000002.1, on the reverse strand, counting down.
GCGGTGCGGCATCAACTGGCCGACACGTTGGCTAACTTTGCCAAGGTAAATCTGTGGGTGCTGTTACTACTTATCCCCATCCAGCTTATTAATTACGACGCCCAAGCCCGGCTGTATGGCGGACTTTTTAAGGTGGTGGGCAATAAGTTGAAGTACCGCTTTTTGTTTGAGACTTCGCTGGAGCTGAACTTTGTAAATAGTGTATTCCCCAGCGGTGGCGTATCCGGTATTTCGTATTTTGGGGTACGTATGCGCGGGCGGGACATTACAGCTACCAAGGCCACGCTGGTGCACATTATGAAGCTATTCCTGCTGTTTTTGTCGTTCGAGATTTTAATGTTTTTGGGCGTGCTGGCTTTAGCCATTGGCGGTAATGTTAACGATTTTGTTATCTTGCTGGTGGGCTCGCTGTCGACCCTTATGGGAGTGGGAACAGCCGGATTTGTGCTGATTATTGGGCGCGAACGGCGCATTCAGGCCACATTTACGTTTATAACCAGGCTGCTCAACCACATTATCCATTTTGTGCGGCCAAAGCATCCGGAAACTATTAACTTGGCAAAAACCCGCAGTGCGGTGTACGAACTGCACCATAACTACAAGCTTATCCAGTCGCAATACAAAGAGTTAAAAGGTCCGTTTTTTTGGGCACTGGTAGCCAATGCGGCCGAGGTCGCCGCAGTGTATGTTGTGTATGTGGCCTTTGGGCACTGGGTAAATCCGGGGTCGGTTATTTTGGCCTATGCAGTTGCTAATTTTGCCGGTTTGGTGTCGGTACTGCCAGGCGGTGTGGGTATTTACGAGGCCCTCATGACCGGTGTATTGGTAGCCACCGGCGTACCAGCCGCTGTCAGTCTGCCCGTAACCGTGATGTATCGTGTATTAAATATGCTGATCCAGCTGCCGCCAGGCTATTACTACTACCATCGCACCTTGCACGGCCAAAACAAGCCGTACGAAGAAAGCCATGCCTGACGATTTAGTGCTGAGTGTTAGCGAATTTGTAGCGCTGCTGAACCAGACGCTAGAGTACGCCTATCCCAACATAACGGTTACAGGTGAGTTAGCGAACTTTAGGGTTAGCAAAAACCGTTGGGTATATTTTGATTTAAAGGACAACGAGGCAACGGTGCGCTTTTTTGGCACGGTATACCAGTTGCCCGGACCACTGGAAGATGGCATGCTCCTGCAGGTAAAAGGTGCGCCGCGCCTGCATCCTCAGTATGGCTTTAGCGTGACGGTGCAAAGCATGCAGCCAACGGGTGAGGGGTCTATTAAAAAAGCCGCTGCGCTGTTGCAGACTAAGCTGGCTGCCGAAGGGTTGTTCGACAGTGAACGCAAGCGCTCATTGCCATACCCACCCCGGCACATTGGCCTTATCACCTCGGGCGAATCTGCCGCCTACCGCGATTTTATGAAGATAGTTGGCGCCCGCTGGGGTGGTTTACACATTACGCTCATTGACGTGCAGGTACAGGGAGAAGCGGCAGCGGGCCAGATCACGCACGCCATCGGACAGTTCAACGCACTGGCCGCACCGCCGGATGTGCTGGTAGTAACCCGAGGTGGAGGTAGTGCCGAAGATTTGCAAGCATTTGGTACCGAACAAGTTACGCGGGCCGTGGCTTCCAGCAGGATTCCTACGTTGGTGGCAATTGGTCACGAAGTGGATATTAGCCTGGCTGAGCTGGCAGCCGACCAACGCGCCAGTACTCCCAGTAATGCGGCCGAGCTGCTGGTACCCGACCGCAAAGCCATGTTGCACGGCCTGGCAACATATCGCCAGCGTTTAGCGCATGCAGCGGACGGCGTACTCTACAGTGCCCATCTGGCGCTCGGCCTGCAACGTCAGGCACTAGCAACTGCTGTAGCACAGAACACCGCACGTACTCGGGAACAGCTAGTGTTGCGCCGGCAGCTGCTGCAGGCATTTGACCCACAGACGGCTCTGCAGCGCGGGTATGCCTTGGTACGAAAAAAAGGCGCGCTGGTTCGCAGCGGCGCAGGGTTGGTATCTGGCGACAAGCTTGCCCTTCAACTGGCAGATGCGTTGGTTGCAGCCGAAGTTACAAGCGTTACAATTGGAAAGGATAGGGTATGACTCAAAAAGCAGATTATCAAAGCGTAAGTGCCCAACTAGATCGGGTATTAGCTGCGTTGCAACAGCCCGATGTGCACGTAGACGAAGCAGTGGGGCTCTACGAGCAAGGGCTCAAGCTGGTTGAACAGCTTGAAGCGCATTTGCACCAGGCCGAAAACAAATTAACCAAGCTAAAGCTACAGGCCGGGTAGCGAACTGGTCTTGCACGCCGGGCGCAACTGCGTTACCATGAGCAATATATGAAGACCCTTGGACAACGCGGCGCACTGAATGTACTGCTTATTCCGTTTATTTTACTGTTTTTGATACTTATGGGCACTGGCGGATTTGGCTTATGGGCATATGGTAGCCGCCAAGACTATAAAAACAATGTAGACCAAAAGGTAACCGCTGCGGTTGCGGCTGCCAAACAGGAGCAGCAAAAGGCTGATGCCGCCCAGTATGCCGAAGCCGCTAAGAGTCCATTCGACACATATATTGGGCCGTCAGCATTCGGTAACATTACTATAAAGTATCCAAAAACCTGGAGCGGGTATGTCCTTGATACAGCCAAAAGTGCTTCCAACCCGGTGGATGCTTTTTTTGCGCCAAATATCGTGCCTAATGCCTCGTCCGAAACCAGTGTCTTTTCGCTTCGTGTTCAGTTAACACAGCAAAGCTATGACCAAGTGTTGGGCCAATTTTCGGCTCAAATAAAAACCGGTGGGGCTACAGTTGCAGCCTACAGCCTGCCAAAAGTGCCCAGTGCGGTAGGATCCAGGGTAGAGGGCCAGATTACTACCAAAAAACAGGGCGTTATGATTATCTTGCCCTTACGCAATATGACGCTCAAAATTTGGACCGAATCCAACGACTACAAAGCAGACCTGGACAACAATATTTTGCCCAACCTGACATTCCAGCCATAGGTGGTGGTATACTCTCTTTACAGGAGGAGGGTAGCGACGTGCAACCTGATATGCAAGGTACACAATTGCTGGCAGCAATTGCCGAGCAGCTTAAGCTGCCCCTAACGGCAATTGTACGCCACGCCGAACTGGGACAGCTTATTGCCCGGCCGGAACATGTTGATTTGTCCACTATCCGTATGCAGGCTTCTGCGGCGTTAACGCTAGTAGATAGCTATTTGCTGGGGCTGCAGCTGATGCATGAGCAGGGAAAGTTACAGCTAGAACCAGTATCTGTATCATCGGTGCTGACCGACACCGCACACCAGTTACACCAGTTTGCTAAACAATACGGGGTGGAGCTAGAGCTGCACATTGGCGGCAAGTTTGCCCCAGTTATGGCGCATCGCCTTGGCTTCCGTGCTGCACTGATCAGCATGGGGCATACCCTTATAGAATCACAAACGGTCGAGGGCAAACATCGCCGTATAGCCATGGCTGTTAATCGCAGCCCTCACGGTATTGTGGCCGGCATGTATGGCGAATACGAAGCGCTCAGCACTGCGCGCTGGCGGCAGGCCCTGCAGCTATGCGGCCGTGCCCGCCAGCCGTTCAATGCCCTGGCAATTGGCAGCGGAGCCGGCGTGTTTGTGGCCGATGCTATTTTACAGGCCATGGACACACGCTTGCGCGTGGGGCGCCACCACAAACAAACCGGCTTGTGTGCAACATTGTTACCCAGCCAGCAACTGCAGTTGGTATAGCCATGGGACATATTTTGCTCATCGAGCCAGACGTTGTACTCGCCCAAACTTACGGCAGGGCATTGGAGCACGCCGGCCACAGCGTGTCGCATGCTTTAACGGCACAACATGGCTTGGACAGTGCCGATGCCCATCTGCCGCAGGTTGTTATATTAGAGCTGCAGCTATCTGCCCATAACGGCATCGAATTTTTATACGAGTTCCGCTCGTACCCGGAATGGGAAGGCATACCGATTATTATCAACACCTATATTCCATTGCCGGAACTCGCTGCCGTCCAGGTCGTGCTAACCAAAGAGCTAGGTGTCCGCGGCTGTTATTACAAACCGCAAACATCGCTGCAACTGCTGCTGCGCAGTGTAGTCGAACAGCTACAGCCGGCATGAAACAGCTGGTAACTACTGCAATTATTCTTAGCCGCACCGATTATGGTGAAGCGGACCGCATTATCACCGTGCTCACCCCCGACCACGGCAAACTACGCCTGATGGCCCGCGGTGTGCGCCGGGTAAAATCCAAACTGGCCGGCGGTATAGAATTGTTCAGCGTCAGCACTATTACATTCATACGCGGCAAGGGTGATATTGGCACTTTGGTATCGACGCGCTTATTGAACCATTACGGACACATCGTGGATAATTTGGAACGCACCATGCTGGGCTACGAGCTAATCAAACAACTAAACAAAATAACCGAGGACGAACCTGAACCTGTATACTTCGAGCTCTTGCAGCAAGTTTTTGGTGCTTTGGACGATCCCACAATCCCACTACCCCTCATCCGTTTTTGGTTCATCGCGCAGTTGTTGCGTATAGGCGGCCGTCAACCAAATCTGCGCACCGATGACCAGGGCAGTAAACTGGACGCCAGTGCTCGATACAAATTTAACCTGGAGCGTATGGCGTTTACGCCCTCGTCAGAACATGGCCAATTTGGTGCTGACACAATAAAGTTTTTGCGCCTTACATTCGGTAGCAATATACCAAAAACCCTGCAACAAGTGCAGGGCAGTGACCGTCTTACTAAAGAAACAGCGCCGTTGGTATTTTCTATGTTCCAGCCTTAAAATTTCGCGGTTTAGGGGCTACAGTGCGCCTCCAGGGGCCTGCAGGGTGACCTCCTGATAATTACCCGAAGGGACTATTGCCCCATAGCGAAATTCCGCTCTCTCTGCTGTTACGCCGTCGTTTAATTTACCAGTATTAGGGTCTAGTTCATCGCTTTTTATTACTGTACCTATAACATTGCCGCCCATGTCTATGGCGGGCGCACCACTTGTACCAGTATCAACGCTTGTCTCCTGTGAGTACGTGCCATAACTGTGGATATTTGCCAGGACTTTAATGGTATGATCTTCGCGGTTGCTATCAACGACTATGCCACCGATGGCTGTAGGGGTGCGAAGCTTGGGGTCGGCGGCAAATGGGTTGCGCATCATACCGTCGGGAGTGGGCTGCCAACCGGGTATGACTACTACATCGCCAGGTTTGGGCTGTGTGTTTTTGGGAAGCGAGGGGATGCGTGCAAAACTCTCGTCTATTTTTTGGGAATCATCGCCCACCACTAGCGTGGCAGTATCCTTAAAACCGTCATACGCCAAGGAATGCGGTGACAATGTGCCCATTCTACTTGATGCATTATCGTGGGGATTGCGAGGTTGAGTAGTAACCTCCAACTTAGTGTCCATCCACAGTAGGTCGTCGTTGCCTTTAGTTGACGTGTGATTTGTGATCCCGTGACCTACAGTAGTAACTTCCTTAGGGCCACTTTTGAAGCCTGTAAAAATTGAGCCACCTTCGCGCTCGATAAGGACGCTACTCCTAAGGGCGCGCTTTACCGCTGACGGCAATTTTTCTGGCAGCTTAACGCTCCTCAGATCGTGTGCCTCGGCAACAAGGGAATCCCTGTTGGCATGGGAGGGGGTTTGATCTTGCCCCTGATTGTGATGCATAGCTACCCCTGTAGCGGCACCTGCTAGACCGACGCCAGCAATTGCGGTACTGATTCTTAGTCTTGCATTTCTTTCTCGGGGTAGTTCGTATTTGTTTTTGTTGCGATTTTTCATATAAATATAATATCATTATTACGTAAATAATGCAAATACAGAAGGGGCTATAAGCTCCGGCGGTATGTTAAAGAACCGTTTTACGGTATAATCGTGCTCAAGTATGAGTGACGTTACACTAGAGGAAATTGCTTCGCTGTGCAAGCGGCGTGGGTTTATATACCAGGGCTCCGAAATTTACGGTGGTTTGGCTGGTACGTGGGACTATGGCCCGCTTGGTGTACAGCTGAAACGCAATATTTCTAACCTATGGTGGAAGTTTTTTGTTGAAAGCCGGGGGGACATGTACGGCTTGGACAGTGCTATCCTTATGAATCCCAAGGTGTGGGAGGCCAGCGGGCATGTAGCTGGTTTTACCGATCCGCTTATCGAGGACGTCAAAACCAAAAAGCGTTACCGTTTGGATCATTTACTCGAAGATGCCGGTGTGGACATTAAGGGCCTGGGGCTGGACCAAATGGTTATAGCGCTTGAGCAAAAAAGCGTCAAGAGCCCGGAAGGCAACGACCTAAGCAACCCGGCCAATTTCAATTTGTTGTTTGAAACCTCCATCGGCTCGGTAGCGGGCGAGGGGAGCAAAGTGTACTTACGCGGTGAAACCGCTCAGGGTATGTTTGTAAACTTCAAAAATATCGTGGACAGCTTTTATCCCGATTTGCCCTTCGGTATTGCCCAAATTGGCCGCGCCTTTCGTAACGAAATATCTCCACGCGACTTTATTTTCCGCGTGCGCGAGTTCGAAATTGCCGAGTTCGAGTATTTTATTCGCCCCGAAACCTGGGAGGCCGAGTTCGAAAAATGGCGCCAGGAATTCTATAAATGGTTTGATGTGCTGGGCTTGTCCAAAGACAGCATCCACGAACTGGAGGTCCCACCCGAAGACCGCGCCCACTACAGCAAACGTACCATAGACTTTGAATACGATTTTCCGCACGGCCGCAAGGAATTGTACGGTCTGGCATACCGCACCGACTTTGACCTGGCCAACCACCAAACCGCCAGCGGCAAAAGCATGGAATACCGCCCCAAAGATGGCAGCGCACCGCTGGTACCGCATGTTATCGAGCCTACCTTTGGTGTGGACCGCACGCTGTTGGCAGTGCTGTGCGGCGCCTACACGCAGGACGAAGTAAACGGCGAAAAACGCATATACCTCAAGCTATCCAAAGACCTCGCACCCGTTAAAGCAGCTGTGAGCCCACTATTAAAGAATAAGCCGGAGCTAGTTACCAAAGCTAGGGAAGTATATGCCATGCTACAAAAACAGCTAGGCAGTGTCATGTGGGACGACAACGGCAACATCGGCAAACGCTACCGCCGCCAAGACGAAATCGGCACCCCCGTGTGCATCACAGTCGACTTCCAAACGCTGGAAGACAACACCGTAACCGTCCGCAACCGCGACACCGCCGAACAGAAGCGTATAAGTATTGACGAACTACTGTCCGAACTTAGCTAACTTTCTAGGAATGAAAAAATTGTGGCGGCCAAGGGGTTGGCTGCTTTTTTGACCAGTGGCTCGGTAGTGAGGAACTTTGGCAAGATGTTGGTGGTGACTGGATCTACGAAATTGATTTCTGCAATTTCTGTGGCACCGTGTGTGGTTTTGGACAAGTCTACCTGTAAGTAATCTTTAGCATTCGTTACGTGGAAGAAGAACTCCAGGAACTCGACGCCGTTATAGGCAAACTGTTGTATGTACATAAGATTACCCACCACAGCCTTAATACCTATTTCTTCCAGTATCTCGCGTTTCAGGCCAGGGATGAGCGCTTCGCCTTCGTCCAGGCCACCGCCGGGTACACACCAGGCGCCGGCCATTGTGGCCGAAACGCCATTATATGGTTTTAACCTTACACACAATAATTTGTTCTCATGCAAAACTATTGCTCGTACCGATATCCGTCTACTCATGCCGTAATAGTAGCACGGCTTTGGTAGGTAAGTTGTTTGTCTTTTGCTATGATGGCAAAGGTTAATTATTGACGCAAAGAAACACGGCATGGCTATTAAAATAACGTTTTCAAACGCGCTGCATCATATTCGCGCCCATTGGCGCAAGTTTACTATTATTTGTATTGCTGTTGCAATTGCTGGCGCGGCAGCACTAGCGCTCTACATCCGGTTTTATGCCTTCAAGCCGGTGTTCAAGGGTGGTAGTATGGCGCTTAGCGGCAGTTCGGACGAAGATAGCCAACTCCGATACCAGGTAGCAATACTGCAAGTTGAGTTCGACCAACGCAAAGATTTGCTCCGAGAAGCCATAAAAACGGGCAATGCCGAAAACGCAAACGCCATTTTGAACGCCATAGATATGCGTATTGTTAGGGCGGCCAACGCAGCCGACGCAGCTGCAGAGGCAGATAACAAGGCGGCAGACACAACCCCTATCCAGGTGCTAGAAGCAAAGCAAGATGACCTAAAAGAGGAAGTTAAGGCACTCAAAACCGACAATGCCGCACTGCGCCAGAGCATGATAAATGCGATTGTTGCTATCTTTGCCGTGCCCCTAATAGGTGGTGTTATAACCCTTGCCGTTGACCACTTGCGCCGTAACGGCCACAAACGAAAATCGACCAAGTAAGATTTTTACGGATTATCCATAGATGTAACTGTGGCATAATGGTGGCATGGAACAAAGTATGAACCCACAAGAAGTAGAACAGGCAATTCGCAATTATTTGCCGCTAGTAGTGCATATGTCGCTGGGCACATGCGCAAACAACAAGCCATGGGTGTGCGAGGTGCATTTTGTATATGACAACGAATTAAACCTATATTTCCGCTCGTTGCCATCGCGCCGTCATAGCCAAGAAATTGCCCAAAACCCCAACGTTGCTGGCAACATAGTTGTCCAACACCAACTGGGCCAAAAGCCGCGTGGTGTATATTTTGAAGGCACTGCAGAAAAGTTGGCCAAGGTTGACGAAAACCATGTGGCGTACCAAGAATGCCACAAACGTTTTGGTCTGGGCCCAGAGATACTGGAAGATGCCAAAACCGATGCCGGCCACGGCTTTTACAAAATTACCGTATCCGACTTCTACCTTTTCGACACGCTGCAATCCAAACCAAGCCAGAAATATCATCTGTCATGGCCGCGCTAATACTGAACGAAGAATTATGAGCATATATTATACCGATGGCAGCTGCGAGCCCAACCCGGGTACGGGCGGCTATGCTGTTATAAAAAATATGCGTCCGCACATATTGGGTGGCGAACACAACACGACTAATATCCGCATGGAAGGCCATGCCATTATTGCTGCGCTTAAAGATGCTGCTGGCAATACATGTGCTATTCATACCGACAGCGAATTTTGGATAAACGTGATTACCAAATGGGCGCCGGGTTGGGAAACTAAAGGCTGGAAGAAAAAGGGCGGCGAAATTAAAAACCTGGATATTGTTAAGGAGGCGTACGCACTGTATAAACAGTCGCAGGCCACACTGGTGTGGGTGCGCGGCCACAATAACGACGAGGGCAACGAGCTGGCCGACCATTGGGCTAACAAAGCGCGCGACCAGCAACTGCGTAAAGCTCGATAGGTGATTGAAATGGCTGTCGATTTGTTTATTGCACGCCACGGGCAAAACGTAGATAACGCCAATGGTATCCTGAACGGACACCGCGATTTGCCCCTGACCAATGTAGGGCGCAAGCAGGCGCGGCAACTTGCCAAGGGCATTGCTGCCAAAGATTGCAGTTTGATGTTGTGTACAGCTCGCCCTTGTCGCGAGCCTACGAAACAGCCGAAACATAACCTATAATACCCTTATATGGGTAAAGAAAAGCCGCCGTCTAACAAAAAAGAAGGGCTTTCCGAAAAAGGCCTGCGCTTTTACCGTAACATTAATATTTTGGGTGCTGTGGCGCTGGGCGGGGTAGCAGTGTTGGCGCCACCCCTTATTGCTGTCCCTGCTGCTGCGCTGGCAGGTATAGACGTATTGCAAGCCGGCGGTTCCGAATTGGCACTGCGTACAGTTAAAAAACGTAAGGCCAAGAAGAAGCCCAAGCAGTAGACGCTAGTCGATTACGAGCGGTGTAGCTATATTCCAGACCACGTTGTATAGCTGTTGCATCATATCGTGCATGGCCTGGTGATGGATTTCGATAGCGTGTTGGTTATCGGGGCTGTAGTCTAGCAAAGTAACGACATCGTCGTACAGGTATACTTCAAAATTGATTTTCAGAATGTCGGGGTCAATATGACGGTAAAACGTTTTGGTTGGGTTGAATGGTTCGATTTCGGCCGCAGTTACGCGCCCAGCATTCGTAAGATCGTGTGATGCAATTTTGCGTTCCATGCAGCGTTCACGGTGGCGACGAGCAAAGGTTTTGTCTAGGTGATCATTCAAGTGGGCTACTTCAAACACAAAATATTCATGCCTGGCCTTAGTAAGGTTCCAGTTGGCCTGTTTAATGCCTGCTAAGCCATAGTAGTGCTGCACACTAGCATTGGTGGCCTTGCCACCGCTTGCAAACTGCTGCATGGCTTCTACGGCCGCACCCAAACCATCGCGCAGGGCCGTGGTTTCGACCTCTCGATTAGCGATAGTGCCTTCAATGTTCTGCAAAGGCAAAGGGCGAAAAAGGGTGCCATAACTCAGTTGCTCGTAGCTGGCCAGGCTAAAATGCTGGAGCTCCTCGAGATGGCGATATACCTGGGTACGGCTAATGCCAGTACTCTTGGCAATCTGCAGTGCAGAGCAGGGGCCAATACGGTGCAGCGCCAGGTAAACAGTAATGGCACCAGGCTCCAACCCTGCCTTTTGCAGGTAATCTTTAGTTACAGATACATCCACAAATGTATTATATAAAAATTGTCCGTATTTTAGGACAACTTTTTTATTTTTAGCGTACTTTGGACTAAACTTGCCTGATGGTAACCAATACGGAGTTTGGATGATACAAGCCATAGTATCGGCCACAGCAGGACTGATAGTTCTCGCAGTATATATCCCGTACGCTCTCGACATCCTGCGGGGCAGAGTGCAGACCTCGCGGGCCACCCGGGCTATGTTTGCTGTGTTGCTTGTTATAGTATTGCTGCAGCAACGGGATTTGGATAGTGGGTGGGCAATGGCTATAACGGCAGGCGAGGCGCTCGGATCAATAGCAATCTTGGTTCTTTCTTTTTCGCGGGGTATGGGTGGGCTGCAACGATTGGATATCGTCTGTTATTTTTTATTGGCCATAGATATCTTATGCTGGCAGTTAAGTAGTAATACGCTCTTGGCATTACACCTAAGTATCCTGGCGGATGTAATTGCCTGTATGCCAATGTTTTATAAGACCTGGCGGCACCCTCGCAGCGAGACACCCCTGTTTTACATAGGTGGCGTGGCTGCACCACTGTTGTCCGTTATCGCAAGCCCGAGCTATCAGTATGCTGTGCTGGTCTTTCCCCTATATTTGGCGCTTGCTAATGTGGTGCAGCTGGGCATTATGTATAGGCATACACTAGTAGTGCGAGCCTAGATTTTGCCAACAATTTTACAGCAGTCACACTGGCATGCTTGGGGTAGAATGGTGGTATATCTATAACAACAAATACGCCGCCAACAGGCGGTTATCATTTTGGAGCTAGTTATTATCCATGGACCAACAAGATGCCCCTATACCAAAGACTGATATGCCGCCAACGTTGGTAGAGCTAAACCAACAGCAGCAGGCTGCCCAAAAATCGGCCGATGATAATTACCAAGAAACCGACATCTTTGCCTGGGCCAATAATTTGTTCGAATACAAAGAAGATCTGGTGGTGGACCTGTTTTTGATCAATAAAAATAACGTGCTGTACCGTTCCAAGCTTGACGCTCAGCTACAAAAACAAATGCAGCCCCTGTTTGTGGATGAAGTGCTGGATGCAGTGTTGGAAGGGGCAAGCACCGGCATGGTGGTACGTGGCTTTGAGGATGGCGAGGCCGAAACCAATGTGCTGCAGCGCTTGCGTTGGAAGCGCGTAGAAAAACTGGTAGAGGTAATGCACTGGATTCGCACCCAGGAGCACGAAATCGAGCTGTTTGTGGATGAAGAGCACGACCTTAAGCGCATCAAAGGCGCCATGGCCCGCTTTAGCCACCCCAAAATGCCCATACCGTTTTACATGGTCAAAGCATTGTCAGCGTCGCAGATTTTGAAAGGCCAGGGCGCCTGGATCGCCCAAGGCAAGGTATTTAAGCCTTTCGAAAATGCTGCGGGTTTTAAAATCCCGGGCGACAACCAGCTGATGATTTTAGACCAAGACTTGTATGTGTTTAACCAGGCCAAGCTGGACCGGCTGTTTGGTTACAACGCCAAAAAGAACAGCATTGCCGAAAAGAAAGCGCGCGAGATCGAAGCCCGCTTTTCGCTCAGCTTTGCCGAAGGCCTGGACCTGCAAAGCGCCATCAAAGACAGCAAAGCAACTATTAACAAATTACAAAAAATTGAGCTGGGCGACCTCAAACAAGAACAGTTGATCGACCACGCCGAAGAACTGGGTATTAACCTTATGACTGACGAATCCGGTGCCATAATTATCATGAACCAAAAGGACTTAAATACCTTTGTAAGCTTGTTGAACGACGACTACGTAGAATCAAACCTTACCGGCATTCGCTACGAAATACAACGCAAACGCCCGCTGCGCCCAGCCGAATCCGACGACATGTAGAGCGCATGCTTGCCGCATCAACCGCAAGCGTTATACTGAAGATATGCTGAAATCAATAAGGAGGGGATATGGAAGTACAAGTTAACTGGCTGGCAGTACTGCTGGCCACGGCATCCAGCATGGTAGTGGGTTCTATTTGGTACGCCAAGCCGGTGTTTGGCAATATGTGGATTAAATTGGCTAAGGTTGATGAAAAGAAAATGCAGGGCAACGATAGTTATAAAGCATTGGGTATCGCCCTGGTAGCCAGCTTTGTGACAGCGTATGTGCTGGCGCACGTAAGCTATTTGTCTAATCAGTTTTTCCACGACTCGTTCTTTAAGGATGCAGTGAGTACTGCATTTTGGGTGGGCTTGGGCTTTTCGGCCACTACACTTGTGACGCATTATGCATTCGAACAAAAAGCGGCGGCCTTAACCTGGCTAAATGTTGGCAACCGAATGACCACCATATTGGTAATGGGGTTGATTATTGGTTGGCTAAAACCCTAGAATATGGGCATGAATGCCGAGGTAGTCGCCTACATTACACATATTGACCATGCCTGGCAGCGCAAAGTATTAACACGGCTGCGCGAGCTCGTGCACCAAGCCGACCCGGACATGGTAGAGGGTATCAAGTGGGGCACGCCGGCTTTTGAACATAACGGGCTGGTGGTATGGATGTTTTGCGCAAAAGAATGGGTGCATTTTTCGTTCCCGCAAGGCGCATTGCTAGATGCTGGTCATGGGCTATTCGAAGATACGGCCAATAAAGCGCAGCGCACGTTAAAGTTCCGCAAAGGCGATGTATTACCTGAAAAGCTAATTATCAAATTAGTGCGCCAAGCCGTAGCCAACAATCTGGCGGACAAAAAAGTGGATTTTAAGGTGCCTAAAGCGGGCGAACGCAGCTTTGATGTGCCGCATGAGTACGAAGTATTCCTAAAAGAAAATGGTTTGCTGGATGCGTACAACGAGCGGCCATACTACCAGCAAAAAGGCTGGGTGCAGTGGATAGAAGAAGCCGCGCGCGACGAAACTCGCGCCAAGCGCCGTAAAACCATGTTAAAAGAACTGCGCGACGGCACGTATATGCCGCCAAAAAGCGAGCGCTAAAATATGACGGCTCAAGATGTTAAAAAGGCATTGGCTGCCCAAGGCAGCGCAGATGACGCGGTATTTTTGCAGCGCTTTTTCAAAACCGGCGAAGGGCAGTATGGTGCCGGTGATGTATTTATTGGCGTACGTATGCCGGTAATCCGCCAAATATGCAAGCAGTTTGCAGCGCTGCCGTTGCCAGAAGTACAAAAACTGCTGGATAGCGAGGTGCATGAGCACCGTATGGCTGGACTGATTATTCTAGCCACTGGTTACAAAAAAGCCAGCGCGCCACAGCAGCAGGCCATATACGATCTGTACCTGCGTAATGTTAAAAAGGGCAGGGTTAATAATTGGGATTTGGTAGATGTAACAACCGAATTTGTTATTGGTGAGTATTTGCGTAACCGGCCGCGGGACATATTGTTCACGCTCGCCAAAAGCGACAATATTTGGCAACGCCGTGTGGCTATTATGAGTTCGTTTGCGTTTGTAAAAACCGGTGATCCGTCCACCACACTACAGCTTGCCGAACTGTTGTTGCAAGACAAGCACGACCTTATCCAAAAAGCCGTGGGCTGGATGCTGCGCGAAATAGGCAAGCGGGTCGACCGCCAATTGTTGCTGGACTTTTTGGAGCAACATGCCCACGACATGCCGCGTACCGCCTTGCGTTATGCTATTGAGCATTTGCCGCCAGCCCAAAAAGCGCACTTTATGCAGGCCAGGGCAGCTCGGGGTAGTACCCGGTGAGTCGCATTGGGATATATCCCGGCACCTTTGACCCCATACACCAAGGGCATATTGCATTTGCGTTGGCTGCAGCCAAGCAGGCCAAGCTGGAACGGGTTGTATTGCTGCCCGAGACACAGCCGCGCAAGAAAACAGGCGTAACCGACATTGCCCACCGTGTAGCTATGCTACAGCACGCTGTACAGTCATTTTCGCACCTGCAAGTTATGACGCTCCAATCCCGGCAGTTCACTGTTGGGCAAACGCTGCCCGAACTGAGACAACATTTGCCCACTGCCGAGCTGGTGTTGCTTATGGGTTCAGACGTGGCAAAAACGCTTGGCCACCATTGGCAGGGGCTGGGCGAGCTGCTGCGTACAGTACCATTGGTTATTGGCATGCGTCAGGACGATACGCTGTCAGCCATTCAGAGCCAGCTGAATAAGCTCGTTGCCGACTATAAAGTACCTTTGGATGTAATGATTATTCCCAGCACGTATAGCACACTCAGCTCATCGCATATCCGGACACTGCCGCAAGTACCGGCGGTGTCGGACAACGTTTTGGGCTATATATCCAGGCACCGGCTGTACGGCTTTGGCGCAAGCCAATAAGTGTTACAATGTGCCATACATGGCGGGGATAGACATATGAAGCAGGCCGAGGCATTGGCCATTTTAGAATCGGGGCGCAGTGTATTGCTGACGGGTGCAGCCGGGACGGGCAAAACCTATGTGCTGAACCAGTTTATTCGACGCGCCAAAAAGCGGGGCAAAAGTGTGGCAGTAACAGCCACCACGGGTTTGGCTGCCACACACCTGAACGGCACCACCATCCATGCCTGGTCAGGCATGGGCGTGCGCGACGAAATAGACAAACATGCTATCCGTAGCATTGGAAAACAGCGCCAGGCCTTAATTGCCAAAGCCGATATACTGGTTATTGACGAAATTAGCATGCTGCACGATTTTAGGCTAGACATGCTGGACGACATTTTGCGCGCGGTGCGGGATAATTCCGAGCCATTTGGTGGCATGCAGGTAGTGCTGAGCGGCGACTTTTTCCAGCTGCCGCCAGTTAATCGCAGCGATAGCCGGCAGGGCAGTTTTGTCATAAGTTCGCAAGCTTGGTTACAAAATGTGTTCACTGTATGCTACCTGGAAGAACAGTTTCGCCAGAGTAATGACCAGCTGTATACAGATATATTAAACGGTATCCGCGCCGGCACATTGCTACGCAGCCAGCTGACCGCGTTGCAAAACAGGGCGCTGGCAGTGGATGATCCGTTTGCCACCCGCACCCGGCTGTTGACCGTAAATGTCGATGTCGACAATGTGAACATGGAGCACCTGGGCGAGCTGGCTGGTGACGTCCACGAATACATTATGGAAACCCACGGCGGCAAAAAATATGTCGAGCAGCTGCAGCGGTCATGCCTGGCGCCCGAAGTGCTGCAGCTTAAAAAAGGCGCGCAGGTAATGTGTATCAAAAATTCGCAGGACAAAAAATATGCCAATGGCAGCCTAGGCAGTGTGGTGGGGTTCGAAAAGGGCAGTGGCTACCCAATAGTGGAATTAGTGAGCGGCCGTACCATTACTATGTTGCCTGTGGACTGGGAGCTCATGGATGGCGATAAGCGGCGCGCGCGCATCACACAATTGCCGCTGCGCCTGGCTTGGGCCATTACCGTACACAAAAGCCAGGGTATGACCCTGGATGCTGCGCGGATAGACCTGAGCCGGGCATTTGTAGAGGGCATGGGTTATGTGGCGCTCTCGCGCGTGCGAAGCCTGAAACACCTCATATTAGATGGTATGAACGGTATGGCACTGCGGGTCAGCCCATTGGCGCGCCAAATTGATGCCGAACTGCGCGCCAAAAGCGAACAAGCCCTGCACGACCATGCGGAACGCATTACAGTATGGCAAGCAGCCGAAGAAAGCGGTGAAAATGAAAAGCATATGCAGGCGACAAGTGCTGTGCAGTCTGCCGACCCGGTACTATTTGAGGCCTTGCGCGACTGGCGCACCAAGCGGGCAACAGCCGACGCCATGCCAGCGTACATTATCGCCCACAATACAGCGCTAGAACAGGTGGCCGCACTCAAACCCCAAACCGAACAGGACCTGCTGCGTGTCCCGGGCTTTGGCCCCAAAAAAGTCGAAACCTACGGCTCTGACATCTTGCGCATCGTAAAAGAGCCCAATGTGTAATTAGGGGGTGCGTGTGGTTGAATGGCTTGCAACCGCTTGCAGGGCATAGGCAAGCTGCATACGACCGGCTTTGGTGTGGCGGGCAACGGCTTCGGCCAAGCCTTCGGTGCCGAATATAAAGCGATTGCGAGCGGCATGATCATACAAAAAGAACGTGTCGTCTTCGTTATAAGTTTCCAAAAATCGTTGGGTGAATGCGTTGGAGGTCAACGCCTGCACGCGGTGCGCCAGCAGGGAAAGGGCATCGTATTGTTGGCGCAGTTCTTTGCCGACGCGCAGGGGGCGTGCCAACTCTAACGCACGCTGGAACTCGCCGGCAGTGCGCAAAAATTTGTGGCTAATGCCCAGCAGCGTGTCCAGCGCATCGTCCATGGCTTCAACATTATGGATGGGGCCGCTAAACAGCTTGCGCACGTCAATATCGTAGCCGTGCAAAAACTGTTGGGCTTGCTTCCACTCGCTGGCTACTTGTTCTTCTAATACACGCTTGGGTTGCAAACCCAAGGCATGCCAGTTGCCGTGGTTATAGTCGACAATAAGCGCTTCGGCAGGCAACTGAGCTAGCATTAGCGCGCCTTCTGTTTGGCCAAGGTCGACCGTAAGGTATGCGGTATAACAGTGAACTGGCATAGTGGCAGCGTGCCGGGCGTTTACAAAATATACTTCGGCCTCGGGGTCTTCCAGTACCGCTTTTGCAGTAAAACGCATGTGCTGCATGCGGGTAATGGTGTGGGTATATTTAAGAATTTTGTCAGCATTCAGGGTGCTGGCACGTTGCTTTTGGATGCTGCGGGCCAGCTTAAGCCATTGCTTGCGCGACGCACTTAACATAATACTAGGCTGTTCGCAGATAATAATTGTTTTGCCCAAGTACTGCCGGGTATGTAAGTGGCGCATTATATCTGCCGCAATGCTGTCAGTGCCGCGGGCGGCTTGTTTGCGTAACTCAAAATAACACTTTGCCATACTGCTTATATCCACCTTAATTCGCGCGCATCATAGCACAGGTTGCCTAGACGTCAAATACGTTTCTATAACAAATGGTGCTGCCGGAAGCTAAAGTTATCCGTTTTCGAAATAATAATATGGTCCCGCAGGGTGATACCCAACAACTGACCGGCAGCGGCTAATTGCTGGGTAAGGGTAATGTCTTTTTGGGTGGGCGTGGCATCGCCGCTGGGGTGATTATGCGCCACGATAACACTGGCGGCGCGGTCGGCAATGGCATCGGTAAACACTTCGCGCGGGTGCGCAATTACCGAATCCAGGGTGCCAATGGTTATGGTGCGTTGGGCAACCAGCCGTTGGCCGCCGTCCAGGCTGAGACAAATAAAATATTCCTGTTGTTTGGTACGAATATCGCCCAGACGGGCGAGTACGTCTTGGTGTGTACGCAGTGGGGTAGCGTCACGTACCAAATGGCGCTTGGCCAGCTCCAGCCCGGCCAGAATTTTGCTGGCAGTGGCAATGCTAACCCCCTTGATGCCGGTAAGTGCTTCGAACGTAACTTCTTCGGCACCTTTTTGTAATAGTTTTTGGATACGGCGGGCAATAGTGCCCACATCGGCACTGGCGCTGCCATTGCCCACCAGTACTTCAAGTAATTCAAAATCGGATAACGCTGACGCGCCTTTGCGCTGTATTTTCTCCCGCGGCCGATCGGCCAACGGAATGTGTTGCATTTTCCGTACACGGCCCATACCGCATAGAGTGTACCAGAAACTGCCCGGCAAGTGGGGAAGACTTAGTTTTCCTTGGCGGTTGCAATGCGAATTGGCCCATGCTGTGCGGCGGTGCGCAGTATGCTATCGCAAATATCGGCTGCTTTTTCTGTGTATATATCGGCTTGCGCTTGATCGGCACCTGTTTGGTAGGCTTGATCATAATATTTTACCGCCCGGTCCCATGGGGCAGAGTTGTCCAAGTTATTCAGGGCTACTGCACCACAGGCCACGGAAACATGGGCCCTGGGGTTACTCATAGGTTCGCCGTAGCTATTATAGGCTTCTGCAAGCGCAAAAGGTACTATTGCCGGGTTACGAACTGGTGGGATAAACAGGCCCTCGCCATTAAATTTTTTATCTTCCATTGCCCCGGCGGTACCTTTATCCATGGTGGCTGCAAAGCTAGTGCCGTCGATGGTATGGGTGGTACCCCATATACTTACAGCTACTAAGCCCCCGGCGGCAATGACGCGCCCCCAGGTATGATTAAGTGCTTCGTTAGCGCTATTCTTAATAAATTTGCCGGGTTTGGGTGCCATTATTACAGATGTCTCCTAATAGATGTCGAGTGTAAGGGGGCCAGTCGGCCCGTGTCAAGCAATTATTGTGAGATTATGCAAGGTATCGTATGCTTGGGAGGAATGAAGGCGGCACATACACCAAACATTGTTGTCATCGGCGGCGGTACGGGTAGTTTTGCAGTGTTGAGCGGGTTACGCCAGCTTGACTGCAATGTTACGGCGCTCGTCGGCATGGCAGATGACGGCGGCTCTTCCGGCCAGCTGCGCGATGATTTGGGGGTGTTGCCACCCGGTGATGTACGGCAGTGTCTAGTAGCACTAAGCGATGACTCTGACGAGTTACGTCAGCTTTTTAATTTTCGGTTTCATGAGGGCGATTTGGCCGGGCACACGTTTGGCAACCTATTCTTAAGCGCTGTTGAAAAAATGACCGACGACTTTGGCCAAGCCGTACGCATGGCGGGCGAAGTCTTGCGCGTTAAGGGCAGCGTGGTGCCCATTACCCTCGATAATGTGCGTCTGGTGGCCGTTTGGGCAGATAACACCAAAATGTATGGTGAGCGACAGATTGACGATGCGCATTTTATTACCCAAAAGGGCCGGCCGCAGCTTTACCTGGAGCCTGAAGCGCATATAAATCCTTTAGCCGCACAAGCAATTGCTCAAGCGGACATGGTGGTTATTGCACCAGGGGATATCTATACCTCCTTGGGGCCACTTTTGGTGGTGCAGGGTATGGCCGACTGTTTGGCTGCCACACGTGCTACCGTGGTATATGTTTGTAATTTGGTAACCAAGCCGGGCCATACCCAAGGGTTTACCGTGGCTGATCATGCAGCGGAAATTGAACGATTTGCCGGCAGCCCGGTGATTGATTATGTGCTGTACAATACTGCGCCGCCCGGCAAGAGAATTCTTGAGCGCTATGCCCGAGCCCATGAATTACCAGTTCAGCCCAACCAACCACAGCTGGCGGCGGCACCCTATACCGCAATAGGGCGCAAGCTGGTTGCAGCGGATATGCCAGTGCCGCAAAAAGGGGATGCGTTGGCCGCCACACGGTCTTTTATTCGGCATGATGCCACCAAGCTGGCGCACGAGCTGATCAACCTGATTAGAATGTCATAAAATTGACAAAATGCTAATGTTTTGTTATGATATGTTCGTATTGCTACCAATACAAACACAATGAAAACAAACAAAAAAACCATTCACCAAAAAGTAGAACATTTCTTTCGTAGCCAAGCATGCCTGTATGTCGTCCTAGGGCTATTAACCGTCGCTATCCTGAAAACCGACAGTAAACTGGTAGGCATGATGCGCGATGCCTATAATCAGGGTTTTGGCCTAATAGGTACCTATATGCGCGAGGAAACAACACGTATGCCTGTAAGCTTTGGTATTACCCAACGGGCCCCAACCATTTCAGGGCGATAGGATCGGACAATGGTTAAAGCTGCAGGCTAGCGCCAGCATATTGCACGCTAGCACTACATATTGTGGAAAACTAGGATACTTCGATATATCTGTGGAAAAGTGGTGTAGGAAACACCACTCTTTTCATGAAAAAATACTTGTGTGTGGGTAAGTGTGGGTAGTATAGTCATGGCAGTGGGTAATCGTGGGTAGCCCAAAAAAAGCGAGCACCCCGCGGAAACAAAAACAATAAAAAACCACTGCAATTTAAAACTCATACCTACATGGCCACGGTAGACTATTTTCAACGTAAGCTTGACGATAAGCGGCGGTTAACCATACCGACCGAGCTTAGAGCCGAATTTGCGGGCGGGGTAGTTATAACCCGAGGATTCCAAAAGTATCTGCACCTATACCCAAAAATGGTATGGGACAAAGATGTCGAACCGTTGTTGCAGGGCAATATCCTGGACGAAAAAACGGCCGATCTCAATGTCCAATTCCGAATGGGCAAGGCAGAGGGCGCCATTGACGACAAACAGGGGCGCATTACCTTAGAACAGCATTTGCTGGACTTTGCGGGAATCGATAAGGATGTCGTGGCAGTACGCGTCGGAAAGTATTGGCGAATTATGGCCGGTACCTAAGCGATAGGTTTGAGCCTGTACATTCACAATTTAACCGAAATAAGCAACCAAACAAACGACTCGAGGTTAGCTATTCGGCAGCCAACAAGTGGACAAGGGCACCACTTTATAAAAACCCTCGCACATTACTTGGAAAAACACCTCCCAAAACTCCACCTCACACATAAGTCTCTCAACTTTTGGTTAACCGCTGGATAAGAAGTCCTAAGACGTAAAAGTCTTACCTAAACCGTTTTTGCAACTCGTTATTACTTCTTTACCAACCAACGGATAACCGCCACAAAAACAAAAACTACACAAAAAAACAAAAAGTTGGCTGCTGAATAGGTGACCTTGCAAAAACAAAAACACCAAAACAAAAGTGTACAATAAGCAAGATGCACCAAGAAAACCGAATACATACGCCAGTATTGCTACGCGAAGTACTGCACTATCTTGACCCGCAGGCAGGGAACTCATACCTTGACCTAACGGGCGGATATGGCGGCCACGCACACGCAATACTGGAGCGAACCAAAAATCCGCGCGCAACCGTGCTCGTCGACCGTGACTCAGCTGCCATACAACAGTTGGAAGAACGATTCGAAGGGCAAGGGGCCGAGATTGTCCAGGCAGACTTTTTGTCAGCTAGCGAGAAACTTAAAGCGCAAGGGAAACAGTTCGATGTAATATTGGCCGACTTGGGCGTGTCGTCACCGCACCTTAATATTGCGAGTCGTGGGTTTTCCATCCAACAGGATGGGCCATTGGACATGCGCATGGATACTACCCAAATGCTCACCGCAGACAGAATAGTTAACACCTATCAGGAAGCTGAGCTGGCGGAGCTTATCCGACGCTATGGCGAGGAGCCAAAAGCTGCGCGTATTGCGTCGCTGATTGTGCACAACCGGCCAATCCATACCACGAGCCAACTTGCATTAATTGCTGCCAAGGCTTGGCCTGGGCACAGCAAAGTCCATCCAGCCACCCGGACGTTTCAGGCGCTCCGGATAGCTGTAAATGACGAGCTTGAGCTACTGCGCAAAAGCTTGCCACTATGGATAGACGATTTGCTGGCGCCAAAGGGCCGAATTGCCATCATCAGCTTCCATAGCCTGGAAGATCGCTTAGTCAAACAAGCGTTGCAACAGGCAAGTGGCGAGCGTTACGATGCCAGTTTACGCCTCCTTACCAAAAAACCAGTCACTGGCAGCAACGACGAAATAGTTTTTAATCCGCGAGCCAGGAGTGCCAAACTCCGCGCCGCAGCGAAACAAAAATAACAAAAAAGAAAGGGGCTAGTACTTTGAAAATCGAAGTTACAAACAAGTCCCGCGCCTACAAGGTTCGTGTCCACGTAGTGGAAGCAGCCTAAGTTAGGATAGCCGCCAAGGGTGCTGGCGATTACCTCAAAAGCACCCGAGGCCAAAAACAAACATAAAAACAAAGATAAAACTTATGACATATTCCAGCTCTCTTGCTCTAGGACGTCAACAACGCCTGGGGCGTAACCAAAACGCCGTTAGCTTTCGCACCAAAGAGCGTGCGCTTGGCCCGGTCAGTAACACTGTACTCTTGATAGTGCTGGCTTGTCTGTTGGGGTTATTGTACCTAACACAGGTTACCAAAACCAATGCCTATGGCTACAAGATTAGCAGCTTGCAAAAGCAGCAGACGCAGCTCAAGGAAGAGCACGACGACCTTGAAGTTGCCTCGGCCCGTTTGCAATCAGTTGACCGTGTGCAGAACAGCGACGCTGCCAAGGGTTTGGTAGCTGCAGCTCCCAGCGGTACTGTAAAGGATTAGCTATAATAACTCGTACTCATGGAAGTTAGCCCCTCGACGGTCAAAGCTATTGAGCGTGCACGTATTTGGTATGTGCTCGTTTTGCTAGTAATGACGGTCTTTTTTGTGCGATTGTTTTATCTGCAGGTTATCCGCTACGATCACTACCGTAACCTGGCACTGAGCGACCAGCTAAAGCAATACGAAATTCCGGCCTCCCGCGGCACCATTAAGGCACACCAGGGCAGTAGTGTGGTGCCCATTGTGTTAAATCAGCAGCTTTTTTCCGTATATGTTGATCCCACGCTTGTTAAAGATGCTGGCCAGGCGGCCGAAACGCTAGCCAATGTGTTGGGGGGTGATGCTAATGCCTTCGAGAAGAAATTAAAAACCAAGCATACGCGGTACGTAGTGCTGGCAAAAAAGGTATCGGAAGACAAGAAAAAGAGCATTTTAAAGCATAAATATCCCGGTATTGGCGCCATGGCCCAAGATTATCGAGTCTATCCGGATGGTGCGCTGGCATCACAGCTGCTAGGCTTTGTGAATAACGACGGCAAGGGCGTGTACGGCATCGAGCAGTCCCTGCAGCCGCAACTGGCTGGCAGTGCTGGCAAGCTCAAGGCAGTCACTGACATTAATGGCATACCACTAGCAGCCAATACGGACAATACACTCGAGCAGCCCGTGGCCGGTAAAGACGTGGTATTAACCATTGATATGGCTGTACAAAAACAGCTGGAAACCATATTGCAGCAAGGACTTAAAAGCGCCAAATCCGACAGTGGCAGCGCGCTTATTATGGACCCACGCACCGGTGCTATTAAGGCCATGGCCAACTGGCCTACATACGACCCAGGCAATTACGGCGCTGTCGAAGATGCCAACGTATTTAATAACGCGGCGGTTAGCTCGCCGCTGGAGGTTGGCTCTATTATGAAGCCGCTGACCGCCGCTGCGGCGCTTGATCAAGGGGTTGTAAAGGCTAATACGTCCTATTACGATCCGGCCAGCTGGAAAATTGACGGCTACAAAATTACCAATATCGAGGAAGATGGCGGTGCGGGCACCAAAAGCATTGCCGACATCCTGAACCTGTCCTTAAACACTGGCGCCACCTGGCTGCTTATGCAAATGGGCGGGCACAGCGAACAGGTCAATCAAAAAGGTCGTACGGCCTGGTATAGCTACATGACTGATCATTATCAGTTCGGCAAACCAACTGGCATTGAACAGGGTTATGAGGCCGAAGGGTATATTCCAAGCCCCAACACAGGCTATGGGCTTGATCTAACCTATGCTAATACATCGTTCGGGCAGGGAATGACCGCCACACCGGTGCAAATGGGCGCTGCGCTATCGGCAGTCATTAATGGCGGCACCTATTACCGGCCTCGGTTGGTTGACCAAACCATTGCTGCAGATGGCAAAGCAACAGCAAAAAAACCGGAGATAGTAAAAAGCGGAGTGGTCTCACCCCAAGTCAGCCAGGAAATGCAAGGACTGATGGCTTACATTGTCAAAGGCCATGGCCTGAAATTTAATACTAATTACGTAGTAGGTGGCAAGACAGGCACGGCGCAGATTGCCAAATCGGGGGGTGGCTATCACGATAACGAGTTTAATGGTACCTACATGGGCTTTGTGGGGGGCGACAGCCCACAATACGTTGTTGTGGTGCGCGTTAACCAGCCACACAACGGCGGTTATGCCGGTACGGCGGCGGCTCAGCCAATATTTTCCAACCTGGTAACCATGCTGATTAACAATTTTGGCGTAGCACCCAAAACGCGCTAGACTAAGAAGATACAAGGAAATAAAGACAAATGAGCACACTGCACATCGCTGTTGAATCGGACACTCTTATTCGCACGCTGTTACTGGGCTTTTTGGGCTTTTTGGTAAGCATGCTTATTACGCCGCTGTACACCACGGCAGCCTATAAGTGGCAGTGGTGGAAAAAGCCGCGCACTGCAACCACAACAGGCGAGAAAGCCAAAATGTTTATTAAGCTACACGCCCAAAAACACAAACGGCTTATCCCGACCATGGCTGGCGCCATCACGGTGCTGGCTGTGTTACTAGTAACTGTTCCGTTTAATCTCAGCCGTTCGGAAACATGGTTGCCAGTAGCAGCATTGGTTGGCGCGGCCGGTGTTGGTTTGTTGGATGACATTATCAACCTGCGCGGTAACGGCGGCGGTGTGGCAGGGCTACGAACCAAAATAAAGCTTTTGCTAACCACGCTAGTGGCGCTGTTGGGCGGGCTGTTCTTTTACTTTAAGCTGGATGTAGCCAGCATTCACATTCCGGCCATGCATTCGCAACTACATATTGGCTGGCTGATTATCCCGTTATTTGTGTTGGTAGTAGTGGCCACGGCTAACGCGGTAAATATTAGCGATGGGCTGGACGGCTTGGCCGGCGGCTTGGCCTCGACCGCTTTTGGCGTGTACGCCATTATTGCGGCGCTGGAAGGACGTTTTGGGGTTGCTGGGTTTTGTATGACCATTGTGGGTGCGCTGCTCAGCTACACTTGGTTCAATGTGTATCCAGCCCGGTTTTTTATGGGCGATGTGGGGTCGTTTGCATTGGGGACGGCGCTGGGGGTTGTGGCTATGCTGACCGACACCGTGCTGCTACTGCCTATTATCGGTATGGTATTCGTAGCCGAGGCTGGGTCCAGTATGATCCAAATAGCTTCCAAAAAATTACGCCATGGCAAAAAAGTTTTCAAGATTGCGCCTATCCATCATCATTTTGAAGCCAGCGGTTGGCCTGAGACAAAAGTAACTATGCGGTTTTGGATTATCGGCCAGGTGGCCGGTGTACTTGGCCTGATCGTGTTCTTGCTGGGAAGGTATTTCTAGGCATGCCGGCGGTTGCACGCCGCAGTGTTAGTGCAGCAGTAGAGCGGGGGAGCCAGATTGCACGCCGGCATCGCCCGGATTATTTGTTACTGATTGTAAGCTTGCTGCTTTTAGCAATTGGCGTCATTGTGGTGTATGCCATCAGCCCGGCACTGACCGTAGAAAAGAACGTTAGCGGCAACTATTTTGTTGCCCATCAACTGTTGGCCGTAGCCTTGGGGCTGGTCATTTTTACCGTCATGAGCCGGGTGCCATACCGTTATTGGCGGCATGCATACATGCCTCTGTTGGCAGTTGCGGGGGCGGCCACGCTACTGGCCTTGCTAATGCCGGTTAACGCACAGTATCCGGCACACCGTTGGATTCGTCTGGGCGGGTTTTCGTTTCAGTCGGTAGAGCTGCTGAAGTTTGCATTGCTCATGTGGCTGGCGGCCTTTTTGGCCCAAAGGGTGCAAGAGGACAGCTTAAAAGACAGTAGGGCTACGCTACGGCCGCTGCTGATTGCGTTGGCAATTGTGGGGTTTATTGTGGCTGGTGTGCAGAGCGATCTGGGCTCCACCGGTGTAGTCGTGGTGATGATGGCCTTCATGGCCTTTTTGGCAGGGATTCCTATTAAGCGGGTGCTGCAGATTGCTGCTATTGTCATAATCGGCACTGTGCTGGCCATATCGGCTATGCCATATCGGCGCGACCGGTTGCTAACGTTCTTGCACCCGGAAGATAAATGTTTAACCACAGGTTATCAAGCCTGCCAGGCACTGATTGCTGTTGGCTCAGGCGGTATGATCGGCTTAGGCCTGGGCCGTAGTGTGCAGGCATATGGCTATTTGCCCGAGGCCGAAAATGACTCTATTTTTGCCATCTATGCCGAAAAGTTCGGGTTTATTGGAGTAACAGTACTGCTGGGATTGTTTGCAGTCTTTTTTGCCAGGCTGCGACGGATTATAGAGCGCGCCCCGGATGATTTCTCCCGCCTGATAGTCGCCGGCGTGCTGGCGTGGTTGAGTACCCAGGCACTTATTAACGTGGGTGCCATGATAGGCTTGTTGCCCCTAAAAGGTATTACGCTGCCCCTTGTTAGCTATGGTGGCACCAGTGTATTGTTTGTGATGGCCGCTTTGGGTGTTGTATTCCAAATTTCGCGGTATACCCATTATGTAACCCCAAGGATTAGTACAGTAAAAGGAGGTGACGAATATGAAAGTAGTCGTGACCGGCGGCGGGTCGGGGGGGCATATAACGCCACTCCTGGCAGTCGTACATGAGCTAAAAAAAGAACAGCCAGACGCCAAGGTTGTCTATATTGGTCAGCGCGGCGATTCTTTAGGCGATATTCCAGCCCAAGACAAAAACATCGACCGCGTACTAACGGTGCGGGCAGGCAAGTTGCGCCGTTACCATGGCGAAGGCCTTAAACAGCTGTTGGACATACCTACGTTGCTTAAGAATATTCGCGATATGGTGTGGGTGGTTGTAGGCTTATGGCAAAGTTTTTGGCTGCTCAAGCGTTTGCGCCCCGATGTAATTTTTATAAAAGGTGGTTTTGTAGGCATGCCTGTGGGCTTGGCTGCTGCCATGCTTGGTATCCCTTATGTTACCCATGATTCCGATGCGCTACCAGGCCTGGCCAATCGCATTATTGCCCCATGGGCCAGGATACACGCCGTAGCCTTGCCAAAAGAGATTTATACCTATCCGGCAGCCAAGACCGTTACCGTGGGCGTACCCATTTCGTACCAATACCGGCCGTATACTGCCAAAGACGTGCGCACCGCGCGCGAACGCTTGGGCCTGCACCCTACAGGCAGGGTGTTGCTGGTGACCGGCGGCGGCTTGGGTGCCAAGCGCTTGAATGATGCAGTTGTGGTCTGTGTGCCCGATCTATTGGCACGCTATGACAATTTGCAGATTATACACATTGCCGGTCGTGCCTTGGAGGCCGATTTGCGCCAGCGCTATACCAACGAACTAACGCCACAAGACCAACAGCGCATACAGGTAAAAGGTTTTATTACCAACCTGTACCAATACAGCGGGGCAGCAGACGTGGTGCTCACGCGGGCCGGCGGCACCAGTATGGCCGAATTTGCAGCCCAGGGCAAAGCATGTGTAGTGGTGCCCAATCCACAACTGGCGGGCGGTCACCAGCTTAAAAACGCCAAAGTGCTGGAAGACCGTAAGGCAATCAAGCTGGTGAGCGAAGATAAATTACGCATCGACCAACGCGCATTATTGCCCCCGTTAGTGGAATTGTTTGACGATCCGGCAAAAACTGCGTTATTGGGCGCTAAACTGGCCAAAATGGCACAGCCCGACGCGGCCCACCACCTGGCAATGGTATTATTAGAAGTAGCCGCCAAAGATCCTGTCAAATAAGCAGGGCGTTATAAAATAAACAACATGTTTACATTCAAAAAAAAATCCGATATTCCCGTAGGCCGCAATCGTGTGGCCCAAACCCAACAGCGTGGTACTGTATTTTCATACCACGCCAACCGGTCGGTACGTGAGGGCAGCGGAGTGCGTGAGGCAGAGCTGGAAACCCTGCAGCGGCAGAAACCACGGTGGCGGCTGCGTACCGCACGACATATGCTGATTGTCGTACTGGCGCTGGTACTGCTAGTTTTTAGTTTGCGCCTGAGTCCTAACCCCAGCATCGTACTAGTGGGCGATGCATCGGGCCGTGTCTTTTTGCGCAGTACGGGGGTGTATGCCCAAGCTGCACAGCAACTGCTTACAGAGTCGGTGCTGAATGGCAATAAAGTGACAGTCAATGCCGCGCATATTGCCCGACAACTGCATCGCCAGTTCCCAGAGCTAGAGGCCGTGTCGGTGTCGTTGCCATTCATTGGTCACCGGCCCACGGTGTATATACAGCCCGCACAGCCACAGATAATCCTGAGTACTACAAGCGGCACCTCGTACGTATTAGATAACGGGGGTCGTGCACTTATTGCCGCGGGCCAAATACCGCATGCAGACAAGTTGCAGGTGCCGGTGGTAAACGACCAAAGCGGCCTGCCGGTTGTTGCCGGACGTATTGCGTTACCAAGCAGTACCGTTGCCTATATAACAGAGGTAGCGGGGCAGCTCAAAGCTAAAAATATCCAGGCCACAACCTATACCTTGCCGGCGCGCACCAGCGAGCTGGATATACGGGTAAGCGGGGCACCATATACGGTGAAGTTCAACATACAGGGCAGTGCGCGTCAGCAGGCTGGGGCATTTATTGCTACTAAGCAATTGCTGGATAGTCAGCGCAAAATCCCGGGCCAGTACGTTGATGTACGGGTACCGGACAGAGTGTATTATAAATAAACCCCTACGCTGCTCCACTGCAGTTCGTAATTTGTTCAATAGGGTTTTTAATTCGTGTGTTGCAAAAAATATATATAACAAACTTACTAAACTAAAAAGTCAAATAACAAAGGGTAAGGGCGGGGAGTAGAGGGAATATATAAATACTATCAAATTGGTGAAAAAGCAAATAATTTCACGACATTGCTGTGGAAAAGTCAAACCTCCAGGTTTTACAACGTTGCAAAACACTAGTGGCTGGGCGGAGACAGCAAACACTACGGGCTTCTACATGATCACTAAGGTATGCTACCGGCATAGCCCAGGGTGTTTTGCATGCACATCTCATATAGGTTTCTGCGCGTCACTATACGTGTGCAGGCAGGTTTTATACCAATACAGCACACTGCCCTACAAATAAGACGTAATACCAACCATACCTAAAACTATAATTCGTGTCGCAAAATATACATTGTACGACATCATGTACATACCCATTTCGCACTCAGCTCCACCGCGCTTATGTCACTTTCATTCTGCTTTGTCCACTAACTTCCACTCCACTTTTTTGTTTGTACCTCCCCACTTAGTTTCATACCTTCTGCCTATACTATTTTCATGTTTTGTGTTCTGGCTATTCTTTATCCATATGGAGATGATTTGTTCGCCTTTTGTACGGTTTAGTGTATAGAGTGTTCGTATTTTGTTTTGTATACTTACCTTTTTGGGTTTTGAAGAGTATTACTCCATAAATCTAGTTCGTTGCGAGCTTCCTCTACAGCTGCTTGATTATGGGCTAGATCATCCACTGGTACCCTATAAGGGTCGATATCTAATAAATAAAGTTGAGGCACCTCAAACGGAGACGCATCGCTTGGCTTGCCATACATATACTGGTCGAGCGAAAAGATGTCCCATAGTAGATATGGCTGAGTTTGTGTTGCCCACTCAAAATATGAATGCAGGGCGTTAGCCAAGGGTATGAGCTGCTGTCTGTCTACTGGATTTTCTTGAATCGTGCGCGGGCTGATGCCCGTAATGTTTTGTACCCATGTATATATTGCCGGCAGATTGTCATCTCCCTTTTCCTGTTCTGGGTCTATGCCAATGAAATGTTGACGTTCAGGAATGGCGACACCGTGTTGCTGTAAGAAGGATAGATGCTCTTCGGTACTACATATGGTCTCATGTAATTGGTCGACAGTTGTCCCGGGTTTTGCCACATACCATCGTAATAGTCTGTGTGGAGTATTCGGAACATTGGCAATAACATATGATTCTTTTCCGGCCAGTATTATATCCGGGTGTAAGGGTGCTTGCGGATGAATAGGGATTCGTTCGCCAGACTGGCGATCAATGGAGCTCATTGCCTAAGGTGAATTATTATTTGGATTGTTCTTCCAAAGCGTAGGTGGCTTTGGCAACGCGTTTGAACTGTGATTTGCCCTGCAGGTTCAATAGGATAGTGGTTTCTTTTACGAAACGGCTCTTAAGCACGCGTTTGACGATTTCATCACGGTGCAGGGGCTCCCCTGCTTCACGCAGAACTTCGGTAATAATGTCGGCAACAGTACCTTTTTGGTAACCCCATTCCTTTAGGGCGTAAATGCCACGGCCAATCAGTACAAAGCGCTTGTCTTTGATAAGTTCGTTGTGGATGGCCTGGGTGGTTACATCTTTGCGTTTGAAGTCAGAGCCTTTAATAGCACCGGCAATATCGTTAAAGTGCATGTGCGTGCCGTTTTCGTACAAGATAACGTAAATTTTGTCGCGGATGTTCTTGGGATTTACCATAGGCCACTTAACAAGGCCCCAGCGGCCGTTTAGTGTGGCAAGTTCCTTAGAAATGCTGGCCAGGGCGTGGGCGTGCTGTGTATCTTCCAGGCGAGCCTTTTTGGCAACATCACTAATAAGTACTGGCTCACCAGTCTTTTTAATAGTGTCAACAATTTCGGCTACAGCTGTCTTAATGGTCTTTTCGTCGCGTTCGGAATTGATGGCAACGGCATAGTGAAAATGGTCGTTATCCTCGATAACCACCAGGCTGGGGCACAACAGGGCCAGGAAAGCCAGGCGGGATTGGTCAGTACGGGTGTTTTCGGCGGTCAGAACGGCGCTTATGTCGCTTACACGGGCTACTTTGCCGCTCTTGTTTAAATGTTCAACCAGCACGAGTTCTATTTCCTGTACGTGCTTGAGTTGGCCTTGCTCGGCGGTTGTCTTCAGCCGGGCAACTACGGACTTTTCCAGTTGGCGGACGCGTTCGCGGGTGATACCCAATAGCTCCCCTATTTGTTCCAGGGTTTCCTTACGATCAAACAGCCCAAAGCGGCGCGCAACGATTTCGCGTTCACGGTCTCGCTCCAGGTGTGCCAATATGTCTTGGACAAATTGTTCGGTGCTCAATACGGTGCTTGGCACATTGTTTGGCGTTTCAGATTCTGCCATAACTCACTTCCCTGTCTGTTATCTGTTAAATGATCAGACGTTATGCATAATTATAAAACTTATAATCGCAAAAGTCAAACCCTCTTTTGTTCAAGATTATTGTAGCACGAAATAGACATCGTGTTCGAAAATATGTTGTAGAAGACGAGTTTTAAGCTTATGCAGATTTACGGGGGGTACGGCGACGAGCAAAACGCTTGCGGGCCGGGGCTTCGGCCAGTATCTTTTTGCTTTCTTCTTCGGTCAGTTTGGCCGGTTCCTTGCCCTCGGGTATTTTGGCGTTCTTCTTGCCGTCGGTAATGTACGGGCCATAGGGACCGTTAACTATCTTTATGCCGCTTTTGAATTCCTGAATGTATTTGTTAGCGTCTTTTTCCAGTTTTGCCTTGTACAAATCGCGTGCTTCGGCCTCTGTTATGGTGCGTGGGTCCAGCGGTTTGATGGATACGAATGTTTTGCCTACCTGCACGTATGGGCCAAAGCGGCCGATGTTAGCCTTAATTTCTTCGCCCTCGGTGGTTTTGCCTACGGTACGGGGCAGCTCAAACATACTTAGGGCTTGTTCGAGCGTGACGCTATCCAGCGTGGTGCCCTCTGGCAATGGTGCAAAGGCCGGCTTTTCCTCGTCTTCGGTTTCGCCGCGCTGCAGCATGGGACCGTAACGGCCAAAGCGCGCCAAAATGGGCTTTTTGGTCTTGGGGTCAATGCCAAGCTCGCGGGCCTGGGATACTTCGCTTCTGGAGGCCTCCTCGGACTTCTCAACTAGTGGGTGAAAGCCCTTGTAGAATTCGCGGATCATTTTAACCCACGTTTCCTTACCATCGGCCACACGGTCGAAGTCGGCCTCTACATTAGCAGTAAAGTCATAGTCAATGACGTGCGGGAAGTATTTAACTAAAAAGTCGGTTACTACCTCGGCTACAGCGGTGGGCATTAGTTTGCCGCGGTCAGCGCCTGTAATCTCTGTAGTTTGTTCGTCGGTAATGGCACCGTTTAGTAGTGTAAGTACTTGCAGGGTGCGCTCTGTGCCGTCAAGGTCTTTCTTTTCGACATATTCGCGCGTCTGGATGGTAGAAATAGTGGGCGCATAGGTGCTTGGCCGGCCAATACCTAGTTCTTCTAGTTTTTTCACCAGTGCGGCTTCGGAATAGCGAGCTGGCGGGCGGCTAAACGTTTCGGTGGCGGTCATGCTGGCCAGGTCCAGCTTTTGGCCTTTTTGGACCGGCGGCAATAGTGTGTCGTCTTTGACACCGCCGTATACTTTCATGAACCCATCAAATTGCAGAATCTCACCTTTGGCAATTAGTTTTTCGGGCCGGGTGGAGATACCTATTGTTACCTCTGTCTTTTCGGTTTGGGCCGGAGCCATTTGGCTGGCCAGGGCGCGCTGCCAAATAAGCTGGTATAGTTTTTCCTGCTGGCCGTCCGAACCTGCCTTTAACTTGGTAAAGTCGGTGGGCCGGATGGCTTCATGGGCTTCCTGGGCACTTTCGTTCTTGGTTTTGTATTGGCGCAGTTGATAGTATTTGTCGCCGTAGGTTTTTTTGATATGCTCTTCTGCCGCCTTGATGGCAAAGCCGGACAGCGTTGTGCTGTCGGTACGCATATAGGTAATGTTGCCCTCTTCGTACAAGCGCTGGGCTAACATCATGGTCTGCTTAACGCTGTAGCCCAGGCGTTGGGCAGCGGCTTGTTGCAGTGTGCTGGTTGTAAAGGGGGCTGCGGGGCTGCGCGTGCCGGGTTTTTGAGCAATGTCTTCTATGCTGTACAAAGCCTTGGCAGCGGCCTCTAAGAACGTCTGTGCTGTGCCTTTGTTGGATAGTTTGGTGGCTAGTTCGGCTTTAAGTTCCTGGCCATCTACGGTAAAGATAGCCACGACCTTAAAGCTGCTTTCCGGTTTGAAATCGCGGATTTCGCGCTCGCGCTCCACAATTAATCGTACGGCTACGGACTGTACACGGCCAGCGCTCAGGCCGGTACGGACCTTTTTCCAAAGCACTGGGCTTAGCTCGTACCCTACCAGGCGGTCCAGCACGCGGCGGGCTTGCTGGGCGTCTACCAGTTTGAGGTCTACAGTGCGCGGGTTTTCAATAGCCCGCTCGATAGCGGTTTTGGTAATTTCGTGGAATACAATGCGCTTGGTTTTCTTGGGGTCCAGCTTGAGCGCCTGTGTGAGATGCCAGGCAATAGCCTCCCCTTCGCGGTCTTCATCGCTTGCCAGCCAGACGTCATCGGCGGTTTTGACTGCCTTGCGCAGCTCGCTAACCACTTTCTTTTTGTCCGGATTAACCTCATATGTTGGGGCAAAGTCGTGCTCTAGGTCTATATTCAGTCCTTTTTTAGGCAAATCACGAATATGGCCAAAACTGCTTTTGACCGTATATTCGCGGCCTAAATACCGCTCAATGGTTTTGGCTTTGGCCGGACTTTCGACAATGACTAAGTTAGTACTCACTCCCACACTCCTTTTGAAATTCGAAAAGCCAGCACAGGGTGAAGCTGTCTGTTTTCTTGCGACGAGGCGTAGCTATTGCTACGTTGAGAAGCAAAAAACAGGCAGCTTGCCCTGTGCGGGGTTTGCAGAACGAAAGGAGTGTGGGAGTAAGTACTTCTCATGTTTATTGTAGGTAGCTTATACGCAAGAGCCTATAATACGCAACTTTTCGTGTAATGCAAAAGATTTTATATTTGGGTATACTGCGTGACATCTCACAAAAATGCTTGACAAGCGGTTTGCCAAGGCGTAAAACAAGTGTGGTATAACAAATAATTTAGGCAAGACGCCCCGGCATACGAGGCCGCTACCTGCAATACGAGGAAGCGGTTTTTCATTTGTTTTGGGTGTTAAAGGAGATAATATGGATAGACTACCACCAGCAGGCCAAGCTGTACTAGGTACAGCCGCAGAACGTGTACTGGCCCAACAAGATTTAGCTGAACAGGTTAAGGCCCGTTTGGCGGCGGAAACTGCTCTGGGTGAAATAGCGCTCACTCAAGCTTAAATCGGCATTTCTGTAGATATAAAAAGAGCGGCTCGAATAAGTCGCTCTTTTTATATATGCTGGCTGAGTTTGTAGCCGGCCCAGATGCCGAGCAATGCGCCCAGGGCGCCAAGTATATTAGTCCAAAGGCCGAGCAGGCTGTGGCTTATCATATTGCCTATAAAGCCGCCCAACAAGCCGCCCAGGACTAAACCGACTAACACGAGTGTCCGTTCGCTAAAACCTTCGTTCATGGTCCTAGTATACACCCCATTGGTTGTTGCCCAAGGGTCGTACTTTGCCGGTTATTTCCAGCATGGTCAATGTTTGGTTAAACAAGCTGACATCCAATTGGCTGGCGACCAACAGTTCGTCACCATCGCATGTTCCTTGGGCAATCAGGGCCAGCAGCTGCCGTTCTTGGGCAGTGCCAAACATGGCAGGATGGTCGGTTACTGGTGCGGGTTGGATATCCAGCGCATATAGCACATCGGTTGCCTGGGTCACGGGCGTGGCGCCGCTTTTGATAAGGTTATTGGTACCGGCCGATGTGGGGCTGTTGATATTGCCCGGCACGGCCATGACTTCCCTGCCTTGTTCCAGGGCAAAGCGGGCGGTATGCAATGACCCGCTCTTTTGGGCTGCTTCGGTAATGAGCAAGCCGTCACTTAAGCCTGAGGCAATACGGTTGCGGGCAATAAAATTGCTGGGGTATGGGGTGGTACCAGATGGGTATTCGGTCACCAATGCCCCACCCTGTTTAATAATTTGCAGCGCCAATTGGTAATGGCTGCCGGGGTAAATACGGTCTAGGCCGCTGGGCAGCACGGCAATGGTAAGACCGCCTGCCTCTAACGCAGCTTTGTGTGCTAGTGCATCTACCCCAATAGCCAGGCCGCTGACTATGACCACTCCTGCTCTGGCTAGTTCTCCAGCCAATTGCGATGTTACTGCCCTACCATAGGTAGAGACCTTGCGGCTGCCCACCACGGCTACACGCGGGTACTGCAGCAGGTCGGCAAGCGGTGCGCCGGCAACATATAGTTCTGGCGGCGGCTGTGGGATGTGCGCCAACACCTCTGGAAAGTCCTTACCACCAAGCGTGAGCTTTTTGACATTCATACATTTTTATTAAAAGGTATTGACATGAAGCCATACATTTGCTAAAATCGCAACTTGTAAACATCGAAAGATTGTTTACGCACCTTATATCCCCCATTCTAACATTTGTTAGATTGTTTTAGAGCGTGCTACTAGAAGAACTAAGTTGTTACCCTCCACTTATTCTACACCGGCGCTTGTTCTGATTTATCGGAACAGACATGCGCTCTAAAGCAAACTAACCCCTTTAACTGTCTGCGGGGCTTGTCCCTGGCAGAAACCCCTGTAACTTGTTACAGAGGCCCTGTAGTGGGCCAGCGAGTCCGAAAAGATGGCCTTTTGGCCGGCGCACCGCTTTATGGAGTTTTAGCGCGTGACGCTTCGCTGGGGTGGGTTGAAGGGTGGAGTTTCCTTTCGAGGGAACTCATTGTGGGGAGATCGCTTTGGCGATGTCCCCAAAAATAGCCTCCAGCGGTGCCCACCCCCTCTGGAGGCTATTTTTTTTGTCGTGCAGTCGCTTTGCTCCCTGCTCCATAGGAGGACTACGTCGGAACTGTTCTCCTCCGAAGTTGACGTAATTTTTCTGGATTTACTCCAGAAAAATTACTATTTAATGATCTAAGATGAACGTTTACTAGTCGTCCCAGGTTACGTCTTTTATGGAACGGGTAGCGATCATAATGACGTCTATCAGCCACCAAATACCTAGGCCACCAAAGGTTATGAGCTTAAGAATGCCAGTGCCCACCTTGCCCAGGTAAAAGCGGTCTACACCAAACTGGCCTACAAAAATTGACAGCAACAATGCTGCCATCCAGTTTTTCTTTTCTACCTTAGCTGTTTTTGTCTTTGCCACTGGTTTTTTGGTATTTGCCACTGGGCGTTCTCCTAATTACATTTTGGCACTGGCCCTATAGTAGCAAAGCATAACCATGTTGTAAAAAAGTGCAGCTGGTTGGCGGCTATACAATAAAGCTGCGGGTTTCGTGGGGCAGCTGGCCGCCGAAGATATATTCGCTTAAAATTGCACTCACCTCCACGGTGAGATTTTTTATTTGAGCTTGTTCTGTTTCGCTAAATTTGGCCAGCACAAAATCGGCACTGTCCATGTGTTCGGGGTTTTTAGGGCCAATGCCAATGCGTACGCGACCAAAACCTTCGCCCATGTGTTGGATGATCGACTTCAACCCATTGTGTCCTGCGCTGCTGCCGCCAACGCGGGTACGGATTTGACCAAATGGGACGTCCAGCTCGTCGTGCACCACTATAATTTGGTCTGGAGATATTTTGTAAAAGCTGGCTATGGCCTGCACGGCTTCACCGCTAAGGTTCATGAAGGTAGTAGGCTTAATAAGAATGACACGAGTGTCGCTGAGGGTCTGGGTAGTCGTGTGGCATCTGAAGTCCTTTTTTTCGATCCAGGGATCAAAATCGTTGGCTTTGGCAAATGCATCGGCACATGCAAAACCAATGTTATGCCGGGTATTGTCGTATTGGCTGCCCATATTACCCAAGCCAACGATAAGGGCGGTTTTGTTCTGGCCAAGCGTGTAATATTGAATACCGTGTCCGGCTTGTATTTTTTTTTGGAATAGTGCCATATGGGATGATTATAACGTAAAGTTCTAGTCTTTGGTGGGACTGCGGCCGTGTTTGTGGGTTTCGTGTTTTTCGATAAACCAGAACTGGACTGGTGTGCCGTTGTAGCCGTATTTTTGGCGCAGTTCGCGTTCCATAAAGCGTTTGTAGCTCCAGTGCAGGAACTTGGTGTGGCTGCCGAATACTTTGAATGCCGGGATGGGATTGTCATCTTCTTGGACAATATAGTTTAGCTTGGGGGCGCGGTTTTTGAGGCCGGCCGGCGGGTGTTTGTCAACGGTTTGGCGCAGCCACTGGTTGAGTTCGCGGGTGGTGATACGCTTGTTGCGCTGCTCATCAATTTCTAGTGCAAGCTCGAATAGCTTGGTTACGTTTTGGCCGGTAACGGCGCTGGTAAGGATCAGCGGCGCCCATGGGACAAAGTCGTAGGTGTGGGCAATTTGGGGGGCGATAGCGTCGCGCGTAAATGCATCTTTGCCTTCGGCTGCATCCCACTTGCTGATAACTAGGATGAGCCCCTTGCCTGCCTCTTTAATCATGCCGGCGATTTTTTGGTCGAGCGCTACGTTTAGTTCGTTAACGTCCATAAGCAATAGGCAAACATCGGCTTGTTCGATGGCGCTTAGACTGCGTACGACGCTGAAGTGCTCTATCCCCTGCCCGATCTTGCCGGGGCGGCGGATACCGGCGGTGTCCATAAGCTCGATTTCCCTGCCCTGGAATCGTACTACAGCCCGGTTGATGTCGCGCGTGGTACCGGCCACATCGGCCACAATGGCTTGCTGCTTTTTGGCTAGAGAGTTAAATAGGTTGGACTTGCCCACGTTGGGGCGGCCCAATAGCGCAATGTGCAAACGGTTGTCGTCTTCGCGCAGCGTTGCGGGCGGGATTTTTTCAACTAAAGTGTCCAGCAGCTCACTGATACCCCGGCCCTGGGTGGTGCTGGTTTGGATAATGGACTTAATACCCAGGCGTTCAAACAGGGGTAGTTCACCGCGGGCTTTGTCTATTTTGTTAACTACCAAAAATACTGGCTTGCGGCTCTTAAGCGCCATTTTGGCTACCCGGCGGTCTTCTTCGGTTACTGGCAGGTTGGCTTCTACCACAACCCAAATAACATCGGCGCTGTCGGCAGCCTGCTGGATTTGTTCCTGAATGGTAAATTCAAATTCGTCTTCGGCATCTTTAACACCGGCGGTGTCTACCAGCCAAAAATCCTGGCCGTTCCAGCTGGCTTTGGCTGTAATACTGTCGCGCGTGGTACCGGCCTCGCGCGCTACAATAGCCTCCCGCCGATCCAAAATGGCATTGAACAAGCTGGACTTGCCCACGTTGGCCCGGCCTACAATAGCTATAATCGGTAATTTTTTATGTGGCATTAGATACCATTATAACATCTTAAGGTGTAAATTGTTGACACATTGACATGTTTATTATGCGATGCTACGTTTAGAACAGGAATATACGCATGGCTGGCAAACTCATACGCTTTGACTCGGAAAGACGCTCTGCTGCGCCGCCCGTAGCTAATACGCATGGCCTCGCCGAAGTAGTACACCTTGCAGAACATCGCAGTGCATTGGCGGTCGACCTATTCGAAAGTCTTATCTATCCACCAGTACAGGAAAGCTGGCGGGAGCTACAAGCTACGCTCCGCTATCGTTTGGGTATGCCGGTTGTCTCGAGGGGCCACGCGTATGCATGGCCACCGGTATTATGCCAGCAACGCGACCCGGAAACCAACAAATTGGAACAGGTAGTTGTAAAAATTGCTGGCATGATTAACGGTGTGAAAGCAGGAGAAACGCAACATCTGCTTACCCTTTTGGCGCAAAATAGTCATAGTCCAGAAGAATTGCCCCTATCCACAGAACAGAAGGAAGTTTTTTGGGAAATAGTGGAAGCCAATACGACTCGCTATAATTATGCCGTTCGGTCGCGCCAGCGACCAGATGATTCCTCGCCTGCAGTAGTACATGATCCGTGGGGGCCGCTCAATGCGTCACTAGAAGAAGTGGTAAACGGTAATCAGGCAGTTACATATTTAGAGGAATTGGCACGTGATCACCAGGGATATCATGCGGATTTGCAGGGACTTATTGAAACAGCCGTTCCTATACCACCTGGTAGCCCCCTAATGGCACTGCGGCAAGCTCATATTTACTGAATATAGTGCGATTAAGGGTGGTTACGGCGTATCCTAAGGCTGCAAACGTGCGGCGTATTTGGCGATTGCGGCCCTCGTGCATAATTACCCGCCAGGCATGCTCATTGCCCTCGTGCAGGCGTTCTAGTGCCAGTTTGCTTTTGCCGTCGGCCAGATCGATACCGAATTCGCTGATCATTTGCCTGTGCAGTGGTTGTAATGGTTTATCGAGTGTTATTTCGTACACCTTGCGTTTTTGGAAACGCGGATGGGTAAGCTGTTGGGCGAGTTGCCCATCGTTCGTTAGCAGTAATAGCCCCGAAGAGTCTTTGTCTAGACGGCCAATTGGCTTAAGGTTGTGTAATTCGGGTGGCAGGAGGTCGTATATGGTCTTGCTGCCCTGTCCGTTGCGGCTAACCACATACCCGACCGGCTTATTCAACAGGATAGTTTGGGTGGGGCTGGTGGCGCGTAAAGGCTGGTTGTCGAGCGTTACGTGGTCGGTGGCGGTAACGTCCTGCCCCATGGACGGCGGCTGGCCATTTACCAGCACCCGGCTATCGGCAATAGCCTGGTCGGCGGCGCGGCGCGACAAGCCGCTGGCAACGGCAATAAAGCGATTTATCCGCACCAAGTTACCTACAGGGCAATGCTGTTGGGATCGACATTGCCATTACTGTTGTTGGGGCTAATGACATGGCCTGGGGGGTGCGGCGGTGTGAACCGTTCGTCGCCTGCGGTGTTGCCGGCTGGGGGCGGTAGTGGCGCCGGTGTTGGGGGCGGGGCGGCTGCTTGGCTGGGCGTGGGTGCTGGCGCACCGCTGGGGGTGTCATCGGTTGCGATACCTTCTTTAGCAAGCAGTTCGTCTAGGTTGGGCGCGCTTTTGACAGCCCCTTCCAGGGGTTTGATAATTTTTTTGTGGGCCACAACTACGTTATCGCTGGTTGCTGGTTCCGGGGTGGGCGGGGTTTGGGGTTCGGGTGCTGGGGTGGGTGTAGATTCGACTGGGGATGTTGCTGCTGCCGGTGGTTCAGCGGCTGTATCGGTTTGCGTGGTAGATTCCAGATCTTTTACTGCATCGGCCACAAGCTGATCGCGGCTTTTGGTTTGGGCTGTACCGGCGGTTGGTGGCGCAGAGGGGGTGCTGGACGCTGCAGGGGCTGGTGGCGTTGCCTGTTGTAAAAAGCTGTCTATTTTGGCTTTCATAGCTGCTTCTTCGCTGGCCTTGGTGGATTGCACGGCCTGGGTAGCTGGTGGCGCCGGCGTGGAGGCCGCCGGTGCGGCTGGTGGCTGCGATGGCGCTGCGGGTATTGCCGGCTCGGGGGCTGGTGGCGCCGGTGCTGGCGTAGGTGCAGGTGGGGTCACAGGTGGCACAGCCGGGGCTGGTTGCGGTGTGGGAGTTGCTGGAGCAGGAGCAGCCGGCTGCGGCGCAGGCGCGACAGGTGTTACTACTGGGGCTGGTGGCGTTGCTGGCACTACGGGGATGGGCGCATTGGCGGCAGCGGCAGCCGGGATTGCGGCAGCCGGTTGAGGAGCGGCCGGCGCGGTAGTGGCATCACCAGCCAATAGCTCTTGGGCCCCTTTCACGATGTCTTCTAGCGTTACCTGCGATTTGACCAGATAGCGGTCGGCACCTAGTTTGTCGGCGCGTGTTTTGTCTTCGGCCTGCCCCAGGGCGGTTAGCATAATAATCTTGACGTTTTTAAGCTCGTTGGTATTGCGTAAAATGTCCAGCATTTCGAAGCCGCTAATGCGCGGCATCATAACGTCGGAAATAATCAGGTCGGGGCGTTCCTTTTTGGCAACTACCAGGGCCTCTTCCCCGTCGCTGGCAGACACAATGGTGTACCCTTCGG
Source organism: Nevskiaceae bacterium (assembly GCA_035526505.1). GTDB lineage: Bacteria > Patescibacteriota > Saccharimonadia > Saccharimonadales > UBA4665 > DATLCF01. The sequence goes on along the minus strand of DATLCF010000002.1, from coordinate 447,550 downwards.
CCTGCAGCCGTGCTTCGTAAATCTCGCGCAGGTTATTGTCGTCTTCGACTAGCAGAATTTTCGCCATTGTATTGCTACCCCTGTTTTGTAACGCCTATGCTTATCTTTGTTTCATTGTAACATGTCTATACGCAAACGCTACAGGTCGTTGCGGGCAAACTGCCCTGTTTGTTTAGAGCGCTGGAACAGGCCGTAGAACACTAAGGCGGCAAGCGCCATATATCCTACATTGAGTGCAAAGGCTATGCCGTGATACCGCCAATTAATGCCGCCGTGCGTCAGCGCTTGTCGGCCGGCTTCAAACACATAAGTGCCGGGCAAGGCGTAAGCCACTGCCTGCAAAAAGCCTGGCAGCACGGTAACCGGGAAAAACGACGCGGTCAGCGGCTGGAAAAAGAAAATAGTCCCCCACGCAATAGCCTGTATGCGCGTGCCGTACCGAAAAATAAGGCCTAAGAGCATAATACCGATCCACCACGCAAAAATAGACAAATTAATAAAGAACAGCAAGGCGTTCACCAGCCCTACGCTCAACAAATTGAAGCCGAAAAAGAAGTAGGTGCCAATGGCCAGCAGTGTCACTACAAATACCGTTCGCAAAAACGCGGCAATTACGTGTGCGCCTAGATATTCTATGATCGAAATAGGTGCCATAAAAATGTTGGTCAGGTTGTGCGACCACACACTCCACAGGCTACTAACCGTAACGTTGTATTGGTTAATGGCCACAATCTCCCACAACAGTATGCCCAAAATAAGGTACTGTCCGTTGGTGGCGGCATGCACGTTGCCTACAAACTGTGTAATTAAGCCAAACAAAATGACATTCATCATGGGGAAAAACAAAATGTCCATAAAGATTTCCAGCGAGCGCATGGTAATACATAGCTCTTGCAGGATGAGGCCGTACATACGGCCCAACGATGTTTGTACGCTCATTGTTTTCTCCGGGCAATTTCCAAAAAGACATCTTCCAGTGTGGGCTTTTGGACTTCTATATCATGCATACGGATACCTTTGGCACCCAGTGCACTTATGAGTAGCCCCACTTGGTCGGCAACGGTGTTGATAGTAGCTGTATGGCTTTGGGGGAATGAGTGACTTGCCTTGTGCTCTTCCAGCACGGCCTGTACTGCTTGTTGTTTGCCGCCAAAGCGAATGGTAATCATCACCTCCTCTAGCTGCTTGGTGTGGTTGTGTGGAGTATCGCTGCTAACAATCTTGCCTTTATCCAAAAAGATAACCTCGTTGCAGATGCGTTCCACCTCGGCCATATTGTGGCTGGTGAACAAAATGGAAAGATTACGCTCCGTACGCAGGCGTTCAATAAGTCGCAGTGTTTTATCTGCAATGTCGGGGTCCAGTGAAGCTGTGGGCTCGTCCATAAGGATGAGCTCAGGGTCATTCAACAGTGCTTTTACCAGATTTACGCGGGTACGCTCGCCTGCCGACAGTTGCCGATACCGGTGATTTGCCAGGCGGCCTATTTCGAAATACTCCAGCAGCTCGGCAATTTTTTGCGTCGGCTTGGACAGCCCATACAGCTTGGCAAAAACCGACAGATTTTCTTTGACGGTAATGCGTTGCTGGAGCCAGTTGTAGGCAGATGCATAGTTAATGCGCTGCAAACAGGCCTGGCGGTGTTTGCTAAAATCGGTGCCAAAATAACGAATAGTACCGGCAGTTGGCGTGGTTACGCCCATAAGCATTTGGATGGTTGTGGACTTGCCGGCGCCGTTGGGGCCCAGCAGTCCCAGCACCTGACCTTTTTGGATCGTAAACGATACATGGTCAACTGCCCGATAGGCATCGTAATCTTTAACCAGGTTTTTTACAGATAAAATGGTTTCGGCCACCATATGAGTATAGGCAGCAAGGCAGTCGCTGTCTATACAGCTTTTTAGGCTGTTCTGGTGCTGCCCGTTGGCATAGGCACGGTAGTTGCAGCCTGCTGGGCGGCTTGCAGTTCGGTGGCCCGCGCAGTGCTTAAGCGCGGCAGATTAATAAAGAAGGTGCTGCCCTTATTTAGCTCGCTTTCCACCCAAATGCGTCCCTGGTACAGCTCGACAATCTTGCGGCAAATAAACAGGCCCAAGCCTGTACCGCCAATGGTGCGCGTGGCCGAATTGTCGACCCGGTAGAATTTTTGGAATAAGTGCGGGATGTCGTCGGGCGGAATACCCGGGCCGGTGTCGCGCACATACATCTGTACCACTTCGGTGTTGCCAGTGAGCCCTATGGATATTTTGCCTTGGTCGGTATATTTGACAGCATTATCGAACAGATTAGTAATGACCTCGCGAATGCGGTCGGGGTCAACATATACGTAGTACAGCGGCTTGATCATGTGGGCGGATCCGACGTCTTTGCTGGTGGCGTCGATGGTTTCGCCCGACGAGCCTACCAAAAATTCGGCAAACAATCCTTTCTTTTGGGCGGCGATTTTTAGGTCGTCTGTTAGTTGCTGCATAAAGGTGCCCATTTCTACCAGCGCCGGATGGTTGCTGAGCCGGCCGTCTTCGGCCTTGCTGGAGGTAAGCAAATCTTGGAACAGTTTGCCCAGGTGCTGCGTGCTGGTGTGGGCTTTTTCCAGAAAGCCCCTTGCCCGCCCGTCGATGGTGCTGACCTTTTCGTTTAGCGCCAATGCCAGATACCCCTCTATGGCTGCCACCGGCGTGCGCATTTCGTGCGCAGCGGTGCTAATAAAGTCAGCCCGTTGTTTTTCGACTGCGTGCTGTTCGCTAATGTCGCGCATAACCGCTACTGCCCCGGCCAGCGCCTGGTTGGCCGGCAATATAATGGGCGATACCACTAGTGAAATAATCATTTTTTTGCCGTTGCGGCCGGTAAGCTGCAGCGGTAGGCTCATATGTTGCCGTTGGGTAAGCGCCAGGGCAAAGGGGTCTTGCTCCTTAGGCAGTGGTTCCCCATTTTCTTTGGTTAGCTTAACCACCAGCTGGGCATCAACCCCGGTGGCTTCGTTAGCTGGCCAGTTGGTCATTGCAGCTGCAGCCGGGTTAATCAGACTAATGCGTCCTTCGGTGTTAATAACAATCACGCCGTCGGCAATGGACTGGATAAGAATTTCCGACTGCTGCTGTCTGCTTTGCAGCTGGCCGGACAGCTGGGTAAGCTGCTGGGTTTGGGTTTCTACATATTGTCGGCGCCAAAACAAATAGCAGCCTAGTGCAAAGGCTGCTTCGGCGGCAATAAGCAGCCAGCCTACATCACGCAACCAGTCAAATTGGAAATCGCTTTGAAACAGTGTGTATACGGAAGTTAAAAATACCGATCCAAGCACAATCGGCAGCCCGAATATACCGCCAAATGCCGCCATGGCCAGCCAGGCCGCAAGATATACCGCCCCATAGCTGCCCAAATCGGTCTGGCTCATACCACTTAATAGCACCAGCGAAAACAGCATGGCACCAGTAAAGACGGCCAACGGTCCGCTGCGACGCTGCACAATCCAGTAGACTGTAAGGCTATAGGCTATATGGATAGCCACCAGCACCATAGTTGTGGTGGTCAGGCCGAATTGGTTGATGTATTGATTCCAGCTGGGTACTAACTGCCCATAAATAAATACGGCAGTTATGGCCAAACTAAACCCAAGCATCCACCCGTAATAGAGCCGATACCACACCTTAGCAACATGGTGCAAGAAATAGTCCATGCTTGCGTTATAGTATACGTCACCGCTTGTGCTTACACCACCCCGCCCGTTGTACATCCGCCCCTGTTATGGTATGATTATCAGGTTAAAAACACGGCCCCTTCGTCTAGTGGTCCAGGATATTTGGTTCTCATCCAAAAGATCGCGGGTTCGAATCCCGCAGGGGTCACCAAAGTAAAAGGCTCAGCCGAAGGTTGGGCCTTTTACTTTGGTTGCTTGCTATGGCGAGTTGAACCCGCGAAGCAGGTACGGTGCAGCAAAGCTCTCGTAGGCCGCGTGTTTAGTAATTTTGGTGTATAAATAATCCACTATAATAAAGCACCACAATGGTATTGTTCCACACGCTTAGTCCTGAATCCGTGAAAGCAGTATTGCGGGATGGGTTACGCTACGGCTCCCAGGGTGCACTCAGCCAGGATGAAGATATTGCTAAAGCCAATGACTATCTGGATAGCGTGCGGCCGGCCCGGGTGAGTGCCTTGGGCTTGAGCCGTAATAAATGCTTGTATATGTACTTGGCAATGAATGGTATGGTGCACGACATAAGCCATGGCAAGGTACTTCCCATGCGGCAATGGACAGCTGCAGAACGGCGTGTGGTGTTGGCTGTTGAGGTAAACGCAGCCGTTGCCTATCTGAGCGATCTGGAGGCATACGATGCACTGGCCCGAGCCCTTGCTGCCCCTGCCCCGCAAGCAACATGCCGACGTTTAGCCGCCTTGTATTGGCGCACGGTACTCCCCATGCCGGAGGTGGTGCAATATTATTTGCTGCAAGAAGACGGCCTTGTGCTGCGCCAGAACGCTCCCGGCCATTTACCCCCTTCTTTTGCAAGAGTCGAGGTTATGGTAACGCAAAATGTTGCCGCGCAAGCCATATCAGCTGTGCCGTGTTAGTTACACTACGTCGTTGCTGTAAGAACGCTCACAGCTTTACAACCCGGCTATGTCTATACTGTAATCGTTACGATAAGTTAAGGAGAACGCCATGGAAAAACGTCTTGTACAAATTTTTGCAGTGGTTGTAGGTTTGCTGGCAGTCACGGGATTATTCATCAGTGGCGAACATTTATTTAATCTAATGAACGTGGATATCGCGCTAGACATCCTACGTGTTGGTTTGGCGGCGGTTTTGATATATGCCGGATTCTTTACTAAGAGCGTCCAGGCTGTTAGGAGCGCGTTACTGACCTTTACTGTCCTGTATCTGGGACTTGGAGCGCTTGGCCTGCTTGATGCTAAACTTTGGGGCCTCTTGCCTACAGGCTTAACTGGTTTTGACATTGCTTTCCACCTGGGGGCTGGGCTGGTTGGTTTGGCTGCTGTGCTTACCGCCAAGCAGCACCACCCCGCCATGACGACATAAGTCTTATTTATGGTATGGCTGGTTGGCATTGATGGTACTGGCGCGGTACAGGGCTTCGGCCAGTACCACCATGGCCAGGTCGTGCGGGAATGTTAGCGCTGACAAACTCCACTGTTGGTCGCAGGCAGCGATAGCTTCCGGTGGTAAGCCTTCGGGCCCACCAATAATGAAGCACAGTTCCCGGCTCTGCTGGGCCTGCTTGTCTAAAAATTGGGCCAGTTGCAGGCTGGAAAATTGCGTGCCTTCGATTACCAACCCTGCTTTATAGGCAGTGCCTGCTGCCTGCAGAATGTGCGCTGCATTATACGCCCATTTATCGGCCACGTGCGTTACGCGTACGCTGTGGTAGTGTTGCAGGCGCGTAAGATATTCTTGCCAGCCGGCTTTGGCATAGGCTAGTTTTGGCTCGCCAACGGTAACGATGTGTAGTTTCATGGTTTTATCTTACCAGGTGATGTATGCCTGAGGTAATTCGTTCCAATTGCTAACGTAACGCGGTGAACGAATGCGGTGTTGGGGCTGCCAGGTTTTGCTTAAATCTTCGGCGGCATAATGCATGCGGCCTTTGCCGTATTTATAATTGATGATATCCATGGCTTGCATGCGGGCGGTAGCACGGTCGTGGGCGGCGGTGTTTACGGCACCCAGCAGATCGGTTTGCAAGCTGGCATTGGGCACAAAATCGTACAAGTATACACCCAGGCGGTGGTAGCTTTGGGCACTGTTGAACATGCGCGGCAATTCGCCCACTAATTTGCTGATAATATACCCGCTGTCGTTGGTGGGCATATCCAGCCGTAGTTCCTGCACCCAGCGGCGGTAGCCAGGTTTGTGACGATTGGTGTTGGCAAATACGCCAATACGGCGGGCTAACAAGCCGGCGCGGCGCAGTTGAAAGGCGGCCTGGGCGCTCATACTGGCGACGGCGGCTTCCAGCACATGGGCCTGGTTGGTATCCTGACCAAAGGTGCGGCTGCGCAGGATGCTTTTGGCTATTTTGTGTTCTTGTTCCAGGGGACGGCAGCTGGTACCGTTTAGTTCGGCTACCATTTGGCGGCCATGGATACCCATGAGCTGCTGAGCGCGCTGGGGACGTAGCCTGGCCAAGGCTAGCGCATTGGCAACGCCCTCGGCCCGTAGTTTGGGCGCTAGCTGGCGCCCTACGCCCCATACATCGTGGATGGGTATGCTGGCCAGTATGGCGTCGTGTGTTCCCTGCTGTGCGTCTATGAGGCTGACGGTACCGTGGTGTTCGGGATGTTGCTTGGCGACTTCGCTGGCCAGTTTGGCCAGAGTTTTGGTAGGTGCGATACCCAGGGACACAGGAACGCCTATGTTGTGTAAAATGCTACGCCTTACTGCCCTGCCCCACTGGACATAATCTGCAATGGTTAGCGCCGACAGATCCAGAAATGATTCATCGACGGAGTAAACTTCGATGCGCGGCGTAACGGTGGTTAACAAGGCGGTTATTCGCTTGCTAATATCGCCGTATAGCTCAAAATTGGCAGAAAATTGGGCTACATGGTGGTCTTTGAACAGTTGGCGGAATTTGAAGGCTGGCGCGCCCATGGGAATGCCAAGATCTTTGGCCTCGTTGCTGCGCGCCACAGCGCAACCGTCGTTACTGCTGAGAACTACCACCGGCTTGCCCTCCAGCTGGGGCTGGAACAAGCGCTCGCAGCTAACAAAGAAGTTATTACAGTCAATGAGGGCGAAGACAGGATTAGCCATCGGTGATTCTTCCTGCTTGTTCTGCTTTTCCGACCATACGATTCGAGAGACTCAACCGAAGCGGAGCCCGAAAGCCGTTTGGCGAGACCATAGGCTCGCCGGGCGGTTTCCGGCGCGGGAGCGGTCTCTCGAATCGTATGGTCGGAGCGCAGGCGTCGGTGGTAATTACGCCATACGCTCCAAAATCTACAATGCCTGGGCAGCGTGGTAATGTTGGCGGCTGCAAGTTCATACATTTTTCTTTCGGAATTGGTGGATGGTGGCGGTCACTACGCCCCACAGAGTGGCCTGGTTGGGTAGATCTTTAAAGTGTGATACGGCAAAGCTAATTTGATCTTCGTTCCACCATACTACGCAGTCGGTGGCTTGGGGGTCCAGGGTCTGCAGGCTTTTGTCGGTGGCGGGATTGGGAAAGCCGGCGTGTACGGATATGCCTTGGGATGAGATTGTGTTATCCATGGTCGGCCCCCTACGCGTTAGCTTTCATGCCTACTAAGGTCCAGTTATTGTTGTCTTGGCGTAGGCGGTAGGTGTTGTGGCCGTCGCTCATGTCGAATAGCTGGATCAGCTGCTGGCCTTTTTGGATTAGGTAATGCAGGCCGGCATCTACGAAGGTTACGGATGCGCCGTCGAATTCAATTTCTTTTGGTACGGATTGCAGTTGTTGTTTTTTGGTGGTAAAGCGAAAGGCGTTTACGTTTACTTCTTTGTTAATAGATAGATCCATGGTCAAGCTCCTAGGATTAAAGAGATTTATAAAGAGACTAGTTACGGTGTTGTAACCAGGAACGAAAGAGTTTAAGCTGCTTCAAAATAACCGAAGGACGTTCATTGTCGGTATTTTGTTTGGTAAGCGCTTGCTTGATTGAGGGGTGTTGTAGTGACGCTTTGGCTATTAAACCCAGTGTGTATGCAGCCCCGAATGTTCACATAAGTCTGTGCGGAGGAAGGTTTCTAGGGGGTCTAAAAACCAGCCCACACATGGCTAATGCTTACTATAGCCCCCTGCCCACTCAAAGGCCAGTGTTTTCAGCCGTAATAATTACAATTCTTTAACGGATGGTACCGAGGAATTCAACCAGTTCGCGCGGGGTTATCTCGGCTTTTACCAAGTAGCCGTCGGCTTGTTTTTCGATGTCGCCGCGGATTTCTTCGCGTTGTTCCAGGTTGGTGGTAATGATGATTTTAGCGTGCAGCTTGGGTGTTTCGGCTTTGTTGCGCAAATGGCGCAGCACCTCGATGCCGGTGATGCTGGGGATCATGAGGTCTAGTAGGATGATGTCGAATTGGTTGGTTTTGGCTAGTTGCAGGGCGCGGCGGCCATCTACTTCAACGGTGACATCGTAGCCGGCCCGGGTCAGTGCCCGCACGTATAACTCACTTATAAAGTGTTCGTCCTCGATGCATAGGATTTTTTTGCCGGTTGGCGCTGGCGCTGTAAATGTTTGCTCCATGTTATCTCCTGTACATTGAGTGGTTTTTGATCCAGCCGTGGGCAGTGCGCACGATATCGCTAGTATCACCCATGTTGCCCCGTGCCGCAAGATTGTCGCTGTAGGCGTGCACAGTAAAACCAAACGTGCTGCCCTGTCCTTCGGTGGAGCGGACCCAAATGTGGCCGTCATGTGCGTTCACGATTGCCTTACTTAGGAACAGGCCTAGGCCTGTGCCGCCAATTTGGGCGCGGTTTCGGTGGCTGCGGTAAAATTTGTCAAACAGGTGTGGCACGATGTTGGCCGGAATACCCACGCCGTAATCTTGTACCGTAGTTTCTACTAAACCGTCTTTGGTTAGGTAGGTCTTAATAACGATCTTTTTGCTGGCGCCACTGTATTTTATGGCATTGTCTACCAGGTTGGCGATGACCTCGTACATAGTCATGCGGTCGACAGCTACGGGCGGCAGATCGGACGGGGCTTGTAATTCCAGGGTTATACCGCGCACGTCAGCGCGCAGGCGCAGGTCGTCTACGGCCGCTTTGACTACGTCGGCCCACTGCTCTTTTTGTAGTTTAAGTGTTAATTGGTCGTTTTCGATGCGCGCTACGTTAAGGATGTTGCTCACAAACGCCGACAGTTGCTGTGAGGCGGCATTCATCTTGCGCATAAAGCCCTGCATTTCGGGGTCCAACTTGCCGTCCAGCTCCTCTTCAAACGCCTCGATGTAGCCGCGCAGCAGCGTCAGCGGTGTACGTAGTTCGTGTACGGCAATGGCTACATAGCTCATGGCCTGATCATCCTGGCTGTATTGTTGGGTGTGGTCAAATAACACCAGCATGGTTTCAAACCCTTGCGGGTTATTTTTGTTATAGTAGGCGCTAAGGTCGAATTGGGGGTTATTTTCGCCCAGGTTGAGGCGTACCCGTTCCCAGCTTTGCGTAGCCACCGCCTTGTTGGCTTTTGCATCTTTGAGCCATACATCAAGTGTATGGGTATTGGTAAACGACAGGTCTAGTACCGAATAGACATTCTGGCCGGTTGTCTCGCTCTCGGCACGGCCGATGTATTTGAGCATGGCATCGTTGGCGAACAATATTGTGTCGTCTTTGCTTAGGATAACGAGCGGCAATGGCATGCTGTTGGCTACGAAATCGGTTTTCAAATTGGGTGGCGCGGTTTGAACGGTCTTTTCGATATCCTGCGCCACGCTGGCCAACTGGTACACTTGGCTGACCAGGTTGGTTACCAGTTCGCGACCCAAATGCGACTGCTTAAGGTTGGGCGCAGGTGTATTGGCGGTATCTGGCGCAATATGCAGTATGGCCTGCCAAATGAGCTTGGTGGGTTGCACCAAATATCGCGTGCCCAGCCACGGCAAGAACGTTAGGGTTATAAACGGTCCTATTATTAGGGCCACCAACAGCCAATAGCCGGTTAATTCGAATATTTTGTCGGCAATCCACCAGTCGGCAATAATAATCAGGTTGTTGACAAATAGCAGCAATGCCACGCGGTCGCGAAATTGGCTGGTGAATTTTTGCAAATGGTCCATGTACGTATGGTTTAGGGCGCGTAAGTTACCAGGTTGGCGCCACCCAGGGCTGTAACCCAGGTTTGGCCAGGGTTGAGCTTGAGCGTTTTGCCCCCTGTATCGGTAAATTTAATCTGGCTGCTTTTGTCGGTTTTTTGCCAGGTTCCCTGGGTAAGTGTGCCGTCTTGGAATACAAATAACTGGCCGCTGCCAAGCGCCTCCTTGCCTTGCGGCGAGACCATTACTGCCACTACTTTGGGCGCAATCTGTGTTTGGTTGCCGGCTTTGTCCACGACCATATGTGGCTTGCCCCCCTCGGAGCGTTTGTAGGAATTGGTGGGGGCGTCGTAGTCGAAATGAGCGTTAAAGACAGCACTGGAAATGGCCAGGTCAATGGTTTTGACCGTGGCGGTGGCAGCCGGCTGCGCTGCCTTGCGTTCAAAGCCGGTATATTTACTGGTGCCATAGCCTTTTTTGGCCTCTATAGCATTTAGCTCAGCCATGCTGGTGTATACGTTGTGCGGGGCGAAGCGGCTGGATATGCGGTGGTAATAGCTGCCATTGGCAAACTGGTCGAGGTCTTTGGTGCCCCAGCTTTTAACGTTCGCCAGTGCGTCGGCACTACCGCCCACATGGGCCACAGATGCGTCAAAGCCCATCAGCCATTGTACATAGTATGTACGAACCGAACGCACAGGCCCAATGTACTCCGGGGCAGTGTCTTGAAATAGATTGAGGAAGCGGGTAATGCCACCCTCGGCAACGGCCTCAAATACCACGCCTGCTTGATCAATGCCGGATTGCGGCCGGGCATCCAAACTATTTTCGATCATAACAGCCGTAACCGGGCGCTCATTAACGCTGGGATCAACCTGCAAACCTGTAAGTTTAGAGGCGACGGTTGTTGGCTTGACCTCGACTTTTTTAGCGGTTTTGACGGTTTTTTTCTGCACCACTGGCTCCGGTTTATTCAGCACCAAGAACGCAGCTACAGCACTGCCAATAAGGAGCACTACTATGACGCAAAAAATAATTTTCTGCCTTTTATTAAGACGTTTAAACCATTGGATAGGGTGTCGCCACCAGTGAGTCTTGGGCGGTTTGCTACCGAAATTACTGGCCGGCATATACCTTGGGGTGTCCGCCTGTCTTTCTTCGGCTTCGGCCACCGTTTGCGGCGGTTGAAAAGTTGCTGGTGTTGTGTGTGTGTTTGGCGCATCGGCGTGATCCGAAGTTTTCCGGCGTCGCGGCATAGAAATAAAATCATTCATGTCATTTATTGTAACAGCTTATGGTTATCGAAGTATATCGTTGTAAAACAAACGTTATAAAAAATTTGCACCTTCAGCCATCTCTCAGTATTCTGCACATACAGAGTGATAAGGAGAAACTAATGGATACAATAAAAGTTAATGCACAGCCTGCTACGAATTTTTTGAAGCGACGCGGCTTTGCTATTGGCGCGGTAGTTGTGCTGATTTTGCTGGCGATTACGTGTGTGCGGACGGTCGAGGCCGGGCAAGTTGGGGTTATTACCCGCTTTGGCGAGATTAACCGCGTAGCAAACAGCGGGTTGGCGCTAAAACTCCCCTGGCCTATCGAGCATTTGCAAAAAATGGACACACGCATACAGAAACAACAGGAACAAGCCAATGCTGGCACGGCCGACTTGCAGGATGTGAATGCTACGCTGGCACTGAACTATTCACTGGACCGCGATTCTGCACTGAAAGTTTTTAAGACTATTGGCCCCCAGTACCGCGACCGCGTGGTGGTGCCAGCCGTACAAGAGAGCTTTAAGGCGGCCACAGCCCAATACACTGCCTCCCAGCTGCTTACCGAGCGACCGGCGGTAAAGGCCAAAGCGCTAAAGGCTATCAAAGAACGTTTGGAGCCATACGGCGTAAACATTCAGGACCTCAATATTGTGAACTTTGGGTTTAGTACGGAATTTGCCAATGCAATTGAAGCCAAGCAGGTTGCAGCGCAAGAGGCCGAAAAGGCCAAGTTTAACCTGGACCGTGCCAAGCTGGACGCCGAAGCCCAGAATGTGCAAAAAGCCTCACTAAGCCCGGAATTTTTGCAAAAACTGGCTATCGAAAAGTGGAATGGCAGCATGCCGCAGTACGTTGGCGGTGCCAGTGGCACGGTATTCAATATTCCCTTGCAGTAAGCATCTACAATTTGGCCAGCGTGGCGCTGATGCGTCGTAAGCTTACGTCGCGGTCCAGAATGGCAAGGGTTTCGGCCAGGCCGGGACTGGCTGGGGCCTGGGTGGTAGCTATGCGGATAAGGCTAAAAAGTACTGCCGGTTTTTCGCCGGTTTGTTCCAGCAGGTCGTTTAAGCGGGCGGTAAGGTCGTTAACCGAAAAATCGCTGCCTTCCAGGCTTTGCTTGGCCTGCTGTAGCAGCAATTTTAGGTCGTGCTTCTCATATTTTTTGAGCTGCTTGTGGTTACTAATTAATTCCATATCTATAGCCAGATCTTTGAAAAAGAAGGTGGTGAGGTTAGGCAGTTCGCCAAAGAATTTTAGGCGCTCTTGCACTAACCCCAGCACTGCTTTTTTGTAGGCATCGCCGTACTTGGTAGCTTCGGGCGGCCAGAAGTCTTTGGTTTTGGGATACAGCTCGTCCAAGGGCAGCTCGCGGATGTGGCTGCCGCTCATCCATAGTAGGCGCTGTTCGTCAAAATGTGCCCCGCCACGCTGTACGCGGTCCAGGTTAAATTTGGTTATCAGTTCTTTGACCGAAAACACTTCTTGCTCAGTGCCGTCGTTCCAGCCCAGGGTAGCCATAAAATTTAGCAGGGTTTCGGGCAGGTACCCTTCCCTGGCATAATCTAGTATATCTTTGGCGCCGTCGCGCTTGCTTAACTTTTTCTTACCGTCCGGACCCATTACAAACGGCACAGTGGCTAGCATGGGACGTTCGATGCACAGGGCTTCGTATAGGTTAAGGTATTTGGGCACACTGGCGATAAATTCCTGTGAGCGAATAACGTGGCTAATTTGCATGAGGTAGTCGTCGATAATATGGGCAAAATTATACGTTGGATAGCCGTCGGACTTTAGGATGATAAAGTCGTCTATGGCCTCTTCGCCGGCAGAGAGGTCGCCCATGACTTCGTCATGCCACTGGTAGGTTTTGGGCTCGGATCGAAAACGTAAGGGCTGGCTGCCATCCCACTTGGGTGGGTCGTGGGGGCGATAATCGCGGAATAAAAACGGTTTTTTGGCTGCTTTGGCAGATTCGCGGAACTTTTCAACTTCTGCCATGGTATATGGGTCGGCATAGGCCTGGCCGCCGTCAACCAGCTTTTGGGCCCATTCTTTGTATATAGCCAGTCGTTCACTTTGTTTGTACGGGCCAAACGGGCCGCCAATGTCCGGCCCCTCATCCCACTGTAGGCCGAGCCATTTGAGTGACTGCATAATGTGGTCGCCAGACCCTTCTACTTCGCGGGCTTTATCTGTGTCTTCCAGGCGCAAAATAAATTTGCCGCCCTGTTGCTGGGCAATTAACCATGCAAACAATGCGGTACGTACGCCGCCTACATGCATATATCCCGTGGGGCTGGGCGCAAAACGAGTACGGACTTTCATGCCCGATATTATAGAGAAAAACTTCTCTGTTGCCTACATACTGGCGGCTAGTTGGGCGATTTCGTCAGTGCTGAGGCTGTTGGTGCCGCTGATGTCGTAGCGGATGCCGCCGCTGACCCATGTAGCCTGGTTGTCGTACAAATAAATGGTGCGGCCATTGCTTTGGATGGTTTGATGTTTTTCGCCGCCATATGCCACAGCGCTATCCAGCAATGTTTGGCTATCCCAGTCAGACGCCTGCTGCGTCAGGCTGTAGCTGCTGTCGCCACTGCGGAACGTTAGGGTTATTTTGTTGTCATGGCGCTGTACCCCGCCGTCCAGCGCATACCCAATGGGTTTGTAGGTGGGTAGCTGGGCGTGGAAGCCGGCGCGTACCGAAGCGATATTAATGCTTATACCCGGCATATTGAGGTAGGCTATAAAGCCACCAATGATCAGAAATGCGGCTATGCCTGCAGCAAGGCCGGCAAATCGGCTGTGTCCGCGACGATGATGCTTGCCGGGTGGTGGCAGTTGTTTGTGGCTTTGGGCATGGGCAATGGCGGCCTCAAAGATATCTGTCGGCTTTGATGGCGCTGGGTGTACGGGCTTGGGGCGGTGTGCTGCGGGCGGTGTTGGCTTTACGGGAATATGCTGCACAGTGACTGGCATGCTAGTACCGCGGTGATCACGGGCAAAACGGCGTACATGTTGGCTTTTGGCTACATGCTGGGCGCGCAGTACACGCATGGGATCTACCGAAGCGGCCGAGCGTTTGTGGGCAATGGCGCTGGCCGGTTTGGCCATAATTTCGGCCGGTGCCTGGGGTTTAATAGCCGGTTTTTGCTTGGTATCGGGTTTGTGCACTACGTGCCGCATCAATGTTTTGGCCCGCTGGGGTTTATGGGGTGCAATGGGCTGTCCGCCAGTCCGCTGTCTGGTAGCAGGCTTCTTAGCTTGTGGGGTGTGCGGATGTGGCGCTGGGTGTACGGGCTTGTGTGCGGTAGCAGGATGCTGCGCAGACTTTGGCGCTGCGCCCTTGGGGTGCGGACGCATAAATCCATCGATAACCCGGCCACTGTGGCCGTTTGTGGTTGGGCTGGCTGCAACAACTGGCGTGCTGCTTTTACCCAGTAATTTACCAGTTAGCGCATCGTAGCGCTTGCCGTTCAATTCAATGATGTTGTCGCTTTGGCCCACTGTTTGTTACTACCCCGTTGCCTCGCATTAAGCGTAAGTTATATGTATCTTACCGCGGCTTGGCGGTGCCCGCAACTAAAAAATGTATACACCCTTGTTTGCAGGATGCCCTATAATAAAGGCTGGCATATGGACTTCCTTGACCCCAAAAAACAAAGAAAACAGACCATCCGTGTGTTTGTAGGTTATGGCCTGATAACCGTGGCGCTTATTATGACCACTATCGTGTTGCTGTACCAGGCCTATGGCTTTGGCCTGGACAAGCATGGCCAGGTTATCCAAAACGGCTTGGTATTTATGGCCAGCCAGCCTGACCCGGCCAAAATTTACATGAATGGCAAACTGTATAAAGACCAAACCGATACCCGCATGGTGTTACCTGCCGGCCAGTACAAGTTTGAGCTAACCCGCGACGGCTATCGCACCTGGCAACGAGCCATTACGGTGGAAGGTGGTAGCGTAGAACATTTTGACTATCCGTTCCTGTTCCCTACCAAGCTAACAACCACAACAACCAAAAGATACACTACCCAGCCAGGCAATATACTGCAAAGCCCGGACCGGCGCTGGTTGCTGGCGCAATCTACCGAATCGTTGGCCACCTTTGATGTATTTGATCTAGACGCCAAAGAGGTAGCAACGTCTGCCAAACAGATTACGCTGCCTGGCAACGTGCTAACTGCCACCAGCGGTACCCAAAGCTGGCAACTACAGGAATGGTCTACCGACAACCGGCGGGTGCTGCTAAAGCACCTGTACCAAAAAGACAAGCAAGACACTTTTGAGTATGTGCTGCTGGACCGGCAGGAGCCCACGCAGTCCATTAACCTTACTACTACTCTGGGCACCAATCCGACGCATATTGAACTGCGCGACAAAAAATACGATCAATATTATTTGTACGACCAGACCGCTGCTACGCTAACCACTGCCACCCTTAAGGAACCGGCCCCCCAGGCCTATTTGGACCATGTGCTGGCCTTTAAATCGCACGGCAGCAAGGTGATGCTCTATGCCACCGACCAGGGCGCCGTGCAAGGCAGAGCTGTGATTAGGGTTCGCGATGGCGACAAAACCTATACTATTCGCCAGGTGGCCAGCGGTTCGCAGTATTTGCTGGACCTAACCGAATACAGTGGCTCATGGTATGTAGCTGCAGGTGTATCCAGCGAAGACAAGGTATATGTGTATCAGGACCCCGTGGCGGCACTGAGCGGTAAGCCTAACGACGTGTTAGTGCCGGTAAGTATCCTAAAAGTACCTGGTGCCAACTATCTGCAGTTTTCAGACAATGCCCGCTTTATTGCGGCCGAAAACGCCGATCATTTTGCCCTGTACGATGCCGAAAACGACAAAAGCTATGGGTACCAGACCAAACTGCCCCTGGACGTGCCGCAGGCCCATGCTACCTGGATGGACGGCCATCGCCTGACCTATGTGTCTAAGGGCAGGGTTGTGGTGTTTGATTTTGATAGTGCCAACAAACAAACCCTGTCGGCTGCCAACCCGGCCTTTGCCCCGCTGTTTGCCCGCAATTATAAGTTTCTATACACCATTGACGCCCAAGCCGCCAGCGGCACTTCCCCCGCTCAAACACTTTTGAACAGTACGTCTTTGTTGACCCCGCAGGATCAATAATTTGGCAAGCGGGACGGAAATTTGTAGAATAGCGTAATATGACTAGGTCACAGGAAGCACGTTTTGGGAAAAACCCAAGGGTACGAGGGGCTCCCCTGTTCGTTGCCGTTGGCGCTGTTGGCATAACAGCAGGTACGGGACTATTTGCAGGTTGCTCTAGCAAGGAGAGTACGCCTGCCCAGGAGAAGCCTAAACCTACCTCTGCTTCGGCCACCCCTTCTCCTCAAGCCCTTACGTTTAAAGTTATTGGACAGTGCAGCACTGCGGGGGGAACCCTGCATGCAGAAGCATCCGGGTTTACCCCCAGCGGAGTGCATCATACCGAAGCCCGGTACCCGCGAGATTCTGTATATAAGGGCGTGCAATATCCACCCGAGGGGCTTTTGAACAACGGTGATGGCTTTACCGATCCTGATGGCCGGCTAAGCGACTGGCAATGGGATTGTACACGCGACCCCAAGGGTACATACCCAGTAAGCGTGGTAGACGTACCCACTGGCAGACACGTAGATATTGGCGGTCCACAGTCTCAGTAAGTTCTAGGGGTTAGTAACCCATTGCCACAAACGGCTCCATAACGTGGGACCGTTGCTAGTGAGCTGTTGGGGCTGGCCGGCAGCCGGGGCGGCTACGGCAGCGTTGGCGCCTGGGTCGGGGCTGATCTGTTCGCCCCATACTACCAGGCGGTGCAACGATGTGCCTGGCGGGTCGCAGGTAATAAGCGTGGCAGTGGCAACCTTGCCCGGCACGTTACTAAGCACTGATATTT
The DNA here is from genome assembly GCA_035526505.1 of Nevskiaceae bacterium. Lineage (GTDB taxonomy): Bacteria > Patescibacteriota > Saccharimonadia > Saccharimonadales > UBA4665 > DATLCF01. The sequence goes on along the minus strand of DATLCF010000002.1, from coordinate 430,617 downwards.
CGCTGGGCTCCACAATTTTTTTGTCATATACACGATATGAATACACGGTGCCGTTATGAGTCAGGTAAAACACGTCGCCCGGTACTAGTTCGTGCAGCAGCACAAAGGCAAACTTGTATTTGCCCTTGTTAAAGATATTGTTGCTAGAGTGGCCAAATAGCGCGGTATTGCCCTGTTGCCCCGGTAGGACGGTGGTTGGGTAATGTACGACGCCACTCTCCAGGGCTTTTTGGAAGGTATCTTCATCGCTGCTGGCTGTGGCGTAATCGGTAGGAATTTCGACATTAATTTTGGGGATGATGACTTCGGGCGTGGTGCTGGCAGCCACAGCGGTACTGCTGACGATAATGGGTGTTTCGCCAGTTGTGCGGCTGGGCTGGATAAATGGCGCAATGATTACTTCGTTAAAAAAGCCGAATAGTAAAATTAACAGCACCAGGGCGCCAGTGCCGATGCCCACAGCTAGCGACATCAGGTGTTGTTTGGCCTTGTGACGGGTGTGTTCGCTGGCTTTGACATGCTTGACGATCTTGCGTTTTATATCTGCTACGCTTCGCCTTTCTGTTTGGGTGGGTTCAGGGCTATGATCGGCCACCACCGTATGGTGCGCGGCCGGGTGCGGCATGCCGGGCGGTGGCGAACTGGCAGCCGGTTGGTTGGCACCCGCCTGTTGTTCGACAAACCGGGTGTATGACGACGGCTGTTGGGTGTTGGCGGTATAAAATTCTTGCCATACCTGGTGTTTTTGATCGTCTGGCAGATGTAGGTAATAGTTGTGCCAATCTGTTTGGATTTGGGCTAACGACTTGCCGGAGGTACTGAGGTCGTACATAAACTGCTGGTGTTTAGAGCGCGGCGGTTCCGGCGCCGGTCGCTGGGCAGCCAATTCCTGTTTGGCGCTGGGTTCATTACTGTATAACGTTTCCAGCTTGCGACGAATAAGTTCGGCTGCCGGATTGATTGTCGACTGTGTATGATCGTTTTCTTCTTGTTGTTTAGCCGGATGGTGCGGATGCAGGGGTTTAATGGTGCGCCCGTGACGGTGACGCAACACATAGCCCGGGTCTTGCTTGGCCGGTTCGTCGTCGGGGTGCGCACGTTGTTTGTGTATCATCTGGGGTGCTTTGCTGCTGCTCGCCTTATCTACTCAAGTATAGTACAATACCCCTCTGTAAGCCTACCTTGGGCGGGTGGCGGAACTGGTAGACGCGCTGGACTCAAAATCCTGTGAGAGCAATCTCGTGAGGGTTCGATTCCCTCCTCGCCCACCAAATAAAATGGGCTGGCCAAAGGTCAGCCCATTTTATTTGGTCTGTCGGAGAAGAAATCGACTCTTACGAATAGCACGCGAAGACTAGATGCAAAATAAGGATTCCCTCCCTAATTCACGTGTTTTAATTTTTAGCTAAATCATTATAAAATATTACAAATGCCTCCCGAATCCCCACCGCCTCTTTCCCCAGACGAAGCAGCTGCCCTCCGCGCCCAAGCCGTAGCCCGACACGGAGGCGGTGACTATACTGGCGCCACAGATTTACGTGCCCAACTCATTGCACGCACTGATCCTGACAACCCCCACTATGGTGGTGATCTATCCACCTATGCAGCAAGTCGCGAGCGAGTTGAAGGCGCAGCCTATCTTGACGAAGCCATAGCCCAAACCGCAGAGGCCGAAGCCATTCTGAAAGGTCAAGTGGCGTCTGATAACCAGAACGCACGTCGAATTGCCAGACGCGAACTGCCCATCACAACGGGTTACCTCGGGACATTCAAAATCAAAAGAGGCGCAGGCAGATTACGGCAACCCAGTCATAATGAATCTGTCGATCTTTTGCGTGATGATGCGTACCCACGTTCCTCTGCTGCCCACAGTATTACAGCCGGTCGGAGAAAAATAGACGAATCCTGGCGGGCACTGGAACGTGCTGCCCGTGAGGCCGGCAGAAAACCCCATCAACATACCCTAAATTTTATGCGGCGGGTTTCTGTGGCACATAGTCTTGATGGCAACCCCGGCAGTGGGCTAAGTTTGGCGGCTATTGCCGCCCTCCAAGCCCCCTTGTCTGAATCGTCGTGGGCTATTAACGGTACAAGCCCTGACATGACCCCATCGCAGCGCCGCAGTGCTAAAATCAGGGCCCTAAAGGGCGCTGTGGGCGCCGGAGCTGTGGCGCTCTGCATGCTGGCACCCGGCGAGGCTATGAACAAACGAGGTTACGCCTGGGCCGAACGGCTTTTATAATACGCCCGTAGTAAGCGCCTCAAACGGCCTAGAACTATTCTGTACCCACCACACACTCGCCTTCGCCGCAGTCCCAACCCGCCACACCGCCAAATTTTCTGCAAGTTTGGTGGTACTTACCTGTCCGCCCACAGCCACGAACATACTATCGAGGTGTTTGACGATAATATACGGTGCAAACCGGCTGGTAAACTCGTGCAGCCAATCCACCAAATGTAGCAAGTCCATGCCAAACGTAACCGGCTTTTCGTATTTTGCAGCAATGCCCAAGCGTTGCAGCTGCGCCAGGCTGAGGACCAAAAGGGTGTCGGCACGGTGTAATACGGTTTGCGGTGCAGATACGGCGTAATCCACGCTGTCTTTAGTAAGCGTAACTGACGCCGTGCTTTTGGCCAGGAATTTTTCTAGCAAAATTGCTGTTTCACTGTTGCGCCCCAGGTCGCCTGCTACTAAAACGCCGTCGGCCCAGGCCGCGTGTTCGAGTACTTCGGCCAGGGCCTTTTGGCTAAAGCTGCCGCTGGGCGTGCTGGGCGCAAACTCACCATGTTCCAGCACCGGCCCTACGGCCTTTTGAATAGCGCTGGGTAGCAGCACGCGACACGAACCAATGCCGGCCTTAGTGGCTTTGGCATAGGCTTCGGCCGGAGCGGCAAAACCATGGGCATTGCCACCCACAATTAGCAGTTTACCGGCGTGCTGTTTGTTTTCCGGCCGGCTCCATTCCAGCTCCGGAAACAACGGCTTGCCGCTGGTTTGTTTGTGCCAATAGGGTTTATCCATAATGTAATTTTATAATATCCACGTAGCGTTCGGGGTGCATCCAGATGTCGTCATGGTGCCCCGGCAGCTCCACCACTTGCGGCATAGCTGCAAAGGGCAGCTCGTTAATCTGTGGTGTGCAAAAGGCGTCGTGCCGGTTGCGTATAAGTATTGTATTGTGGGCGGGCAATTGCCATACGGCGCCGTGCTTGCGCCCCTGAAACATACGTATATTGGCTGGCATATTGCATAAGTACAAACCATTCCAGAATGTTTTACGTAACCATGGGCCTAGGCCACCTTCAGCCCGATGCACAGCCAGATCGCCACGTATTTTTTGGCCTATAGCACGCACAATTGATTTGCCTGGCCAATGGGTTAATCCCATTAGTATTACCAGCGCCTGGGGCGTAGCCGGCAGCACAAAACAGCCGCCGGAATGGGCTAGAATAATGTCGGCTTCTTGCATGGACCGCGTTAGCTCAAAACCGGCTTTGGCAAGGGCCATACGCAAGCGTTTAGCTATCCTTGGGCCTTCCCCCGCACCGTACGCAATGTATATTTTAGGCGTTGGCAAGGATGTAGTCGCCATGGGTAGGTTCCAGCTGATAAACAACATTTTTGCGTTCAACCACAATCGGCCACTGGTGGGCGCGGGCATGGGCGAACAATTTTTTTGTGGGGTTGAATGCAACGGGGTGCTCCACGGTCGCCAGCATGGCAATGTCGCTTTCAGAATCGCCCACAGCAATACTGCCGCTAAAGCTGGCCTGATGTTTGGCTGCCAGTGTTGTAAGCAAACGGTCTTTGCTGCCCACGGTTAACTGCACCTCGCCGGTTAGTGTACCATTCGTGCGTTCATAGTGGCTGGCCATGTAATCGTCGAAGCCGTAGTAGTCGGCCAGCAGGCTGACAGCCTCGCTTTGCGATCCAGATATGGCAAATAGCAGGTAGTTTTTCTTTTTCAGTTCGGCAATTAGGTTACGAGTATACACATATGTCTGATCCTTGTGTTTATCAAACACTGTTTGTGCGGCCTGGACAAATATTGCTTCCGGCAACCCTTTCATAATGGGCCGGATGGCTTTTACCAATTCTTTTTCGTAAGTATCAAAGCCGGACGTCTCTGTTCGCTGCTTCCAGGCCAGGCGTGCCTTGCGAATATTTTGGTATATCTCGTCCGGAATATGTTGTTGCTTGCCTAGTGCATCAATGGTGGCATGTAATAACTGCCAGCGGATAATGGTGCCGTCAATGTCGAACACGGCAAACGGACGTTGCACTATTTTACCCCTGCAAATTGTAGCAACAGTGCTCGTACCGCGTCATAGTTGGCGCGGTCGCTGCCTTTGTGGCCGGCAATTGTCCATATAAGCTGGCTGTTGGGTAGCTTTTTGTGTAGTTCGTGCGCAGTTGTGGCCGGGCACACCATGTCGTACCGCCCCTGCACTAGCCATATGGGCATGGTTAATTTGTGGGCATTATGTAGAATGTAGCGATCGGGTATAAAACAGCGGTTTGCCAGGTAGTGTATTTCAACAATGGCGCTTGCAGGATCAAATTCGTCGAGTTTATTAGGGTGGGCGCGATCGTCCAGGCCTAACAATTCATACTCCAGAGTACTGTATGCAAAGGCCGATTCGCGGGCGGCCTGGGGATCGATGCCCAGTGCCTGTGCAAAGTGGTATTTTGAGGGACTGCGATGATGACTTTTTGGTGTGGCAGCTAAATATTTCTCCCAGGCTTCGGGGAAATATGTGCGGAATTCGCCGTGGTCAAAGTAGTCGATTTCGGCTTGGGCACCGGTAAATATGCCGTTTAATATCATAGCTTGTACGCGTTCGGGGTGTTCTAGCGCATAAGCCAGAGCTAATGCCACTCCCCACGAACCGCCTTTTAGCACAAACTGTTTCAGGTGGAGGTGATTGGCAATTCTTTCAATATCGTCTACCAAGTCGCTGGTAGTATTATGCTCTAGCGATCCGTACGGCAGACTGCGGCCGCTGCCCCGCTGGTCAAAAAAGATTACCCGATGTTGTGTGGGGTCAAAATAGCTTTTATGGCCGTCGCCGCAGCCCCCACCAGGCCCGCCATGCAAAAATACAATAGGCGTTTGGGCTGTTGCTTTGCCCCATTCGTGTACATATAACTGATGGCCGTGACCGACTTCAATAAATAATTCTTGGATGGTGTGTTCGTCTGGGGTCATATGTCGAGTGTAAGACTTATCGGGCAATGGTCGGAGCCGGTTGCTTCCGGGTAAATGGCTGCCTCTTTGACCTTATGTTTCAGGCTGCCGGAAATCAAAAAATAGTCGATACGCCAGCCAACATTGTTGGCGCGGGCATTGCCCCAGTGGCTCCACCAAGTGTAGTAACCGTTGCCTTTTTTAAACAAGCGCAAGGTGTCTATAAACCCGGCGTCTAGGAAGTTCTGAAAGCCTTCGCGTTCTTCGCTGGTATAGCCCTTCTTGCCTTCGTTGGGTTTGGGACGAGCCAGGTCGTCGGGCGTGTGGGCTACATTGAGGTCGCCGCAAAAGATAACCGGCTTTTTTTGTTCCAGCTGCTTGCACCAGGCTAAAAAGGCCGGGTCCCAGTGTTTGTGGCGCAGCGGAATGCGGCTAAGGTCGTCTTTGGCATTGGGCGTGTATACGGTTACTACATAAAATTTGTCGAATTCGGCAGTGATCACCCTGCCCTCTCGGGCGGCATCACGAGTTTGCTCGTCTACAAATTTGTATTTTTTGGCAAAGTCGTCCGGGAAGCCATTAATTACGCTGATAGGCTTGTGTTTGGTAAAAATGGCAGTGCCGGAATAGCCTTTTTTATCTGCCGAGTTCCAATATTCTTCGTAATCGGGCAACACAATTTCAGCTTGGCCCTGCACCGCCTTGGTTTCTTGCAGGCACAAAATATCAGGGCGTTCTTTTTTGATAAACGGTACCAGTGCGTCTTTGCGCACCACCGCACGGATGCCGTTGACATTCCAAGAATACAGCTTAAGGGCCATTATTTGCGGCGCTCCAGATCGCGTACGCGGCGTTCTATATCTTTGTCGCCACGTTCGTCGCGAACATCGTATTGGCGTTGGCGTTCTACCTCGCGTTTGAGGTCCTCAACGGTGCGCTCCAGCTGCGGAATTTTGCGTATGTCGTCCTGAACGCTGCGGATCGTGTCCATGGCCTGCCGCACAGTGTCGCGTGTTTCGCGGTGGGCAGTATCCAGCTGGCGCAAAAAGTTATCAGTGTCGCGTCGCAATCGGGTCAGCTCTTGGGTTTCGTTGCGGGTTTGGTTGTGTGCATCGGTGAGACTGCGTACGTGGTCGTACACTTGCCGGTGGCTGCTGCTAAGGTCTTGCAGGCCGGCGTACAGCCGCTTTTGCATCTCTGCCAGCTGGCGCACATCGTTGCTGCTGGCGAATAGTTTTTGTAGTGCTTCTAGGAATTCGGGATCTTGTAGACTAGCCATATCCTTATTTTAACATCTTGGGGTGGCAAAAAGTATTTGACTTGGCTCACGCGTTTGCTACACTGCCAGCAAAATGTATAAACGCGTACTACTAAAGATATCTGGCGAGCAACTATCCGGTGACCATAAATCTGGCATTGACCCCCAGGTGGCTATCTATTTAGCTAAGGAATGCAAGAAAGTGGCTGCCGCCGGCTGTGAGCTGTCTTTGGTAGTTGGCGGGGGCAACATGGTGCGCGGTACCGAAGTGGCTGGCAATGGCATCAAGCGTGTAACCGCCGACCAAATGGGTATGCTATCCGGCCTAATAAACGGCATGGCCGTAACCGATATCTTCGAAAGCCAGGGTATAGAAACGCGTTGTATGAGCAATGTATTTGCTACCCAGGTAGCCGAGAGCTACTCGTTCCGATTAGCCGAAAAGCATTTACAGCGCGGCCGCGTAGTTATTATTGCCGGCGGTATTGGCCGCCCATACTTTACCCATGACACTGCCGCCGTCAGTCTGGCCCTCGAACTGGGCTGTGATGTAGTGCTCAAGGCTACCAAAGTAGATGGCGTGTACGACCGCGACCCCACCAAACACACCAATGCCAAAAAATTAGACAAAGTAACGTTCCAGCAAGCTGTCGAAAATGCCGATATAAAAATAATGGACAAGGCCGCCCTGGGCCTGGCTATGGAACAAAACATGCCGGTTATTGTGCTTGACCCCATGAAGCCGGACAACGTGCTGCGCGCCACCAAGGGCGAACCGGTGGGTTCCTACATTAGCTAACTATCCATAGACTGGCCGGGTTGCAAAACGCCAAACCCAATGCCAGCGTGTTCGCTTGCCTGCCCAATCCATTTGTTGAACGTGGCATGGCCCCGTTCGGATAAGAGCGCGTCATGGGTAGGAAAACACGCTTTCGGCTTAACGGCGCGCAAAAAATCGATGGTTTCAGCCATCTTTAACCACGGCGCACTGGCCGGAATGGCCAGAACGTTGACCGGCTGTTCCGGCAATGTGAATGAATCGCCTGGGTAGTAAAAACTGTCGTTCACCAGCACGCCGGTATTTTTATTGCGCGAAAAATCGGGATGAATTACGGCGTGCAGTTCGCCCCTAAATGTCAGCTTGAATGGACCAATGTTTTCCGTTTGCCCGGCCACAACCACGCTCACATTCGGTTTTTGGAACTGTTCGGCCACCTCGTTGGTAGTGAATATTTTTACCTGTGGGTTGGCGTCAATAATTTTTTGTAAACTGCCCGGCGCAAAATGGTCGGGGTGCACGTGGGTAACCACCACGGCGACGGTGTTAGCCAGCTCGCCAAAGGTAGGCGTAAAATCGCCTGGGTCAATAATCACCTTTTTACCCTGCTCTTCCAACGTCACACAGGCATGTTCATATTTGGTAATTTTCATACCTTTACTGTACCATTTTAGCGCTTGAACTGATGATGCTTGTGATTTATATTCATGGGATGAACAAACTTCGTAATCCCAATCATCTTCTTATGGCTTCGCTTGTGACCCTAGCATTAGGCACAACCGCTTGTCAGGCCGAAGGTGGCGTGTCCGGTCCAGGGGCAGACAACTACATCCCGCCGCCCTCTTGTGCCGTTCAGGCACGTATAAAGGGCAAAACTGCAAATATAGGGCTAACCACCCAGAATATGGGGAGCCGCGGTATTACCAGTATCGATAGTATTGGGTACGACTTCGGTGATGGAGCAGTAGATAACGATGGTACTATGGCTGGCGAAAGGCACCAGTATACCCACCCGGGTCACTATGCTATCAACGCAACCGTGGGGCTAACGCCTGCACCGGGTACAACCACTGCTGGCAATAAAGCTGGAATTATCACCTGCACGACCAATATAGTTACAGTAAGGTAAGTTCATTTCATTGACTGCTTCATGATTTCTTTGCGCAGCCACAGGCGGGTGGCGCGGGCAATGTTGTTTTTGAAAGTGACGCCTAGCAAGTTGGCCAGCCAGTCTTGCAGTTTTTGATCAGTGCACACAAAATAGCTTTTGCCTTCGCTGATGCTAACGACATTTATAAACCAGGGTGATTGTTTGTGCGGCATGATTTCTTGTGCGGCTGTTTGCACCTGCGGCATAACTTGCCGTGCATCCCATATAACAATTTGTCCTACACCAAACGGTGCGGTCTGCCCGGCAAAGGTCAGGATTTTGGCATCGTCGCGGATGGCGTTGACCACATTGGCCAGGATGGTTTGCTGGCATGCGCTAAAATATTGTGCCGGCCAGTCTTGGGGCAAGCTGGCAACGGGAAGCAGTTGTTTGTACGCATGGCGGTCACGTGTAGCGGTAACGCGCGCTTTAAAATTGAGGGTGTTGTCTAAGATGCCGCACACTAGCAAGCGGGCGCTCACCTGACTCATCTTGGTTAGTAACCCGGCGGCTTCCCAGCGTTCAAAAATAAGCGTACAGGCGGCACCTACAAACTCAATCTGTGCTTTTTTGCCCAAATGTGCACGCCAGTAGGCTTCGTGTCCCAGGTGGTGATCTATTACTTCGTCTACTCTGTCCGGTACTACCATTTTGTCAAAAAAGTCGATGTCCGAAATGTCGATAATTGTAAAGGTATCGTCCGGCCCTGACGTGTAATCTGTCTGGAGCGGTGCTTGCCATGCCTGCACTACGGTAGGCACGCTTTGGTTGGGCACAGCACTGGTGGCGGCAATTGCCGTTACGCCCTGCGTCTGTAGTAGCTCCGCATAGGCTACAATGCCAGCATAGCCGTCGATGTCAATATATGTTGAGCCGGAGGTTACGACGCGCATGCTAGGCTTCTGCATCTTGACGAACACTAAACTCTCCACTGGAGGTGGCGCTGGCAATGGGTATCGGGGCTGGCTCGGTGTCTCGAGCTACTTCTGTGGTGGTCAGCTCACTTCTTACCAGCTCGCATCTGTGAGTCCTGCAGGCTACTACGCCACACCACGTTGTACATGGGCTATTCCCCATAGCAGGGACCGGAGATAGTTCTAGCTCAAGCATCTGCTCCCAGTATAGATAACTACAAAAATAATCACAAAAATTAGGAGTTCATGCGGCCAATAAAATTAAAAAGCCGTGCAGTACACAGCTTTTTAATGTGGCGGAGAGGACAGGATTCGAACCTGCGAGAGCCTTGCGACTCAACACACTTTCCAGGCGTGCGCCTTAAACCAGCTCGGCCACCTCTCCATATATTTGTTACGAGACGCATTATACCTTAGATTTTGGACAAGTCCTTAAAAATTACTACGAAAACACCTTGCGGATAGCGTCGGGGCGTAGGTACACTAGGGTAAGACATGCCGATCATCGAACTGCAAGACGTCAGTAAACTGTACGGCTTCGGCGATGCTACCACGGTGGCGCTCGACGAAGTTACTTTAAACATTGACGCTGGAGAGTTTGTGGCAGTAATGGGTCCGAGCGGCTGCGGTAAGTCCACGCTCATGAATATTATTGGCCTGCTGGACCGGCCCACGCACGGCGGCTACAATTTGCACGGCCGTCAGGTGGCCAAGCTGCGCTCTAACCAACGCGCTAAAGCCCGGCGCGATACGGTGGGGTTTGTGTTCCAGTCGTTTAACTTGCTGCCACGCTTAACTGTATTGGAAAATGTTGCCCTGCCCCTGGCCTACAAGGGTATGATGCCCGGCCGCCGGCTTAAGCAAGCTGGCAGTATGTTGGAGCGCGTGGGTTTGGGTGACCGCGAATATTACTATCCATGGCAGCTCAGCGGTGGCCAGGCACAGTGTGTGGCCATTGCCCGCGCACTTGTGAACAACCCCAAAATTATTATTGCCGACGAGCCCACTGGCAACTTGGACAGCGCCAGTTCCCGGCTGGTTATGGAATTACTGAGCGAAATCCACGCCACAGGCAATACTATTTTGTTTGTTACGCATAACCCAGAACTCACCCGGTACGCCACGCGCGTAGTATATATGCACGACGGTGGCATTATGCACGACGAGGCAACCAAGCTGGGCGAAATTGCCGCTACTGCGCGCAAAGTTATGTATGCTGTACCGACCAAGACCGAAGAAGATGACCTAGCCGGAGTTTCGGCCCTTATGAAGGCCGTTCCGGATAAGGACAAGGCCAAGACGCCTACAGCCAAACCAAAAGGCGGTAAAAGATCCAGCAAGCCAAAACGGCGGAGTCACAGGAGTAAGTCTTGAGCTCGCGCGGCAGTATTCGATTGGCAGTTGCCGGTATACGCGGTGCCAAGGGGCGTAGTTTGCTAACCATGCTGGGCGTAATAATCGGCATTGTGTCAGTAGTTACTATTGTGGGTCTGGGCGAAGGAGTCAAGGCGCAAGTTGCCGGGCAGATTAACCATTTTGGCAAAGACCTTATAACTATTCGGCCAGGGCACATAACCACTCGGCATAGTGCTGGCTCCCTTACTAATACCGACCTGCTGTTTGGGCTGGACAGCGTGAGTGGCCTGAGTACGCAAGATGTCCAAACCGTGCAGCAGGCTAAGCACATTAAACTGGCTGCCCCGCTAGGTGTAGTGGCGGGTACGGTGGCGGCAGACGAAGCTAAGGTTAGCCCGCTGGTGTTGGCTACTAACGCCAGCTTGCCGGATGCCCTCAATCAGAAGGTCCCGTACGGCAGTTTTTTTGAGCCAGGTGATGACCAAGCTAATGTGGCGGTCCTGGGGCAAAAAGCGGCGCGCGATTTGTTTGGCGAAATGGTTCCCTTAGGGCACAAGTTTACCTTCCGCGGCCAAACCTTCATTGTGCGTGGCATTTTTGACGAGTTCGACACAACCCCGCTGTCGCCCACGGCCGATTTTAACAGCGCGGTTTTTATCCCCTACCAGACTGCTAGCAAACTGACCAATGGCAGTATGCAGTTGTATACAATTTTGGCCAAACCCGATCGTACTGGCAATACTGCGGCGGCTATTAGCGCCGTTAACCAAAAGTTGTTGCGCGCCCATGGCGGCCAGCAAGACTTTTCAGTACTGAACCAGCAGCAAACATTGGCAGCCAGCAGTAATATTTTGGACCTGCTGACCACCCTTATTGGAGGCGTTGCTGCCATATCGCTGCTAGTGGGCGGTATAGGCATTATGAATATTATGTTGGTGTCAGTAACCGAGCGCATGCACGAAATAGGTGTGCGTAAAGCCATTGGCGCTACCAACCGTCAAATTTTGTCCCAGTTTGTTACCGAGGCCACGGTTATTAGTGTGGTGGGCGGTATTATCGGTTTGTTATTGTCGTTATTAGTCGACTTGTTGCTGCATGCCTATACCAGCCTGAAACCGGTGGTGTCGTGGCGGGCCATGGCGGTAGCTACCGGGGTATCCATTGCTATTGGTATTATCTTTGGCGCGGCCCCAGCCATAAAGGCGGCGCGCAAAGACCCTATCGAAGCCTTGCGCCGGGAGTAGCGCGTATGGAAAAAGTCAAAACTGCCGGAGGTGTGTTACTGCGAGATGAGCGTATTTTGCTGGTAGTCCACCGCAAAGGCGGGCACGTTTTCCCTAAGGGGCATGTTGAGGATGGCGAAACCGCCCAGGAGACGGCGGTTCGCGAGGTTATGGAAGAAACCGGTGTAAGCGTTGATGTCATAAGGCTTTTGGGCGTGGTAACGCGTGTATCCCGAGAACACAGCGGCGAAACTGTTGAAAAAGACATCGACCTATTCCTTATGCAAATGTCAGGAAACCAACAACCGGGAGTAACCACAGACGAAGAAAGCGCGTGGGTACCGCTGCAGCTGGCTGCAGCTAGCATGCGCTATCCCGCGGAAGCTGCATTTTTGATAGAGCATTTGCCCGAGCTTATGCAAATAGGGCCGCAATAGTGGCTAGGCTGGCTACAGTCATTATGCCGAATACCAGCCAGCCAATGGCAGTCACATAGGGCTTATTCACCCAGCGGCCCATAACCTTTTTATTACTGCTGATAAGTACAATCAGCAGTAGAATAAGCGGCGCTGCCAAAGCGTTGGCAATGGCGGAATAAATTAAGGCCTTAATGGGGTCAATGCCTATAAAGTTAATCCCCAGGCCGACAAGCATAGAAATAATGATTATGCCGTAAAAGGCGCGCGCCTGATCCAGGTTGCGGTACAAGCCCTCTTTCCAGCCCAGGCTTTCGGCCAATGCATAACTGCTGGAACCGGCCAGCACCGGGATAGCCAGCAGGCCGGTGCCGATGAGCCCTAGGGCAAATAGTGTATATGTGGCTTCGCCGGCAAAGGGCCGCAATGCCTCGGCCGCCTGTGCTGCCGAGGTAATTTCGGTTATGCCATGTTGGAACAAAATACCGCCGCAGGCCGCAATGATGAAGAACATCACCAGGTTGCTTAGGAACATACCCGACCACACATCAATACGCATGCGTCGGATTTCGGACGGATCGGTATGCCGCCGTTGATGCACCGTGGTCTTGCCCTGCAGCACTTGTTCTTCGACCTCTTGGCTGGTCTGCCAAAAGAAGAGGTATGGCGAAATAGTCGTACCCAAAATAGCTGCAACCAATAAGACACCTTCTTTAGAAAAAGGGATGCTGGGTATGACGGCATTACGCAGTACTTCGTTCCAGTTAAGGTGGGCCAGAATGGACGAAAATATGTATGACAATAAAATAAGTGCCAACCATTTGAGATATTTAGCATAGCGTACATAAGGGGTAAAGATCTGCAGCAGCAGGCTGAATAGCGCAAAACCAATCACCAGGGCTGCATAGTTCGAGCCGGGGCTTAATAACTGTACTCCTTTAGCCATAGCGCCCAAATCGGCCCCAATGTTGAACGAGTTGGCGGCGAATAACAGTGCGGTGCATATATATAGTAGGCGGCGCGAGAAAAAGACTCGAATGTTATGTGCCAGTCCCCTGCCCGTCACAATGCCAATACGGGCGCACATTTCCTGCACCACTGCCATAAGGGGAAATGTCAGGGCGGCTAGCCACAATGTCTGGAAACCATATTTGGCACCCGCCTGAGAATAGGTGGCAATACCGGCTGGGTCATCGTCGGATGCGCCGGTGGTTAGGCCCGGGCCCAGCATGTGCCAATAATCTTTACCCCTGCGCACGACATCGGCGTTAGGCATGGCATCGACCATTTTCTGGCCAATCAGCACCGTATGGCCAAGCGCAGCAGCCGGCGCTTCGGCAGTTCGGGTAAGCAGGTCTTTATCTTTGTGCGGCAAGAGGAGCCTTTCGCTACTTTGCCTCATTGTAGCAGATAATCGTAAGCGTTGTAATTATAAATGCTGGCCGTAATAGTACCAGAAGTGCTTCAGGATAAATGCCGCGATAACTAGGAACCACACTATTAGAATATCCAGGTGGTGACGCCTGGCAAACTCGCTTGTCCTGGCAAGCGCTGCCGGCAAGACGATATATTTGGCCTGGATGTTGTATAGCAAAACATACCAAAACGTGGTGATGGTTACAGCCCACACTACCACACAGTAAGGGCACAGGGCGCCAATGCGGTACACGCTTTGGAAAAACAGCCAGTGCACAAAGGCCACACCAAAAATAGTGCCCGCCTGTAGCCCCAGCCAATACCAGCGTTTGAGCTTACCGGCCCCAGCCAGCAATACTACACCGGTGGCAATAACCACTGGAAACGCCACTAATCCGATAAAGGGATTAGGAAACCCAAACACATGGGACTGTTCGGAACGCATAATCGACCCACAGCTAATAACCGGATTAAGGTTGCACGAGGGGGTGTAGGCGGGGTTTTGAAGCAATTGTATCTTTTCGTAAGAGATAACAAAGGCGCATATAAGGCCGATAGCGCCGCAGATAATCAGCAGCCAAGGCAGTGCTTGTGGCAAGGTAATTTTTTTCAGACTCATTACCCCAGTATATATTATTCGGCACAGTCGCCGGTACTGACGGCATGCGAAACACTGCTAGCTTGGGCAATGCCCTGCGAAACGCGCTGCATGGTTAACGCATACCCTACTTGATCGTACGCGGTCGATTGGGCAAATATGAGGCCAATGACCCTGCCCTCTTTATCAACCAGCGGGCCGCCGGAATTGCCCGGTACGACAGTACCCTTGACGGAATATACCGAACGACTGGTTTCACCCTGGTTATAAATATTGCGCCCGACGGCTACAAACGAATCCATAATGGCTGCTGGGCCTGCATTAAAGTTGCCACCGCCCGGATAGCCCAATATGACTGCCGGCGTACCAGTGGCCACGGTTTGGGTGGCAATGCCCAGCGGTTGCCCTTTAAGATTGGTTGTGCGCAAGATGGCCAGGTCCAAGTCCGGGTCAAACAGCATCACACTGGCTCGGTGTGTGCCATTGCCGTCCTGTACATAGGGTTCGATTACGCCGGCTACAACATGGGCGTTGGTGGCCACTAGCCCGTCCCGAGCCACAAAGCCGGAGCCCTCCACAATGCCGCCGCATCCCCTGCCCTCAATTTTTACCACCGAGGCCTGGGTGTCACGTACTGCACTATTCAGCTCGCCCAAGTCCGGCAAGCTTACCGGTTTGGGGGGTGCGGGTTCCAGCCCGGTGAATACCTCTGGGAAGCCGTTGGGTTCAATAAGATGGCTAATGCGCGCAATAACATTCGGGGCGGCTGGCAGTGATTTGTTCAGTTGCGCCACAATGGCCGAGCCATGGATTTGCCGCTGCAATGCCACCGACGGCACATTGGTAAATAGCGAGGCGCCCAGCCATACACCAATCAGCAAGGTCGCCCCGCCCACAACTGAACCAAAAGCTCGGTCGATTTTATTTAGGCGTTGCATAGCCTGCAGACGGAACTTGGCCAATGCGCCCACATATTCTCCGATACTCAAAAATGCCATGGCAAACCCCAGGGTTACTAAAAGCGACAACAGTGCCCGGGACTGGGCGGTAGCCGCATGTGTACCGAACTTGGCCTGTGCCCAGGCCCCCACCAGTAAGCCGCCGATACATCCGACACTGGATAACACCTGGCGCACCAGCCCCAGCTCCCGGCCGCGGATAAGCGCTGCCAGCAAAAACAATCCAATAATCAGGTCCAACCAGTTCATATGCCAATTAATTATAGAGTATTATACCTGTATGAATACAACACATAGGGCACAAGCCGGGCACACGGTAGTGTATGGGGTGTTAGCTGTTGTGGTTTTGGCCGTGGTTGGGCTCGCAGCCTGGAGGGTTACCGTCCGTAGTCAGACTACTAAGTCTACTCATGCAGCCAAGATAGCCAGCCCGGCAAATACATCCCAAACAGCCGCGCCCCTTAGCAATGGTATTGACGACGCCAGCCTTGCAAAAGACCTTGCCACCATGGACGATTCCCTAAGCCAAAGCGGCCAGAATTTGCAAGCGGCGACGAGTGCGGTAAACGACCAGGATCAGGCTATAAGCGTGCCCACGGAATGATGATGCAGCGGTATAAAAATATCCAAATTATCTTTCTGATAGCCATTCTGGCCCTTGTTGCGCCAACCGTCTCGGCCGTGGGCGATCCCGGCCGCCTAACGGTTATTAAATCGAGGGCTAGGGCCGAAATCACTCGTCGATTGAACAGCTTGAACCGACTGAATAGCGCAATAAACGGCACCTCCCGTTTAAGCGATAGTGCTAAAAGCACTCTTTCCGGCGAAGTGAACGCCGAGATTAGCGATCTCACCCGCCTAAAAAGCAAAATTGCTGCCGATACCGACTTGGCCACTGCCCGTATTGATGCGCAGGCCATATTTACCGAATATCGCATCTATGCCCTGGTGGTGCCCAAAGTATGGCTGGTGCGCACGGTTGATGATCAGCAGGCGGTCGAAGACAAGTTAAACACCATGATTGGCAAGCTGCAAACCCGCATCAATACCGCCCAGGGCCAGGGCAAAGACACCGCAAGCCTGCAGGCCGCGTTAAACGACATGACCGCCCAAGTGCATGCCGCACAAATCATTGCTCTCAAGACTGGCGCAGCTATTCTGCGCGTGCAGCCCACCGACTATAATAATGACCATAGCGTACTGGGCGGCTACGTGGACCAGGTACAGCAAGCTCATCGGTACAACCAAGCGGCATATGCCAATCTTAAAATCATTGTTCAAGGCCTCAAAACGCTTTAGCCTACGACCTGTATTCCCTAAAAGCGTAATACTTATGTATACTTCTGGGTATAGTAACCAGCAAAACGAAAGGTTTTTATGCTACAAGCATTCGCTCATTTTGGGCAATCGTATGACTACACATATAACGTAACTTCAACCGGTAACAACCAAGAACTGTCAGGGTTTATGGTTGGCATGGCTATTGTTGTCCTGGTGGTAGCGGTCGTGCTGATTGCCTCTATGTGGAAGATGTTTACCAAAGCCGGCAAACCAGGCTGGGCTGCCATTGTACCTATTTATAATCTGATTGTTCTGTTGCAGATTATTGGGCGTCCGTTGTGGTGGATAGTATTTTATGTACTTTCGTTCATCCCGTTTGTGGGCTACGTTATAAGTCTTGTGGTGGACATAATTGTCTCCAACGATCTGGCCAAGTCATTTGGCAAAGGTACTAACTACACCGTACTGTTGGTACTACTGCCATTTATAGGCTACCCCATGCTGGCCTTTGGCGACGCAAAATACCAAGGCCCGGCAGCAGCCGGTACTACCGGTGGCGTGCCTAAACCCACTGCCCAGCCTCCCAAGGCAGCCTAGAATTACAAGAAAGAAATAAAAACATCCCGCTGCAACGGGATGTTTTTATTTGATGTGCAGTTTGTCTTTAGCGTGTAAGGTAACAATCAGCACAAACAAAAGACCCAAGAATGCAATATACACTGCACGGTCGATAAGGTTGGCAGCCACAATATTGGCGCTTCCAATATGGTGTAGTTGCTGGGTGAACAACAAAAATGACTCGCGAATGCCAATAGCCCCAGGCGTTAGGGCCACGAATAAAGCAAAGTTGGCTGCACCCGTGTAGGTAACGGCCTGAGCGAGTGATACGTGGGGGTTTACGTTATGCAGTTCGACATAATAAATGGCAATCTGGGCCACAGCCTGCAAGGCGGTCGCTGCCAGTATAAGGCCAAGGTGTGTCATAGTAAGTCCCTGACGATCCTGCTCGCTGCGCGAACGCTTGCCAAACCAGTGTAGTGCTACATAGCTGCCGCCTCCCACCAATGCTACAACCGCTAGCGTCTGCCACCACGGACGGCTCCCTACAAAAAGCAGGAAGGCACTAATAACTGCGTAGAACGCATAGTATAGCAATGTGGCAAAGGTATAATCGCGCAGGCGCAGGCCATGGCGCTTTTTTAGGTATGCGCCGCGTACTGCCGGCCCTGACTGCCCGGGCCCAAAAAAATTAACTAGCGACGAATAGGCATTAAGCAAGAAGTTTTCCTGTGCTGACATATTTTTTTGGTATATATACAGCGAAAACCGCAACACCAGCACCAGGGCAAAAAACCACACCGCATATAGCGCCAAGAGCCCCAATACTGTCAGCAAGGGTGTGTGGGATAACTGTGTTAGCAGATAGGTATGCTGTGACAAATAGCGCGCAAATACGACAATGGTAATCAGGAGGATTAGTGGGCCAAGGAATAGTTTGAGTTTTCGGGGCATAGATATAGTAATCGTACCTTTTCTGCCGCAGGTGTACAAACGGTGCAGCCCGTCCTCAGGCGCCACCATGTATAATGGGCGTAAAACTCCATGCAGACAATAGCCCACAAGTTTGTTGCCTTCCTTGCCTCCCGTCGTTTTTTTTATGGCGTGCTTATTTTCTTTGTATTGCAGGCGGCATGGATCGCATGCTCGGCCACCTACCCCATGCCCTTTGACGAGGATTTTCACCTGGGCATCATTACTATTTACAGCCACCATTGGTCGCCGTTTTTAGCGGTCCAGCCGGAGGGAGGCGATGCGTTTGGTGCGTTGGCTCGCGACCCGTCGTATTTGTACCACTACCTTATGAGTTTCCCCTATCGACTGCTTGCGTTGATTACAGATAGTCAAACGGCACAGATTATTGTGCTGCGGGTTATGAATGTGAGTTTGTTCACTGCCGGCTTGGCCCTATTTAGGCGCGTGCTGCTGCGGGCCGGATTATCGCGCGCCTTCACGCATACTAGCCTGATGCTGTTTGTACTAATACCCATTGTGCCCCAGCTGGCTGCCCAGGTTAATTACGACAACCTGCTCATGCCGCTCGTGGCCTGGATATTGCTGTTGGTGTTCAGCCTGCTTGATGGGTTAAAAAAGCGGCGTATCGATGCAGCCACCGTGGGACTTTTGGCTAGCCTGTGTTTGCTGACCAGCTTGGTAAAGTATGCTTTTTTACCTATCTTGGCTGCAATTGTGGTGTTTGTGGGCATTGCCGCGTGGCGATACTTTGATCACAATCTAAAACACTTGTGGCATGCGCTATGGCGCGGCGTTGGCGTATTGTCGCGGCCTATAAAAATCGGCCTGGTAGTTGCCCTGGCGCTTAGTGCCGGTCTGTTCGTCCAGCGCTACGGCATCAACATGGTCACCTTCCATTCGCCGGTGCCGGATTGCGGCGATGTGCTCAGTATGGACCACTGTAGCGCCTATGGGCCCTGGATCCGTAACTATAACTATGCGCTCATAAAAGATGACGCTGCGTTTACCCATAACCCAATCTACTACTTAGGCATGTGGCTGTACTGGTTATGGTACCGGCTATTTTTTGCCATTAGCGGGCCGAACAATGCCTATACTAATTACCCGCCCCTGCCCTGGCCGGCCTGGACGTTTGTGACAATTGCAGTGGCCGGTCTGGTTACGGCTGTATGGTGGGGTCGGCGGGCGTTGCGTAACAGTACATATTTGCAGTTGTTTCTATTAATAGTGGTGCTATACGTGGGGGCCCTATTTGCCGAGGACTATTCGCAGTACCTGCAAACCGGCCAACCGGTGGCTATTAACGGGCGTTATCTGCTGCCGGTTATGCTGCTGGCAACTGCGCTTATTGGCAAGCTGTTTGGCCTGGCACTCAAAGGTGCCTTGCGGGCCAAAGCTGCGTTGGCGGCATGTGCTATCATTCTGTTTCTGCAAGGTGGGGGCGTGTTTACTTTTATTGCACGCAGCGATGCTTCGTGGTATTGGCCCAATACAACAGTTATTCGTGTCAACAATGCTGCCCGGCACCTCTTAAGTCCCTTTACTGTCGAAGGGAGCAAAGACTGCAGTAAACGGCTTATTTGCTAAAACGAGCCCGCTTGGTTTCCTCCAGTGAGTTTTCGATTAACACGCGATTAATGCGTATTAGGTCGGCCACAATGCCCAGCGTAAATGCAATAAACGACGCTACCAACAGTACGCTGCCCAAAATAAGCGATTGCAAATGGTGGGCTCCGCGTGATTCTTCGGTCAGGAAGAAATACAGATAGCGCACAAATGGCACCAGACCCGATACCAGTAAGAGCAGGCCCAGCGTAGTAAACAGCACATACGGTTTGTACATAATGAATGCCCGCACAATGGCCATGCCGCTTTTGCGTACATGCTGCCAGTTGGACTTAAATAACCGTGATTCGCGTGTTTTGGGGTTGGTGCGGATAGGTAGGCTAACAATAGACAACTGCTTGTTACCGGCCTGGATAATGGTTTCCATGGCGTAGCTAAAGCGCGTAACAATATTAAGGCGTATCAGGGCTTCTTTGGAATACGCTCGAAAGCCGCTGGGCGCATCAGGCACGCGCGTGCCGGCAGCCAGGTTAAGTACACGAGTGCCAAATTTTTGCAGCAATTTTTTAGTGGGCGAAAAATGTTTGATGTTATCAACCTGGCGGTCGGCAATAACTATGTCGGCCTTATTCTGCAGAATAGGCTGCACCAGGTCTGCAATCCGTTCCTGGGGGTATTGGTTGTCGCCATCGGTGTTAACCACAATGTCGGCACCCAGTTCCAGTGCACGGTTAATGCCATCGTGGAACGAGCGGGCCAAACCCTGGTTTTGGGGGTGATATACAAAATGCTTTACACCATGCTGCTTGGCCAGTGCCACGGTATTATCGGTGGAACCATCGTCGATAATCAGTATTTCAATGCTATCCACCCCTTCAATTTTTTTGGGGATGGTTTTGAGCACCATGCCTAATGTTCGCTCTTCGTTCAGACATGGTATTTGGACAACAACCTTCATGGGGGTACCTCAGTTATTGCCCCTATTATACCCCAAGAGACGTAGAGGGAGCCTAATTGTTCGGAGAAGTTCCTTGGATACTGTGCTCGGCTGATTTAGACAGCTGCCCCACAAAGGGCAGGTCACTTAATCGGCTCAGCCCCCACAACAGCAGTGCTACTACAATAGTGCCGCCAAGAAACACGCCAAAGCCAGTGGCAATGCCTTTCAAAAACGAAAACAGCAGCACTTGCCGTTTGTTGGCTACGCCATCCTCATATAACTGTTCGAGCTGATGGGCGAACTGCAGTAACTCTTTATCGGTTGGTTTATGCGATTTAGCCATACTTCCACGGTACCATACATGTGAAATATCTTACGGTGCCCTTTATATTTCGTTCATATAGTGAAAGGGTAGGTAACAGGAGTATACGTATATGAACAAGTACAGTCCCAAAGCACAGCAAAAAGTGGAAAAGACCATGCACGAATATAAAAAAGGCGAGCTTAAAAGTGGCCGTTCTGACAAAAAAGTGACCAGTCGCAAGCAGGCGGTGGCTATTGGTTTATCCAAGGCGCGCAAAGAAGGCGCTAAGGTGCCAAAACCCAAATCCTAGGCTATAACACAAAAACGTTGTAATTTAGCGTTTGAGTTTGCCGGGAGATAGCGTACAATAACCATAAGTATGAATACTGCGATATTTGCCGTTAGAATGGGCACAAGAGGCAAAGCACAGCAATGACCCGTTTACCAATACCAGGCAGCGACGATGGCGCATGGGGCACGATCCTCAACGATTTTTTAAGTGTCGAACATAACGCCGACGGCACTCTTAAATCGACTGGTTCGCTTGCTGCCAAGGCCAACGACAACGCCGTAGTGCACAACAGCGGCGCCGAAACTATTGCGGGTGTAAAAACGTTTAGTTCCTCGCCCGTTGTGCCCACACCCAGCAGCGGTACCGCCGCCGCCAACAAAACCTATGTAGACAGCACCGTATCCTCTGGGACACCTGATGCCGACGCTACCACCAAAGGTAAACTCAAACTCACGAATGATCTGGGCGGCACCGCCGACTTACCCACCGTCGTTGCTACCCATCTAAGCGCGCCTCTGCCTATTGCCCAAGGTGGTACCAATGCCGCCAGCCAGAGTGCCGCACGCACTAGCCTGGGGTTGGCCATTGGAACCGATGTCGAAGCACACGATGCTACGCTCACTGCCCTGGCTGGCCTGGACAGCACGGCTGGTGTGGTGGTCGAAACAGGTGCTGATACATTCACCAAGCGTACGATTACTGCCGGCTCTACAAAGATAACTGTCAGCAACGGTACGGGTGCTTCGGGTAACCCCACCATAGACGTGGCCGAAGCCAACTTTACCGGCATCCCCGAAAGCGCGGTTACCAATCTAACCACCGATCTTGCTGGCAAACAAGCATCTGATGCGACCCTGACGGCCCTAGCTGGCCTGGACACTACCGCTGGTCTAGTGGTAGAAACCGCATCCGATACGTTTACTAAGCGCACCCTAACTGCTGGTTCGGCCAAGGTAAGTGTTACCAATGGTTCTGGTGCTGCCGGTAACCCCACCATTGATGTCAACACCGGGACAAGCTCTACTACGGTAGCAGTTGGTGACCACACGCACACCCTTACGTTTTCGCTGTCAGCCTTTTCGGTTACCGGCACGCTTACCACCGCAACCGGCACTGCCCGCTTGCCTATTGACGGCACCTATACCATTGTGGGCACTCGCCTTATGGCTAATACTGCCCCCACTGGCGCAAGCATCATTGTTGATGTAAACAAAAACGGTACCACTATTTACACCACCCAAGGCAACCGTCCCACTATTGCGGCCAGCGCCAATAGCGGCGGCCCTGGTTCCACACCCGATGTTACCAGCTTGGCAGCCGGCGACTACCTGACCGTAGACATTGACCAAATCGGCTCCACCATAGCCGGGGCCGACTTAACCGTAGGTGTCATTGTTAGCAAAACAGTCGCCTAGCCAATGACCAGCAGCATCTGTCTAACGGGAGATAATACATGGCAATACGCTTAGTTAACACAGCCGAAGGCGGCACAAACGGCGCGAATGTTACTGCTGGTAGCAGTGCTGATTTAGGCGGCTTAAGCGGCAATGCTTGGAACACGGTAAGCGGCACCTCGGGCACAGTAACCTACAGTAGTGGCAATTTTAAACACGGTGCCCGCAGTATCAGCATAGCTGCCGATGGCGCAGGGGCCGTTGGCGTGCAGTGGAACGAAAACTCCGTTACCCCTTCCCCACTTACGGCTTATGCGCGATTTTATTTCAAGCTGAATGCCCTGCCTGCTACCAGCGCCCAGTGGGTGGTATTTCAGGATTCCGGCGGTACTAACCTGATAGCACGGATTAACTTGCGCACCGATGGTAAGATTGAACTCACTGATTCAGGCGGCACGGTACGAGCAACCTCAACTACCACGCTGGCCACTGGGGCATGGTATCGTTTGGAAGCCAAGATATTTTCCAATAGCAGTACAGGCACCTTTGATGTACGGCTTTTCACCGGCGGTAATGTGGAAGGCACGACTGCTGACGAAACCGTGTCTTTTTCCGGCCAGAATACGCACGGCAATGCCGTCCGCCGTGCGCATGTCGGTGCGTTTAATACGGTAAGCACGCTTGCTATGTGGATCGATAGTATCGAATACAACGACACCGGCTATCCAGGGCCCTATGCTACGCCTGTGCCTGTCGTATACGAAACCTTAATGGCCAACAATACGACCTATCCATTCATGCAACCACTTACGAATAACAATGCCGATACGGGTACCTATACGTTTGGTACAGTATTCCATTCTACCGTCGCTGGTAAGGTATACGGTGCTGCCTGGTCCAACGGCTTGCCCGCTACATCTGCAGACAATGGTTTGACGCCGCAAATCGCCCTATATAACGGTTTCGGCGGATCGTCCATGGCTACCAAAACTACTACTGTAACCGAAGTGCGCGGTAACTGGAATTACGAACTCTTTACTACGCCTGTAAGTATTATTGCCAACAGCGAATATGTGATTGCCGTCTTTCGTAAGGGATATCCCCACGAGGAGTATTTCTTTGATGCCGGCAACGGAGGGCATGGGACCTGGAGTAATGCTCATTTAGTTGCTGCGTCCGTAGCAACTACTGACAATAACTATTTTGAAACATCAGGTTCTCTTGCTAATCCATACTCTTCAACGGGCCAACGCTTTCGTTCGACCTGGTACGGTGTGGACGTGCTTTTTCAACCTGATAACAACCAGGGACACTGGGGTATTATGTTACGCTAATGTAATTAATGTTTCATTAAAGGTGGGTTATGTTAAACAAATTAAAAGTGTCTAGAGTAACTATAGGATTGATAGCGATTGTTATGAGCCTATCTTTGGCTGTTCCTGTACCTCAAGTAAATGCCATATCAACGTGTCCAATTGATCTCCTGTCCTCCCTTACACCTAACAACACTAATTTTAACGATCCAGACGCAGTGAGTGTGGGTGTTAAATTTACAGTGCGGGGCGCTGGAAGGATGATAGGCGTTAAATACTACAAAGGAGCCGATAACTATGGGCCACTGGGCGTAGGTATTTGGGATCTAACAAGCAACACGAGCAATGGTGGTGGCTCTACGAATGGATCAGACTTCAGTTCCGGCTGGAAAACATTCCCGTTCGTGCCTCAAGAAGAAGTAATTGGTGGGCATACGTATTTATTATGGATGCATTTTCCGCACGGACACTATGCAGCAGATGGAGGTTCTGCAGGTGGAATCAATAGCTTTGAGAACCATGGTTTTGGCGATGAGGACGGTATAATTTCTATCGATCAGGGCAACAGTGGTGTCTACGAATATACAACAGATCGTACAGTTAAACCTACCCACTACACAACTACCAACTATTGGATTTCGCCTATTCTGAAAGACGACGTGGCCCCTAGTGCCCCTGGTGCCGTAACCGCAACGGATACTGCTGCAGGCCCAGCCATTAACTGGGCATCACCGGGGTATGATGCTAATAATATCCCGTCAACTGCCACCCCGGCGCATACGATCATTACTCGTACTTCCAGTGAAGAGGGTGCAGCGACTGTAGGGGTGCAGGCCGGGGGCCAAACTTCATGGACGGATGTGCCGAATGATCCTACCGCCCTTCCAGGGCGAACCTATACGTACTCAGTAAAGAATCAAGATTATTGCGGTAATCTTTCGACAGATAGTTCGGCGCAAGTTTCTACTGCTTCCCAATCACTGAATCACATCTTTAGTACTAACCCAGCGGCAACGGATACGGGCCAGACGACACCTGTTACTGTAGGGATGCGATGGAACGCAAACACTGCCGGTAAGGTCTGGGGCGTACGTTACTATCGGACGGATAGTAGTACTATCCCCTCATCTGGTAACTTCAAGGTAGGGCTTTGGGACAACGACGGTACGTTATTAGCCTCTCGCACAGTGCCAAGTGGTAATGCCCAAGTAGGCTGGACGGATGTACGGTTTACTTCTCCTGTGGACGTAGATGCAAACCATGACTACGTTATTGGTTATTTTGCTCCAAATGGGTTAGAAGCATACACAAATAATACCTTGAGTAGTTTAGTTCACGACACAGGGTCATCCTTGACGGCAGTAGCAGATTCAGGCACTACTCCAAATGGTGTGTATAGTCTGGACAGTAGCTTTCAGTATCCCAGTACACGTTCGAGCCATGCCGCATGGTATGGAGTCGATGTCGACTTCTATATACCGTAAGCAGGTATTATCAAATTTAATAACACGAGGGATTAAAATCTCATGTTATTTTTACTGCGATGATGGATTTGGTGGGGCTACCGCTGCATTAGGCAATGCCAAGTCGGGCACATCCAGGGTTATGACACTGCCCGCACTGGCTTGGCCGCCTAGGATCTTGACGGCTACGGCGTTTTCTACGGTCTTTTGGATGATGCGGCGCATGGGGCGTGCGCCAAATTCGGGATCGTAGCCGGCTGTTGCTACGGCCTGCAAGGCTGCAGGTGTAAGCTGCACACTGATGTTTTGGTTGGCCAGGGTGCGGTTGACTTCGCCCAGCATCAGTTGCGCCACCTGGGTCATTTCCTGCAGGTTTAGCGGGCGGAACAGTACCACTTCGTCAAAACGGTTGATTAGTTCCGGCTTGAACTGGCCGGAACTAATCAGCTTGTTTACTAATGGGCGCTCGAATGTGTCGTCTAGCCCGCCGCCGGCACGCACACGTTCGATAATATCTGTGGCACCGGCATTGGAGGTAGCAATAATAATAGCGCTGCGGAACGATGCCGGTTTGCCCGCTTCGTCGGTTAGCTGCCCTTCGTCTAGCATTTGTAGCAGTAGGTTCAGAATATTAGGGTGGGCTTTTTCGACTTCGTCCAACAGCACCACGGCAAAGGGTTGCTGGCGAATGGACATTAATAAGCTGTGGTCGGCATGCGCCCCTGTAGCTAACAACCGTGTGACATCTTCGGGACGTTGGTATTCGCTCATATCCAGCCGTACCATTTGGTGCTCGTCGCCAAAATATACCGAGGCCAGTGAGCGCGCAAGCTCGGTTTTACCAACACCTGTGGGGCCCAGGAACAAAAAGCTGCCTACCGGGCGTTTAGGGTTGGCCACCCCTGCCCGGCCGCGCCGCAGGGCGCTGGCAATAACGTTTACAGCCGCTACTTGGTTAATCATGCGTTCATGAATACGATCTTCCAGGTGGAGCAGCATATCTGCCTCTGGTGCGGCTGCCTGGCTCACACGTACGCCGCGCATTTTTTCCAGCGCCGATTGTACGGTTTCCGGCCACAGTACTTTGTCGTTGGCATAGGGCACGGCTTGTTCCAGCAGATTCAGGGCTTTGCCCGGGTAGCTGTCTTCCTGCATGTATTGGCCGCTTAAGCGGTAGGCTTCGCGGATGGCTTCGTAGCTTACCAGCAAATTGTTACGGCGCTCCAGCATAATGGAACTGTCTTCTAGCACCTTAAGGGTGGCTTCGGGTGTGGGCTCACCCACCATTACTGGTGCAAAGCCAGAGGCCAGTGATTCGTTAGCAGTGCGCAGTCGTTGCCAGTCGTTAGGGGCAAACGAGGCGATAATTTTGAGCCGGCGGTTTTTGAGAACGGGCAATAGCAGCTGGCTCATATCGAACGCCCCTACTCCGCTGCCGAAGAACAGCTGGGCTTCGTCCAAAAACAAAATGATATTGCCGGCCATGACTGCTTCGCCAAACAGGTTCAGCATCATGCTTTCCAACTGATGTCCGCTTGCCGATAGAATAGCCGAGGCGTTCAGGCTAAAGATTTGATAGTACTGCAGATTGGGCGCTTTGCCTTCAAGCAAATGATCGGCCAAGGCATAAACCAGCTCGGTTTTACCTACGCCAGCTGGGCCCACGAGTGCTACGGCCGAGCCGCGTTCCAGATTATTTACAATACCAGTCACTACATCTGCGTGCGAAATAAAGCGTTTGTAGCCGCCGTTGTGTTCGATATTAGCGCTAATGTTCTGGCCGAACTGGTCCAGTTTGGGCGTAAAGCCCATGGCCCAGTCGCGGCCAATGCCACCAAAATAGGGTTTGGGCTCATTCATATAACCGATTTGGCGCTCCAACCAGCTGTGCACTTCAACTACATCGGCTTTGCCCAATTTATTCTGAGTCAAAAAGGATTCGATTGCCGGCGAACTAATAAGTAGTGCTGCGGCTAAGGTGCCGGCCCCCAGTTGCGCACCAGCAGTGTGCGTCATTAGATCAAGGGCCTGATTCCACACTATCTGCATATCGTGTTCGTTGGGGCTTAGCCCGTCGGCAATAGAATCGGGGTGTAGTAACAAGTGGTTGCATAGGAACTTGGTTTGCCAGTTTTTGGCTGCGGCATCCCAGGCGCTGCGCGGCGTTAGTTGCGATGGCAAGTGGGCCAGCAATTCGGGCTCCAGAATGTCGTCCAGCTGTTTGGGCGGCAGGTGCGGCGGTACATCGCGCAGATCGTAACGGTGCCAAAATGCCAGCATGGCGCAAAATGCGGCCAGGCTAAGGGCCAGATATCCTAGCCGCGGCAGTTCACCAAATGCCAGGCTGTACAAGGCGGCAATGCCCAAAAGCGCGGCGCTTAAACCGGCTAGTGCGGCAGTGTTTTTGTTAATCCTGCCACTTAAGCGAGCTTTGTGCGCACGAGCACTTTTAAGATTGAGTTCGGTAGATATCGGGGCGTTATTCATCCGATAATACTCCGTACAATGCCATATACGATTACGGCGGGCAGCAACGGCCATACAGCCGCACAAACCACGCCGAACAGAAATACGCCAGTTATAGAAACCGCAGCAGCAATGATTACGCCGGAGCGTACCACTGACCCGATAATGCGCGATACAAAGTTATCCAGCAAGGCCTGAATTTTGGCATCCAATGATCGGCCACGCGGTGTTAAAATGCGCCGCCAGGGCGCAAACAACGTGCGTAGCAATATAAGCAACGAAAACGATCGCTCAACACTGGCTACCCAGGTTACGCAGCGCCGCATGGCCAGCACCCAGCCCGGGCCATACCACCAGCGGAAGAGCTCAAAAATCATATCCCAATTGTACCCTAAAGTACAACGTATGCCCACTTACAGTACCACTTGCTACTGGCTGCCCTTGGTATCCGTTTTGGGCGGTGTGGTCAGCTGGGTAATGAATGCCTGGATTTCGGTGTAGTCGTCCAGACCGGCGGCTGGCACCAATGCACTTTGGCCGCTTGATGTGCGGTAACTGCCTAGTAAGTTCTTGCCATTGGCGCTGTTGAGGCCTTCGGACTTGATGTCACTGTTTTTGACCTTTTTAATTATGCTATACAGCCGGCGAACTTCCTTGAGTTGCATGTCGGTCTTAACATTGTCGCCAAACGAGTCGGCTAATTCACCTAATTTGGCCGGATTAGAGAGCGTACTTACGCTGGTGGCTTTGTCTTTGAGCCCAATAAGAATCATGCGTTGGTTTTGGGTACGGTTGAAGTCGCTCAGCGGAAAACCATACGAATAGTACGAATTACCGCGCGCCCGTGACAGATTAAGTGCGGCGCGCCCGTTTAAGGTTTGTGTACCATTGCTAAGGTCGACCAACGGTTTGCCGGTTTTGAGATCCAAGCTGGGGTCGTACAGCCCGCGCGGATCTGAACTTTGGATGTTAACTGTAATACCACCCACGGCATTAACGGCATTTTCCAGCGCAGCGTAATCGACCAGCGCGTAATAATGGATGGTCAGGCCCAATTTTTGGGATACGACTTTTTCCAGTAAGCCCATACCCCCCTTGGGATATCCGCTTTCGCTAAAGTTGTCGTTTTCGCCGTCCTGGTAGGTTTCGTTAATTTTGGCATAGCCGTTATTCGGGATACTAACATATAGGTCGCGCGGAATACTTAGCAAAAATGCGGTATTGTTTTTGGTGTCAACGCTAACCACCATAATAGAGTCGGTCAAGTTGGCACCGGCATGGCCGCTATCGTCAGCCGAATTGCCGGCTAGCAAAATATTCACCCGCCCAGTATTTTCGCCTTTTAATTTGGTGGGCAGCAGTGCGGTTGTTAGGTTTTTCCAACCAAATATTTTGGCCAGGTTCCAACCAAACTTAAAGCCAACCCACAGGGCGCCCAACAATACGATAGTTACTATGATAATCAGGGTACGCTTGAGTATTGTTTTCCACGAGCGAGTGCGTTTTTTATATTCGTGTTCCAGCTGGCGATTGGATGGGCCGTACGCATCATTTGGCAATGCCCGGTTCACTTCGTATGGGCCCTGATGGTCGTTGGGCAATGGCTTTTTAGTGTGTTTCTTGCGGCGCATAACGTGTTACGCTCCCTATTATATGGCAAAACAGCCGTTTACATAACCGGATATAATAGAAGTATAAGGCTGGATGCTTAGATGAAGCTTAAAATTTTATTAGTAATAGTGGCAAGCAGCGCATTGATAGCATACCCTGTACAGGCCGCAGCGCTGAACCCATATTTGCAGGACTCGACCGGCTTTGACGTTTCCTGGCCGAACAATAACTGCGTGTCTACGCTGGCACGCGGCGCTGCCTGGGGTATTGTGGGCGCTACGGGCGGGTTAAACTTCCATACCAATCCTTGCCTACCTGTGGAAGCGGCCTGGTTCAAGCATTTGTCGCTATATAGCAATACCGGCTATGCGGGCCTGGCCAAAGCCCAAAAGTATGCCGGCTGGCCCAGGCACTGCGCAACCGACGACGAAAATTGTCTGGCCTACAACTGGGGTTACAATGCTGGCAAATATGCGGTCAAGGCGGCGGCACAGCAAAATATACATGCAAGTATGTGGTGGCTAGATGTCGAGATCGAAAATAGTTGGAGCGAAACAAATGTGCTCGCCAACCGTGCATCCATACAAGGTATGGCTGATGCGATCGAACGGTATGTGGTGGTTGTAACTATCGGCATCTATTCGTACCCTGGCCAGTGGGACAAAATTACCGGCAGCTGGCGCCCTGGCCACTGGCCCAGTTGGGTGGCCACTGGTACATACGACCGCGCCACTGCCCTGGCGTGGTGTACCGGCCACGATTTTACCGGCGGCGGCACATGGCTAACGCAATATATCGAAGTGCTCGACCGCGACTACGCCTGCCCGCCTAGTTATTAGCACTGTCTTCTAGGTGATAGACACTGCCGTTATCCAGGTCGGCAAAGTACAGTTCCCCGCTGCTATCTTGTCCAAACGTACTAATAGCGTATGGCGTGCTGGCAGCCAGGGTTTGTTTCCATATACCGCTTTGATTAGTGGCATAAAACAACTGGCCGCTGCAATAATCGCCGTAAAAGTACTTGCCCGCAAGTGCCGCTTGCTTGCTCCCGCGGTACACATAGCCGCCGGTAATCGAACAGCGCTTTTCGTTATGGTCGTATTCCAGTACGGGCGCAGTGTATTGGCTGGCGCCCAGGCAGTTTTGGGTGGTATTGAATGGTTTGCTACCTTCATAGCAACGCCAACCGTAGTTTTCGCCGCCCTTGCTCTTTGCCTTTTGTACGTCCAGCTCTTCTGATACGCTTTGGCCTACATCGGCAATGTATAGATCGCCATTTGCGCCATCAAAGCTGAATCGCCAGGGATTGCGTAGGCCCGTAGCCCATATTTCCGGCTTGGCGCCAGCGGTTTGTCTAAACGGGTTGTCGGCTGGTACGGCGTAGGGGTCGCCTTTGTTTACGTCGATGCGCAGCATTTTACCCAAGATAGTAGTTTTGTCCTGGGCGCGGTTTTCCGGGTCGCCTGCACTGCCGCCATCGCCCAAGCCAATGTACAAATAGCCGTCTGGACCAAAGGCCACCTGGCCGCCGTTGTGGTTAGGGTACGGCTGCTTAACGGTTAGCAGTATCTTTTCGCTGTTGGGATCGGCTTGGTTGGTTTGGGCTGATACTTTGTAGCGTGTAATCACTGTAGTTTGGTCTTTGGTAACATAATTGATATAGAAAAAACCGTTTTGGCTGAATTTGGGGTGGAAAGCCAGCCCCAGCAAACCCATTTCGCCTTCGCCGCGTACTTTGCCGCTAATGTCCAAAAACGGTGTACCCAATAATTGGTGTTGGCCGGTAACAATACGGATAGTGCCTGCACGCTCGGTTACAAACAGCCGTGCATCGGCCTTATCTGGTGTGCTGGCAATGTCGGTGGGCGCAGCCAGGCCGGTGGTAATGAGCGCGGGCGTAATCTTTGGCGTTTTTTGGGTAATGGTGTTGGTGGTTTTAGTGTTTGTGCTGGGCGCCTGAACGTCCTTGGTAGCCGCCCAGGTAATGACACCAATAAGTACTAACAGTTCGGCACCTACAATGGCAAAGGCCCATGTTGTAAATTTGCCGCTCATGCTTTAACTGTAGCAAACGCGGCCCAGGTGCGCTAGCTAGTTGGTTATAGTTGTGGGTGTATCAGCCTCGTCCGGTGCACCAAAGCTGGGATTTAGCATAATGCGCGTGGCATCGGTGGAGGTGCTGTCGGCTTTAGTAACCATTACAGTGTCGCCGGTCTTGATATCGTTGTAGGTGGCTGCCGCGCCGTTGTTGGTAATGGTTGTGCTGCTGGTGATATTGTACGTTTTACTGCTGCTAGTGCGCGGGTTTTGCAACGTAATGCTGGTGCTGCTAATGGCAGTGACTGTGCCAAAATCGCGAGTGTCGCTGGTAAAGCGGCCGCCAGGGCCTCCCCCCATACCTGGAGTACTGAATTGTCCGGTAGTGGCAGTATCGGTAGTTTTTTGGTGGCCTTTTTGATACTGCACGCCGCCAAAAAAGCTGATGACCACTAGTAGCAACATTGCTGCTGCTCCGCCGATAAGTTTGCCAGTGTTATTTTTTTTAGGCGTGCTGCTGTGCTTGGGCTTGGTAAATTCTTCCATGTTACTGCTCCGTGAGCCTGCCATCTTGCAGGCTGAATGTTTTATCGGTCTTGCCGGCAATGGACAGATCGTGGGTTACGGCCAGGATGGTGGTGTGTTCGGTACGGGCCAGGTTATGCAGCAGGTCAAAAATCATTTTGCCGGTTTGGCTGTCCAGGTTGCCAGTGGGTTCATCGGCCAAAATTAGTTTGGGCTGGTTGGCCAGCGCCCGTGCAATGGCCACGCGCTGTTGTTCGCCGCCGCTAAGCCGCCCAGGCTTGCGTTGCTGCTTGACTTCGTCCAGGCCCACTTGCTCTAGTAGCCTTTGGGCGCGCTGGGCGCGCTGTTTTTTAGGCACCTTGGCAAATTCCATAGGCAGTATGACGTTTTCGAGGGCCGTCAGGTTGGGCACCAGGTTGTAACTTTGGAACACAAAGCCGATTTTTTTGCCGCGGTAAGCGGTAAGCGCCCGGTCGTGCAGCTTAGCAATGTCTTGGCCGTCCACCGCAATACTGCCGCTGGTGGGTTTGTCCAGCGCCCCCAACAGGCTTAGCAGCGTGGATTTGCCGCTGCCGCTGCGCCCGATAATGGAGGCAAACTGCCCGTCCGGCACGGTAAAGCTTACGCCGTCCACGGCTGCGACTTTGTGGTCGCCGGATGTAAATATTTTCTTGATATCAGTAACTTGTAACATTATTCAGCCCTCATGACCTCGGCGGGTCTTACCTTTGCAATAAAGTACGATGCGATGGCGCTGCCCACAATGGCGATCAGCAGCGCGGCGCCAAAGCCATACAACAGGATGTCCCAGCCCACAGCCGCATGGATAGACGAAAAGTTATCGCCCACGCCCCGGAAAATTGTCCGGCCCGGTCCGCCTGCTGACAGTGTGGGTCCATTATCGCTACTACTGTCTACGAGCATTTTTGTAATCGGGTTAGCGGCCGCAGCGCCAATAGCGATGCCAATTATCGCGCCCAGTGTGGTGAGGGTTACGGCCTCGGTCATAAACTGCAGCATGACTTTGAGGTTGGAGGCGCCAATAGCCTTAATGACTCCAATTTCCCGCCGCCGTTCGCGCACAATCATAACCATGGTTAACAAAATAATGACTGCACCTGCTGCGACGGCGCCAACAAGGCTATACATGGTCACGGTTTTGATGTTGTTGAGCGGTTCGATGGTTTGTTTGGCCTGCTCTGCCCCGTTGGTTACGTCGGCATCAGCGCCCAATGCTTTTTTAACGGCCGTGGTTACGCTGTCGATGTTGGTGACTGAATCGACATGTACGGTAGCACCCGTTACATCATCAGCTTGGTCGGACAATGTCTGCAGCGTTTTAAGCGGCATAAGTACTTGGTTGTTGCCAAAGGTATTACCCGCATCAAAGATGCCCGCTACCGTAATGGTTTTACCATAGGCGGTAAAGGTGGAACCCACGGTAAGGTTATTTTTGGTAGCCAAACTGTTGCCCACCAGCGCCACATTGTCGCTACTGCTGCCGGCAAATGTTTTGCCGCTTTTGAGCGTAAAGGTGCCGCCGCCCTCGGACAAGTCGGTCGGGTTGGTAGTGCCGCGCAGCGACACCGGCGGCGTAAAGCTTTGGATGTCTGGCGCACTGCCGCCAGGCGCTGCCATACGGAAGGTACCGCCGTTTTGGGCAAAGCGTTTGCCCAGGTCGCCGGCCTCAACCGCCGACTTCAGGTTGGTATTTTCGCTTGTCAGCCGGTCTTGCAGGGTTTCATCCACCGACGTTACATGCGTCAGTTTTTTAAGTGCCGCCAACTTGGTTTCGGTAAGCGCGTTGCCCCCGCCCTCAAACCCGCGCACACCGGCTGGCGATACCGTAACAGTATTGCCTACCGATGCCTGCACCGAGCTTATTTTGTCATCCACCGCCTGCCGGGCCACCAACATGGCTAGGCTGAGGCCAATGATTAATCCTAAAATAACGACAATCGATGCCGTCCGTATCACATTGCGAAACGCATTCCGCACACCCCTGGTAGCTACATTCATTACCATTCCTTTAATTACATATGGCCCGATTGTAGCCCCGGAACATTTAAAGGATGCTTAAAGCGGGGTTGTTTTAGCGCATTAGCGGCATACTATGCCGGTTTAGGCTGCCCTATCCTAGCGTTTGTTATCTGCATAACCAGGGGGTAGCGGTCTGCATGTTTTTGGGCTTCGTATGCACGTCTCTCTAAAGTGTCACGCTTGTAAACCAGACGGTATTCCATGTTGGCACCGACCAAGGCTCCGCCCCAGGCTGTGATTCCCAGTGAACCTAAGAAAAGCGGTAAGCTTGCACTTAGTGGCAGATCTTGGGCAATAATATGCTCTTGAATATAGGGCGATGGTAACCATGCGCCAGCGAGACTAGTTGGTAGATAAATACTCAAAGCTTTCAGAGAATTTTTGAGCTTTCTCCTTTGCAGTGCATCAGGGCCCAAGGCGCTATAATCACTTACGTGTTTTGATTCGTGGGTAATATGGGTTTGGGGTGGGGCAGGACGCTGTAGTTTGAGGTCTTCTTTAGATAGTAGTATGTCGATGCCATATTTATAGTCAGGATCATGGGGCAAGGGGTTGGCCCGGCCGCGCTTAGGATCAAGATATACGGGTTTTGCTTTCCCGTAAGTTACCTTAACCGTGTCTAGTTCTTCTGGCGGTAAACCTTCGCCTATAAGCACTTTATTCAAACTGGCCGGATCAATGTCTATGCGTTGACCGGGTTGCAGTGCATTGCCCAGCGCAACAGATACAGCAATAGTAGGAAAATGCTCTGGCAGGGCAAAATCTATCTCATCGGGCGTTACAGGGGGTAATTCTGACATTAATATATTTTAACATATTATATTAAAAATACAATAGCCTTATCGTTCACCATCCTATATCCGGCACCCCTATGCTTTAGCCCCCTGTACTGTCAACTAACTATATTTTTTAAGCCATCGGGCAGCTTGGTCGAATGTTTCAAAAAGTATGTCGTCAGTGTCGCATAACGAATGGCTGGCATTCTTAACAACCACCAGCTTTTTAGGTTCTTGGGCTGCCGCAAAGTATTGTTTGATGTATGGCAGTAATATACCCTTGCCTGCGGCGATAAATAGCAGCGGGTATTCTTTGTTAGTTAGCTTTGCGTCCTCCAAGTTTTGATACTGCTGCCGTTCTTTACGCATAGGCAGCGAATCCAGGCGGCCATAGCCATTGAACGAGATAGCTGCGTTGGCGCTCTTAATTATTTGTGATTGGGGATGTTCCTGCGCATCGGATAGCGCAATACATTGTAGATGTGTGGGGTCCCATAATACGGCGCCGTCCAGCTGGGCGGTGCTGCGCAAAATAGTCAGGCCGCCGTAGCTATGGCCCGCTGCCAACACAGTCGGTGCTTTTTTGCGGCGAATATAACGCACGATAGTATCAAAATCGTCGGCATGTGTTTGCAGTGTGCAATCGACTAAATTGCGGGTGTCTGTATCAAAATCGTATAAATTAACGCGCAGTGTGGCAAAGCCTTGTTGGCTCAAAAATTTTGCACCCATGAATGGCAATACGCCCATATTGCTGCCACGCAGCCCATGCACCAAAATAACCACCGGCTGCGACCAATCGCCGCGCAGTACGGCATTGATATGCAGTGACGTGTTGGGAATGGGAATGTGTATGGTTTTTTCTGGCAGCGCCTTATACTGGTAGGTTTGCACTATTTTTTCCAGATCATAGCAACTATCAGCAGGGCCAGGGCCGAAAGCACAATAGCACCGCCGGCGGCTATGCCCGCGTAAAAGGCTATGGTTAATCCCGCAAGTACAGCGACGATGGCTGTAACTATGGCCAGCACTATAGTTTGGGCAAAGCTGTGGGCAAACCGGCTGGCTGTAACCACAGGCATGACCAACAAGGCGCTCATAAGCAACCCACCCACTATGCGCAGGCTTAGCACCACTACGGCAGCAGTCATGGCGGTTAAGGTGTAATTCAGCAACGTTACGCGGTAACCGGCAATGCGGGCGCCATCTTCGTCAAAGGCAATATGCAGCAGTGCGCGGTAGTTAATTGCAATAAGCAGTAGCGCTGCTACGCCTACAACCGCAATGGTAATAACATCGCCCTTACTGGTGGTGGCAATGCTGCCAAACAAATAGCTGGTAAAGTTGGTGTTTGCGCCGTGTGCCAGATTGGCTAGTACCACAGCTACAGCCAGGCCGCTGCTCATTAATATTGCCAGGCTAATTTCGCCGCTAACCTGCCGCTTTTGGCGCAGCCATTCCAGAAGCAAGGCGCCAGCCACGGTGACCGGCACGGCCACGGCCACGGGGGAAAAGCCCAGCAACAGCCCTGCCCCCACCCCTGCCAGGCTGACATGCGCCAGGCTGTCTGCGATCAGCGAATAACGGCGCGCTACCAAAAAGCTGCCCAACACCGGCACGGTAAGGGCTACGATTAGGCCGGCTAACAGCGCTCGTACCATAAACGAATACTGGAATATTTCAGGCATGCCCTGCCCCTTGGTGATGATGGTGCAGCTTTAGATGCCGGGCTTTGTAGTACGATGGCATGTATTCGTCGGCTTCGAAATGTTGCGGCCGGCCATCGTACAGAATGGCATGGTTTATACAAATGACGCGTGTTACCAATGTAAGCACGGTGTCTACCTCGTGCGACACCATTACAATGGTAATGCCCTTTTGGTGCAGCGATTGTAATAGTGCATAGAATTCGGCCTGCGAACGCTCGTCTATACCCGTGGCCGGTTCGTCCAACATAAGGATGTCGGTGTTGCCGGCTAGGGCTTTGGCAATAAATATGCGTTGCTGTTGGCCGCCGGACAGTTCGTTAAAACGTTTGTGGGCGACAGATGCCATGTGTACGTCTTGCAGCGCACGCATCGCTGTCTCTTTGGAGCCACCGGCACCTAAGCGCACCACTTCAAGAACACTTATGGGCACCAAGGCATTGTATTGTGCGCCGCGCTGCGGAATATAACCGATGGTGGCGCTCCCTTTTTTTACCTTGCCGCTGGTGGGTTGCAGTAAACCAAGTACTGACTTTAATAGTGTGGTTTTGCCTGCACCGTTGGGGCCAATCAGGCCAATAAACTCGCCTTTGTGTATACAAAACGAAATGCGGTCGATGACTGTTTCCGCACCAAAGCGCACCGACAGGCTGTCGACGTCAATCAACAACTCTTTATTGGCAAGCGAGAGCGGTTCGGAGGTTGGCAAGGTTTTGCCGCTGGACGCTAAGGTAGTTTTTGCCTTGTTTTTGGTTGTCATTGCTTAGTCCTTCAATGGGGTCGAACACTAGTGTGTTGGCACCAGCCTCTGCTGCTATGGTATCAGCCAGGCGCGGGCTGACCAAACTTTCGAAAAATACATATTTGATGTGTTTATCTTCCACTAGTTTGCTCAGCTCCGCCAGCTTTTGGGCGCTTGGCTCTTCGTCTGGGCTTATGCCGGCAATGGATACTACCTGCAAATTATATCGTTGCGCTAAATAGCTGAATGCGTCGTGCGACGTGATAATGGTACGCGTTTGGCAGCTGGCTAGCCCGGCCTGGAAGTCTTTGTCTAGTTGGGCCAGCTTGGCAGTGTAGACGGCAGCATTTTTTGTGTATTCGGCTTTGTGCGTCGGATCGGCTTTGATAAGCCCGTCACGAATAATGGCAACAATGTGTTGGGCTAGTACCGGATCGAGCCAAAAGTGCGGGTCTTGCACTTGCTTGTTGGGGTCTTCTTCGTCAGTAGCCTTGCGCAGGTCAACGCCCCGGCTGGCTTTGACGCTTGTGTGCTTGTAATCCTGCAAAAATCCGTCCACCCACGGCTCCATGTGGGCGCCATTGTATATAAACACATCGGATTTTTGGGCATTAGCCAGTGTTTTGGGCGAAGGTTCGTAGTCGTGCGGCTCGGCCCCGGCCGGGGTAATGTTTACGGCGCTTACCTGCCCGCGACCCACGTTTTTGGCAAAATCGTACAGGGGATAAAAGCTGGCTGCCACGCTCACTTTGTCGTTAGATGTGCTACTGGTTGTGCTACGGTTGATTGCGAATGCTATGCCCGACCCCAATAAGGCCAGCAATACCATACTTGCGAGAAATTTTTTCATATATTTCCTTACTGAATGAAATAGTACAGATGAACTATAATTATTGCAAATGTGTTGCAAAAACTATAATTTTCCTGCAACAACAGTCCACGGACGCAAACAAGCTAATTCATTTTGTAGATTGTTCCATGCCACTTGTTCTTGGATGTCTTGCGGCGGTAATTGTATATCGGGCATAGGCTGTGGGCCTGGTTGGGGCGGAGCACTCGGTACAGAGCCACTTTGCAACAACGCGGGCCGTGTGTGCGAGGTTGCTCTGGGCACAACTGCAAGCGGATCGTGATAGCTTTCGTGTTGTAGTGCATGCCCTCCGGTCTGGACATATGCCTTGAGGGCTAACGGATAGATTTCATCGCCAGGGCATATAGCCAGCGAAGCAATACGCAGCGCCCCGGCCAGCGCCAGCTTTGCCCGTTCGTTACGCACGCGTGCCACTGCTGCCTGTCCGCAATGCTCAACAAGCCGGCTCAATCTGCCATGTTTTTTGTGGCAATGATCGTGGTTGTGCGAATGGCCATGGAGTGTTTCGGGCATGTGTCTATGAAATCAGATGATATTATTTTTTGCAAAAACGTTGCAATTTATGGTATATTTATGCACTATGGATGCAAATTCGCGAGATTTATTGCAAAAGATTTTGAAAGACAAAGGCTACAGCCTAACCACACCGCGCAAGCTGGTGTGTGAGGTGTTGTGGGGCTCAGAACCACAAAGCATGCACGAGCTGCACCTAAAAACCAAAATGCACATAGACCGCGCCAGTTTATACCGCACTATTAGCTTGTTTGAGCAACTGGGTATTGTGCAGCGCATATATATTGGCTGGAAATACAAAATAGAGCTGAGCGATATTTTAACCCACCACCATCACCACATCAGCTGCCTGGGCTGCGGTAAAATTGTGGCTATTACTGAAGAGGCCGAGATCGAGTCGCTCATTACTGCCCTGGCGGCCAAACACGGCTTTACTGCCCAAAACCACCAGTTGGAAGTCCGCGGACTATGCGATAACTGTTCCTAGATGGCTAGCGGCAGTTTAATCAAGAATGTACTGCCCTTGCCTGGGGTACTTTGGACACCAATTTCGCCGTGGTGTTGTTCGATTATTTTTTGGGCAATGGACAAGCCCAGGCCATGACCGTCCACGTGCTGTTTGCTGCGCGATTGGTCGGCACGGTAAAAGCGTTCAAAAATATGGGGCAGATCGCGGGCGGCTATTCCCTGCCCTTGGTCGCGCACTTGCACATAGGCGTACTGGCCGCGGGACCAGGCCTTGATATGCACAGTCGTGCCCTCGCCGCTGTATTTTATGGCGTTGTCCAGCAAAATAGTAATAGCCTGCGTTAGGCTGGGTTCGTCACTCATAACTTGTATATGCGGTATTTCGTCGGCAATAGTAATATGTTTGGCTTGAGCGGGTTTGAGTATGCGGTTTAAGGCTTCGGTGGCAATGGGCGGCAGCTCTATTTTTTTTAACTCGAGATCAACGTGTTCTTCGCGGGTTAGGCGCAGCAGGCCGTCAGATAGTGCTTTGAGCTTTGTGACTTCTTCGAGGTTGCTGTGCAACAGCTCTTTGGCGCGCGGTAGGGTCAGGCCGGGTTTACGCAGGGCTACCTCATTCTCGGTTTGCATAATGGCTAGTGGGGTGCGCAACTCGTGGCTGGCATCGGAGGCAAAGCGGCTTTGCGCTTCCATGGCGCCTTCGATAGGTTCCAGGGCTTTGCGTGCCAGCCCATAGCTGATGACCGCACCGACTGCTAACGCCCCTAAATTGAGCCATATTAGGTTAAATAACAAATGCCGGCGCCCTTCCGCCAGCCGTTCTTCAAAAAAGTTGTTATAGCCATAGCTAATCCCAGGGCCAGCATGCGAAAAGAACGATGGCCCCGGCACTTGCCGCGTGAGTTCACGGTTGGCTGCGCGGTAAAACACTACGCTAAAGCCAATGCTCATGACCATAATAATGGCCAGGTACGACAGACCTAGGCGCAGGGTGGTTGGCTTTAAGAATGCTGGTAGTTTTATATTCAAAATTTAAGCCTCTATTTTATAGCCAAAGCCGCGCACGGTTTGAATGATTACCGGCCCGGCAAATGGTTTGTCGATTTTGCCGCGTAAATAAGTAATAAAGACTTCGACCGTATTGGGCAGGATATCGGCGTCAAAGTCCCATACGTGACTTATAATGTTATTTTTGCTCAGCACCTTGCCCTTGTTGCGCAGCAAATATTCTAGCAACATATACTCTTTGTTAGATAGCTGAATAGCCTGCCCGGCACGTTGGACTTCGTGGTTAATAGTATTAAGGGTGAGATCGGCTGCTTGCAATACTTCTCCCAAACTTTCATGCGGGCGGCGCAGCAAAGCTTTTATGCGTGCTAGTAATTCTTCGAACGAAAATGGTTTGACCAAATAGTCGTCGGCCCCAGCATTCAGCCCTTGCACGCGGTCGCGCACGCTGTCTTTGGCAGTCAGTAGCAGTATGGGTGTGTGTTTGCCCTCTTTGCGCAGCACTGCACAAATATCGGCACCGTCCAGGCCGCCTGGCAGCATGCGGTCTAGAATAATCAGGTCGTAGGGTTCGTAGCGGGCGGCATTCAGGCCCTCCTGGCCGTCAAATGCCAGGTCCACGGCAAACGATTCTTCTTGCAAGCCTTCTTTAATAGCCTGCGCAATTTTGTGTTCATCCTCGACAACCAGTACTCTCATGGGTACCAGTATAGGCAGTTTGCTTAAAAAGAGCTTAAGGCCTGCTGTTATCCTTTGCTTGCGGCTTCGGGCCAGTAAAAGCGTATGACACGTTGGCCTTTGCGGCTTAGCCTAATCCAGGCGTCGCGGCTGACAACAATGAGGCCCTTGTGCTGCAGGGCTTGTACGATGTGACCCAGGCGCCGCCTATCGAACCGCAGGGATTCGGACAAGCCGGTCAGGTCTTCTTCCCCACTTTCTTTAATGTGTTGCAGCACTAGTGCAAAATCTTGATTTATGGTTGCTGTTTTCATAATTATTGTATGTCCCCCGTTTAGTGAACAACCATAACTGTAGGCGGCGAACCTTTGCTAAAGCTTAAAAAATTATGCTTTTCCGTGACGTGCGTTTACTTGGACCCTGTAACCGGTATTATGCAGTCGGGCTCAAAATATGTTTCCCTGGTCTGTATTGTCTGCTCGTCGCCCCGTTGGCTCGTTTTGCTAAAAAAGAAGGCTACTCGGGGTGCATAGTATGCCAACCGGCTATACAAAAGCGTAAATTTTCTAACAATGCGGGGGGTGGTGGGGTCAAGCATGTCGACGGGGCCGTATTGGTCGGGTATGTTTGCGCCTATAACGGCCTTATCTTCGACTATGTTATTGCGGGAGTAGGCGTCTGCTAGACTTAGGGTAGTGGCTTGCTCCTTCATATTCTGGAGCTTTGCCTGAACACTGCAGGCTCCTGACATGTTGTTTTTTAGTCGGAGATCTTGTTTTTCAACGTACTTATCGTGTACCTCTCTCCAAAAGGCGGTAACCGTCCTGGCATTTGAATGCTTGCCGTACGTAGCGCCAGTGTTAATAGCATTGTACGCTGTGTCTCCCGTATCTGTAGCCTCCCACCCGCCGCCCATTGCGTTGTCGGCATCGTGAAATATTTCATGAAACACCACGGGACGGGTGCTGAGATTTGACATATTGAACCAAATTTTGCGGTGACCATGCGGGTCGTTTGATTGTGTAAATGCTACAGGCCCAGAGCCGGCAGTAAGAATAATCTCATTTGTACCTGCCACATCACGAACGTACTCCTTGGGCATGCGGCCAAAAGCACGTATGATGTTAAACATACTTTCTTTAGCCCTGGGCGTTTCCAGCCCTTCTGGCGTGGGCGAGTGCTGGTGGAACGCTAATTCTTCTGTGTCATTGCTAACCCGCGCTGATATGCCAAACTTATGCAGGTATTCTTTAGCGGCATTAAAATATACTTCAAATGGCAAGGAAGCTTGCCCCTGGCTGCCATTTTGCGGGTACAAATCATCTCGTAAAGGTGCAAGATATGGCTCTGGATTGTGCACGGTCAAGCCCATTTCGTCTGCTACCTTTTGTTCCACGCTAAACAGAGCAATGTCCTTTTCAAAAGGGGTAAGAAAACGCCTTTTGTCGAGCCTTACAGGGCCAAGAGGCTCGGCTTGCTGTACGGTTTGTAATAGGTCTGCTTCGGCATGTTTAATGTCCGGATTTTCTGGTGCATGCAATATATCTTGGGCAAAATCCGTAGCAGCCTTGTTGATGGGCGGGTATACGACTTGCCCGCGCTCGGGTAGGGGGTGGGCTGGCGGTATGACGAATGCTGGAGTTGCCTCCGCCTTAGGGTGCTCTTGAGGGGCAAGGTTGCTTGTTAGTATTGCGGCGCCAGCCAGGAGAGCTCCGGCAACATAGCGTGGCAGTCTGTTTTGACGGTCCATTACCGTACTGTGCGATTCGACGGGTGGCGGTGCGCCACCCCCATTGACCAAAAGGGGCGGTGTTGGCGCTTCGATGGCCTGAGGAGTAAGCAATTCTGACATAGGGATATAAATTATAAAATATTTATGTTTATATTTCAACACCCTACACCATGTTCGATCCGTTTGCGCACAGGATCATTTTAAAAAGATTATGCTTACACAGTGACGGCATAGTATACTCCTACGTAATAGTTGTATTAACCGTAAATAGCAAGGGGTTGAAATCTAATGCAGGCGGCATTAAAGAAGCAAGTATTTACTATTGGTACTATTGGCAGTCATTCTGCCCTGCAGATTTTAAAAGGTGCGCGCGACGAAGGGTTTAGGAACTTGGTTGTGTGCGAGCGCGGCAAAACGGAAGCCTACAAAGCTTTTCGGGTTGCCGATGAAATTATCGAAATAGATTCGCTTAAAGATTTTGCTGGGTTGGAACAACAGCTGGTAAAAGAAAATGTCGTGCTTATCCCGCACGCTTCTTTTTTTAACGCCCTTAGTATGGACCAAATTATTGCATTTAAGCCCCACTACTTTGGCAACAAGCGCATTTTGTTGTGGGAAGAAAGCCGCATAAAGCA
This sequence comes from Nevskiaceae bacterium, assembly GCA_035526505.1. Classification (GTDB taxonomy): domain Bacteria; phylum Patescibacteriota; class Saccharimonadia; order Saccharimonadales; family UBA4665; genus DATLCF01. Next base: position 387,466 of record DATLCF010000002.1, on the reverse strand, counting down.
ACGGGCGTGGTTGCAGCAAGCCGGCCTGGTGTTGCCCAAAATATATGAGAAACCTGAGGATATTGATGGCCCGGTGATTATTAAGTTTTTTGGAGCGGGGGGCGGCAAAGGCTATTTTTTAGCACGCAACGAGGCCGAATTTAAGAAAAAAATTGCCGCACACCATGGCCGCCCGCATATTATTCAGGAATATGTGGTTGGTTCGCCCGCCTATATTCATTATTTTTATTCGCCCCTAACCGATGAACTGGAAATAATGAGTATGGACCGCCGCTATGAAACCAATGTGGATTCTATTGGCCGCATTGGCGCCCGCGACCAAATGGACCTGAATATAGAAACGTCGTATAACATTATGGGTAATCTACCCCTGGTGTTGCGCGAATCGCTATTGCCCAAACTATTTGATATGGGTCGCAAAGTGGTAGAGCAATCTAAAAAGTTAGAGCCCCGTGGGTTATTTGGCCCGTTTTGTTTGGAAACCGTGGTAACACCCGATCTGGAATTTTACGTATTCGAGATTTCGGCTCGCATTGTGGCTGGCACCAACCCTTACATTAACGGCTCGCCCTATGCCGATTTGCGGTATGATGTGCCTATGAGTACCGGCCGCAGAATTGCCCGCGAAATTCGCATGGCGACCGAACAAAACAGATTAGCAGAGGTATTAAGCAATGGTTACCCCGACTGACATAGCCGGCGTTATTAAAGGGTATAACCAAAAAGATATTCATATTGGCAGTCTGGGCGGCCACAGCGCCCTAGATGTCTGCCGCGGTGCCAAACGCGAAGGTTTTAAAACCGTGGTGGTGGCCGAACGCGGCCGCGACAAAACCTATTCGCACTACTTCCGCACCAAAGGCGACAAAGGCTGCGTAGACGAAGTTATTTTGGTAGAAAAATTTGCCGATATTGTAAAACCCGAGGTACAGGAGCAGTTGCGCAAGCTGAATACCCTCTTTGTGCACAGCCGCTACTTTTGGGTGTACTGTGATTACCGCGCAATTGAGGCTGACTTTAACGTACCCATCATTGGTAACCGCATACTGGTACGAAAAGAGGAGCGTGACGAGCCGGATAACCAATACTTTTTACTGCAAGAAGCCGGCATTAAAATTCCTAAGCAATTCAAGGACCCCAAAGATATCGACCGTCTGGTGATGATTAAAGCCAGCGAAATTGGCCGTGCCTACGAGCGTTCGTTCTTTTTGGCCAGCAGTTATAAAGAATACCAAACAACCTCGCAGCGCCTGCTTACAGACGGTGCTTTTACTGAGCAATCGTTGCATTCGGCCGTGATTGAGGAATTTGTGCTGGGTCCCCAACTGAACCTAAACTTTTTCTACTCGCCCTTAAGCGGCGAAATAGAGCTGCTGGGCACCGACACGCGGCGCCAAACTAATTTGGACGGCTTGCTGCGTTTGCCTGCTCCAGACCAGATTGAGGTACTCAAGCATGTGCAACCGCAGTACATCGAAAACGGCCACCAGACAGTAACCATTAAGGAATCGCTGCTAGAAAAAGCTTTTGTAGCTGGCGAATCGTTTGTGGCCGCAGTGCACAAGCACTATCCGCCCGGTATGATCGGCCCCTTTGCCCTGCAAGGCGCCATAACCGCCGGCCCGCCGCGCGAAGAGCTGGTGGTGTTTGACGTCAGTATGCGCATCCCGGGCAGCCCTGGCACTATGTTCACCCCCTACACTAATTATTTGTATGGCGAGCAGCTGAGCGTGGGCCATCGCTTGGCCCGCGAAGTGCGCACAGCTATTAAGAGCAATCAGCTTACTTCGTTAGTTACCTGACCTATTCCTAATTCCTTGGCGATAGTGATGGCTAGTTGCCTACGAGCCTTGCCTTCAAAATTATGGCCAGTGTCCATGGGGATCATTGTTATCTTTGGCGATAGGTTGTCGAATATGACGTTGCCAAGCACCTCATCTTGCGTTGGGGCAATGATTGTTGTGGGTGCATGCTCGGCCAGCTGGCTATATAGTTTTTGTGCATCAATGCCGCTCAGACTTTTCCAATAATGCGGCGGCACCAGAATAGTCCTGTCCTGCCGGACAATGCGCGATGTAGTGTTGATGTCAAAATGGATACCCTGGCGTTCCTGCCAGCGGTCGACCATACCCTTGGCGCTCAACTTTGGCGGCGGAGCGGTCAGAACAATACGGCGAATGCCGCTCGGGTTCGCCAGCCCTGCAACAACGCACCCTTGTGAGTGGGCGATAAGGTCAATGGTGGCGTCGGGATTTTGGGTACGCACGGCATCTACTACCTGCCGGAGCCGTTCGGTTTGTTCGTTTAGCGGCGCTACGGTGATTGTGTTGGTGGCTGTGTCTACCTGGTTGTAGTCGAACAATATACACTCGATACCACGCAACTTGGCCGCTATATCGGTAAATAGCCCGCGGTCATCCTGGCGTACACCAAAACCGTGCGAAAAAATAATAAAATGTTTGCCCATATCTGCAGTCATCATATCAAACCTTACTGTTGTTGGATTTGGTTTCGGTAAGCAATATGCGCACCGAAAACAGCAGGAACAGTGCTACTACCAATGCCACCGTGGCTGCAAACTGATAGCTAAAAAATAAAAATACTTGGGTTATAAAAATATTGATAAGCAGCGCTGTTTCGAACCGGCGGAGCGCGCCAAGGGTATGCCGGTGCTGTAACAGCCAGGCGCCCCAAATAATGTATATTGACGAAATAATAGATGAAGTAGCAGCAATGCTATTAGAACGCGCCGTGGGGTTAGCCAACAGCTGGGCTATGGGGTGGCTGGTACCTTCAAATAGCAGGATGCCTAAGGTGCACAAAAGCGCCAAGCCGTATATGTAAAACAGGGTCAGCAGGGCGCGCGCAAATTCCCTGCGCTGCACCAATCGCCGGAATGGTTTATGGATAAGAGCCACTGCCCTATCGACAAAAAACGGAGTGTAGGCTTGGGTGGGTTTGGCATGGTCCAATAGCTGCACGGTTGCCTGGTACATAGGGTGGGAACGATCTGCTTTGGCTAACAGCTGTTGGGCACGCTGGTATTCGCGCGGGTCCAGCTCGCCAATGGCCCCTTCCATGGCCAGGTCAATGGCATTGGCCAGGTAGTCTTGGGGGTGGTAGCTGCGCCGGATAACGTACCGTGTTAGCAAATATAGCCCAACGAACGACAGATAAATCAGCCCGGCAGTTGGCCGGAAAAAATAATCGTTGTCTTTGGTGATAAACTTGCCCAGCTCGTCCCAAAACAGTCCAAAACCAATACCACCCAAAAATGCCGATACATCGCGCGACGACCTGTTAACCGCGCCCAACATGATCAAAATGGCAGTCAACATTAGCAACCCGCCTGGCAGCATGTGTGCAATATGCAGATTGGACTCGCCGCCAATTTGCGGGAACCCGGTAAGGCTTAGGTATAACCGCGTCAGCAATACCGTGGCAATGGAACTTACCAAAAAGGTGTCAAATAAACGGCCAGCATCGGTGTTGCGCACCAGGCGCACCGGACTACGCATGACCATGTGGTATATTCATGTATACATAATACCTAAAATGTCGGCTTATTTTGCGAGTTCCACGGCCTAAGGCCTATGTCATAATGGGGCAATGAGTTTTATACTGCACGCGCAGAATTTTGGACGTATTCCGTTAACGGGGCGCTGGATTCAGCGCCGGTTGCAGGCCCGGTGTGCCAAGGTTGGCACGCTTGTTGCCGGGTTGCCGGACCCCGATATTAGCGTTGTCATTCGGTCGCGCAACGACGGTGCATTTATAAAACAGTTATTTGCAGACATTAGGGCGCAGGAGTTTAATGGCCGGATTGAAGTGATTGTGGTAGATACTACTTCGACCGACAATACTGTTGTCGACGCTAAAGCCCAAGGGGCCAAAATAATACATCTTACCCAGGCGGCGTTTACCTATCCCGTAGCCCTAAATGTCGGTTTTCGGGCTGCGAAGTATCCATATGTTGTTACGCTAGTGGGCCACTCAAACCTTAGTAACCGTATGATGTTCCGGAGCCTGACGTACTGGTGCCAGCAAGAAAAATTTGGCGGTGTATATAGCTGGCCGCTCGTTAATCGGAACGGTTCCCGGTGGGAGCGTTGGGGTAGCGTGTGGTGGCCCCTGTTTTTAGGACCGCGCATTATGCAAAAGGCTTCCAGTGGTATGCTTGGCGCAAACTGTTCTATTGTAAAACGCCAGGTATGGGAGCAGCTTGGCGGGTACGACGAACGCTACGCTGGTGGTGGCGAAGACACTGCCCTTGCCCGCTCCATGCTGATGCATGGTTTTGTAATTGCGCGCGAGCCGCTGTGTTCCGTATTTCACTCCCACGGGTTAAGCGTGGTTAACAATCTAAAACAATCGTGGCACTGGCTGCAGATTGGCAGGGCGCGTCCGCAGCCCTTTGACGCCAAAAAGGTACATGCCCGCCGCCCAGATTTACGCGATTAATTTTTGGCAAGAATGCCTGAAAATACTTGCTCGTAACCCTCAATCATTGTTTGGGTCGAGAAGCGTTTGAGGGCAGTTGCGCGGCAGGTTGCCGGGTCAATACTACCCACCCGGCCCACTGCTTGGGCCATTTCATGCACCGAACCCACCACAAAGCCTGTTTTGTTGTGGGTGACAATTTCTGCTGCCGAGCCGCGCTTGAATGCAATTACCGGTGTGCCGCAGGCCATGGCTTCGACCATGGTTAGACCAAAGGGTTCTTCCCACTGGATGGGCATCAGGAACGCTTTGGCGTTCTGGAAATAGGCCAAGGTTTTGTGATGGGCAATGTGGTCCATGTAGCGGATTTTTTCGTTCAGGTACGGTGCAATGTGTTTTTGAAAATAATCTATGTGGTCGGGATATGTGGGGCCAACAATTACCAGCCCGCTATTAGTTTGCCGGGCAACCTCCACCGCCTCTTTGGCGCCTTTGTGGGGCAAGATGCTGCCCAGGAACAGTAGATCCTCGCTACGCTTACCTGGCCCAGGTGCAAAGTGTTTGGTATCGATGCCGTTATAGATGGTCGCAATGTAATTGAGGTCGGGTGCGGTTTCGCGCTGTTTGTCCGAAATGGTCACCAGGTGCTGGCTGGGTGTCTCGTACATTTTAAGCATGCGGCGCTGCAAGGGGCTGATTGGGTCGTGCATGGTGTACGCCACGGGCACATCCGGATATATAGACACAAACGGCAGGGCTACTTCCGGGTGGTGAAAATGCAACAGGTCGTACTCACCGCGGGCAGCCCGCTTGAACATTTCGCCAGCCAGGCGCTGGTCCCAGGTGGCCAGTACGTTGTCGGAATGATAGGCCGGGTCGATGAGTGCATCGTGAAATTCGTGATAATTTTTTACCAGCGGCTTTAGCCCAAGCGTTACAACCTTGGCTGGGCTTAGGTGGCTGCCTTGCGGTGCATAAAAGTCAACGGTGTGCCCGCGCTTGGCCAGTCCATTGCTTATCTGGATAGCCAAGTCGATGGGGGCATAGACGATATCTTTTGGTGCGGGGGCAGTAATGTACCCTTTCACCATGGTGGCTATCTGCATAGAGCAATGGTGGCACAGGGGGTCTGATTTGGCAAGGTGGCTCTAGCCTTGGCTGGTCGTAGCCTCAAACATATTAAGTGCCAATAGTAAATTGGCCTGAGCCCATAATATTGGCCGGTGGTCGTTGGGTACCCACTGGCCATTTTCCAAAAAGTACGCTTCTGGCAAGTGCCATATTTGGCCATCGGTCGAGGGCGTTAGTTGAGCTAGCGAACGGTCCAAATGCAATAGCTGGCGTTCGCGGTTACCGCGCCTGCCCCAATATACTGACAGGATGGGGTCAAACAATGTCCATTGGGCTTCGGTTTTGGACTGTTGTATGCCCTTGGCCAGCAAATTACGCTGTTCCAGCCTGCCCGGTGCGGAGGTAGTGCGTTCGTCTGCATCCATAACGCTTTTAAAATCGGGTGCCCAGTAGGTATCGCCGGGATAGCGGATAATGCCCTTGTCACGCACCAGGTGGATCGAAATATCTTGTACAATTTTTTCGGCTTGTTCCGGGCTAACAATATTCAGGGGCTCCACCAAAAACAATAGCGCGGCATCGTAGCGGCGCACTGCCTCCGCTGGTTGGCGCGTTTCGTATGGTAAGATCGCCTGCAGGCTTTGGACACCCTTGCCTATAAGCTCATCCAGATCGATATTGTGGTTGGTCTGCCTACCCATAGCTTTTACAGCCTTAAGGCCGGCCACCACCGTACCGATGCTAGAGGCATTGACCTTGCGCGCTTCCTCCCAGTGGCCGCTGTCATCGTCTTGCCAATACTGGATATGATCCAGATAACGCACGGTTTGCATAACAGTGTCTATGTTTTCTTTTGTCGGCTCTAAAACATTATTGGTTATAAACCGGCTGGCCAGCCACAATGCATAGCCGATCGAATCATTTTGTTTGCTCCGCATAATGTCGGTGTCCACGGCCAGAGTATCGCCCACTACCCGTACCGGCGGTCTTGACCCAGGGTCCTTGCTGTAATGCGTTTTAAATATATTCAAAATAGCCTGGCCTGTCCGGGCAGCTGCTGCACTGTTACCACTTTGTTGCAAGGCGTGTGCAATATGGACGTTATCGCGCATCCAGGCCATGCCGTAGCCGGTTGTCTGGGCCATATGGGGCGGCAGGGCACAGGCCGGATACAGGCCGCTGGTGTATGGCGGAAATTCCAGGGCTTTGTGTGCCTCTAGCGTTTGCCGCAAGCCGGTAGGATCATGCAAAAAATCGTGGGCAGACACTAGAGGGGTGTTGTGGGAATAGGTTTGATTACTATGCGCAGCCATCTATATCTCTAGGTTACCACGTTCCCGCATTGCACATCTTACGGCGCGGCCACCAACCTGCCTTTGATGCTATGATAAAACTGTATCCCAGCAAATAGCACAGCAGTAATAATAAGGAGAAATAGTATGCAAACCCAACTGAACCCATACATTGGCTTTAAAGGTAACGCCCGCGAAGCTATGGAATTTTATCAGTCGGTATTTGGCGGTAAGCTGGAGCTGCACACCTTTAAGGAATACCATGCCGCCCACGATCCGAGCGAAGAGGACAATATTATGCACTCCATGCTGCAGGCCGACAATGGCATAACCTTCATGGCCTCGGATACGCCCACAGGCATGGACTACAAGCCCGGTACCAACATCAGCATGTCCCTCAGCGGCGACAACGAGGAAGAACTGCGTGGTTATTTTGACAAACTGTCAGCTGGCGGAACGATGGCCGTGCCACTTAGAAAAGCCGAATGGGGCGACACCTTTGGCATGTTCTCCGACAAATTCGGCATACAATGGCTGGTGAATATTACAGCCAAGAAGTAGGCTCGGTCTAACCCCGAAAGACAAGGTCGTACGATCTTGTCTTTCTTTATAGATACTCCATGTACGCCCTTGAACACTGCTGCAGCATGGCCTATAGTGTGGATGTAACAACAAGCATATGCCTAAAAAACAAACAAAAAAATTCCCACTGTATCGTAAAAAGCCCTTCGTGTGGACTATATGCGGCCTTGTGGGGTTTGTGCTTTTGGTGCTACTGGCCTTTCGGCTGAGCCCCTGGCCGGGGGCCATGGTGGTGCGCGCGGTTTTTGAACGTGGCGGTCACAAAACACTAGTGGCATTGCAAAAGGACGTCTCGGCGCAGCCCGTGGCAGTTCTGGCCGACCAGCAATACGGCAAAGCCAACCACAAGGAAGCCTTGGATGTCTACATTCCGCAGTCGGCAATGCAAACAGACCAAACCCTGCCCGTAATAATTTGGACACACGGCGGCGCTTGGCTGTCTGGCGACAAAGCGGGTGCAGCGCCGTATTATAAAATGCTGGCCAACCAAGGCTTTGTGGTGGTGTCGCTAAATTATTCTTTAGCGCCGGAAAAAACCTACCCCACGCCCCTGCACCAACTGAATGATGCCTACACCTATATCCAGACCAATGCAACGCGTTTCCATGCCAACATTAACAAGATTGTACTTGCGGGCGACTCCGCCGGATCACAACTTTCCAGCCAGATGGCAGCTATTATTACGGATGTCGATTATGCCAAAGAAGTGGGTATAGAACCAGCACTGGCTCCTCCGCAACTGGCTGGCGTGGTACTTTTTTGCGGTATTTACAAAATGGAAGGGCTGACCCACCCCGATCCCACCTTGCCCAAGATTGTCAGTTGGGGGAGCGACATTTCGGTATGGGCCTACCTGGGCACACGCGACAAAAGTGGCCCGCTTGTCCGCCAGGCGTCTCCCTACTACCATGTAACCAAAGCTTTCCCGCCAACGTTTATCAGCGGCGGCAATGGCGACTCACTTACCAACGCACAGTCAGTGCCACTTGCCAGCAAACTTAAGTCGCTCAACGTGCCCACAACTACACTGTTCTATCCGCAGAACCACGCCCCTAGCCTGCCGCACGAATACCAGTTTACCCTGAACGCCGACGGCAAAAATGCGTTTACGCAAATGACTCAGTTCCTAAAAGAAAAAACGCAGTAACTCCATACATTTTGATTCTTGCTGCCGATTAAACTTAGGAGGTCGGGTAGCAAACCGCTTCGAATCGATCGATAAAATGGTGCATGTCCGCCCTAAACAACTCAAGGTCTTGCCCTTCTTTTGCAGTTACAAACCATGCTGGTCGTTCATTACTGACTTTGCAGAAATGATGCAACCATTCGTCGTGCCAGCCCAGCGGTATGGTAAGCGCCAGTGCACGTTGATACGACAGCCGCACGGCAGCATTGTTGGCATAGATATTTTTTTCGGTTGGGCTGGCTGGGGCGATAAGTGTTTTTGAGAGGCGGGCGGATACATCCTCATTAATAGACTGCAGCTTTGGCAATGCAATGTCGCGGGCACGAGATTGCATGCCGAGCTTTTCGTCTAGCTCACCAAAGACCCCGAAATAGGCAGCGGCCGTTACTAGCAGCCCGCCAACCCAGCCGCCAATCTGAGCAAATGGCATTTCAAAGTCGGCCGCCTTATTGGACGCAAGATACAGAGCCAAGAATGCTAATCCCCCAATCCAACGTGCTGGCGTTCGGAGTTTATTAAACCGCACCGGATCCATACCGTAATAGCGCTCGCTGCCACTCCCCATGCTTAGGCTTTTGCGGATGTTTGTTTGCAATTCGTCAATACGCGGTACAAAGTCTTTTCGTTCAGAGAGTTCTTCGAAGGTAATGCTGTCGCCCGCCTCGGGTGTTTTGTCGAATACTATCTGTAGTAGCGACATCTGGTTTTTGTCGGCTTGCGGCGGGTCTGTGGCCACGTACTCAAGCGCAACGTCAGGTATTTTTCCAATCGCTATGGCGCCTGCCGGACTGTAAATGCGCAATTTGCCGGTTACTGCCATATCTAATAGTTCAGCAGCGACACCATACCTTCCCACACCCTGTCGTACCAATATTTCGTTGGTAACCAGCATGGATGTTTCCGGCATGGCAATCACGCCCAGCGGTGATTTCTGTTCGTTCATGTTCCACCCTTACCCTAAAGGCGTTACGTACCTGAACAGTATACGTGAGTCTGTCCCTTGTGTGTACTGGCCTGGACTAACTCGCCTAAAAATCAGCAATTACAAGTTTTTTCATTTGCATCAATTTGGCAAAGGCATCGGGCTTTTTCATGAGTTCCTCCATATTTTCGGGCACGATTTGCCAGCTTAGGCCAAATTGGTCTTTGCACCAGCCGCATTGTTCCGATTCTGGCACACTGGAAAGTTTTTCCCAAAAGTAGTCAATCTCGGCCTGGTCTTTGCAGGCCACTGCAAACGAAGTGGCCTCATTGAAAGGAGCGTTCTGCTCCACGCCCGAGTCCATTGCGGCAAACCACTGCCCGGCAAGCATAAAGTCGGCAAACATCAGCGAGCCTGCCTTGGCCGGGCCAGTGTCTTTGTCGTAACGGGCCACTGTGCCCTGCTTGGTGTCTTTAAATACTGATGTGTAAAAGCTAATCGCCTTTTCGGCACGGTTAACGTTTTCCTCTGCAAACAACAGCGCGGGGATAATGAACGGGCGTGGCTCGCCCTCTGGGTCAGTAAGGATGAGTTGCCAGGTTAGCCCATAGCGGTCCTTGACCCAGCCGTACCGTTTGCTATAGGGATATGCATCAAGTGGCATAAGCACCTCGCCGCCATCGATAAGCTTGCCCCATAATTCGTCAAGGTGTTCGCGTGCCTGCTGGTCGCTTGACGGGTCAAAGTTTATCATAAACGACACCGACGGGTTGAATTTGAACTCTGGCCCCGCATTGATGGCGGTAAATTGCAGATCGCCCAGCTTAAACTCTACGGTCAGTTCCTTACCGGCCAAGTCGAGTTGGAAATCGGCCAGACCCTCCTCGGCACTTTTTGGGTAGTAGGCAGTAGAAAGTACTTTGCTGTCCGTAAATGCCGAAACATAAAAGTCTACTGCTTCCTTGGCATTGCCGTCAAACCACAAATTCGGTGTAATCTTTTGCGTCATAGTGTTCCCTCCGCCTTCTGTTTAGTATTCCTATAATAACAAAATACATTTGGTCACGATCTGTTAGCTTGGGTTATCCTTTAACTTTTCAACGATAGCAGCTACTACATCATCATCTATCAAGCGTTCGGCCTTGTTGTCATAAAAGTTACCAAATAGTGGGTCGTCAAACGTAATACCGGACACCACAGGTGCCACCTTATAACGGGGGAAGACGTGCCAGTGTACGTGCGGGTTAAATGGTTCTGCACGAAAGGCGTGGTTCATAAAACAGCCCCAGTTTAACGGCTCAGCACCAAATGCTTGCTTGTAGGCTTTTTCCAGCCTACGCACTATTTGATGGAACTCCTGCCATTCTTCATCGTTTAATTCACTCAAGCTGCCCTTGTGGCCGCGGAGTGATACAAAAGCCCGGCCCAGATAGGCGTGATTATTACCAATACCTACGTTCCAGTGCCTGGTTACCAATATTTGGTTTTGGGGGTGTTTTAAAAACTCACAGATGTCGCATGTTTTGTCCATGCGCTCATCATATCAGGTATTGTCCTCTTATATTTCGTTCGGTGGCCTGGCCGGCCGTTTATGCTCCGGCTTCCCCAAACGCGCACATTGCGTGTAGTCTCACGGCACATTTCCTACTCCTTTCACACAAATGTTCTTCAGCTTACGGCTGGTAATCTTAGGTAAGTCTGAAGCGCGGAGCCGTTACCGGCTCCGCTTTGTAGACCAATATGGCTACGAATTTTTGTGGCTGTTTTCGCCGCCTTTTTGTTTTGCCTCTGTTGGCTGTGCGGCTGCTCCTTTTTTGCCAAGCTCTGACATATCTTGCTGGGAGCTACTAGCTTCGCCGCCTTTTTTAGCTTGTTCTTCGGTATTTTCTCGATTACCGAATTGTCCGGGGTTGTCTGAATCTGCCATAAAGCCTCCTTTATTATTGTGTGTCCTGGTGATTGCTACTATCGCCAAGGTAATCTCTACTGTAGGGGTTTATAGTCGGGACGTCGGTTGGAAATCGAACGACTGCGGTGCGCTAGGAGGAATAGGCTTCACTGGCTAATGCCGTTAGGTCAGGCGTGGCAAAACAACGGCCGGGTAGAATCAACCCTTTTTCTCGTAATTTGCCTACGGCTAATGACACAGTTGCACGAGTAACGCCCAATATGTCAGCAATATCCTGGTGGGTTATGTTAAGGGGTAACTTTTTGCCTGTACCAGCGGAACGTCCGAATTCGCTGAGCATAAAAGCCAGTTCATGAGCCACTCGGGGGTAAATGGCATGAAGTGAAATGTTTTCAATGCTGTGCACGCATGCCTTTAGATGGCGTCCAGCTTCACCAAATAGTTCCCGGTACAATACGGGGTTAGTTTGCATACAATCTGTAAGTAACACAGCGTTAAGGGTAAAGACGGTCACATCGCTCATTGCTGTGTAGTAGTAGGTTTCTGGACCGTCGTACAGGCTTTGGGAAAGTAATAATTGAAATATGCGTGTTAATGAAAATACGTCTTGCGGCCCATATATGATTTGTACGCCCAAGGCGCCGTCGTTACGAATCATGTAGCGTTTTACATAACCTTGCACCAGCATGAATAGTATGTCTTGTTGGTCTGTTGAACCAATGGTCTCGCCACGAGCATACTGCTTTATAGTGCCCTGGGAAAAGAGGGCGTGCAGGCCTGGTGAACGAACAGATAGAGACATATATACAGTGTAGCGTAAAGGGAGTTTATAATAGGTATTATGAAAGAGTGGGACAGGCTTATGGATGGTATTGATGCGCCGCCGGCTGTGCAGATGCGCTCCTACTGGAGTGACGAGGGGGCAAATCTGCCGCCGCAGTATGATCTGGCAGTAGCCTTAGCAGCGGCTTGCCTGATAGGGGAACCTAATCGATTGCTTGATTTAGGCTGTAATAGTGGACAGCCAACTATTGATGCTCTGGGACGGGCGGGACTGGCCAATATACATGTAGAAGGATACGATGTCTTGCCCGAGGAAGTGGCTACCTATTTTTTGCCCCCTGATGCCAGTCGCCCCAATTTTGTCTTTACTCAGCTGGACAAAGATGAAATGCGTTTACCGCTAGAAGATAAATCTATGGATATTGTGCTGGCTTTAAATGTACTGTTTCGTGCTGATAATGCGCTTACCATGCTGCAAGAGGTTTGTCGCGTGCTCCGTGAAGGAGGAGTAGCTGCCATTAGCAGTAACTCCAGGCTGCATGCAGCGACGCGGCACTGGATTGCAAGGCATGCGCTTATGGAGGTTTCCCAGAAGTACCGTATATCGACGGTAGGCCTACCAGTTCCTGCTAACGGTATATTCTCTAATGATCTGCCGGAACTTTTGGAAAAAGTAACAGGATTTGAGATAGTTGCCGAGGAGTCGCAAGTAGGAAGCACGGTCATTGACGATGAGCGCATAGATTCTTTTTTTGACACCATCATGCTGGAGGCGGCAAGAACCGACCTACCCAAGAAATACTACAGCAACTTTAGGGAGGAAGTGAGGAATATTGGCACCAGGTTGCAGGCACGTGCAAAAGAAAAAGGGTACGACCTGCGTGACCGGGTGGATCGGAAAATAATTATAGTCAGAAAACGTAGCGAAACACGCTAAGGTTATTTTATCGCTACAATTTTATATGCCTGCATGCCTTTAGCGGTGTGTATCTCCACTCTTTCGTGCAAACCTTTTCCTATTACGGCCTGGCCAAGCGGACTCTGTATGGAAATACGGCCGGCAAAAGGATCTGCTTCAATTGATTCTACTAATAAAATAACCAGCCGTTGGCCGCGGCACCGTAATGTTACTTCCGCACCTACACATGCCGTACCGTCTGCGCTCTGGGGACAGCGCGAGGCATGCTGCAAAATCTGGTCGATATACGCGATTTCGTCGTCAATCCGCTGGAGTTGTTTGAGAGTTAGGGCAAGGTCCAGCGGGTCCGAAGCCTGTTCTTCCCGCAAGTGCCGCATCTCGGCAAGCGTTTTTGCGCGAGTTCTCAGCAGTCTGCGTTGCCGTGTTGTCAGATTATGGTACCCATCATGCGTGAGCGAGTACGATGGAATAGTGGCTTCATGGTTATATTCTTTTAATGGCATAGATATAGCCTAGCGCAGAATTTACAACTATTCGGTTTGAAATCGAACCAAATTTGAGTGCTCTAGCTTCGGTAGGCGCTGTTCCGGGTTCAAGCCTAATCCCTGGGACAAAGAAAAAAGAGAGTGAAGGCTTTTTATGTCTACTCTCTTTTTTTGACTCGGCTTGCCGGTCTTGAATCCTTAGCGGCCAACAATCTCCATTATTTTTTCTACTGTCTCTTCCAGGGTAATGTCTGAACTATCAATGATATGCCCGAACTCAGGCGCGGCTATGCCAGTGTCGTAATGGTATTGTACGCGGCCAATTTCCCATTCAGAAAGTTCACGGTCGCCTCGTTTACTTTTGGCGACGTCTAGCCGTGGTACAAGCGTGATGATGTACTGCTCATTTGTGTTGATTTCGTCTTTGAATCGATCATAGTCCCTTGGCCTGATAACGTAATTCGCGACAACATTGTTTCCTTTGACAAGGCTTTTATTAATTGCCTCTATGGCACGATCCATGGATGTATCCAGATCGGTTGCTAAATTGAAATGTGGAATTGTATCATTCAGATCATCTACATTTATAAAATCGGCGTCAAGCCTTTCCGTCAATAGTTTGGCTGTCGTTGTCTTCCCCGAGTTAATACTGCCACTAATAAATACTAGTAACGGTTCATGAGAAGAGGTGCCGCCTCCTAGATTAAACTTGGAACGAATCACCCTTTTTCCGGCTACGACTTCCACAAGACAGACAGCTTTGACTATTTTTCTATCTCCCCTGGCGAACTGTACGTCGTCGCGTTTGGTAACGTGCGGTTTGTACCCTTTGCCAATAAACTGAGGATACTCATAATCAACTTTGGCCAAATCAAGTAGGTTACGTAGCGCATTGTGCATGTGCTTCAGTTCGTTGGAGTATGCAACCATATGTACAGTGAGCTGCTTGGGCCCAAGAGCGGTCGTTTGCTCGAACAATAACTCAAGGAGTTTTGTGCGTTCAAGTAATGGGCAGACAACTTCGGCCAATTGTTCTGGTCGTAACCCGCAAAAGAATCTGCTCATAAGGGTGAGGTGTGAAGGTAGCTCATCGTACGTCTTTCCGGCTTCAATCGGTGCAACTTCGAGGGCAAAGAGATATCTGTGGTTCATGGTCTGCAAAGATTATATCAGTGGCGTGGCTGATCATTGCGCGACAGCTTGCAATTTCTGTTGCGCGTATTACTGTGATGAGCAGCTAAGAGACGAGCCAAATCACGGCGCTAAGTGATTGAAGTTAGAACTAAGATTTGTCGTTTAAGTACTTACTAGCAACACTTAAAGCGAGCGAAGGCAGTATGATAAAAACAGTTATGAACAAAAGTTTTAAGAGCGTTTGGCTAAGAGCCGAGTCTTGCTTGTCCGGACCCGAGGCCGTAAGAACGATTAAAATCCCCAGAATACCAAAGATAATCGACGCATAAATAAATATTCTTGTAGCTATTTTTTGCATAATTTCAGTATACCAAACAAAAGCACTCTGCTTGTGCAAAGTACTTGTGCTCGGCCCCGGGGACTGGATAGCGGCCTTTGGCCGTGCTGTCGCTGTTTAAATCCAATCTCAAAGCCAAAGAAAAAACCACCCACAAGGGGCGACCTTTTCTTTGGCTCCGGGGACTGGATTCGAACCAGCGACCTAGTGGTTACACTTTATCCATGGCTTTCGCCCTGGTGTGGACTATATCATCACCCTTCTCGTGCACGAGTTAGGGGCAAGGCGCTTCCCAATGCATGTCATGCAAAGGTACTTCCGTAAGGAATAGTCTCTGAACCTTCCTGGTAAGCTACCAGGCTTGGCTGCGGATTCTCATATTCCAATTCCTTGGAACTTAGACTTCCCGCAATTCACCTTGTTTTCATCCTGACGTTTCCATCGGGAGCTGCAATCTACAGCCACCCGCTCTACCGCTGAGCTACCCCGGAATATAAATGTGCTTCAGGACAACTAACGATGTTTATCGTCGCTGTTTACCCCTGAATAACAAAGGTGATTATACCTAAATTAACCCTCGCTGGCAATTACCAGGTTACTTGCCTTGTTTGGTAATGGTCTTTTTGATTTGCTCGGGCACGCGTTTGAGGGTGTCGGCTACAATTTGCGCCGGTTTTTTCTTTTTGTGGTCGCGAATAATTTGCTTGAACACGGTTTCGTATTCATCCACCATGTTGCTGTGCGAGAACTTGGCGCTCACATGCGCGCGACAGTCGGCTCGGTTGATTTGCTCCACTTTTTGTACGGCTTCGCACATTTCGGCAATGCTGTCTACTACAAAACCCGTTTTGCCATCTACGATTATTTCCGGTGCCGCACCGCGGTTAAGGGTAATAACCGGTGTGCCGCAGGCCAGGGCTTCTAGCGTGGTCAGGCCAAACGGTTCTTCCCATTGTACTGGCGTTAGGAATGCCTTGGCTTTTTGGTAGTAGCGCTTCATGTGTTTTTGCTCGATATACCCCAGGTACAGAATCTTGTCGTTCAGATGCGGCTTAATGTATTGGTCGAAGTAGCCTTGGTGTTGGGGGTAAATAGGGCCAATGATAAGTAGCCGGTGGTTGGTAGCCTGGGCAACCTGGATTGCTTCCTTGAAACCTTTTTCGGGCATGATGCGCCCGGCGGTAAGCAGATAATCCTCGGCCTTACCGTTTGTAGTAAACAGGTCGGTGTCCACGCCGTTATATACGGTGCCTGCATATGGCAGGTCGGGCGCGTCCCGCCGCTGGTTGTTGGAAATAGAAATATAGTGCTGGTTGGGCGAGTGATATAGTTCGAACACTTCGCGGTACCAGGGGTACACCGGATCGTTCAGCACATGCACCACGGGTACGCTGGGGTTGGATTTGGCGGCAGCCAGGGCGACTTCCGGATGGTGGAAGAACAGCAGGTCGTACTGGCCCTTGGCGGCTCGTGCGAACATTTCACTTACCATAGAGCGGTCCCATAGGCCGGGGATATCGTGCGTCAGGAGGTCCAGGTTGTGGTACAGTTCGGTCAGCTCTTTTTGGTTACGGGCCAAGGGCCGGAGATTTAATGTTTCAACATTAGCATGTTTGAGTTTGGTCCCCAGGGGGCCAAAAAAATCGACAGAATGGCCTCGCCTGGCCAGGCCTTCGCTTAACGCTACAGCCAGGTCAATGGGAGCATAGATTATATCTAGCGGCCTCGGAGCTGGGATATAGCCCCGCACCATCATGGCAATCTTCATCAATGCTATCCGCCTAAACCAATGTATCTATTAAAGCACACCGGGCTGGCCTGGGGCAATGTTCTCCCCTGTTATCGGAAGATTTCGCGCGTGCGCCGGGCATCGTCGCGGGCTTTTAGTGTCTGCCGGTGGTCGTACTTCTTTTTGCCCCGGCCCACAGCAATGCGCAATTTTATATAGCGCCCGCCGGTTAGCATTTCTAAGGGTACAATGGTGTTGCCCTGTTGCTTTGCCTCGATGAGATGTTTGATTTCTCGCCGTTTAGCTAGCAGTTTGCGGTTGCGCGTTTGGTCGCCTTCGGCAATTTGGATGCCGCTGGTGCCCACAATGGTAGCGTTTACCAGCCATAGTTCATCGTCTTTAACCATTACATAGGCACCGCGCAAGTGGCCGTGGCCAGTGCGCAGGGCTTTGGTTTCGCCCCCAGTCAAGGCAACGCCCACCACCAAACTATCCCCCAGCGCGTAATCGTGCCGGGCGCGTCGGTTCTGAATAGTTTTGGGCTTATTAGCCTGCTTTTTCTTCATGATTACCCTTAGTATGCCTCAAGGGGTGGGTGGTTGCCAAATAGCAAGCTGGTTAAGTGAGATGCGCTACTGTCGGAAGGCGGCTTTTGCTGTGTTCCACAAGCTGGGGTCTTGTTTGATCGTTAGGCGGTAATACCAATATTCTGCGCCCCACATGTCCATGGTGCGCATGCCGGTGGCACGGCCGAACTGGAAGCGGTCTTTTAGGCGCTGGGCATTCAGCGATTTGTTCTGTTCGTCTAGGCTAATTTCGGTAATACTTTTGCCGTTGGGTGGCCAGGCTTCGGCCTGTAGCTCGTGGATTACCATGTCGCGGCCGGTGAGTATTTTTTGCGTGCCAGCCAAAAAGGCGTAGTACCAGGCTGGGAACGGATACTCGATATAGCGGTGCGTAAGCGTAGCATCCCACACCCGTTTATATATGGATATACCAAACTCGTCGGGTGTGGGTTGGCCCACAGGCATGCCTAGGGCGTTGTTGCTACGGCTGATGATAACCGTGTGCTGCGGGTCGGTGGCCTTAACAATATTAAATTCGTTGATTAGGCGTTGGCGGTCGTAGTTAGTGCATATGCCAAAGCCCTTTAAGAAGAATTCGTTTTCCAGCTGGTAGCTATCCAGGCTGGGGGAATTTTTGTAACGTTGCACCACAGTTTGGATGAATGCTGCCAACTGGGCATCGCGTTCGCTTGCTGGCAGGCCGCCTGCCCACGCGGGCTGATGGCATTCGGGCCAACGTGGTTGGCGTAGCCCTAAGGACAGGCTTACCTTAGATCCTGCTGCTTCGGCCTTTTGGAACTGCCAATCCAGCAGGCTAAAATCGTACTGGCCCGGCGTAGGCTCTAATTGATCCCAGTAGCTTACCAGGCGCAGATGCTTAATATGCAGGTCGTTTAACAGTGCGTCCATGGTTTGTTTGGCGTCCAGCCCCAGGCTTTCGGCATAGGCGGGGATAAATGTCGCGCCAACAACCAAGGGCTTGGATTGTTCACTGGCAATATACCAGCGGGCTAGGCCGTACATGGTACCCAGGCATAGTAAGGATAGGCTAACTATAATGAATACCAGCTTGTGCCAGGCATTACGACGCCAATATACTGCAAACCAGCCGGGTAGTTTTTTTAAGCTGTTCGTCAGTTTGTGCGGATATGATGATTTACTCATGTGCTATAGACTAAGGAAGATATATGACACGCCAAAGCGTTAGCTTAGTTATACCAGCCTACAACGAAGAGCGCCACCTCTCCGCCTGTTTGGATGCTATCGCGGCCCAAACACAGGTGCCGCTAGAGGTCATTGTCGTGGACAATAATAGCACCGATCGTACTGCCCAAGTGGCGCGAGCCTATCCCTTTGTAAAAGTAATAAGCGAAAGACGACAAGGCCGAGTGTTTGCTCGCAATGCTGGCTTTAATGCGGCCAAGGGTAACATTATTGGCCGTATCGATGCTGATATTGTGCTGCCGCCCAACTGGATTGAATATATTCAGGCCTTTTATACTAACGATCGTCACTATAAACAAGCCTGGACGGGCGGCGGTGTGTTCTATAATGTTCGTTTCCCCCGCTTGGTGGGGTTGGGATATAGCCTGCTGGCTTTTCGTTTTAACTGGGTGCTGCTGGGTCACTGTAGCTTGTGGGGGTCCAACATGGCGCTGTTGCGTAGCCAGTGGCAGACCGTTGCCGGTGCGGTGCATTTGCGCAACGACATTCACGAAGACCTGGACCTAACCATGCACTTACATAGTGCTGGCTACGGCATTGTGTACGACAGTCGCCTTAAGGTACGCGCTCAGTTGCGGCGTATTCATGCCAACCGGCATGAATTATGGGGATACTTGTTATGGTGGCCGCGCACTTTGCGCGTACATGGCAAAAAAGTCTGGATTATTTGTTGGTTCTTTGGCGTCCTTTTGTTGTATGTTATGGCCCTTTCCCTGGCTGCTGCCGATTGGGTAGCCCGCCGAATTCTGGGCCGCAAGCCCCTACCCACCAACTAACCCACTTTCCAAGGACTGTCCTTGGAATGAAATTTTTGTGGTGTGATATGGTTACGGGCTGAGGTTATTGGTTTGTTTACGGCCGTTAGCTTCAACGGTCACGGTGCAGTTGCCCCATAATCCCTTCACCACTGTTTCTGCTGCTTCTTCGGCCTCAACAAATTGGTCGGATTTGGTGAATGGGAATTGGGTATAGGCAAAGCCGTAGCCATTAGCGATCAGTTCGTATTCCACCAGCTTGCCGTCTGGCAAATATACATAGCGCAGCAAGCGTTTGTAGCGATCACGATTTTGGCTTTTGGGGTCGGCCTCTAGGCGTACGCGATTGTCCCCTATCAGGTTTTTGGTATAGGCTGCGGCGGCTGGGCCATAGCATTGCACCGGGCTGTTTGGCTTGTGTGTTTCGGGCGTGTCGATGCCTATCATGCGGATGGTTTCGGTTTTGCCGTTCATATCCACGGCAATAGTGTCACCGTCTACAAAATGATCCACGGCATACAACCCTGGCTGTGTTTCGCTGGCTTTTTGGGTCACAGTTTGCTGTGTATTTTGTAGCCAGCCATAATGCTGCCCCACTGCTACTACCAGAATAATGAATACTACAATAAGTGGTGCTTGTTTTTTACGTCCCCTGCTCATGCATTCTATTGTACGGTAAGCTTGCCGGTTCGCCATTGACCTCGATGATCTTTGTTGGGGCTAGGCTATGTTGGGATAAGACGGCCTACGGCTCTGGCAACTTTGTGAACAGTGATGTGCTTGGGTGTAATGGCCTCGTGCACGAAGGATTGCAAATCCTCGGGTTCTAGATTGGTAAGTAGGGCCTCTTCCGGGTCCGACAACATGTAATCGGGATAGCCGTTATGGACAATATCCCCCACTCTCCTTTCGGAACATGGATAAGCCAACTGCGAAAGACGCAAAAAACCGATTCCTATTATCTCTTCCACGCCGCGTCTATCAAGCCTATTGGCCCGCACACTTGAAGCACCATGCCCAGGCCTGTATAAAGCATCGAGGTTTAGCAGCGAACCAGGGGGATGGATCGAATCGTTAATCTTTATAGGGACAAGGCTAAGTGTGCTTTGGACGCCAAAGCTTTTACGCACAAAAGCCGGCAGGTCATCGTGCATAAAAACTTCACAACCATACCGGCGAGACGATAGGGGCCTATTTCTGCGTAGTTCAGTGAGGGTTAGGGCAAACCTGGCCTCGGCTTCCTTGCAGGTGTTAAGTTTTAGAAAAGGAGGTTGTTCATCGAAAGATAGTATATGGGGACTTTCGAGTGGATCCTGGTGGGAACGATACATTGAAATACTGTATCAAATCATAGAAATTACAGAAGTCTAGTAATCAATACCTTTGTTAGCCAGGAATTTGTCGTCAAAATGGTGTTTTATTTTATGCATATCGGTGGCAATATCCACCAGCGGCAATAGGTTTTCTGGAAAATTGCGGCCTGTCAGGCACAGGCTGGTATTGGGCGCACGTTTTTGAATGAGGGTTTCTAGCTGAGTTTTGGTAAGTAGGCCGTCGTGCACTGCATTGTTTATCTCGTCGCAAATAACCAGGTCGAAGTCGCCGCTGGCGGCGGCGTGCATAGCTTCTTGGTAAGTTTCCAGGGCGGCTTGTTTGTGCTGGTCATCGCTGATGTCGTTTGCGCTAATGTCGCCGGCATTGTAAAACCCCTTGCCGCCTTTGTAAAAATACAGCTGGTCTTTAAACAGCGGCATAATATCGCGGATAAATACATGCTCGCCCACACCCCAATATTTGATGAACTGTATAAAGGCCACATTCCAGCGATTGCCAAGCGCGCGCACCAGCAGGCCTAAACTGGCACTAGTTTTGCCCTTGCTATCACCGGTATACACAATAACCACCGACTGTTTGGTTTGGTAGTCCTCAAATGCCATACGGTTTAGTATACGGCACATCTTTTTGATATTCTGCAACTTGGTTTGCAAATGTCGCCAGGCGCAGCATGCGTATTTCCTCTGGCGAACGGCTGGCGCTGCGCGTCAAAATATGTGCAGTTGTTTGCTGGTCAAAGCCTACGGCCTGGTCCAGCCTATGCTTGACCACTTCTGCTAGGGCGAGTATGACAATTTCGTCATCGGTCAGTGGCTCCTTATGTTGTAGCTCCTCACCTTTTTTAATAACTTTATCGGCAGCTAGATACTCACTATGTATAAGTGCGCGTATACGCACCGGCTCTTGCATAATTAAATCAAAAAGACGGCCTAATTTTGCCAGGCCGTCTTTTGGTACGTCGTCATCGACAACATATTCGGGTTGGATGTGTCTGCTCATACACCGCCCTTGTTTAATGGGCAAAGTGTATCAAAACTGCAGCTATAGTTTATGTAATCTTTTTCGCTTTTAGCGCTGCGTCTATTTTGGGCCGGTCAAAGCCAATAATAATGGTGCCGTCTATGTCCAATACTGGGATACCGGTTTGGCCGGATTTGTTGACTGCCTCGTGCATATTATCCAGGCTGGCTTCGACATCTTTATCAGCGTATTTAACACCCAGCTTGTCCAAATAATCTTTAGCCGCATGGCAAAACGC
This sequence comes from Nevskiaceae bacterium, assembly GCA_035526505.1. GTDB lineage: Bacteria > Patescibacteriota > Saccharimonadia > Saccharimonadales > UBA4665 > DATLCF01. Next base: position 365,539 of record DATLCF010000002.1, on the reverse strand, counting down.
ACACCAGGTTGCACTGTATACAGTTACTTTTGTATCCATATGCTTAGTATACCATCCTAGTTGAATGCGTTTTGGCAACGTATGGTACACTATCGTCAATATTATTGCGTAGGAGCTCATGACGACAGCCGAAGTTGCACCACTTCCCTTGCCGCCCGCCGAAATTGGTGAAATTGCCTTTGGGGGCCGCGTGCGAGAGAGGCTTGCGAACGTAGGCAGAAGATTAGCTGCCGGAGCACTAGCGGTTTCTGCCGCCCTAACTGGCACCGCAGTGACTGAGACTGTGGAGGCAACGCCTGCGCAAGCAGATACGGCAACCGTAACCTGCCAAACGCCAGGCACTGTTTGTGCTTGGGGTGACAACGAACGAGGAGAATTTGGCAACGGAACCTCAGACTTTAGCACCAGAAGCCCAATTCCTATTACGGGACTTAAAAATATAACCGCAATTGCTGGCGTGGATGCATTCTCGCGTACGATAGCACTGGATTCTGGTGGGGCAGTTTGGGAATGGGGTGGTGACCGCATGTATGCCGGCCACGCCATCCAACAAGTTGCTGGCATTAGTAATGCAAAAGCAATAGCCAACGGTACGGCACGTTATGCACTACGCTCCGACGGAAGGGTTATGGCTTGGGGTGATAATGGTTCCGGGCAGCTAGGGAACGGTGAGTATAATGTCGAAGATAATAATCCACCTGTTCAAGTAAAAGGTCTTGGAGGCATTTCGGCAATTGCAAGCGGGAGTAGTACTGGCTATGCGCTTCACGCTGATGGAACTGTTTACGCTTGGGGCGAAGGGCTGCATGGCGAGCTGGGGAATGGGGTATATCGTGCCAATTCCCTGCCTGTTAAAGTACAAGAGCTTAAAGACATCGTATCAATTACCGCATCTGCTAGAAACGGCTTTGCACTGGATTCTCACGGAGATGTGTGGGCTTGGGGCTCTTCAGACTTGGATCTCTTGGGGGAGGGCGTGCACGTTGATGCTTCCATCCCACGTAAAGTAGAAGGATTGTCGGACATACAGTCTCTTAGCGCAACGAGCCTGGGTCTGACAGTTTATGCGCTTTCTTCTTCTGGGAAAGTATGGGCCTGGGGGTTTAATGCGTTGGGGCAGCTTGGTGACGGCAGGGAGTGTTTCAGCGGAGCAACCTCGTCCGGCCCTGTGCTAGTTGATGGTTTGCCCAAGGTCGTATCATTGGGCGCAGGCGTTAACAATGGCTATGCAATAGGGTCTGACGGCTCAAAATGGTCGTGGGGCCAAAACAATGCCGGTCAGCTGGGTAATCCTGACATTGCAATAGGAACGTGCAGCAAACCGGTACAAATCCAAGGACTAGGCCGCGCTACAGCACTAGCTGGAGGTATTGACGCTGGGTTTGCGATGATAGGCGATCCATCTGCTCCTATCCCGCGCAAAAAGCGTTATGTAGCTCTTGGTGACTCGTATTCTTCGGGCGAAGGTGCCCCTAGTCCTAAATTTCTTGCAGGTACGGACGTCAAAGGCAACCAATGCCATCGTTCGAGCGCTGCATATCCCGAACTTGTGTACAAGGCGACCATGAAGAAATACGCGGAATTTATCTTTAAGGCATGCAGTGGTGCCAGAATCCAGGACTTTTACCGCTCTAACCAAGGAAACAAGAATGAACCTAAACAGTTATCGTGGCTGGATAAAGAAACGGAGCTTGTAACTTTTACTATTGGGGGCAATAATCTAGGGTTCAAGGAAGTAATACAATATTGCGCTACGCGCCATTTGGCCGGGGATCCGACGTGCCAACAAAAGTATGGGAAGATGATAGATCAGCGCCTAAAAACGCTCGCCTCTACCAATCCAAAGGCCGAAGACGCACTGCCTGCATTGTACCAAGCGGTCAAAAAAACAGCACCAAACGCGACTATTTTGGCAGAGGGCTATACTCGTATTTTCCCCGTCAACCCGCCTAAAACTTGTGCAACAGGACTTCCGTCTCGTAATTTTGGACGCACAGACATGCTTTGGCTTAATGCGCAGACTGAAAAGCTAAATGCTGTCATTAAAAAAGCAGCCACCGCCCGAGGTATCGTTTATGTAGATAATTCAAATGCTTTTAGAGGGCACGAACTGTGTACAAGCGTACCCTACGTGAACAGAATTTTGGTAGGCCCTAATACAATTCCTTGGAGTTTCCACCCAAAAATCAGCGGACATAAAGAACTCGCCGCAATCGCGATTAAGAAATTATAGCTTGCCGATAAATAATCCGGGTATTATCATATAGTCTGAATGTTTTTCGGTATTGATTTTCTACTCATTGTCCTCACTATTTTTGTTCTCGCGCTGGTGATTAAAGGTATTCTTTCAATCAGCAAAGGATTAAGGATACATACCCCAGACAGGGTTGTTGTGGGCGTGTCGTATCTTGCCATGGCAGCATTAGTTGGTTATGTCTGCTATGTACGCTGGGCTTTTGACTTACTCAGGAGCCCCGGGATCAATCTTTATTAGATGTCTTTTCAATTCAAAAAGGCGTTTGCGTACAGGGGCAGTCATCTGGTATAGTGAATAAGAAATGAAGCCAGCCGCCGACCATACGACGACTAAATCTCCTGTTGGACAAGCCCCGTTTACCGCGGGGATTGTTGGTATGACATTTTTGGACACTACTTGGCGTATGGCTACGCCCGTTATTTTGTTTACCGTGCTGGGCTTGCTAGCCGACCGCCAACTGGGCAGCAAACCCTGGCTTACCCTACTGGCTGTGCTTATTGGGTTTGTATTTGCCGCCTTGCTGGTAAAACGCCAAATTGAAGCTATTGATAAAAAGGAGGAACGTAAGTAATATGGGCCTCTTTTTTGCTTCTGAAGTACCGGTGGTAAGCGTAGCGCCGGAAACATTGTTCCATCTGGGGCCGTTTGCGGTTACCAACTCGCAGCTGCTGGGCGTATTGGGCATTGGCCTGATCCTAACCATGTTCTTTACCGCTGTGCGGCAAATCCGCCGCGGTGCCCGTAACCGCTTTGTGCATATGGTTATGTGGGCGTTCGAAAGTTTGTACGATACCACTGTGGAGGTTATTGGCGACAAGGCTGTGGCGCGCAAGGTAATGCCACTGGCCGTTACCCTGCTGTTTTTCTTTTTGGTAAACAACTGGCTGGGTATTTTGCCCTTTGTGGGTCCCCTTACCTATAACGGTATCCCGTTGTTCCGCGGCGCGGCCGCCGATATGAACACCACCTTTGCCCTGGCTATTATTTCGATGACCACGGCCCAGGTGTGGGCCATTCGGCGCCATGGTTTTTTTGGCAATATCCGCCGCTATCTGATCAGCCCATTCAAAGACCCGCTGCACAGTTTTGAGGGCGCGCTGGAAATCGTAGCAGAATTTTCGCGCACCCTAGCCCTTTCCCTGCGTATTTTTGGTAACGTGTTTGGCGGCGAAGTGCTGCTGGCGGTTATTGCCTACCTTACCAGCTGGGCCGCCCCCCTGGCCTTGCCCCTGTTTTATGTGTTAGAGTTATTTGTTGGCGCTGTTCAGGCGTATGTGTTCTTTATGTTGACGGTTGCGTTTATTAGTTTGGGCTTGCCGCAAGGCGACGGGCACGACGACAGCCATGCAACCGAAGAAGCACAAGTAAGTAGTAAATAAAGGAGTTATTAATGGAATCATTAGCATTTGGTTTGACCTACGCAATCGCAGCAGCCGGTTGTGGTATTGGCCTAGGGTTGGTAGGCGCTGGCGCTGTACAGGCTGCCGGCCGCAACCCGGAAGCATTGGGTAAAATCCGAACCCTTATGATCTTGGCTATGTCCTTCGTGGACGCCCTGGCTATTATTGGTTTGGTTGTTGCCCTGATTGTTAAATTCTTGAAATAGTTTTGAGGTATCATGCAATTTTTTGCAACAACTGAACATGCAGCATCGCCGGGATTGATTGAGGCCTTGGGCCTGAATCTCCAGCTGTTTATTGAGCAAGGCATTGCCTTCCTGATCCTGGTATTTGTGCTGGGCAAGTTTGTGTACCCGGCCCTTATTAAGGCCATCGACGACCGGCGTACAGCCATCGAAGCCGGCCTGCAGGAGGCCAAGCAATCACAGGAAGCGCTTGAAAAAGCCGAAGCCAAAGTGGCCGATATGCTGGATGCTGCGCGCAAAGAGGCCGACGACGTTATTGCCCGTTCCCAGCAAGAAGCCGCTGCCCTGGTGGCCGAGGCCGAAAGCAAAGCCAAAACCCGCGCTGACCAAATTGTAAAAGATGCCCGCGCCCAGCTGGATGTGGATGTCAGCAAAGCCCGCGATATGCTTAAAACCGAAACGGTCAAACTAGTGGCCCTGGCTACCGAGCATGTAGTGCACGAAAAACTGGACGACAAGCGCGATGCCGGTCTTATCCGCGAAGCCCTCAAGGAGCAAGCATAATATGAATTCCAAGCTCTCCCGCCGTGTCGTTGCCCGGGCCGTAGCCGCCAAGCTGGTAGCCGAACCGGCCAAGCGTGCCCACTGGATAAAAGTGCTGGCCGCCTACCTGGTGGAGCAGAACAAGGTCGAAGACATTGACCTGCTGGTGAACGATATTGCCCACGAGCTGTACGACCAAACCGGGCATTTGCTGGTGGACGTTACCAGCGCCCGCCCCCTGACCGAGGCTATTCGGGACGAGCTGAAGCGCACCTTGCGCCAGGCTACATCTGCTGTACGCGTAGAGCTGTCCGAGCATGTCGACCGCGACCTGCTGGGCGGCTTAGTAGCGCGTACACCAGATGGGCAGCTTGACGTAAGCGTGCGCTCCCAACTGCGGCAATTGGCCGCCATAAAGTGAGCAAGGAGAAACGAGATTATTTATGAGTGATTTAGCAATACAGGAACTATCAAGCGAACTGCGCAACGCCATCCAAAGCCTGCGCACTACCAAAGGTTTGGAAGAAACCGGCGTAGTTACCCGCGTGGGTGACGGCGTTGCCTGGGTATATGGCCTACGTGGTGCCGGCTATAACGAAGTGGTAGACATCGAAACCAACGATGGCGGCACGGTAACCGCCTTTGTACTAAACCTGCTGGAAGACGAAATTGGCGCTGTGCTGATGGGCGACGACAGCAAGGTGGTGGCTGGTGCCAAAGTAACCCTTACGGGCCGTGTACTGGACGTACCGGTTGGGCCAGAACTAGTTGGCCGCGTGGTTGATCCGCTGGGCCGCCCCCTGGATGGTAAAGGTGCTATTAAAACCCACGAGCGCGGGCTTATCGAGCGCAAAGCCCCGGGCGTTATGGCCCGCAAAGGTGTGCACGAACCCCTGATGACCGGCATTATGGCTATCGACACCATGGTGCCCATTGGCCGCGGCCAGCGCGAGCTGATTATTGGCGACCGCCAAACCGGTAAAACCGCTATTGCCGTAGATACCATGATTAACCAGGCCAAGCAAAATACCGGTGTTATTAACATTTATGTGGCTGTTGGCCAAAAGTTGTCCAAAATTGCCGCACTAGTGGAGCGCCTTAAGCGCGAAGGCGTTATGGACCAAACCATTATTGTGGCCACCGGCCCTGCCGATCCGGCCCCGCTGCTGTACTTGGCCCCTTACGCTGGTGCCGCCATGGGTGAATACTTCCGCGACAATAAGCAGCACGCGCTGATAATTTACGACGACCTGACCAAGCATGCTGTAGCTTACCGCCAAATGTCCCTGCTGTTGCGCCGTCCGCCCGGCCGCGAAGCCTACCCTGGCGATGTGTTTTACCTGCACTCCCGTTTACTGGAACGCGCAGCCAAGCTGAACGATGATCTGGGCGCTGGCAGCCTTACTGCCCTGCCTATTATCGAAACCCAGGCCGGCGACATTAGCGCCTACATCCCCACCAACGTTATTTCTATTACCGATGGCCAGATATTTTTGGAAACCAACCTGTTTTACCAGGGTATTCGCCCGGCTATTTCAGTTGGTTTAAGTGTGTCCCGCGTGGGTGGTAGCGCCCAAACCAAAGCGGTTAAGGGCGTATCCGGCGGCCTTAAGCTGTCCCTGGCCCAGTTCCGCGAACTGGCAGCTTTCGCCCAATTTTCGAGCGACCTAGACGAAGAAACCAAGCAATCTATCGAACGCGGCCAGCGTCTGACCGAGCTGCTCAAGCAAAAACAGTACAGCCCGCTCAGCATTGCCGAACAGGTAGCCACCCTAATGGCTGCTACCAAGGGTGCTTTCGACACCGTACCCACGGAAAAAATGAAAGATGTCCAGGCTGAGCTGATCGCCCTGCTGGAACGCGACCACAAAGACGTGGTTAAAACCCTAAACAAGGGCGACAAACCCGACGAAAAGCTTGAAAAAACCGTCTTGGCTGCTGCCCAAAAGGTGGCTAAATCGTATGCAGTGCACACCAAAAAGCCTAAAGAGGCTGAGGAGAAGTAGCAATTCATGGCTTCCAGGCAGCAAATTAAACGGCGCATTGGCTCGGTAAAGAATACCAAGCAGATTACACGCGCTATGCAGTTGGTAGCTGCCAGCAAGCTGCGCCATGCGCAGGATGCCGTGGCCAAGCCGCGCGAGTATTCGCGCCTGGCGCGCGAAATCCTTACCCGCCTGCGCAAACTGGCCGCCGACGACAGCGAATTCCGCTTGTTTACCCCCCGCCCGGTTAAGAACCGCTTGCTTATTGTGATCACTAGCGACCGCGGCCTGGCCGGCGCCTATAACGCCAATGTTATCCGCCGCCTTATTGCTGAGGCCAAAGCCGACCGCGAAAAAAGCATCAAAACATCGGTGGTAGCCATCGGCCGCCAGGCAGCCCACGCCACCAGCCGCATTGCTGGCCTGGATGTACAGGCCATATATCAGGAATTGCCCGACCGGCCCGATGCCGACAGCATGCGCCCCATCCTTACCAGTGTGGTTGGCCTGTTTGCCGATGGCGAGGTAGACGCCGTAGATATTATTTACACCCAGTTTGTATCCACTATTACCCAGCAGATAACCGTGCAACGTCTGTTGCCCGCCGGTTTTGACGAAGTAGAGGGCGCCGACGAGCTGGCATATGGCGACATAGAGCCTTCGCCCGAAGCCCTGCTGCATGCCGCTGCCCTGCGCCTGTTGGAAGTGCAAATTTACCAGGCATTGCTGGAGGCGTCGGCCTCTGAGCACTCCATGCGTATGCTGGCCATGAAAAACGCTACCGACAACGCCAGCGATTTAATCGAGGACCTCACCCTGGAATACAACAATGCCCGCCAGGCAGCCATTACCCAGGAGCTAGCCGAAATAACCGGCGGCGCGGAGGCCATGAAATGAACGTAGATACTAGTTACGGAAATATTACTACGTACTTAAGACGTTACAATGATGCTATTAATAACGGTGCGCCGCTACCTGTAATGGGCCCTGAATTTACTGCTGACGAGGGAGCTCGAGTACGGCAATTCTTAAATATGGCCGATCCGCGACGCGAAGTTGAACGATGGAACGTAGTTGAGCGAGATAAGTTAGCGCAAGCGGCATGCGCAGGGGATGCAGTACCCGAACCACTGGGCTCCATTGGGTCAAAAAATGCCGCCAGACTACAGGAATGTCTGGCAGGCCTTGCCGTTGAAGATCAAACTTTAGAATCATTTACACCTCAAGGAGAACAATAATGAGCACAGTAACCAAAGAAAAAACCACAACCAACACCGGCCATGTCGTGCAGGTAGTGGGCGTGGTAGTAGACGTAGAATTCAAGGGTAAGACGTTGCCGCCCATTAATAATGCCCTTAAGGTGGTGCTAAACGGCCAGGCATTGCTGTTGGAAGTGGCCCAGCACCTGAGCGAAAGCGTAGTGCGCACGGTTGCCCTGTCCAGCACCGACGGCCTTAAACGTGGCCACGATGTCGTGGACACTGGCGCAGCCATTTCCGTACCTGTGGGCAACGACACCCTGGGCCGTATGTTTAACGTTATTGGCGAGCCTATTGACGGCAAAGCCGGCGTATTTAAAACCGTAGCACCCATCCACAAGCAGCCCCCTGCTTTGGAAGATCAATCTGGTTCTATCGAAATTCTGGAAACCGGTATTAAGGTAATCGACCTTATCGCCCCTATTGTTAAGGGTGGTAAGGTTGGCTTGTTTGGTGGGGCCGGTGTGGGCAAAACCGTGCTGATCCAGGAGCTTATTAACAACATTGCCAAGTTCCACAGCGGCTATTCGGTATTTGCCGGCGTAGGCGAACGCACCCGCGAGGGTAACGACCTATACGAGGAAATGAAGGAAGCTGATGTGCTCAAAAACACCAGCCTTGTCTTTGGCCAGATGAACGAACCGCCTGGTGCCCGTTTACGCGTGGGTCTAAGCGCACTTACCATGGCCGAAGGTTTCCGCGACCAAGGTAAGGACATTCTGCTGTTTATTGACAACATCTTCCGCTTTACCCAAGCCGGTTCCGAGGTATCTGCTCTGCTGGGCCGCTTGCCTAGTGCTGTGGGTTACCAACCCAATCTGCAGCAAGAAATGGGTGCCTTGCAAGAGCGTATTACTAGTACCAAGCAAGGTTCTATTACCTCTATCCAGGCCGTTTACGTGCCCGCCGACGACCTTACCGACCCTGCCCCCGCCACCACCTTTGCCCACCTGGACAGCACCATTGTGCTAAACCGTGCGCTGACCGACATTGGTATCTACCCCGCCGTTGACCCGCTGGACAGTAACAGTACCATTTTGGACCCGGAAATTGTGGGCGAAGAACACTATGCCGTGGCCCGCGAAGTGCAGCGTATTTTGCAGCGCTACAAAGACCTGCAAGACATTATCGCCATCTTGGGCATGGAAGAATTGTCTGACGAAGACAAGCAAACCGTGGCTCGTGCCCGCCGCATCCAGCGGTTCCTAAGCCAGCCCTTCTATGTAGCCGAAAAGTTTACCAACAACCCCGGCCAGTACGTGCCACTCAAGGATACTATCAAAGGCTTCCGCGAAATCCTGGATGGCAAGCACGACAGCAAACCGGAAAGCGCCTTCTACCTCAAGGGTGCCATTAGCGAGGTTAAGTAGTGTCTGAAAGAAACCATTGGCCCGAAGTTAACTCTACGTTGGGGCGGTACGCCCAACAGGCAGCGGCCAGACATAGGGTGACGGTATTAGGACATATGGAACTTGTCGGCGTTGTAGACGAAGGCACCAGGGACGCCTGTATCGAAGCGTATAAAGGGGCGGGTGTATTAGATGCCTTTTCGCAAAGTTTTCCGCTGCAGACAACCGATAAATGTTATCCCAGTTCCGAATCTATTATGAGATTAAACCCTGATTTGCCTAAACCGGCTACTGAAGGGTCAATGTATGTTCGCCCTACACAAGTGCTTGCACCGCTGAAAGGTATAGTATGAATTTTGAATTGGTATCCCTTGACGGTATAAAATTTAAGGCCGAAGCCTATTCGGTTATCTTGCCCACCGCTGCTGGCCAAATTACCGTACTGCCGCAGCATGAGCCGTTGCTGGCACAATTAGTGCCCGGTGTTATTACCATCCGCCGCAAGGCATCGGACCCAGACTATCACCTGGAACACTACGCTACCTACGGCGGCGTGCTGGAAATTACCAAAGACGGTGCCCGCGTGTTGGTAGACGAAGCCGCCCACGGCGACGAAATTAACGAGGCCGAAGCCCAAAAAGCCCACGATGCCGCCGTTGCCCTGCGCCGCGAGGCTAAAACTCAAGTGGAACTGGACAAAGCGGGCAGCCTGGTGGACCGCCACTCTATCCGCCTGGAGGTGGCAAAACTCCGCCGCCGCCATTCCCAGCACCGCGGCTAGAAAGCTCTAGCAAAATAAAAACACTGGTTTGCTTAGAACTAGTGTTTTTATTTTGTGTCGAGCAATACACCTACGCAGCGTGTTCCAGGCGTTTGATTTGCTCCAGTGCATTTTGGTATGTGCCACCCCGTACGCCTAGACCAATACGCCGTGGATCGGCGGTTATGTCGCCTTCTGTGTCATGTGATGCAAGCACGGCGCGTACGGCAGCGGCATCCAATATCAAAGACTTCATAAGCAAGTCCGCTGGAAGTTCGTACTCTTTGAGCGCTCGGCGTATTGCCAATGCTGCGCCTGCAATATCCAATCCATAAAAATCTTCATCTGCGTCGCAGGCCTTGTGAGCATTGCGAACTTCGTATGGGTTAAGGTTGATAATTGCACCCGTCTTGCTGGCGGCAATATGTTTATCCCCCTCCCCGGCGCGCTGAAGCACCATGACTGGTAGGCTCGATGCTACGTATTCTTCCCGGCTAAAAGCAAAATCTGGTCCAATGCTTTGGGCAACCTTGGCCTGGGCTGCAATAAGGGCATCGACGGTTATGCCGTCATCCCTGCCGGTTACATAGGCTATATCTGCTTTACCAACTTCTTGCACACGAGCATTAGTCCCCACTAGGTGGGCAACCGCGCCCACACCACCGCAGTATGCGCAGCCAGTTGCCGCTTGGCCGTGAGCGCAAAAGAGGGTTGTCTCAGAAACGGCTGTGTCCCCTGCTGCAGCTTCTTTGGTACGGTCGCTGTGTAGCGCTGGCTGCACGCTCAATGGGCTATCGTCGTCTTTCATAAAACGAGTGAGCTTATCGATGAGCCCCTCTAGGCCATCTACGCGTTTTATAAATTCCTCTCCCTGGGTAGCTATGCCAACTGCTAATGCATTTTTGGCAAGCCCCGGTACCTGCCCATAGACACTTAAAAAGCCCTCACGAGGGCTCATAACGTCAGGATTATGTTGTTCAAGGTCGGCAATAGAGGCGTCAGTTGGTTTGCCCTCATCGCTACAGCCGAGCCAGACCGTTTGCCCGTCACGATCGGTCCAATCGCCCTCGCGCTTATCAATAAACTCCTGGCTCAGGTAGCCAGTACGTTTGATTTTTTCTTGTTCGTCCAACATGGCACCTCCTAATCCATGTATGGTGGCAGGATCGCGCTGTGTACGCAAATCAAAACCAAGCCCAATTTCGTGTGTTTCACTCATAAAAAGATTTGGCAGGAGTAGCTCCCGCCTTTTAACTAACCGTATTACAATACTCCGGTTGAATTACATTGTCAAATATTGTATAAAAATAAATAGTGGATAAAGAAATATTATGAATACTCCCACTACAAATCCTGAAACAGCTGGCTCTCCCGAGGTATGGGAGAGCCTTTTTCCTTTTGATGTTCCGGACTTGGCAAATATTCAACAACGGCTGCTGCGAGTGACTACTGAGGATCTGGGAAGTTTTGTGGAGGTACGTAAACATGGCAGCCCGCAGAACATACTGACTGCATTGTATGGCGCTCAATTGGCTGACTGGCGTGTGAAACGTGGAGATTTTACAAGTACTCAGGCCCGCTTGTTCTTTAAGGTTGGTGAGCTGTATGGCACACAAATGGCTGGCGATCAGTATTATGAGTATACTGGGGAAACGCTTTCCGCCGATGATCCGGATGCCTATGATGTTGCTGTAGCAACGGTCAAGTCGAGTTACGATGAACTTGAGTTGTCCGATGACTTACCGCAGTGGCTCATTGAAAAGTATCGCGAAATGGTACATACCGGTTCCGACAAGCTGTCCGTACTCAACGCTGTACTGCACGACCGCATACAAAATCAATTCCGAGAGCTATATGGCGATATTGACATTCCCACAGCGGAGGCCCTGGAATCGTTCTATATGGGTCTTATCGATTCGGTGCTTTTTTATAATACATATGCCCGTTTCCGGAAAGGTTTGCACCCTCAACAGTTTGAGGTAGCGGTAGCTCATACGCCAATATTCGATCCAGATGTCCATAGGCTGGTCACGCAAAGCCTTAATGATGCCGACCCTACTACGATTGGAGCATTAGAACTGGAGCCTACGGACAACATTGCTGTGCTTATTCAGAATATGGTCCCTACAGACGAGGCTGCACAGTGGTTTGCAGTAACTGCTAATAACTGTCGGTATCGTATACGAGCAGCTAAGGTTGTGACACAGGTGGGTGCTAACGAATTCCGGCATGCTTACAACATTATGGAGATTCATTTTGTGGAAGAAGAGCCGAAAGGCAGGGGGCTCGTAGACAAAGTGCGTCGATATATTGGCATACCCGCTTTGGTGGGGGCAGTAAGTATGAACGCTTATGACGTTGCTGTCGGCCATTTGACGGACGAAAGGATAGGCGTGCTGCAATCGACGAGCGGCGGCATGTGTATGGGCACATTAATGGGTACTTTCCTGTCGCTCGGTGTTGCCCGGCGGCGAGCAAAGGAGGCGGAAGCTGCGTTTCTTGCCTCGCCTCCTCAGAACTCCCAGGAGTGACTCTTTACAAGCAAGAGTGTTTAGGCTACGCTTGTGATAACAAGTAAAAAATAGTACGGAGGGTATATGTTTGACAGAAAAAAGATCGCCATGATAGTGGCGGAGTTTTTGGGTACCGGGGTACTTACCATGGTGGTGCTAGCCGTTAGCAAGTCCACCATTGGTATCCCCTATTTTGTTGCCGTGGCAGCCGGTTTGGTGCTGGTGGGTATGACCCTGGCACTAAGCGCAGTATCTGGTGCGCACTTTAACCCGGCCATTACTATTGGCCTATGGACGGCACGCAAGGTTAAAACCCTACCCGCAGTGGTCTATGTTGCCGCCCAGCTATTGGGTGGTGCTGCAGCCTATATGCTGTACACCTACTTTGTTGACCAGCACTGGAACAATGCCGGTCATTACCAAGCGCGCATTTTAGTGGCCGAGACGGTTGGCGCCTTTGTATTCAGCCTGGGCTGGGCTGCTGCTGTCTATCAAAAGTTTGATACTGCCAAAGCAGCCACTGTAGTTGGCATTTCCCTTATCCTGGGTGTCTTGGTAGCTTCTGCCGGCGGTGCAGGCCTATTGAACCCCGCAGTAGCACTTGGCGTACGCAGTTGGGTATGGGGCACATACGCGCTGGGTCCGGTCTTAGGCGCTGTAATTGGCTTTAACCTGTATGGCCTGCTGTTTGCACCGGCAAGCGAGCTAACCGACAAAGCCAGCAAAAAGAAGTAGTAGTTTATCTATCTAAAAACCATCGCTTTCGAGCGATGGTTTTTATTTGGTAAAACCGTCTACCCTATGTATGTATTGATGAGATCGGCTTCGAACTGTTTTATAGCGGTAAGCGTGGTGTCGTAGCTGCTGATATCCGGGAAATCCAGGTGCTGTATGTGTTGCCATACGGCCTGCAGCAATTGTTTGGTATGGGTAATTTGTTCGTCCTTGAAGGTTAGTTCCAGGGTGTGGATACGGTTGTCGGTGTCGGGCTCGATGAATTCCAGGCGGCCACGCTCTACCTGGTAACCGCGGTAGGTGCGAGAGTTGTCTATTAATAACTTGTAGCAGTACAGCTGCAGCTGGTATTTATGCAGTTTGGGGTCAGAGGTCCAGCGGGCAAAGCTTTTGCCGGTTTTGTAATCTACCACAGTAATGGTTTTGGCTTTGTGGTCGATTTCCATTCGGTCCACCTTGCCGGCCATGTGTACGTTGTTAACAAACACATTTTCGTTTCTAAAATTGTGCTCGGCCTTGTCGCCAGCTTTAAAAATGTGGCTGCGTGCGGCCAGGTACGCGCTAAGGGCCTTTTCGCCCCGTTCTTGTTCCAGGGCTGTCTGCGTTGGGGTAAGCTTATAGGTTTGCAGGCGCAGGCCAAACTGTTTTATGGTGTCGGCAATGGTGGGTACGCTGCCCTGTTGGTCAGTGCGGTGTTGTAGCCATTCCAGGGTGTCGTGCATGGCGCTGCCAAACTGGCTGTCGGCTGTGGGCGCCTGCGGAAAGCGCAATAGCGTGTTAAAAAAGAACTCGTCTGGCCCGCCGTATTGCAAGTCGATAAACCCAGTCAAATGCGTGGGGCTTAATTGGTACTTGGCCAGGCGGTTGCCTAGCAGGCCCTTTAATTTGGTGACATTACGGCTGTTTACATGGCGCTGCCGCCAGTTAAGCTCCAGGGAAGCCAAGGTGGGTGCGGTGTGGTCGCTGGGTATAACGGTTTGGGCGTGTTCGGGCAGAACCAGGCTTTTAAAGCTGCCGTCCGTTTGTTCGGCTTCGTCCAGATATTTGAGGTGCTTGGTGGTTTTGCCTGCGAAGGTACGTGCAAAGCTGGTCAGGTGCAGGCCAAACTTAGCGCGCGTAAGGGCTACAAACAAAATGCGCAGGCGTTCGTCGTCGGTGGCGCCGGCATGGCGAACGGGTGTTAAGTTGGCGGGTAATGTTAGCTTGTTGCTGTTGCCGCGAGCACTGGCGCCCCACACATCGTCCTGGCAGCTGGGCAAAAAGACATGCTGCCATTCCAGGCCTTTGGCCTTAAACACAGTCATTAGTTGCACGGCATCGGCCTGTTGGTTGTACGGGCTGGTGTTGAGCAGCCGTTCGTCCGCGGCCTGGTACATGTTTACAAATGCTATCAGGTCGCGCAAACTGATGGCACCCTGGCGGGTAGCTTCGTAGCTACGCAGCTTGGCGCGCAGGACGGTCAGGTGCGAAATGGTGTCGTAGAACAGTTCCGGATTGGTATGTTGCACGTCTGGCCCGGTATAGAATGCGCGCAGTGGCGAACGCACGGCAGGTATCGTAGGTTCGTGGGTAACGAGTTCCTCGGTGCCGATTAGGTAATCCAGCAGGTGCTCGCAGGTGTCAGTGTCTACCCTGCCTGCCAGGCCCAGCAGGAGCAGCGCTGGCTCGCGGAAATGCGTCTTGTCGCTGCCCAGCAATACGTTGCTCCAGGCCGTGCGATCGTCGTTGATTTTCCACGATAGCCGCCACAGTTCGCTAACCGGGATATTCCAAAACTCAAAGCTCAGTACCTCTGGCCACAGCGCATTAGCTAGGCCATCGTTTTGAGCATTAATCGCTAGTACCAACTTGCTCATGGCCAGTAATTGGCGCACCACCGGCGCTTCCAAAATGTTTTCGCGCTTTTCGTAGCGCATGGGCACGCCAAGGTCGGCCAGGTACGGCACCAATGGTTCCAGCTGTTTGTGTTTGGGTGCCAGCACCGCGATTTCGCTGGGCGCAGTCCCCTTGTCTATCAGCTCTTTGATTTCGTGCGCGATCCAGTCGTACTGGGCTACATCGCTAAGAAATTCGCGGCGTTCCAAGGTGATCTTAGGCAGTGTGGTATTGGCGCTCTGCAGGGTGCGCTGTATGTGCTGGTCGGTTTCGAAATGCTGTTCCAATTTGCCCTCTATTTGTGTGGCTATATTGCCGGCGGCAAGCAAAATATCCGGCGTACTGCGGTAGTTTTCGGTCAAGCTAATAACCGCTACATCGCGGTACATTTGGTAAAAATCGAACATGTTGGAATATTGGGCGCCCTGGAAGGCGTAAATTGCCTGGTTGTCATCGCCCACGGCCAGTACGTTGGGCCGGCCCTCGTGCACCGGGTTGTCACTTAGCAGCTGCACTAGGCGTAGCTGAGCGGCGTTGGTGTCCTGGAATTCGTCAAGCAATATGTACAGGTATTGTTCCTGTAGGCTATAGCGTAGGTCGGCATGTTGCTCTAGCGCAGCAATAGCACGGATAATCATATCATCAAAATCGTACCAGCCGTGCTCGGCTAATTGGGCCTGGTAGCGTTCAAGTACATCGGCCAGGGCTTGGATGCGTTGGTTTTGTAGGGCGCCGTCAAAAATAAATTTGTTGTCGGTATTTTTGGCCAGCCAGGTGTTTTTCCACTTGGTTAGGGTATTGGTTTTGTTGGTATCGTCGGCTGCTTGGATAGCTTCGGCCAGTTCGAACATGGCAATGCGTGCCAGACTGCCAAAACGAGGGTTGGCGGGGGTATCCGGAATAAGGCCCTGCAAGCTATCCAGCAACTGTTCAAACGGTGGCTTAGCCAGCTCTACCTTGCGTGGCATAGTGGTAAAGTCTTTAAAAATAGTTTGCACGGCCTGGTTGGCGGCCGTAATAAAGCCGGCGTTTTCGGCCGCAATGGCACGCAGATCTTTGTCGGTCAGCAGTGCGCGTTTAACTTCGCTAATGGTACTAATCAGGTCGCCCAAATGGTGGCGCGATTGTTTGATGGGGTTATGGTAGCTTAGCCCTTCAATAATCTCGCGCAAAATTTGGCGTTTGGTGAGCTCATCGGCCGGGTTTTCCGCCCTGGTTTCGGCAAAGACCTCGGGAAAACGGCGGATCAGATCGCCACCAAATGCGTGATAGGTGCTGATATTTACGTCATAGGCTGCCCGGCCAATGAAGCGCGTTAGGCGCTCGCGCATGTTCTCGGCCCCGTTTTCGGTGAAGGTCAAACACAAAATATTCTGCGGCAACGTGTCGGTTACCTGCAAAATATGCGCCACCCGCACGCCCAACAGCTGGGTCTTGCCCGTGCCCGGCCCGGCAATAACCAATACCGGCCCGTCAATGTGTTCGACCGCCTGTTTTTGTTGGGCGTTAAGCCCTGCCAGTACCTCGTTATATGCACCCATGTGTGTGTCTATTGTAACGGAGTTGACGATAAGGAGCTACTTGGTATAGTATGTTACCTTAAACGAGAGGAACATTATCCACATGAGTGGCCATGAGGAAGTTAATTTTGGTACCCTAGATGTTATCGCAAGCGGTAATGAGGCGTCAGTGGATTCTGTGCGAACAGCACGACTGCGTCCCGGCGGACGCGGTATAACAGGTGCGGTGGTTGCTGTAGCTGCGGCTGGTATGGCAGTACACACCTATGGGGCCGACATTGCGGGTACTCTTTTTGGTGGCGAAAAAACTTTGACCCCGGCAACCGCAGCCGATACGGCGCGAGGCATAGGCAAAAAATGCCTTGAACTATCTGGGGAAGATGCCGCTGCCCAGCCTCAGACAGTACAGACTCAACAATTTAATAATGGTTCGGCCTGTTGGGTCGTGCGCGGAAAAAAAGGTGATATGATAGCCGCAACAGTAAAAGTACCTTATGGCATTGGGGGCAAAGGCACCTTGCAGTATGCGGTGTGGCGGGATGACACTGGAAAATGGGGGTGGAGTGCCACGTCAACCATTGGGGACACTACCGCAGTTCAAAAGGCTGCCATAGATGCCGGGGGACAAACTTCTGCCGAGGCTACGAATTGCAATATGAAAGGCGCATGCATGTATCCTTACAATGAAGTGGCTAGTCCCGCCGCTAATTCTCTCGCCCGGGGGCTTTTCGCACAAGTAGACCAAGGTGCTGCAGCCGCATTGCAAGCAGCGAATACCGCAGGGGCAGCTGACTCCTAAGAAACTTTTTTGCTACTGCAGGTCGGGCAGTCTTCTTCTTCGCCGAATTCGGTCATCCATTGTTGGCTGGCTTTCCACCAGGGTTCCAGATCGTGAAAGCCAATCCAGTCGGCTGCTTGGCGCAGGCCCCAGCCTACGCGCCCAAAGAACTGGAAATTACCCCACTGCACTGCTGCCCACCCCGGTCCGGCCGGTAGCACATATACTGGTTTTTTAGGTTTGTACGCAGGCGTAGCCATCTGCAAATTACTGCGTACAATGTGGTTGGCTGTGAACTTGCCATCGTATAAAGCGGTTTGTGCCATACCACTAAATTCGGTATTATTGTTATCGCCGAGTACAAAAATATTTGGTTCGGCCTGCAGATGTTCGTTAACGATTACTTTGCCGCGATCGGTCAGTTTGAAATTATTTGCTTTATAAAAAGGTGAATTGGCCTGCCCCGCAGTCCATACCACAGTGTGGCTGGGCAGCGGTCTGCCATCTACCATTAACGCGTCGGCAGTTTCGCCCTGGACGGCTTTGCCTAACATGACAGCAATGCCCAGGCGGCGCAATTGGCGGCTTATCATAGCGCCTACACGCTTAGGCATACGCGGCACTAGCTGTGGCGCGGCCTCTATTAGCTCAATATGCACCTTACGGTCTTTAACGCTGTGTGCTTTCATAATGCGGTGCAGGTATTCGGGTAATGCCCCGGCCAGTTCAATGCCGGTGGGGCCGCCACCCACAATAATGTAGTTCAGGTCGGGCCGCTTGTCTTCGATGAGCTGCTGATGCAAGTGCTTTTTAAGCCGTTCGGCTTCGTCCACGCTTTTTATGCCATACGAGTATTTGTCCAGGCCCTTAATGCCAAAGTAATTAGTAACCATGCCCAGGGCCAATACCAACGTATCGTAGCGGTAGCTTTTGCCATCTTTTGTTTTAATGGTTTTGGCTTGGCGGTCCAGTGTGGTGGCCTCGCCCGTTACTAACGTAACCGCCTTGTCTTTAAAAATATCCTCCAGTGGAATGTCGGACTGCACCCGTAAGCCACCGGTAGCTGTGTGGAACAGCGTAGGGTTATAACGGAAGTGCATATTATTGGACAACAGCGTAATATCAAAGTGCTCGCTGTGCTTGGTCAAATCCAACGCCGTTTTAATGCCGGCAAATCCACCACCTACAATAAGAATTTTCTTTTTGCTCATAGTTTGCATTTAACCACAAGCATGGACAGTTGGCCAGGATTCAAGAAGAAATAACTGTTACAACATATGTTCCGTTTTTTGTATAGAACATTTCATTGCAATTGAATAATTTTTATGGTAATATAAGTATTAAATAAATTTGCTCTACTATGACAATGACACCTGAAGTACCGGCCCAGTCACCGGAAACAGAAGTAGTGGTTGACTTTACTATTGATGAAGCCTTGCTTCTTATGCGTGCGGTAGACGGTACATTTAGAAGGCAATTATCTAAAGAAAGTATAGCCGACCCTTTTGAGTTACCAGAATCGGGAGTAGGATTAAATATCGCCACGGCACGGAATGTGGTTCGTAAAGCTGGTGATGTATTTGAAAGGTTACGCTCCTATCGTGATAACGAGGGCGAGTTACCTTCGCTATCACCTTTTGAGGCGGGATTTGTGGCAAGTTGTTTGGCCGAAAGCGCTCCTGCCTACCGAAGATTGGGACGATCCACAATAACGGCGGCCAATGTTTGGGAAAGCAACGGTACTGAACCCGCCCCTGATCTTAACGATACAACTATTCCACTGCCAGAAGCTGCGGTGCATATGGTGGCGGAAGTTAGCACGATGCACGACGTTGCTGCCAGCCTATATGGCCGGTTTGTAGATGCGCTTGCCGGCTATCCCGTAAAAATAACCGAATGGCCAAAAGAAGAGCAAGAAGTCCAGGCAAAAAGCGCAAAGACTACAGTAGAAACAATGCTGGATGGTGAATTGTATCAACACTGGGACTTGGTACGTGGGAGTCTGGCCGCATCTATGCAAGAGCGGGGTGTATCTCGTCTGGCCCTTTTAGTACTCGCCCCTCATCTGCTTCCGGTATCACGAATGGCGAATGTTGCCGTTAATGCCGTGGATCAGCCCGGTACAGTGCTAATGCAACTTAATGCAAATAACAGCGAGGCAGATCCGATGTTGAATGCCACAGAGGAGCAATTCAATAGCGCGGGCATAGTAGTTGATACTGATCTTCCAGAAACCATGGAAGCCTTCAGAACAATGCTGGAGTCGTATGAGCCGCCGTTGGGCTATCGCGCAACAGGACAGGTTGGATTTGTTTTGGCTGATAAGTTACCCGAGGGTGATATTCGATATAGAGTGGGCGAAATGGAAATGGATACAATTGGCGCCGCAGATGAACTTGACGAAGAGAAGCTCGCATTCGTTACCCGCGTACATGCCGATAGCCATGATTGGACACTTAATACGATGGTCATGAGTAACGGTTATCCTGACCTAAACGGTCAGGAGGCATAAGGATACTCGCAGATGACTTGCCGCCATTATGGTGGGTAGTTTTCTAGGCCGCTTCATCCTTTGACTGCAACTGTTTGGACTTCTGTCGAAAGCGGCGGTTGGTGTGCCTGGCATGTGGCCGGTGGTATTGTTCGTCATAGTTACGAAGTACTATTTCGGCTAAAGAACGCCCACGGTGGTCTGACTTGGCTGCTTGGCCGGGCTGAGTCTCGGCGTCAAATATGCCTAAAATTTGTTGCCGGACATTGTTAGAGAGCTTGGCATGTACTTGTTTGTTTTCAATCGCATGCCTAAGGGCCAGCACCGTGACTACGAGTGCGAAGAGTTGATATTGCGCAAGCTGCTCGGCCCTGTGGGCTGCTTCTGTTTCTGTGGTGATTTTAATAGTAGTGCCACTATCGGTAGGTCCATCTTGCAGAGCAAGCTGGAGATTATGCAGTACTTCATCACTGTGAGTAGGCGCGGGTTGCAAAGAGCCAACACAGCCGACAACGTATTGGGCGACATGCGACGCAAGGTCTTCCGGGTTAACCGTTTCGCCGAGTCTAACTTGTGTCTGGGGTTCTGCCCCTCGTACTGCTAATTCCCACCATAAATAATCTGCTTCGTCGGGTTCAAGCTGGCTGACAAATTCTGTCGCCGTAGGTAGGATAGTTTGTGCTAAGAGTTCAGTGGCAAATGTCTGGCCATGGGTAAATTCTGATTGAGACGAGAATAAGGATATGGCTTTCTCATTCACCGGCGCATCCTCTCTGGCTAGCACAAATATACGCTCTATGACCATACTACCACAATAGGCATATTATGAAATGGGTTCAGTAACTTGCGGCGTACCGGCAGAACGCTTAAGCTTATAGCATGGACGATTTTAAACAAGCCCTTGCAACTAAGGGGTTCAAGGGCGAGATAGAAGACTCGGCCGAAAAGCTGGAGTTGTACAGTCATGATGCCAGTTTGTTCGAGATCAAGCCGCAGTTAATTGTCTGTCCCAAAGACAGCAAAGACGTGCAAGTGCTGATTGCCTTGGCCACCGAAAAGAAGAAGACCATGCCCCACTTATCGCTGACCGGTCGGTCAGCGGGCACGGATATGTCGGGCGGCGCAGTGAACGATTCGGTTATTGTGGACTTTAACAAACATTTTATCAATATTGAGCATACCAGCGCTGTAGAGGGCCATGCCCAGCCCGGCGTGTTTTACCGCGATTTCGAAAAAGCCAGCCTACAGCACCAGGCAATTATGCCCAGCTACCCGGCCAGCCGCGACCTGTGCACCATTGGCGGCATGGTAAATAACAACTCTGGCGGCGAAAAATCGCTGGAATACGGCAAAACCGAAAATTTTGTTACAGAACTAAAGGTAGTATTTGCCGACGGCAACGAATATACGGTTAAGCCGCTTAACAAACGCGAGCTGGTTAAAAAAATGGCCCAAAAAGATTTTGAAGGCCGCGTGTATAAGCAATTGTTCGAATTAATCGAAAAACATTACGACCAAATTAAAGCCGCCAAACCCCAGGTAACCAAAAATTCTATGGGCTACAACTTGTGGGATGTTTGGGACCGCGACACGGGCGTGTTTGACCTGTGCAAGCTGATTGTGGGCAGCCAGGGCACCTTGGGGCTAACCACCGACATCAAGTTCCGGTTGGTACCCACGCGTCCCTACACTGGCCTGCTGGTGTGTTTTTTAAAAGACATCCGCCCCTTAGGCGAAATTATCCCAAAAGTGCTGGAACATAAACCGGCAACTTTCGAATCGTTTGATGACCACACGTTGTATTTGTCCATTCGCTTTCTGCCCAGTTTCCGCAAATATTTAGGTAACTGGGGGTTGGTGAAGCTGATGTTTAGCCTGATCCCCGACGGTTTTATGCTACTGCGCGGCATTCCTAAACTTATTTTAATGATCGAATTTAACGGCCAAACCCAAGAAGAAGTCGAACAGAAAATTAATGCTATGAAGCATGACCTGCGCGGCTACCATATGGCCATGGAGCGCGACCCCAGCGCTGCCAGCAGTCAAAAGTTTTGGATTATGCGCCGCCAAAGCTTTAACCTGCTGCGCAGTAAGGTAAAAGACAAGCACACTGCCCCATTCATCGATGACCTGGTAGTCAATCCGCAGTATCTAACCGAGTTTTTGCCGCGCATTCGCAAAATTATTAAGAAATATAATCTGTTGGCTACCATTGCAGGGCATATGGGCGACGGTAATTTCCATATTATTCCGCTTATGAAAATCGAAGACCCCAAGGAACGTGCCAAATTGTTACCGGCCATGAAAGAAGTGGACGAACTAGTGCTGAAATACCATGGGTCTTTAAGCGGCGAACACAACGATGGGTTGGTACGTGGGCCCTGGCTGGAGCAGCAATTCGGCCGCGAAATAGTCAAACTGTTTCGCCAAACCAAACATATTTTTGACCCGCAAAACATCTTTAACCCGCACAAAAAATCCGATGCCAACTGGGACTACAGCTTTAGCCACATCCGCAAAGAATTTTAACAAACCGGTAAAATTGGCGTTAAGCTTTCGGCCTAGACCGCTTAGATAAGGCTTAAGAACCAAATAAACCTGCAAATGGGCTGGAGCTTGCAGCTAAACCGTAGGCAGTTTATGCTGGAAGTACAATAAGGAGCTCGTATAATTATGGATGTACTGCAAAAACTCGAAGTGACTTTGGATGAAGTACTGCATAAAAAGGCGCCCTTCCAGTTGCCTGAGAATGGTAAGAAGTCGTTAGCCGCTGCCTTTTGGTGGATTGCGCTGGTAATTGGCCTGCTGCAGGTCTGGGCAGTCTTTGGACTGTGGCATCTGGGGCATGTGGCCAACCGGGTGGTGGATCTGGCCAATTCGCTGTCGCTGACCTATGGCAACGGGGAGATTACCGGGCACTTGGGCTTTTTCTATTACTTGTCGGTTGGTGTGTTGGCATTTGATGCTGCACTGTTGCTGTTGGCCGTATCGGGCTTAAAGGCTCTGAAAAAAGCCGGCTGGAACTTGTTGTACTATAGCCTGTTGCTAAACGTGGCGTACGGCGTGGTGCGACTGTTTACCGACTCGGCTGTGGGCGGAGGGTTTAGCTCTTTTGTAGGGTCACTGCTGGGATCGGTTGTGGGTGCGTACTTTTTGTTCCAGGTACGCAGTTACTTTGTGGGGCATAAAAGCCCGAGCTCGCCCAAACCAGCTGTCAGTAAAAAGGCCTAAAATCGGCACCAGGCCTTGTATCCTTTCAAGGGGTGTCTTTTGCAGGGCAAGCGTAGTATCATCAGCAAGATGAGACGTCTTGAAGTATTGGCTGCCCACCTGCTGTTTTATATGGTCTTTTTGGCGGCATTTTTAAATGCATGCTTGATGGCGGGGATACACATTGCGCGCTGGCAGCTGCCTGTTAGCTACGTAGTATACCTAGTAGGCGTAGCACTTGTTAAACGCCGGCGCATAACCTGGCAGGCAGTGCTGGTAGCCATGTTGGCACCCCTGCTCTTTTTAGGCGTAGCTAAAGGGTTTGGCATGCTGTATGACAGCAGTTGGGACGGGCAGGATTATCATGCCACGGCCATTGTTGCTTTAAGTGAGGGCTGGAACCCCTGGCGGGATCAGCAGCTGCCTATTACTCCGCCGGAGGGCACGACCTATGTGCTGGGCTACCCCAAAACAATTTGGCTTGTCCAAACAAGCGTGTACAAGCTAACCGGCCGCTTAAATGCTGCGGCTGTGACCAACGCCGTTATTATGGTTGCAGCATTCGGGCTGGTGTATGGTGTATTGCGGCGGCTTAAGCTGGCAATCAGGTGGGCTGTACCCATAGCCTTGCTGGCAGTACTGCAAATTCATGCCGTGCAGCAGCTGCCCACGCTTATGGCCGATGGGTATAGTTATGAGCTGGCGCTGGCAGCCATTGCAGCTTTTGTGGTAATGCTGCTAGAAAGTGACAAGCGATTGCCATTGGCAATACTGGCCAGCGCCTGGCTGTTGCTGGCTGGCGGCAAGTTCAGCAACTTAGTGATTTGTGCCCTGTTGGGCGTTGCCGTGCTGTGGTATGGCATAAAAGTCAGGGCATACGTACAGCCAGGGTTGCGTAATATACTGGGGGCATGTGCCATTCTGGGACTATTAACGTTGTGGGTACCGTACGCCACCAATACGCTTAACCATCACTCGCCGGTGTATCCGCAAAATCAGCGCAGCGAGACTGCCAAGCTAAAGTTCGATAACATTCCCAACAACCTAAAACAGCAAAGCAAACTGGGCCTACTGTTTTATGGTATGTTTTCGCGGCCCTTGCCACCGGGTGCGGGTAACCCCAAGAGTCCACAGAATGTAGCAGCCCTAAAGGTGCCGTTTACCTTCAAAGCATATGAAATTAAGGAGGTCAGCAACTTCCAGGGTCGCGTGGGCTCTGGCGGCTTATTCTTTAGCGGATTAGTAGTGGTAAGCCTGATTGTTTTTGGTTGGCTGATTTTTCGCGATAAAAACCAGCAAGAGCGCTACATTTTTAATGGCATTAGCATCCTTACGGGATTAATCCTTTTATCTGCCCTGGTGTTGCCCGTGCCCAACAAATTGCGCTATAGCCCGCTGGTTACCCTTATCCCGCTGCTGGTGGTTATTGCCCTGCTTACTATCCGGCGCAAAGCAGCGGTTGCGCGCATAGGGCTAGTGATACTTGTGGTGTTTATTACGGCCAATACGCTGGTGGCCGGCATAACGCTGGCTACTGCCCGTTTGGCCGATACCCGCCAGTTACGCACACAGCTTGCAGCCATGCAAGCCACTGGCGATACCTATCAGGTGCGTGCCACGGCTTATTACAGCAGCTATATCCGGTTACGCGAAGCAGGCGTGCCGTTTGTAATAGCTGATACACTGCACTGTGCCCAGCCACAGGCCCTAGCCCTTACCTATGGCACAACCAAATTTTGCAAGCAATACGTGTAAGGCCCCTGTGATCTAATACCAATAGGTGCGTTCGGGTAGAAATAGCGGGGTATGTCCGGTTGGCGGGTGGGGTGTAATACAGTTGGCTAACAGCGCCAGTGGCGGTAAGTGGCCTGCACTATCGGTTGCGGCAACCAATTGGGCCTGGGTGCAGGCCACTGCTTGCAACTTAGTGTGGTCGTCCAGCTGGAGGTTTTGCTGCAGTGCATAGTGCCCTACCAGCTGGTCCACGGCCCTGCTGTCGGTTGCCTGGCGGCTGGCAATCAGGTGGCGGGCTTGATAATATTCGGGGCCTTGGTTGCGTACAATAACTTCAAACGGTATATGCCGCGGCTGGATGTCGGCCAGATATGGGATGGGCAGAATAAGCGCCACTACCACAGTGGTGCTGGCGGCGGCAACGGTGCGTGTCAGAAACACTCGTTTTTCTTTAACCGGCCCGGTGTGATGGCGGCGTGTCATCCAGCCGTTTTCAAAAAAGCTAAAATAGGCAGCCAGTTTAAGCGGCAGCATCGTTACAAAGGTAAACAGTGCAAACGTGGGCAAAAACCATATATCTTTTTTGTAGTGCGCCAGATGTGGTGCATTGCGGATGGCGCTGGAAACAAAAAATCCTGCTGCGCATAGTACTAGTGGTGCCGAACCGGATAGTACGGCAGTTGGCTCTATGGCATACAGCCGGAACGCGCACTTGAACAAAAAGGTCAGCACTATGGCACCATACAAAAAGGTACCAAATAAAAATTCTACATTAGCCAAAAACACTAACGGATGCATGCGTACAAGCATGGGAAATTTATAAAAAAACCGCCGCGCCGACCCCCGGTACCAGCGCAGGTATTGGCGCCAAAAACACGGAAAGGTATTGGGCGCATCGGTGTATACTAGCGAGTCGCTTTGGTAGACGGTGCGGTAGCCGCGCTCGATAACACCCATGGTAATAGAGGCGTCATCGCTGGTAATAATGGGCCGGCCTAGGACCGTTTCGTGCCGCGTATCTTTAACGATTTGTTTAAACAATTCACTCCGGATGGCCAGGGCCCGGCCTGGGATAACGTTTACTTGCCCGAAATGACTTTGAAACGCCAGGGTTACGCGAAAACGCAAATCTTCCAGCCACTCTGCCGCATGGCGGATCATATTCTGTTCGTACCCAAAAATAGTTTGGCAGCCGCTAACAGCACCAATGAGCGGATTATTAAACGGCTTTAAGATATTAGGCGTTGTTTCGTCCCAATAGGTGTCACTGTCTACGGTTATAACAATGTCTATGGCCGGGTCAAGCGTTTGGGCGGCTTGGTAAAATTGCTCGCGTTTGCCCACCCGTGCCGGCATTTCGATCACCCGGGTGGCGTAGCGGCGCGCCAGTTGCTTGTCAGCTTCCAGGGCGTGCGAAGCATCGTCGATAGTAATAATAAATTCCGCCGGCCGGCCGTGCGTAACAATGCTGCGTATTACTTTTTCGAACAACACCGCATCTTCGCGGAAAACCGGTACAATAACCGCATAGGTACCGATATAGGGCTGGGTATAGTTACGGTGTTTGCCCGCAATATATACGCGTAACCACCAAAACGCATTAGACAAACCAAAAAACAATAAGTAGATCTGAAAATGCCCAAGCGTGCATAATGCCCACAGTTGTAACAGAAATGCAGTCACTTTACTTTATATCCCCGCAAAAACAAAAGCCCTACGAACTATATGCGGCAACCTACTGGTTTGCTCGAAGATAGTGGTGGGCTGTAAATGCTATAAAACAAATAATCTAAGCTGTTCAAACAAAAACGTCCCCATGCGAGGACGTTTTTGTTTGAGAGTAATCTCTAGTAACGGTTACCGCGGTCAAAACCACCACGGTTGCCACCGCCACCACCGAAAGAACGCGGTTCGCGCTTTTCTTGTGGGCGGGCTTCGTTAACGACAATTTGGCGGCCGTCAACTTCTTTGCCGTTCAGCTCTTTGACTGCGGCCTGGGCCTCATCGTCGCTGCTCATTTCCACGAAACCAAAGCCTTTGGAGCGATTGGTGTCGCGGTCGATAATTACTTTTGCTGATGCAACAGTACCGACGGCCGCAAAAATGTCGGCCAGTTGGCTGTCGTCTACGCTGTAGGGTAATGAACCTACAAATAGCTTGGTTGCCACTATGTGCTTTCCTTCTTATTTCTCCGAGGTAAGCTGGTGGCAAGACCAGTTAGCTGCTCCCCGAGTAAAACATATTTAACTTTTAAATTTCTAGAACAATAAATATTAGCAGCGTATGTCTAGCTCCCGCATGGTAACACATTGCGTACTAAAAAGCCAGGCACTGCTTGCAGGTGCCTGGCTGGGGGTGGCCGGATCAGTCCGGCTGCACTACACGGCCTGGTGCCGAAGTTTGCGCCAGCGGCGCGCCCGAAGACGTTCGGCTTTGACCTCCCATTTGGGGGTTTGTGTGTCGTAGTCTAGATCGTCCAAGCGGACGTTGGAAACTTGTGTTGGTTTGGTTAGTATTTTGAGCTTTTTCATCATACCCTCCTCCTTTACAAGTACTTGTATCGTAAACCCAAAGCCTTAAAACTGGCTGTAACAAATGTCACAGTAAAGAGTAGTAGCCGCTATACTAACGGATATGAGATATGTATTTTTTGATCGGTTTTGGCACCAGACGCTGCAGCGTCCCTACAAGCTGGCAGTCACAATTGACCAAGGCCAAGGCCAGCCGGTTGTGCTGCTGCATGGTATTGGTAGCTCGGGCCAAGTCTGGCGGCGCGTTGCCGCCCAGCTGTCGGACAAACCGGTACACTTGCTAGCTTTTGACCTGCTAGGCTTTGGTGCCTCACCCAAGCCTGAGTGGCCACAGTATTCGGTCGACGACCACGCCCGCGCGGTTATTGCCAGCATCAAAGCAGCCCGTTTGCGGCGGCCCGTAGTACTCGTGGGCCATTCTATGGGTTCGTTGGTGGCGGTGCGGATTGCGCGCTTGCAACCTGGGCTCGTCAAACGGCTTATTTTGTATGAAATGCCCTTGTATGCGGGTCTGCCCGATCTGCGGCGTTACAATGTGCAGCGCAATGTGTACCTTTCTATATATAAACGGATTGCGAAACATCCCGAACCGTTGTTTTCTGGCAGCCAGAAGCTGCGCAATATGGTTGCCCGTTTGACCGGCTTTGAGGTAGGCGCCGAAACCTGGCCGCCGTTTGTCAAAAGCCTGGAACACACCATTATGCAGCAAAATACACTGGCCGATATTAAAAACCTGACCGTGCCCATGGACGTCATTTACGGATCACTGGATATGGTGGTTATTCGCGGCAAGCCCAAACAGATATTTGGCGAGATTGCTGACCTTACCACGCACACTATTGTCCAGCCCCACGCCATTTCGGCCCGCGCCAGCAAGTTTATTGCGCAGCGGATTGAAGCGGCACTGTAGAGCGTACATGCTTTGCATGAGCTGCCACTTCGGCGCGGCGCTGGGCCACCATGCGAACGGCTTTTTGGCGGCCAAAGTCGGTCAATAATAGGCCGCTATTAATTTCGGCAGCTACATTTTCGATATATACCATCGGGTCAACCCCTTTACGGATAGTATCCAGCCAGAAATTTTCGTGGGTAAAGGGCCATAGCCGGTCGGCTTCGCAGGCCAATACCAACTCTATGGGTGTTTTACCGTTTACCGTATAGCCCCAGGGTTTTTCGTGGTACAGGGCGATGTCGCAAATCAATCGGGTTTGGGCCGGGCTAAGGGAGAGCTCCTGTGTGTAGCCGTTTAGTAGCTCACCGGCACGAGTGTGGCCGCGTACCGTATGCTTCTTTTTGGCGGCTGCGGCATTGGGCGTATAGCTGACACCTTTGTAGTCCAGGCTGTCGGCAATTTCGTGGTGGCTGCAAGTGCTCCAGCCACTATCGTGCAAAATAACGCCCAGGTGCACGACATGTTTGTCTACCGGTCCGTCGGCAGATGCGAGCAACTCGGGCAAGAACGACATAGATAGTGCGGTGTGTACGTTAGTAGTACGGGTGTTCAGATGCGGCAGTACATACAAAAAGAAATCCTGGTATTTGGCCGGCACATGCTGCAAATATTTGTCGTGCCAGGGAATATGGGTAAGCAAATGCAAACGTTCGTTAGCCACATCGCTGTTTTGCGGTACGGCAAGTTCGATAGCATGGGGTACATGGCCATGTATCCCGCTGGGGTGGGTAAAGGGGTAAAATGTTAGCTCGCGAGGTACTGCCGCCTGGGATAGTGTTGCTTGCATTCTTGCTATTGTATCAAGTTTGGCAAGCGACGTCCCCTATTAATTTCGGACCCTGGTGGATGCATTATTGCCTCGGCCGTGCTGCCCTGTTTGTACATATTCAGACTGCCCTTGCCCATGCTCCAGGCATGCTGGATAGGTTCCAAAATACGCCATGATGCCAATACTTCATCGCTGGTAGCAAACAGGCTGCGATCGCCGCGCATGGCATCGACAAACACGCGCTCATAGGCTTCGGGTAAGGCTGTATAGTGGTTGCTATACGAAAAATCCAACGACAGTTGCTGGACTTCGTGCTCAAAACCAGGCTTTTTTATCCACAGACAGATGTCTACGCCTTCGTTAGGTTGGATGCGCAAAATAAGCACATTGGCTTCAAAGTGTTCCTCTTGTTTGTAATTGATGCGGATTTCGGTGGCTTTGCGATCCAGGGCCTTGCCGGTGGTAATGGTAATGGGCACACCGGCCCAGCGCGGATCGCGCGATTGCAGGGTCAGCGATACGAATGTTTCAACTGTGCTATGGGTATTGCCTACTTCTTTGCGGTAGCCCTGGTACTGCCCGCGCACGACCTGGCCGCGGATATCGGCTGGCGCGGATAGTTGTTGCAATGCCCGCAAGCGCTGCTTTGGTACAGCCTGCCAGTTACTGGATGCCGGCAGATCCATAAGGGTTAGTGCAGCCAATTGCAGCAAATGGCTTTGTACAAAATCACGCAAGGCACCAGCCTGCTCGTAAAAGGCTTTGCGGCCTTCGACGCCAAGTTGTTCGCTGGCCACAATGTCGATTGATTCGATAAATTCTTTGTTCCAGGTGCGCTTAAACAGCGAATTGCTGCCGCGGAACACTACCATATTTTGGGCCATTTCTTTGGCCAAAAAGTGGTCGATACGGTAAATTTGCTTCTCGTTAAAGTGTTTTTGAATAGTGGCAATAAGGGATTCGGCCGAGGCTAGGTCGGTGCCGAACGGTTTTTCCAATAGTAGTTTGGTGGCCGGTGTGTTCAGCCCGGCAGCCCCCAAATGGCCAATAAGAGCTGTGGCGGCATCGGGCGGAATGGACAGGTAAAACAAACGCTGTGCCGGCTTTTTAAACGCTGTTTCGATTTTTTGTAGTGTTTGAGTTAGCGCGACATAGTCGTCGGTCTGGGTCAGGTCCATTTGGTGCAGCTCTAGTGCCTGTCGCAAAAACTGCTGGTCACCCGCGGGCAAGACATCGTCGAGAGTCAATTGCTGGCGGGTAATGCCAAGAATGCGGAAGTGTTTGGGCAGCACACCGGCCGCGGCAATCTGGCTGATGGCTGGCAACAGCTTGCGTTTGGCCAGGTCGCCGGAAATACCCACAATAACTAGGATGGTCGGTTGCGGGATCCGGGGTGAGTTAATCATGATTTATTCAGGGTGTGCCCGCCAAATTTATTACGCATTGCAGCCAACAGCTTGGTAGTAAAGCTGGTATCGCCCTTTTGAGAGGCCAGGCGTACATCAAACGAGGTTTGGATAGCTGGCAGCGGGATGCCTAATTCTTTGGCAGTTTCAAGCGTCCAGCGGGCTTCGCCCGATTCGGCCACAAAGCCGTCAATGCCATCTAACTTAGGGTTTTCGGCCAAGGCTTGACGCGACAGTTCGTTCAGCCACGAGGTTACGACACTGCCGTGTTGCCATACTTCGCCCGCCGCAGCCAGGTCCAGGTCTTTATAGGGGCCCTCGCGCAGCATGCGGTAGCCTTCGGCCAGGCTTTCCATCATGCCGTATTCAACGGCGTTGTGTACCATTTTTACGTAATGTCCTGCCCCATTGGGGCCAAAGTGCTGGTAGGCGCCGCTGGGAGCAGCAAGTGTTTGCAGGATAGGCTCAACAACGGTATAGGCTTTTTTGTCGCCACCCACCATCATGCAAAAGCCGTTTTTATATCCCCATACACCGCCGCTGGTGCCGATGTCCAGTAATGTTGATCCCCTGGCTGCTACTTCGTCGGCCAGCTTTTGGTCGTGACGGTAATCGCTATTGCCACCATCGATAATAATGCTACCGAGGGGTACCAGCTGTAGCCATGCATCCAGTTCGCTATCAATAATGTCGGCGGGCAGCATCAGCCATAACACCAGTTGTTCGTCTGTAAAAGCTTTGGCAGCTTCTGCTTTGGTATAGGCGGCTGCGGCGCCGTAGCTTGCAGCTTCATCAATAGGCGGTCGGCTGCGATTGGTGGCAATAACGCTGTGTCCGTCTTCGCTTAATTTGCGGGCAATTTGCATGCCCATGCGGCCCAAGCCGGCAACAATTAGTTTCATGCTTTCCCCTTTTGGTAATCAGAAAATACGGTGAACTTTTTGGCTTTTTTGAGCGCTTGCGCGGGCTGCTCGGCAATAGACAGGTTGGTTTGCAACCGGTCCATAGCCGGCCATTTTTGTTCACCCATAACATAGGCCACGGCTTCGTCTATGGCGGCTATTGCCGGCACCGTCATGGTAATGCGCGAATATGTGCCCCCATCGTAGGCGCAAGCCAGCGCCTGTTGGTCGACTGATTCTGAGCGGGGTAATATGCCAGCCGTGTGCCCATCCGGCCCAATGCCAAACAGCCCAATGCGGTACCCAGCGGCTGTAATGGCGGTTTGTAGCATATTTGCAAAACGCTGGGTGGTAGCAGCGGTGTCGCCCCCATATAGTACGGGCACCAACGTAGCGCCCGGCAGCGTAAAACCGGCATCCAGCAGCTGCTGCCAGTTGGAGTTGGGGTGGCCCACATCGCCATAGCGTTCGTCGGTTATACTAACGGCCAGATTTTGTACGGGTGTGTTATGCAGCAGCTTGCTGGCCTCCACAGCCACGCTCATGGCCGATCCGCCTGCTACCAGCCACAGTACCCGCTTGCCTGTCCGTAGCTGCGTTTGTATAGCGTGGGCGATATATTCGGCTGCCGGTGTGGTGGTAGTTGTGTGTTTGAATGTTGGCGCTGCCATTGTCCCTCGGAGTTTAATGTCTATTGTAATCATACCAGTTGCGATCGAACCGGTTCAATAAAAACAGGCCATATGGATATGGCCTGTTTTTATTGCTATTAGCTTTGCCAAAACTACTTTTTGTCGTGGTCGCTGCCCTTTAGGGCCGATTCGATAACGTCGCGCGGCAAGGCTGCTGCACCCAACAAAGCATCGCGTACGGTTTCCACCGCATTGCCACCTACGCCGGTTGCGGCATCCATAGCACCACCAACAGCTGCCTTAGCTGCTTCGGCAGTGTCGGCACCAACATCACCGGCTGCTTTAATAGCGCCTTCTACGGCCGATACGGCCGCGCCGCCAATGTCGCCACCCGTATCGGCTGTGCCCTGTACGACACCCTTAGCACCATCATGGATAGCACCAATAACATCGCCGCCAACTTGGCTGGCACCCTTTACAACCCCGCTTAGCGTGCTGGCCGCAGCGTCGGTAACCGATGCGCCAACTTCGCCTGCACCCTTAATTGCGCCACTGGCAACCGAGGCAACAGCATCGGTACCGGCATTGCCCACGTCCCCAGCGCCCTTCAAAACATTAACCACCTGATCTTTAACAGTGTTGGTCACGGCACTCAAGATGTCGTCAACACCTTTTACTGCAGCCACCACGGCTTCTGATACTTCATTAACTATTTCTTTCAGCATACTGCCTCCTTTTATGTTACTTATGAACCAATAAAAATAGGACAAGTCCTACAAGTACCATACCATAATTAAGCACAAGTACATTTGCTGTAACCGGGAATGCATGACATATCTTTATGCAAACGGGGAATCTTCTGCTGTAATCTTTTTGAGTGCCTGTAGTGCATAATGTAACCGACTGCGCACAGTTCCTGGCGGAATTTTTAGCTCCTCGGCAATCTGGGTAAGCGTCATATCGTCCATATACTGCATTGTAATGACTTGTCGCTGTAGCGGAGGAAGTTTGTTTAGCAGATGCTGGACATAAAATTTATCCGTAGTTGACTCTTCAAGACCTTCATCGCTAACAACATTGGCATATTCTACGGGATCGACCAGGTCATTAAGACCGTGTCTTTCGCGCACACCACGGCGACGTCCTTCGTCTTTGGCCCTATTACGCACCGACTGAAAGGTGTAATTTTGAACATGTCTCATCCCCTCAAAAATCATTTGACCGCCAAGGGAGCGCTCAATAACGCCCCGTACAGCATTGCCAACAACATCTTCGGCAGTATGGCGATTCCCTACCAATGATTGAGCGAATGCAACCAACTTGGGATAAAGCTCCCCTATGTGTACGGCTACCTGTTCTGGTCCTAAGTGCTCTATACCGACTTGATGATCTACTTGGCCGCCTGGCATACCAACTGCTACTGCCCCTAGATACTCCTCTGCGGCAAGCGGCCTATCTTCGCCCGCTGGTGGTAGCTCGCCATCTTGTAAGGGGGTGGCGAAGTCCAAGGCTGATATATCTGTTACAACAAGATGTTCGGCGTTTGGCATTTCTTATTAAGACGCTCCTTGCGTCGAGTTATTTTTTTACAGCAAAAAATACATTCTGCTACTTTTTTTGTGATAAGTCAAAGCTTTGTTGCCACGAAACTTTAGACAGGGATAGCGTAAAGGTAGCACCCTTGTCTTCGGGCGACCAAAGTCCACTGGACTTTGGCGCTCGAATTCCTCCTGCGCCCGGCACTTTGGAACCTTGTACAGCGGTGCAAAAGCAGCATTGACATTTTTACTTTACTTTGATAAAGTAAGCGTCATGCAAGCATCTGCTACCTCAGTTTGGGAACGAGCTACAACCCGGCAATTCGCCGAGGCTATTGCTGCTATTAGCGATGTTCAAACTATGCAGAACTTCTTACGTGACGCTATGACGGAGAAAGAAATTATTGAGATTAGCTCGCGTCTTGAAGCTGCCAAGATGCTGCAACAAGGTAAGAAATATACTGAGATTGTGGAACAAACTAAGCTGAGTAGCCGTACTGTTGCCCGTATCAGCGACTGGATGCAAAACGGCTGCGGCGGTTATGAAGCCGCACTCAAGATTGTTAACGCTCATCACGGCCATATTCTGCCAGCTCGTGCTTGAGTAGCTTCGTTTTAACCTGATAGCAAACGCCAGCACGACGCTGGCATTTTTGTATATCAACGAACTAATGGAGTTAATCACTATGGAACCTACCGAAAAAACGGCAGGTCAGTTTGAGGTTGTCTCACTTCCGAATCCTGCCGATCTAGAAAGAGAAATAACGCGCGAGCGCGAACCAATAAGCCGCCTTGAGCGAGTAGCCGTTGCCTATCCGTCGGGTAACACAACGGCTATCGTCTTTGGCCAACTACCGGACTACGACCCGAGGACCCTCAATGGCCAAATCATGCGAGCATGGAAAACTAGGCGACCCGACCAGCCAGAGATTGAGCAATGCTGTATTGTGACCCAAGCCCAAGACCCTGATGCGATTGCTAGAGTGCAAATGCTAGGGGACGAGTTTTGCGGCAATGCTACTCGTAGCGCCCTTCGGTTGCTCGCGGGCGGCCAGTGGTGTACTGGCTTGGTTGAAGTGTCGGGCGTAGATCGCTTGCTGACTTTTAACATCCGCAACAAAGAAGTGCAACTCGAAATGCCCTTGCCGCGTGGCGGCGAGCTGGTGCGCCGCGTAAATGAGGGTTGGCTCGTCCAACTCGACGGCATTACCCAGCTTGTGACGACGCCGGAACCAGGACAAACACCCCGCCAACTTTTAGAGGGCTTGCTCCGAAACAATGCATACAAATTGGCAGAGCAGCCCGCAGTGGGCGTAAGCTCATACGACGAAGCCTCAAAACAGGCTGCATTTTGCGTTTGGGTCAAAGCAGTGGACACTATGTTCGACGAAACGGCTTGCGGTAGTGGCACTTGTGCTATTGGCGTCGTTCAAGCCTGGGAAACGGGGCGATCTGCAAAGCTAGACGCTATCCAGCCATCCGGGGAAGTTATCCGAACCGAGGCAACCTATGGCCCTGGCGCGGTTAATGGATCATTCATAGCTGGGGGTGTGAAGGTTCTGTACGACGGAAAGCTTGAATTGGCATGAACAAGCAAGCCATATACCGATTACTGGAAGAAAAGATGTTGGACTACAAAGATTATGCCAGTGTGTCTGTCGAGCCAATAGATGAGCCGCTTGTACCTATATCCACAGGGGTAAACCTAACTGCACGCCAGATTGATAAGGCCATGCGAACATACACCGGCAAGCAAGTATTTGTCCGACGCAGCGTGCTACAAAAACTCAAACAGGCCGCAGAATTTTTAGCAGAACAAGACGCCAGCCTACGGCTTGAAGTCGTCTATGGCTACCGTGCGCTCGAAATCCAGAAACAGCTTTTTAAGAAGTATAAAGCCGATTTAGCGCCGCAATATGCGGGCGAGGAATTACTGGCAGCTACGCACCGCCTGATCGCAGTGCCGGAAGTGGCCGGGCATCCGGCGGGCGCGGCGGTAGATATTCAGATTACAAAAAACGGAAGGCCGCTTAATTTCGGCACGAAGATACACGAGTTTGTGCCGGATACATTCACCTTTTCGCCGTTCATTAATAAGAAGGCATGGAACAACCGTCAACTATTGCGTCACGTGATGATGCAAGCCGGTTTTGCGCCATTTGATGGCGAGTGGTGGCACTTTAGCTATGGTGATAAAGAATGGGCGAAATACTATGACAAGCGGGCCGCCATATATGAGCAACAGGTTACTTCAAGCTGGACTTACTAAAGATAGGCAGTATTTCCTCTCTGTTTCTGGCGTAGAAATCGAACATGGAAATCAGTAGTTTCTCTAATCAGGGAGTTTAACTCGAGCTTTGCGATCTTTTTGGTTTGCGTTGGTGCCGATAGAATTCGTCTCGGTTGTTGTCTAACCTTGGTTGAGCGTGGTAACTCAAATTAGAACCTTAATCATGCAACACGGCTAGTAGCTGACAGCTTGCTTCAAAGAGTCGGCAATAGCTTTCGCGTCAATACCGTTCAGCTTCCACGTTGCCTCGCAGCCCGGGATACTCGGGGCGTAATAAATATTCATCAGCCTGCCATCGGCTAGTTTGACGCTACTATTTGATTTGTATTTAGGGTTGACTGGATATGATGGTGCGCCGAAATCTGCATATGCAACCTGTGAACAGTCAAACTGCTGTGTGGTGCTGAAGTTGTTGTTGGCAAGGTCGTGCGTGCTTACGCTAACCTCGGGCGGAAATACTTTTTTACCCCCAGGGATTGTTCCGGCTGGCTTGTAATGGTACACCAGCCCCATGTTTAATGTAGTGTCGGGCAATTTGAGATTGGCGAACGGCAGATAAACGGCACCCTCGCTCGGCATAATGGTCACGGCATTATATGAACCACCATTCATTGCAAATTGATTTTCTGAAGCGATTTGTAGTTGGCTATTCAACGAGCTAATCTCCGTCCGTTGGCGCTGCCATAGGGCTGCAGTTGCTGCGTAGCTACCAAGTACGAGCATTGCTAAAGCTCCGTATACCAGCTGTCGATTACTAATTTTGGTTAACTTGTTCACGCTGATTCCTCCCATACTGTTAAAATTTTCTTCAATTACGTTAATCGGCAATTCATATATAACTCTCAGCCAAACGGTGAATCGCCCATAGCTACTTCGCTGCTCTGTCAAAATATCGTCAAGCGTTTGTACCATCTGTTGCCCATACGCATTTCGGTGAGACTTGGGGTACAGGTGCAGTAGGGCTTTATAGACTCTGTAGGGTTTATACGGCTTGGACATAAGAAAGCATGCCGTTTAGGAGTTTACGCTTCTGGGCGAGCGCTACTACGTCATCGTAATATTCCAGCTGTTCCTTGAGTGCTTGTGCGCCGGCGCCTGAAAGTTTGTAATAGCGCCGGCGTGCATCGTCTTTGTGTACGACTTCAGTGATGAGGCCCCGTGACCGTAGTTGTTTGATGCTGGTGTACAGTGCGCCCGGGCCAAGATAAATCTTGCCATTACTATCTTCTTGCACCTGCTTGATGATTTCGTAACCATGGCGTTCGCGCAAACTCAGCGCTAGAAGTATGCTGAACGCTACTTGTGGTAGTTGGCTGGGTTCTTTACTCATACAGTAAGAATATATCTAAATACGATATATGTCAATGTTAGATATATTCAGCTTTTTCAGCATAAAAATCTCCTAGCTTCAGCATTAGCCAAGTGATTGAAGTAATTTTTTGGCTGGCCAGGTAGCTCAAAATTGGAACACCGTTCGTTCTAGCTTACTCAACTCATACTCGAAATTAGCGGAGCTCGGACTTAATCCTTCTGAGCCAGACACCAAATGAGCTCCACTTCTGGGCGTCCATGCGGGATAGTCTCAGTCTCGCTATATTCCTTGATATGGGCAATCGTAAATCCAGCCGCAGTTAGAAGATGGGATAATTCGTCCGCTGTGAAGTATTGGAAAAAGCGATCGTGCCCGGAGAGCTTGTCCGAGACAACAGCCGTCTTATTCACACCGGTTTGTGCTTTAACTACGACATGCAGCAATCCTGGCTTTTTTAGTACTCGGTACATTTCAGCGAGCGCTTGCTTTACGTTTTCTACCGTCTCTAAATGCAACAACGAGGTATTCGACCACATGCCATCAAAGCTTGCGTCGTCAAAAGGCAAGCTCAATAGATTGCCCTCGACGAATGTAATTTCTGGAAACTTTCTCCTCGCAACTTCTAGCAACCCAACAGAGAGATCAACACCTGTCACCTTCAGACCTTGCTTGTTAAGAATATCCGCGTCTCGTCCGGCACCACAGCCAGCATCAAGTACAGTTGCGTCTTGGGGCAACCGCTTTGCAAAAGTAGTAATGTGGTTCATGTCAAAGTACGTCGCACCCGCTTCAGCATATTGCTCCGCGTGTTCGTCGTACCATTTTATAGTGTCTTCAAGTCCAGTTACGTTCATATCTAATAGTGTAACTTTTTTGGTTCATTTGAACCATGAAGGATTCGAACTCGTGCGAAGTAAAACTTTACAAATTGAAAATATATTTTTCTAATAATACCTTGGCTGGAGAAAGAGTACGTTAAGGTAACTTTCGATGAATCGAATAAAGACGATCTCGAGACCGTAATCGAAGAAATTCGTAAGCTGCTGCGTAATGTCTAGGCATCTATACAATCTCTGCAGCCAGCGGATCGACCATTTGTTTGTAGTCGGCGGACTTCATGGCAATCGAGCACGTTCGGCTCGCATTGAAAATAATCTTTTCGCTCTCGTAGAGGCAAGGGTCGGTTACTACTTGCAGTCCAAACAGATTGCCAAAGGGCGGGACGCCACCAGGCTTCACGCCATCTGTTATCTGCTCGACTTCTTCCTCGGTGGCAAAGCGTGTCTCTTTAGATGCGTTTTCAGGAATGACGGTGCCGCTAGAAGTTGAGGAATCGAGTAAAGTTAAGCAGGCAGTAGCAGCCTACAGCAGGAAGCATTATGCGATACCAAAGGCTATGGTCGAGCAATACCTAAAGGTGTTATTCGAGCAAGAGAAAGAGAGCACAGAGGACAAAAAATCAAACAAGCCAACGCCAAAACGAACAAATCCGACGATGCAGAAATCTTCGTGTAAACCCAGTGTCAAGAACTCAAAAAGTAAGGGTCGGGGAAGGCTCATGAGGGGTAAGTGCCTTAATAGGCTCGGTAAAGCTACGCTTGCCACCTCCCTGTGCTACCATACGCCCATGACAAGACGAGAGTGTCAGCTCGAGCAATTATATTACACTAAGACGAGTTATTGTGCGTGCAACTCAAGCCGTACCATGAAGTATCGTCAAATATGGCCAGTTCGTGGTGCTTGCCAGGCGGAGGTCTGGACGAGGGAGCGCCTGTTTGGCAGGGCGGCAATCAGCATAGCGTTTGTGTTTCGGAACCTTCTCTGTTAAATTCAGTAAAAGCCAAAAAGGATATGCTTGACCATGAAATATACCAGCCCAGCCCTCTTTACCCACAAGCCCGGCGCACTCTACCTTGCTGACGGTACTGTTTTTACCGGTAATCTGCCTGCCTGGCAAAAAGACGTCTATGCCGGAGAAGTTGTATTTAATACCGGTATGACCGGATATGTAGAATCGCTTACTGACCCCTCTTATGCGGAACAATTACTCGTCTTTACCTATCCGCTGATCGGGAATTATGGTGTACACCTTAAAGATGTCGAATCTCAAAGAATCCACCTGAACGGCGTTATTGTAAGCGAAGTGGCGGTTAGCCCCAGCCATACTCAGGCGGATATGTCGCTGTTGACATGGCTACATTCCCAAAGCATCCCCATTATCACTGGACTGGATACAAGAAAATTAACCAAGCATCTACGCACGCAAGGTACGATGCAGGGCTATATAAGTGGTAAACCAATAAATATGTCCGATAGAGCGCCTATGTATTCGCAAACACCATCGCAGGGTGTGATACACCATAACAGCCACCATGCCAAAAAGGTTATACTAGTAGATTGCGGTGCCAAAGGCGGAATACTCAATCATTTGCTACAACTGCCTGTGAGCGTGAAACAGGTACCAAGCGACTACGACTATACTTCCGAAGACTATGACGGGGTTATCCTCTCCAACGGCCCTGGAGACCCCGCTGCCTATATGCCAACCGTACAGATTGCCCGTAAAGCTTTCGCCCAAGGCAAGGCAATGTTTGGTATATGCCTGGGCAACCAGATCATGGGTCTGGCCGCGGGCGCCCAGACGTATAAATTGAAGTATGGGCATCGCGGACACAACCAACCGTGCATCGATACGGGCAATCAGCGTTGTTACGTCACGAGTCAAAACCACGGTTATGCTATCGACGAAACGTCGTTGCCCGAGGGGTGGAAGGTGTTATTCCGGAATCTTAACGATGATTCAGTAGAAGGTATCGAGTGCGCCGATAAGCCTTT
This sequence comes from Nevskiaceae bacterium, assembly GCA_035526505.1. Taxonomy (GTDB): domain Bacteria; phylum Patescibacteriota; class Saccharimonadia; order Saccharimonadales; family UBA4665; genus DATLCF01. The sequence goes on along the minus strand of DATLCF010000002.1, from coordinate 325,778 downwards.
TTTTGCAGTCCAATTCCACCCTGAGGCCTGCCCTGGCCCGACCGATACGACATGGTTATTTAAAAGGTTTTACCAAGCATTATGAGGACAAAGACTATCAAAAAAGTGGTGATTCTCGGTTCTGGCGGGCTGAAGATCGGCCAAGCTGGTGAGTTTGACTATTCCGGTTCGCAGGCTATTAAGGCACTGAAGGAAGAAGGTATCTATACAGTGCTGGTTAATCCCAATATCGCTACCGTACAAACCGATAGTGATATGGCCGACCGTGTATATTTGCAGCCATTGCAGATACAGACCGTTGCCAGGATATTAGAGCAGGAAATGCCTGATGCGCTGTTGCTGAGCTTTGGCGGCCAGACGGCACTTAACCTGGGTCTGGCGCTTCACGACAGCGGTGTAGTGCAGCGGCTTGGGATCACCATTCTGGGCACGTCAATTGATTCGATCAAGACAACTGAAGACCGGGAACTATTTAAGGTGGCGCTCGATCAGATCGGCGTCCACACTGCCCGCAGCATTGCCGTATACACTACTGACGAAGCGGCGGCGGCAGCCAATACTATAGGCTACCCAATCATGCTCCGCTCCGGGTATAGCCTGGGCGGGCTAGGTTCGGGCCGTATCAATAACGAAGCGGAGTTGCGTCAGCGAGCCAACGAAACATTGCAGGCAGTCCCGCAACTATTGATCGAAGAATACCTGTTAGGCTGGAAAGAAATAGAATACGAAGTCGTACGTGACAGCGCCGGCAATACGATCACTGTTTGTAACATGGAAAACTTTGATCCCATGGGTATCCATACCGGTGAAAGCATCGTGGTCGCCCCTTCGCAGACGCTGACTAATACCGAGTATCACGCCCTTCGCCAAATCGCCATCAAGACGATTACCCATTTGAAAATTATCGGCGAGTGTAATATCCAGTACGCACTCAACCCCGCCAACGGGGACTACCGGGTCATTGAAGTAAATGCCCGCCTGTCACGTTCAAGTGCTCTTGCCTCTAAGGCAACGGGTTATCCGCTAGCCTTCGTCGCCACCAAGCTGATGCTGGGCAAGCTATTGCACGAACTGCGGAACGCGGTCACCGGTACGACGTCTGCTTTCTGCGAGCCGGCACTGGATTATATAGCGGTCAAAATCCCCCGTTGGGATTTGGCGAAGCTTAAATCAAGCGATCATCGGTTAGGTTCAGAGATGAAGAGTGTCGGCGAAGTTATGGCGCTGGGGCGCTCATTCCCGGAAGCACTCCAGAAGGCATTGCGCATGCTGAATATCGGCGCCCATGGCCTTACCGACCACCCCTGCACGTTCACTCGCCCTCTACAAGAAGTGAATCCGGTGACTGACCGCCGTATTTTTGCTCTGTATGAAGCTTTAAAGCAGGGGGAAACTGTCGGCTCCCTCCACAAATCAACAGCTATCGACCCATGGTTCCTGGAACAACTGTCGGCTATACAACAGATGGAGGTCAGCTTGCAGACAAAACCTTTAACACGCCCGCTATTCCTGGAAGCCAAGCGATACGGATTTGCCGACCGCGTACTGGCAGGCATAAAAGGTACGACTGAAGCAGTCATGCGCAAACGCCGCCAAAAGCTAGGCATTATACCCGTGGTGCGCCAAATAGACACCATGGCCGGAGAATTCGCTGCTACTACTAACTATCTCTATCTGACATACCATGGTGTCGATCACGACCTTGCATCACTACATTCTAAGGCGGTGGTAGTTATCGGGTCGGGGCCATACTGTATCGGTTCGTCAGTAGAGTTTGACTGGTGCGCGGTCAGTGCCATAAAAACACTGCAAGCACATAACATACCGAGCATCATGGTCAATTCCAACCCCGAAACAGTGTCTACTGATTTCGACCGTTCAGATCGGCTGTACTTTGAAGAACTGACGTTAGAGCGGTTGCAGGATATCGCTGATTTCGAGCAGCCCAACGGTATTATCGTGTCAGTTGGCGGCCAGATTGCCAATAACGTTGCATTACCACTGGCAACCCGCGGCTATCCGATCATGGGTACGCCGCCGTTACAGATCGACCGGGCCGAAGACCGGCAGAAGTTTTCCGCTATGCTGACAACGCTTGGCATCGACCAGCCTGCCTGGCAGGAAGTAACAAGCTTCCAAAAGGCAAAAACCTTTGCAGCAGCCGTCGGTTACCCACTGCTTATCCGACCTTCGTACGTATTGTCCGGAGGTGCAATGAACGTTGTCTCCGATGAGAAAGAAATGAAGCGCTATCTCCAGGAGGCTGCATTATTATCGCCAGACCATCCTGTCGTGATATCGCGGTTTATAACCGATGCGAAAGAAATTGAAATAGATGGCGTTGCCCGCAATGGCATACTCGAACTCCACGCTATTTCCGAGCATATCGAGAATGCCGGCGTGCACTCGGGCGATGCGACAGTTGTTTTCCCGGCACAGCAACTAACATCCCAAACTATTCAGCGCGTGCGGCAGACGGCGAAAGTAATCGCCGGACAACTGAACATAACCGGTCCATTCAACATCCAGTTTTTGTACAAAAATGACGAGCTCAAGGTGATCGAATGCAACGTCCGGGCATCACGGTCTTTCCCATTTGTTTCTAAAGTCAGCGGCCACAATTTTATTACAGCCGCCACTGAGGCCATGTTAGGCGAGGGCAGCGACTCTTCTCACCAAACGGCTAACCTGCCCTACGTGGGAGTCAAAAGCCCCCAGTTCTCTTATAATCGTTTGAAAGGCGCCGATCCGGTAGCCAGTGTTGAGATGGCCTCTACAGGGGAGGTGGCCTGCCTAGGCGATACCTTTGCCGAAGCATTTTATACTTCCTGGCTGGCCACTGACCAGCATGTAGCCCACAAGAGTATACTGCTCAGCCTGCCCGATTCACATAAAAAAGTGTTCGTGGACGAGGTCGCAGCATTAGTGCAGGATGGATGGCAAGTGCAATGCACCCCCGGTACCCATGCTTTTATGCAGGATCGGGACATAGCAACCATGCTCGTGCATAAAATCGAGCAATCACGCGAACCGAGTGTCGAAACAGCTATTACTGCCAAGCAGGTAGCACTTATGATCTGTATACCCGCCGCCGATGAAACCGACGGCCTGGCAGCGACGGCTCGCCGTTTAGCAGTCGACAATCACCTGCCCCTTATCACGAACGCCAAGACCGGCCAGCAGCTTATGCGGTGTCTTATGTCTCGTGACAATGTATCAAGACGCATTAAGGCACTACAGGACTACCCGACAGGGTTGGCATCGCAATAAATACATTTTATAATAAGGTAAATTATGACTGAACAACACCAATCGCTCCAAATAGAAACCCGCGGCGGCACCGAAGATATCAGTGACGCGCTTGCTGTCCGCTGGGCAGTATTTGTCGAAGACCAGGATGTACCAGTTGATCTGGAAATCGATGGCCTCGATGCAGAGGCTGAACATTTTATCGGGTATGTAGGTGATGAAGCAGTGGCCGCCGCGCGCATCCGCCCCTATGGCCACGAGGGGGTAAAAGTCGAACGTGTGTCAGTACTGGCAGCACACCAAGGCAAGGGCTATGGCAAGACGCTCATGCGACACATCCTAGGGCGCCTTGACGCCCAAGAACGCCCTAGCGTGCTGGAGGCGCAGGTCCACGCACTCGGCTTTTACGAAAACCTAGGCTATAGCGCAACTGGTGATGTCTTTATGGATGCGGGTATTCCCCACCGCAAAATGGAACGCGCAGCCGTATAGCACGCTGATTATATTTCGTCAGATGCAGTAATATTGAGCAGCTGCAATCCAGCCTGCAGAGTATCGGCATAGCTAGCCACTAGCCGCAGGCGAACAGCTTCACGCGGGTCGCCCAACACACGGTTGTGTTCGTAAAAACGGTTGAAGTCTTGAGCCAGTTCATACAGGTAGGTACAAATATTGTGCGGCATGAGCTCTTCGATAGCTTTGTTTGTGGCTTCCGTGTACTCGGTGATTTTGCGGAGCAGACTGCGTTCGTTGGCTTCTAGTGCTGTATTGTTGCTGGTATCTACAGCGGCAGCTGCTTTTTTTAAAATGCTTCGGGCGCGCGCACGGGCATACAGGATAACCGGGCCGGAGTTGCCTTCCAAGGCGACAGATTCTTTCGGATCATACACCAGGTCCCTGCCAAGCCGTACTTTTAGAAAGGCGTATTTTATAGCTGCCAACAACATGTAGTCCTCCGGCTTGTGGCCAGATTCACGCAAAGCCTCAGCCGTGATATCCAGGACGTCATTGGCACGCACGATGTTACCCAGGCGGCTGCTCATTTTTACGCCGCCGGTCAGTTTGAGCATACCATGCGGAATATAGGTCGTGGCCTGCGCCAGCTTAGGTAGAAACTGTTCGATAGCTTTTAGGACGACGCCCATATACTGTTCTTGTTCGTTGCCGGTAATCACCACCGAGCGGTCAAAATGGTAATCCTGATATTTCTTAAGTATAAGGCCGACGTCTTTTGTTTCGTAAGTCGGGAGGCCTTGTTGGTTGATGAATACGCGATTGTGCAAGCCGTATTTTTCGCCACGGAATATAATGGCGCCTTCCGATTTTTCGAACACGTCACCAATGTGTTTCGTGACAGCCTCCATGCCAAGTTCGGTTGTCTCGCTCTCGGGGTAGTATTTTTCAATTTTCGTACCCAGACGTTCGTAAAAGACGTCAAACGCTTCATAGCTCCATTGGCGGCAAGTCCAGTAGATCTGTGCAAACGGTGAGTCGTGATCGTCGTCGGCGTGCAGCTGGTACACGCATTTATTGAGTTCAATGATTGCCGCTTTGGCTGCTTCATCGTCAAGGTATGCGGCGTGGCCTTTCACATAGGCATCAGCTATCCACTCTGAGCGCTTTTCTTCAGGGATATCAGCCAGCTTTGTTGGATTTTCACCGTCGAATTGCTGCAGAACAATGTACATAGTTTTAGCGACATGCAGCCCTACGTCACCACCGAAGTTCACCCGGTGCACTTCGGCACCAGCCAACTCTAATAATTTGGCTATAGCATCACCAATAACGGTCGTAAAGATATGTCCGGCATGGAGAATTTTGAAGGGATTTGGGTCGGAATATTCGGCTACTATCTTTTGCCCGGCATACTTTTGCAGCGGGCTATGCTGTGTCGCTTTCCAAAGTTCCTGGTCGCTAAGGCGTATATTCAAAAAGCCGGGGCCGGCTACGGTAATTTCGTCGACCATATCGGCTACTGTTTCACGCAGGCCAGCGGCTATCTTTTCGGCTATCTGCCGGGGGTTTTCGCCCAGCGTGCCAGCAAGCTGCATAGCTACGTTAGTCGCTACATCGCCAAATTGCTCGTCAGGACGTTCCAGGGCCACAACGACGTCACTGTCGAAAAGCTGTTTACAAACCTGCTCGATGGCTTGGGTGATTTTATCGTTCATATTATGTGCGTCCTTTTAGCTTTCACTCTTTATCATTGCTCTATTTTTAAAAAGAAAAGTGTGGGGGCGGCACTGGTTATATTTAATACTGCGCAGCAGCTTGCGCCAACCCCCAAGGACGGGGGCGACGATTTAGCAAGACTGCATTATTTTGGATCATATCTATAAACTATAAAACGATTTGCCATTTTATGTCAAAAAAACGAGCAGAAATAGACGTACTGTTCGTTTGGAATTGCTAGCCGGCAATGAGCCTGTTTACAGAGAGCCTTCCTGGGCCCGCAACAATAGGTGGGCTATCATACGTGCTGCGTCTGCTAATTCATAACCGCCCACTTGCTCATGAATGTTATGCGCATGGGCAATGTCTCCTGGGCCAAACATCATAACATGGTCGAAATTAGCCGCATAATAGGGGGCATCTGAACAGTACGCGACATCTATTGCATCGGCCCGGTATTCGGTCGGCACATAAAAGGTGTAGGGTTCGATGACATTGACGATTTTTAGACTGATGTCGTTGCCTAACCGATCTCTCGTGTGGCGGACGATCGGCTCAGAGTCACTCGTAATCCTCAGATTGACCGCGGCCTCTGCAGCGGCTGCGCTCATATTGGCAGCCTTGCCGCCTTCGAATATGCCAACATTAACCGTGGCATCAGCATGTGGGTCTTCGATAAGCCGGTTCAAACCCGTTATCATTGTATGGATTGCGGAATTGAATGGCACGATTGAGCTATGCTGTTCTTTGCCGATTGCAGTAGCTGATGCCTCGACAACACCCTTGGAACGGTTTACGAATCTGTTCCTGGTAGGCTCGCCGTTCAAGACATGCGTACCTCGTATTAACGGATGGTTAATAACGGCCTGGGCACCACTGCTGTCAACCTCCTCGCCAATAACATAGAAACAGCCGTAGCTTTGCAAACCCTCACGACGGGCTTGTTGCATGGCACTCAGCTGGGCAACAATTTGCCCTTTCGCATCACAGGCTCCGGTTCCATAAAATATGCCGTCTTCTATTCTCGGCTCGATGTCGGTCGGTACGGTATCGATATGTGACGTAAGCATCATGGCAGGATCGCCTTTTACCATAAGAATGTTACAGCGGCCCGGTGCCACTTCCTGCATCTCTAAGTGGTCATAGTCGAATGCGTCCCCTAAAGTGGCGTGCAGATGGTCTGCGAATGCCCTTTCGGAACCGGTGGGCGATGGAGCGTTTACAAAATCGTGTAGCAATTCGAGCGGCGGCTTATGCATCACTGCCCTACTTTTTTGTCACGTAAAAGTTGTCCAGGAATAGGTGCTTGACTGGCGATTTCAGGAAGGTATTGAGCGCTTCCTCCGGTGTCTCGACGATGGGCTCATCTTTACCGTTGAACGAAGTGTTTAACACAATTGGCACACCCGATGTCTCGGCAAAGGTTTCGATAACGCTATAGAGCTTGGGGTTTTGTTGCTTATTAAGAGTTTGTAGACGAGCTGTGTCGTTGATGTGCACCACTGCCGGCGCCAGTTTTTTGGCCGGCAGTTTAACGCCTGGCGAGAAGAGCATGAAGGGAGATTTGAACTTAAAGTCGAAGAACTCCTGCGCCCGCTCTTCAAGTACTATGGGCGCTAGCGGCCGGAAACTCTCCCGGAACTTGACATGGGCATTGATGTAATCTTTTGTCTCTTTCTTGGTTGGGTTGGCGATGATGCTGCGGTGGCCAAGTGCACGCGGACCGAGTTCGCAGCCCTCCTGGTACCACATCATGATTTCATCTTTTTCCAGCAAGTCGGCGGCTTTGGCGATTACCCGCTTAGTGTCGAGCTTCTCGTAAGCAACCTCTTTCGCTTTTTTTGCGAGGGCTTTTTCTTCTTGAGCAGGCGTGTATGATTTACCGAAGTAAGAATGCTCGAGCTGCTTGGTGCGTGGTAGCCCAAGCACCTTATGCGCAGCGTAGTAGGCTGCGCCGAATGAGTTGCCGTTGTCGCCAGTGGCCGGGAAAACAAACACTTCTTTAAATTTGGTGGTAAGGGTAAGCTTGGCATTCGAAACGCAGTTCAAACCTGTTCCGCCGGCAATACACAAGTAGTCGGTTTTTACGAGGTCGTGCAAACGGTTCACATAAAACACAATGAGCTCTTCGAGATGTTTCTGGAATGAGCTGGCGATATCAGCCTGTGTCTTGAAGTCGTCGCGTGGCACGATAGCCACTGACAACTCATCCCATAGCTTGCAGTTGTCGATCTCAACCATTTTGTCGGTAAAGGTCAGGTACTTCTTGATCTGATCGTAATAGACTGGTTCGCCGTATGAGCTAAGGCCCATTGTCTTGCCTTCATCGAACATCCCAAAGCCCGACAACAGACTGCCGATGCGATAGAAAACACCTAGCGAGTTTTGCATATCATAGTAGGTGGATACGCTGCCCTCGATTGTTTCAAGGACTTTAACGTCTTTGCCTTTACCATGTGCCAGTACAATGGTTTCGTAGCGGTGTTCATCGGTGAGATCGCCGTAGCCGTCGGCTGCAAAGATAGCAGCTTCTTCAAAGCCTGAAGCGTAGAAGGCTGCTGAGGCGTGAGCCAGGTGGTGGTTTATATACAATGATTTTCCGTGGAACGGAAACGCCAAGTGCAACGAGTTGCCAATCGTGATGTCAACGTCATCCCAGCTAATCTTCGCAGCGTCGAGACAGTAATCGACAAGTGGCATAAGCGCTGCTTCGTTAGCGGCAGTGCCTTCACTTTCCAGGTTCATTTGGGAAAATATACCAGGATTTTTGCGGGACTCGCCGTATAGTTTCAGCCCGTGCTTTACACGAGTCAGACGTTCTTCCTCTATGGCTACTAACGGTACGCTATCTTTAAAAAGACATACCGAACGATCGTGTACTGAATCTGAGAAACCTAGAATATACATAAGCTACCTATATGTTAATTACTAATTGATTACCGGGTACCACTGCATCGGCTGGCACATCTTTGCTCAGGACGCCAACGCGCTGGAGCCAGCGATCCTTCCCATCGTACTTCGGCTTGAACGGGCTGCGCGCATGAACGCTGGGGCCGTTGTCTACCAACAAGAGGTCGCCTTTTTCCAGGTTGATACTCATGGCCCGCGCGTTTACGTGCGCCGTAAGGGCGTCAAGGGCGGTCTTTGAGGCCTTTGTTGCTGTCTTAGTGTAGAGCGGATCGTAACGCACTTCGGGATTGCCAGCCTTGTCGTAAGCAATAATCGGCGTGCGGAATCGGCTGGTGCTCCCGTAAGAGCCGTCGGATATAATAACATAGTTAGGAGCTTCCAGCTCCCTGCGAACTGATTCGTCTAACTCAGCTGGTTCTACCTTGCTGATGAGGGTATTAGCATCGACTGCCCCGCGCATACATAACAAGGCTATGACATCGCAGTTCAACGGCGTGTGGGCATCTTCGGTGTGCCACTCAAGGGTGGTCGTACTGCCGGTGCCGAGTTGTTTCAAGGCATCTGCTTTATTAGGGGTCAAATTTTGAATAATCTCGCCGTTTCGCTGGCTGGCGTAGCCGTACGGCTTGCCGATAGTCATGGCAATTGAAAGCAATATCAGTTCCCCGACTGCTTTTGCTCGTGCCGGATCGGGCCCATCAACGTCGATTTCAAAACCGCGCACTAACATGCCCCCAAGTTTGTTGCCATTAGCCGCGAAGTCACTCATAGCGCTGGCGAGCCCGGTGGGGATAAGTTGCCTGTCACCAATGCGTAGCGCGTAATCGGTAACGGTTTCTGCGGGGCCGCGGAGGTTGTCGCGCTGCGCCGTAACCTCTGCTAACATCACATTCTCTTCAGGGCTTAGTAAGTAGGTGGCGTTGTCGGGTAGGTTCATTGGCTGTGAAGCGATTTCTTGTGACACTACGCTGGCTCCTAATATTAGTTATGGTGTTTAGTGATGTGAATTGTAACATAACCGCCTATGGTATTACTTGTCGCTTCCGGAACATCGCAATTTTACAACAGGCTATACGTTAAAAGCATGCGAAACGTGAGTCAGGTGAAGCTTGCAACCAAATCTCACTCCTAAAATTTAAGTGTTTAGTATACGATACAATGCCTGAGAAAATCCGATGTCTCATAGCTGCCACACTTCCGCCTGAACCTTCTTAGTCAAGGACCCCAAACTCGCAACACCCCGTCTCACGCTCGTAGCGGCGTAGCCGCCATGAGGCTGGCAGCGTAAGCTGCCGGGCTCATGCCCAGAGCTGAGTGAATTCGTTTGGTGTTGTAGTAATGGATTTGTAGGGCAACTGCTTCGTGCAGTTGGGCTAGGTCTTGGAATTGGCCGAGTGGTCCAAGCTCCAGCTTGAATCCTCTGAACCAGGTTTCCATGAAGCCGTTCTGCCAGGGACTACTTTTGTTGCTGGCACTCAGTTGGATTTCGTACCGCTAGCAGACCTCTTGGTGAGCGGCTTGCAGCTGTTCCACAGCCGCCTCATCCTGGGCGCAGCGTTTGGTTGCCTGGCGGTAGAAGCTGACCCTGCTAACGCCCAGTACCTGCGTGAAATGGTGGAGCCATCCCGGTTCGACCTCGTCCAGGATGACTATCTTTTTGCCTTTTGCATCTCGGCAGTGGCTCTGCCGATCAGGGCGTAGGCCTGTTCGAGCTCTTTTTTGAGCCGGTTGACCTCCAACACCAGGCTGGTGTCGTGGTTGACCACACCTTCCTTGAGCCAACGGTAGATGCTTTTGGCGGTGACACCATATTGGGTAGCAGCCTCACTTACAGTCATGCCCTCATCCCGAACCTTGGCAATGACCGTTGCTTTGAGCTGTTGGTCGTACGGCGGATGGTTGACTCCCATTTTATTCATACAACAAAAAAGACTCCTTTTCCATATATGCGGGCTGACGCCCGCATATACTTAACTGGTTTTATATGGTTCTAGCCAGTTTCGCGAGACTGTGTGTTTAGTTTAGGGGGTCCGGGACAATGGCCACTGCAACCACTTTAAGCCATGCACGCAACGTGCATATGTGCGACAAGAAGATGTTGAGAAACATCTACTGAGCGAATTTGCAGAACTCGTATCGCCTTCACCCGACGTTATTGCCTGGGTAAAGGAAACGCTCCGCGCTAAGTACGAAGCTGACATGGAAGCACGCATAGCGCTCAAGAAGCAGCTTAGTGATCGTCATCAGCAGCTCGGCCGTCGGACAGAAATTATGTACGAAGACCGCTTAGACGGCCGTCTCAGCGTCCACCAATACGACAAAATGCATAAAGAGGCGTCTAACGAGCAAAAGATCATCTCCAAGAAGCTTGAAGACTTCGAGGAGACTACTTGGCAATCCTGGAACGTGGCATCAACGTGCTCGATCTATCCCAAAAAGCGTCCGCAATCTACGAATTCAAGAACGATACAGACCGTCGAGCCATTTTGCGCGATTTATTTTCGAACATCCATCTGAACGGCAAATTAATATAGGTGGAACGCACCCCATTGGTTGCCGCGATAGCGAAAAAGGTAAGAAAGGAGAAAGAGCTCAGAAATACTTTCGAACAAACTATTAATAACAAAATAACAGAGAAAGAATTCGTAAATGGGACTCTAAGTCTCTTGTGGCTGGGGCGGAGGGATTCGAACCCCCGAATGCCAGGACCAAAACCTGGTGCCTTACCACTTGGCCACGCCCCATTAACAGGTTGATTTTAGCTTATTTAGGACAATTTCACAACTAAACTATTAGGGAGTCTTCCCTGGTACGGATGCATATTATGCCGGGATACCTGGTCTTCTTTGATAGAATTAAATCATAACCATCATACAAAGGACTTATGCGTAGATTGTGGATCGTGATAGCAGGGGTAACGCTGGTTGCCATGGGGGGAGCCAGCTATGTGGTGCTTAAGAATCACAATGCCGACAAATTTTCCAAGAATCCTGTCCAGGTGCCGGATACCACGCCCCCTACTATTACATTTTCTAACATCAGCGAAGGTCAAACACTCTCGGGGGACACAGCCATAATTGTGGAGGCTCATGACGATAAGGCGGTGCAAAAGGTCGAGTATTACATCGATGATGTGCTTATAAAGGTAACCTATGCGCCACCGTTTACCTATACCTGGCCAAGCAGTACGGTTGTGGATGGAGCGCATATTATTAAGGCAAAAGCATACGACGCTGCCGGCAATAATGCCTTGGTCCAGGTAGGCATTACCACCGTCAATGGTGTTGCCGCTGCTGCAACACCCAGTGCCAGCCTGGCAACGACACCGACTGCTACCAAGCCCAGCACTGCCAAAAGCACGGCATCGTCCCAAACCAGCAGCCAGGGCGGCGGTACCGACAACGGCGGTGGACAAAGCACCCCGCCCGACACCACTGCGCCCAGTGATCCGACCAGCCTGTACGTTACCCATAATGCGGCTGGCTTTGATGCCCTTTCCTGGACGCCCGCCACTGACAATGTGGGTGTGGCTGGCTATCAGATTTTGCGCGATGGGCAGCAAATTGCTACTAGCACCGTGGCGCACTATTACGATATGCGTATTTCCGATGGTAATAACTACCAGTACAGCATTAAGGCCTATGATGCCGCCAGTAATGTTTCGGGGGCTTCCAGCCCTGTTTCCATTACGCTGGCGCCCCGGACAACGTGGGGCAGCACAGTGCCAACCGATACCGATAGTGACACGACCGCAGTGGAGGTGGGCATTCGTTTCCGGGCTCGTGTGGCCGGCAAGGCTACAGGTGTGCGTTTTTACAAGGCCAGTATCGATACGGGCAGCCATGTGGGTAATCTTTGGACCAATGGCGGCACTAAGTTGGCCACGGTAAACTTTACCAACGAAACTTCCAGTGGCTGGCAAACTGCTACGTTTTCTACGCCAGTTACTTTGACGCCCGATACTACATACGTAGTGTCTTACTATGCCTCGCAAGGCCGTACCACGGGCACACCGTCGTATTTTGGCACTGATCATTTTGACGACTACCTTATTTCATTGAGCATTGGATCTGACGGCCCCAATGCTGTGTACAAAATAGGTGCCGGTTTTCCAAATAACCAATCTGGCGGTGCTTTTGGCTATGGCGCTGATATTGCGTTTGCACCCGATACCCCGGCCGCCCAGACACCTACTGAGCTGGCTACTAAACGTTCTGACTACTATGCGCAATGGAGCCATGGCCCGTCGACCAGCCCCAACACCTGGCCGACCGGTATCTGGTTGCAGTCGCCGGAGCGCCTGAACGGTGGAGTACCCAATGGCATTAACTACCAAAACCTTGGTATCCACTATGACATTGGCATGTTTGGCTGGCCGGGCGATGACAACCTGTTCCAAGGTCTGGCCGATACCAACTGGAAGGCCTTTACCGCTACCGGTGACCGTACCACGCTGGTGGGTGTTGATATTGTTAAAACTGATCCCCGGGGTCAACACTCATACGGCTACTGGCTGGAGGATGAACCCGACCTAAACTACAATGGCGACCCAGTGGCCTGGGCGCAAGACAGTATTGCTGCGCTTACCCCCTTTGCCAACGCTGTCCGTGCTGCTGATCCCACCCGCCCCACGTACGCCAACTTTGGCAAACCCATGGCAATCGACAACTGGCTGTATCAGCATGTACAAACTACCAGCCCTAGTGCCGACTATCGGGCCTACTGCGCCATTGCCGATGTTGCTTCGGCCGACTACTACGGCAATAGCGACCCTTTTGAGTCAGCCGACTACCACGGTCCATGGACGTATGGTGAAGTCATTGACAACATGCGTCGCCACTGCGGTGAAGCCAAGGCTATTTGGGGATTTGCCGAAACTGGCGCCCCTACCTCCATTACTCCGGACGCCCCCACGCCGGACGAATTTGAGCAGGCAGTATGGAACATGGTTATCCACGGTGCTAACGGGATGATTTATTTTGCCCAAAACTTTTACGGTAGCTTTGTAGAGGATGCATTCTTGAACGATCCGGCTATGCGCGCCCGTGTCGGCGCCGTAGACGCCAGGCTGCAATCCTTGGCTGCAGTGCTGAATGCGCCCACAGTCAAATACGCCGCATCTGCCAGTTCAAACGTCAGCGGCGTGCCTATTGATACATTGGTTAAGCAAAACGCTGGCCACACCTATGTGCTGACTCAGGCCAGTGGCAGTCGTACAAAAATTGGTTCCGACAGCGTAACCGGCACTATTTGGGTGAATACCACCGCTACTACGGCTACAGTGGTCGACGAAAACCGCACCGTGCCCATTGTAAATGGGCAGATCCAGGATTCGTTTGACCCATACGAAGTGCACATTTATCGTTTCTAGCTGCGAAGCCCCAGCAGTGTTCGTTCTATTCTATTGGAGATAGTGAGGGGCGGCTGGCAAATCAAAGAATTCTTCCAGTGTGGTTATGCCCTGTTTGTGCAATTCGTTTGATAATTCGGTGCCTATGTAGCGCACATGCCAGGGTTCGGCGCGGTAGCCGGTAACACCCTGTTTGTCTGGTAGATAGCGGATGATAAACCCATATTTGTAGGCATTGGCGGCCAACCATTGGCCCTCAGGCGTGCTGCCAAAGCAATCGGCCACTTCGCACTTGCGGCTGGCAGGTTCGATGTCTGCAGCCAAGCCGGTTTGGTGTTCACTGTACCCCGGCCGGGCGCTTTCGGTATCGGCCTTTGCCTGGCCATAGCTTTTTACCTCGGCATTGTACACACTTACCTGTAAATTGTACGAGCGATAGCCGCTGGCCAGCATCAGTTTGAGCCCTGCCTCGTTTTGTGCCGCCGCAGCCATGGCCTCGAGTGCTTGGGCTGCTGGCGCGCGCAGCTGCATTTCGCCATTGCCGCTACCCAGCCGCAGCGGAAGGCTAGGAATAATCAAATCGCCCGGCGCATAGGTTTTGGGGTTGAGCGGACGGGTTTTGTTAACTACCACCCACATGCTAACCGGGTCGGTGGTAGCATATTTTTGTTTGTCAAAGCTGGGCGCAGTACTGCCTGTAGCCGGGTTGGTAGTGTCGTCCGGCTGCTTGCGGTTGACCACAAAAACACCGCCGCCCATTGCCACGGCTAGCACAATTGCGATAATACCAAAACGACGCAGGCTACGCATGTTCCCTATTGTACCCGAGCAGACTACAAAAATACTTCTTTTTTGGCTTGACCTTATATATTCTAACTATATGTCCGAACCGCAGCTTCCCGCATTTAAAAGACAACACAAACCAGGGCACGACTGGAACAAAATAGGGGCAATTGCCACTGTTTTGGGCACGATTGTGGCTGTTGTAGCGTTGTACCCTATGATTAGTGGCGCTTTTCGCCATTCGGACAATCGCCGGGTATTTGATGGTCCTATTGGCCAAATTGCCTTTCGGGAAAAAGGCTGGGACCCGCGTGGTTTTAGCCGCGATGATCTAAATAGCATGGCCGACCGTGTTGCTTACAAATATGCCGGCCACTACACAGACGAGGTTAATGGCGACCGCAACCCGTATAACACCATGTGCGCTATAACCTTGCGGGCTAACCCCTCCAGCAGTTATCCCTACGGTGGCGACAGCGGATTTGTGTATGTGCAAGCCGGCACAACCAAAAAGGCTCAAGGCGTTGTGCTGCACAATCCTACGGTAGACGAAATTTATCGCACACGGATGAATTATGAATACGTGCCAGCCGAATGCTACCCGGGGCCACCTGGCAAAATACAGTACGAACATACTTTTGACGAACTCTTTAAATAAGTAAATTTACTATTTTGGGACAGGCTGGCCTTGGCTTATACTGGTCTGTAGCAATTATCTTTAATAGAGTAAACTACTATGCCCAAGTCCAGCCAAAATCCTGCAGACTATATTGTCCCGTTGAATATGAACGGCTTGCAAGGCCGGATGATGCATATGCCCGCCCCCAAAGGTCGTAGCCGGGAAATTTTATTTGTGTACGGCCACCATTCCAGCCTGGAGCGGTGGTGGGGGCTTATGCAAAACCTTAATCGCTACGGCGCGGTTACGATGCCCGATCTGCCCGGCTTTGGCGGCATGGACAGTTTTTACAAAATTGGCAAATCTGCCACCGTAGACAACCTGGCCGATTATTTGGCAGCATTTATTAAAATGCGCTACCGACGGCGCAAAGTAACCATCGCGGGCATGAGTTTTGGGTTTGTGGTTGTGACACGCATGCTGCAGCGCTATCCGGACTTATGCAAACGGGTTGATATGCTGGTAAGCCTTGCCGGTTTTACGCATAAGGATGACTTTACCTTTGGCAAACCACGTTGGGCGTTTTACCGCGGCATGGCCGCAGTGTTCGCCCTGCCTGGCGCTGCAACTTTTTTCCGATACGTGTGCTTGCACCCGTATGTTTTGCGCGGTGTGTACCGGCGGACGCATAATGCCAAAGAAAAATTCGAGGGCATTGTTGGCGAGGAGCTGGAACAAATTACCGAGTTTGAAATTCGCCTATGGCATGACAACGATGTGCGTACTTATATGAAAACCAGCACCCAATTTTTGACCCTCGACAACTGCCAGGTGCGCGTTGACCTGCCGGTATACCATGTGGCCATGAAAGCCGACCGTTATTTTGACAACAGCATTGTTGAGCAACACATGCGTGTCATTTTTAGCGAATTCCACCTGCTGGCTACTCTGGATGTGGGCAACCATGCGCCCAGCATTATTGCCGATGCCAAGGCGGCTGCCCCGTTTGTGCCAGCCAAATTGCGTAAAGTGTTGCAGCAACAATAAAATGGTATACTAGGGGTAAGTATGAAAATCGGACTAGTATGCCCGTATAGCATTGCAAAGGGTGGCGGCGTGTTAGAAATTGTCCGCGCCATGCAGATTGAGCTGCGCAAACGCGGCCACGATACCTATATTATTACCCCGCGCCCGCAAGGGTACGATGGCGAGCCGGAAGATCACATGATCTTTATTGGCGGCAGCACCGACTTTAACGGCCCGGCCCGTACCACAGTACAGGTTTCGGCCAGTGTGAACGAAACCATCGACCGCATGCTAGACGAGGAAAAGTTCGACATCCTGCACTTCCATGAACCGGAAATTCCGGATCTGGGCCGCCAAATTTTGAGCCGTTCCACCTGCGTTAACGTGGCCACCTTTCATGCCAATATCCCCGAAACAGTGGTGGCGCGCACGTTCGTTAAGGTGGTAACCCCCTATACCAAATCCGTTATTAAATACATCGACGAACTCACTGCCGTGTCCGACGCCGCCGCCGAATATATTTGCAGCCTTACGGACAGGCCGGTGGCCATTATCCCTAACGCTATAGCCCCCCGGTTTACCCCGCCGCGCGTGTTTGTGGACCGGCGCAAGCGCAAGACCATTTTGTATATTGGCCGGTTAGAGGGCCGCAAGGGCGTAAGTTATTTGCTGCACGCCTTTAAACTGTTGCAGGAAAAACGGCCGGATGTGTCGTTAGTACTGGGCGGCGATGGTGTAGACCGCAGCAAACTAGAAATGCTGGCGGCCGACCTGGAGCTCAAAAACATCACATTCTTAGGCTATATTAGTGACGAAGAAAAACTTAAGCTGTTGCGCAAAAGCGATTTGTTTTGTTCGCCGGCATTGTACGGTGAAAGCTTTGGCTTGGTACTGCTGGAGGCCATGGCTACCGGCCTGGTTACTGTGGCTGGTGACAACCCGGGCTATGCGGGTGTTATGAAAGGCTTGGGTGCCCTGTCGCTCATTAACCCCAGGCATACGGCCGAATTTGCCCGGCGCCTGGACCTGTTGTTGCACGAAACCGACTTGCGCAAACTGTGGCGCGGTTGGGCGGCCAAAGAAATCAAGCAATATACATACCCGGTTATTGTTGACCAATACGAAGAAATTTACCGGCAAGCACTAGAAAAACACAGTAAAAAATGAGCACCAATGGGTTTGACGTATAAAATTGGCCTGGTGCTGGATGATTCGCTCGATTCAACCGACGGCGTACAGCAATATGTACTTACAATGGGGAAATGGCTGGCGGCTATGGGCCACGATGTGCACTATTTGGTGGGCCAAACCACACGTACCGACATACCCAACGTGCATTCGCTGAGCCGCAATATGAATGTGCGATTCAACGGCAACCGAATGTCCATGCCCATGCCTGCTAACAAACAGGCTATTCGCCAGCTATTAGCGCGCGAACAGTTTGATGTGTTGCATGTGCAAATGCCCTACAGCCCCTTTCTGGCCGGCCGAATTATTGGTGCCGCAGGCCCCAAAACGGCGGTGGTGGGTACCTTCCATATTTTGCCTAATTCCAGTCTGGCTGGCCTGGGTACGCAGCTGCTCGGGCGTGTGCTGCATGGTTCGCTGAAGCGATTCGACCAGATAATGAGTGTATCCGCTGCCGCTGCCGACTTTGCCAAAAGTAGCTTTGGCATCGACAGCCAGGTGGTGCCCAATACGGCCGATCTGACGCCGTTTTTTAACGCCAAACCATTTGCCGCATACAATGTACCGACTATTGTGTTTTTGGGCCGGCTGGTGCCGCGCAAGGGTGCGGGCCATTTGCTGCACGCTATTGCGCGTATGGAGCGCAAAGACCCCTTTAAGGTAGTGATCTGCGGCGGCGGGCCACTGGATGGCGAACTAAAAAACTTTGTGCGCCAGCAAAAATTAGGCGACATCGTGGAGTTTACCGGCAAGGTTACCGAAGCCGACAAACCGCGCTACTTGGCATCGGCCGATATCGCCATCTACCCCAGCACCGGCGGTGAAAGCTTTGGCATCGTGCTGCTAGAGGCCATGGCTGCTGCCCACGGCGCAGTGCTGGCCGGTAACAATCCGGGCTACGCCAGCGTTATGGGCGAGCACGACGAGGCACTGTTTAATCCTAAGGACGAAGCAGCATTGGCTGTCCGGCTCACTGCCCTATTGCACGACAAAACCGCGCGCGAGGAAGCCCAAAGCTGGCAGCAGCACTATGTACGTCAGTTTGATGTACCAACAGTGGGTGCACAACTGTTGGGGGTGTATGCGGACGCATTGCATAAGCGCCGCGCTTAGGTGATAATGGAGTCTAGCTATGCTTGGCCTGCGCAACAAAGAAAAACACAACACGGTTACTATCACTATTACCAATCGTACCGTTATTCGGGTATTGTTGCTGGTTGTAGCCTCTATTATCGGGCTGGCCGCCCTGCAGCGCGCGCAACATGCGCTGGTTTTGATCTTTACGTCGTTCTTTTTGGCATTGGCATTGAATGGGCCGGTCCACTGGCTGGCAAAACACTTGCCAGGCAAGCGGCGCGGTAACCGCACCCTGGCCACTGCCCTGTCTTTTCTAACAATTATTATTTTGTTGGCAGGCTTTTTTGCCAGCATTGTGCCACCGCTAGTCAAACAAACTAACAGCTTTATTAGCGCCGCCCCAGAACTGGTAGAGGACGCCCGCAGCCAGGATAGCGCTGTCGGCAGGTTTATTCGCAAGTATAACCTGCAAAATCAGGTTAACGATTTTTCCGAACAGCTGAACGACCGGCTTAAACATGCTGGTGGCACGGCTGTGTCAACCGCAGGCAAAATAGGCAGCAGTGTGTTTTCGGTGCTGACCATTTTGGCTCTAACATTTATGATGCTTATCGAGGGGCCTGCGTGGCTTAAGGTTTTCCGCGACATTATCCCGGACGACCAACAGGAACGTGCCGATCGCCTGGCGCGCGACATGTACAAGGTGGTCAAGGGCTATGTAAACGGCCAAGTCACCCTGGCGGCCATTGCCGCTACCTTGTTACTGCCGGCCATGTTGGTACTGGGCATTAGCTATCCTGCAGCCCTGATGGTGATTGTGTTTATTTGTGGCCTTATACCCATGGTGGGGCACACCATTGGCGCTATTATTGTAACCACCGTGGCATTGTTTAATTCGGTGCCGGTGGCCATTGCCATTCTGGCCTATTACATTTTGTACCAGCAAATTGAAAACTACATTATCCAGCCGCGCGTGCAGGCCAATACCACTAATATGTCGCCGCTGCTAGTCTTTGCCTCGGTAATTATTGGTGTTAACTTTGGCGGTCTGTTTGGCGGGTTGGTAGCTATCCCGGTTGCCGGCTGCATCCGCATTGCAGTGTTGGATTACTTACTGACCCGCCATATTCTGCAGCCCGAAACCGTACGCATGGCAGCTAAAAACGATCCTGGCGCCAAAGAAGTACTAGATAACGTCAAATAATTACCGCTACAAGCGGTACCACACATCACCACCGGGCGTGTCGTCACGCACGCCGATGCCCTGCTCTTTAAGCTGATTCCGCAAGTCGTCTGATTGTTTCCAGTCTTTGGCACGTCTGGCTTGTTCGCGTCGGTGTATTAGCTCGTATTGAGTATCGGTAATATCTTTCGTGTGAGATAAATTAAGTCCCAAGGCCTGATCGATAAATTCCAGGAATGGTTTAAATGTCTCTTTACTTTCAGAGCTTAAAACACGTAGCCACTGCCCTTCAGTGTCGCTCAATCTAGCCAGTGCATGCGGCGTGTCTATATCGTTTTGTAGCGCGCTAATAATATCGTTCTTTGCATCGTTTAGTAGATTTGGATCAGACGATTTTCCTGTATCAGGAAGCTCCCAGAGTAGATCGGCAAAAGCACGATATTTTTGCAAGCGATTTTGGGCAGCTTCCAAATTATCCCAACTAAAATGTGCTTGACTGCGATAGTGCGCCTGTAGAACCAATAGTCGGAAAGCTATGGGATCAAACCCTTTGTCTATGATGTCCTGCAGCGTGTAAAAGTTCTGGGCAGATTTAGCCATTTTTTTGCCGTCAACCAAAATATGCTCGTTGTGGACAAAGGATTGCGCCATGGTCGGTATGGTAAGGGCAGTACTTTGGGCGATTTCGTTTTCGTGGTGCGGAAAGATAAGGTCGACCCCACCCGTATGAATATCGAATGGCTGATCCAGCTCGTCACGGCTCATGGCAGAGCATTCGATATGCCAGCCCGGTCGGCCCGTCATGTCCTGCCCGTCCAGCTCGAAATCCCAGGCGGGCTCGCCGCTCTTTTGCTTCTTCCATAGGGCAAAATCGTGAATATTGTCTTTGTCGTATTCATCGTTTTTGATACGGGCTTCGCTGGTGTTCTGAGGGGTAAGCTCCAGGAGTTGGCCGTACGTTTTGCCACTTTTTTGATAGGCTTCGATTGAGAAATATACACCGTCGTCAGCAAGATAGGCAAAGCCGCGTTCGTACAGCCTGCGGGTTAGCTCTTTCATGCTCCCGATGTGGTCGGTAGCGCGTACGAACGTGACAGCAGCTATATCATTGCCAAGCCTATCCATATCGTTATTGAACAGCTGTATGTAGTGATCGGTCAGTTTCCTGAGTGCCTGCATGGGTTCGTCGTGTGGATACTGCTCATGGCTGCGGCGAATGGTTTTATCGTCAACGTCGGTATAGTTCATAACATGTTTAGTGGTATAGCCGGCAAGTTGCAGGCTGCGCCGCAAAGTGTCGGCAAAAATATAGGCACTTAGGTTACCTATATGGGCATGGTCGTATACCGTAGGGCCGCACGAATATATACGTGCGATGTTATCCCGAA
This sequence comes from Nevskiaceae bacterium, assembly GCA_035526505.1. Lineage (GTDB taxonomy): Bacteria > Patescibacteriota > Saccharimonadia > Saccharimonadales > UBA4665 > DATLCF01. The sequence continues at coordinate 304,833 of DATLCF010000002.1, read as the reverse complement.
GTGGTGTGATATTTTCTACGTTACGCGTCAGCGTGTTGTGCAGTTTCATGCTTTTTTTCCTGTTCAAGGTTGTCCAGTAGCTCGGTGGCAACCTGTATACACTCCGATTTTATCTCGTTAAACGGGCGGCCTTTCAGCTCTACTTTAAAGCCGCTGGCATACGGGTGGCCGCCGCCGCCCATGTGCTCGGCCAGCTTGCCAGCTACTCCCCAGCCGTAGTTAGCGCGCAGTTTGGCGGTTACATGGCCATCGCTGTACAGTTTGAAGGCAATGGCCAGATGGGTACCGGTAGTGTTGCGCATGTCGTCAATCACTAGCATGGACGGGTTGTATAGCGGGCTGTATTTTTGGATTTCCTCCCATGGGATGGTAATGGTGGCAATACGGTTGTCAGCCGCATATTCAATACGTTGCAACAGCTCGCCCTTGTAACGCAGTAGTTCGGGCGTTTTGCGCGATAGCTCGCGGCGTTTGTGCTCTAGCGCGGCAATGCCTACCCCGCCCTCTACCAGCTCGGCAATAATGTGTATGCTGCGCGCGCTAGTGGCTTCGGTGGTCAGGCCCAAGCTGTCCGACATAATGGCCGTGGCCAGCATATTTTTGGCCGTCAGGTTAAGCGGCCAATCCAGCTGCCTGGCTAGCTCGTAAATAATCTCGCCTGTGGCTACGGCCGGTTGGTTGCAAATAGCTGTGGCAAATGGAATAGTGGCCTCGCCTGGGTGGTGGTCTATAACAATAACCGGTTTATTGGCCAGCCAACCCTTTTGCCCGCCGCGTCCTAAATTTTCGAACAAACTGTCGGCGCTGGTGTCGACAATAATGGCTGCGTCAAATTGGCTGGGCAGGTCTTTGTTTACCCGGTCCCACCCATCCAGGTAACTTAAGTAACTGGGAATGTCCGCACCGCAATACAAATACGGCTGCTTGCCTAGGTCGCCAATAATGTGCTCCAGTGCCAGGGCGCTGCCCAAGCTGTCACCATCGGGATTGTCGGCTTGCATAATAACGATTCGCTGCGCTTCGGCCAGGATGCGCTGTATCTGTTCAGTCTCTGGGTACATACCGCTATTGTAAACGATATAGGGGCCAACACCCAAAACCAAGATACGTATATGTTCCGAAACACTTGTGTAACATCTATTAAACATATAGAATACTACAATTGTAATTGAGTAAATTGAATTATGTTAGTACCAGAACAAGCCTTCTCCCCATCTGCAGTGGCCGAGCAAAATATATTCTTCAAAACTACCCGTGCTGTAGCGGCAATGGCTTTGGCTGCGACGGTAGGCGTTGCAGGATGCGGTGGGGATACTCCTCCTGCCTCTACATCAATAATAGATTGTGTAAATCATCCCGAAAACGTAGAGGTTACGCCCGAACTGGCGCGTAGTGCGCGTAATGGTACGGAGCTTACTTTTAATACAGCCAGCGGGCAAAGTTTGGGCAAAGGTGCGGTTCGCTATATTTTGCATGCGCAAGAAGCTCCGTTACCTAAAACGCCTGCACACCCCGTACTCAATCCATATAAATATACACCAGGGGATGTCATAAAAAGATATGGCCCTAAAAAAGAAGGGTATCTTATAGCAGGCAAACCCAAAGCCGGCAACCTGAGCCATTGGACAGATAGTGCCAACAACGTAACTGCCAGTTGCCGTCCTCCCGTTCGTAAATCTAAATAGCTTAACCTGCGTTAGGCATTGTAGCCGCTGCGGCAAAGGCTTTTTGAATAACAGAAGGGGGCATGGCAATGCCTGGATATATGTCCGGCTCTCTTACGCCTGGGATTCCCTCTGTTGCTTGGCCTGTAACCTCAATGCCATCTGTTACGAGTAAGTCTGCAGGAGCAGCAGGCTCTTCCCATAGGGCAACAGACATGCCTGTTATTTGATGGCCGTCAGTCAGCAGACCACCGCTCGAGCCTGGCAATAGACGCTCTTTATTGGGTCCTAGGCCGGACATGACCCGATACGCATCAGGAGACGTAGTAGCCATGCCTGGTGTTTGGCCAGTAATAACGGCTATCATAGCCGGATTTTTAGCCGGACGGTTGTCTTGATAATTACATGCATATTGCCACTCCCCATGGTCTGCAGGCTTTGGAGCAATAGGTAGCGGCGTGCCCACAGGTTTTTCTAAACGCACTACCGCTACGTCAATATATTGATTGCCTGGCTTCAGTGTATCGGGGGCCACCAATCTATTACCTATTTGGGCAATGTAACATCCTGCTTTGCCGCGTACTTTTTTACCGCTGGCAGTTTGAAATACTAGATCGTGCGGGCTGTTTTTCCCTACTACATGCGCGGCAGTTACGGCATACTGCCTATTGAGGTTACCAACAATAAAACCGCTGCCCTCCCAGAGCGGGCTACCGACCTTTAGGATAGAGGTTAATAACCTTTCTCGTCTATTGGCAAGGGGTACGTCTGGCATGCCTGCTACATGTCCCCGTTCGTCTATATTTAATTCGCTGAGCGGCGAATTAATCTGGCGTAAAGAATTTTGGACCGGTAATGGTCGGGAGTAGCAAGGCTTCATGCTTGTGCTGGAAGCGGCAACTTTTGGTGTGCAATTGGCAGTAACCAAGGCAGCGGTAAGGGCCAGGGCTGTACCAGCGGCCTTTTTGCTATTTTTATTTGTATGGAGTACGGTTTTGAACATTTGACCTTATTTTAAAATAAAGTCATTCAAAATGCAATTAGATTGTCTGCCTGCCCTCCAAGGCGCGGCCCAGGGTTATTTGGTCTGCGTATTCCAGGTCGACACCTATGGGTAGCCCGCGGGCTAGCCGGGTGACTTTTACGCTGCGGTCGGGGCCGATTTGCTGTTGAATATATAGTGCAGTTGACTCCCCTTCTACGCTGGCGTTGGTAGCCAGGATAATTTCTTGCACCTTATCGTCGTCGATACGTGCAATAAGCTCGGCCACATGCAACTGCTCTGGCCCAATGCCGTCAATGGGCGAAACCAGGCCGCCCAGCACGTGGTAGGTACCGTGAAACTGGTTGGTTTTTTCCAGCGCTACTATGTCGAAAGGTTCGGCTACGACGGCTATTACGGTTTTGTCACGCCGGGGGTCGGTGTATAGGTCGGATAGCTCTTGCCCGGCGCGCACCAGCGCAAAGGTTTTTTTGCAATAGCCTATGCCGGTGTGCAAGTCTTGCAGCGTTGCAGCCAGTTTTTTGGCTTTGGCTGGGTCGTTGCGCACCAAATAATATGCATAGCGTTCGGCAGTACGCGGGCCAACACCCGGCAGTTTGCCAAGCGCTTCGATAACATCGGTAAGGGCTGGCGGAAGGATTTGCATATGGTTACCTTGTCACCCCCGCGTTTGATTAAAGGCCTAAGTCGCCTAGTGCACCCATCATGGGCTGCATTTTTTCGGCAGCAACTTTTTGGCTTTCCTGGATTGCTTCCTTAACGGCGTCTTCGATCCAGTGTTCCAGCTGGCCAATGTCGTCCAGGTCGACAAATTCGGGGTCAATATGTACTTTTTTGATTTTTTGTTCGCCGGTGATTTCCACTTTAACGGCACCATCGCCCTTTTCGACTGTAATTACCTGTTTTTGCAGTTCTTTTTGGATTTTTTTAACTTTAAGTAACATCTTTGCTTGGTCAAACTTACTCACCGTATTCTCCTGATTACCTTTTTATTGTAACAGATTGGACAAAGTGGTACTTGTTGACATTTAAAAATTAGTTGTTATAATAGCAAACTTATGAAATCAATTCGTTTACCCGAGATTGACCGTGCGGATAAGCTTGGTCTGGCAGTGGGAGTTACCCTGGGCTGTGTGGCAATAGTTGCTGCTGCAGCGGAAGGTGTTACTGCGCCAGTAGATACGTGGCTTGCCGGCCACCATACGCACCGTGCTGCTACTCCGTCGCTTACAAGCCCGTTAAGTATTTTGCCTGGCAATGCATTGTCGCCGGCCCAGGGTCCGGTAGAACTGCCTGCAAGCCTGATTGATACAGCAGCTTCCCGGCAACTCCCACCTTTTGTGATTGCCCGCTAACGCCGTTCGACGTACACCGTCCCTGTGGCGCTTGCCTGGGGCCAGGCAATAAAATACTGGCGCATGTTATAGGTAACGCTGCCGGCAATAACCAATACTAATAGCCCGATGCCAATGGTCTGGGCAATGGGGTTGCGCGGGAATACCTTAAACCATTGGCCGGTCATATAGCTAATGCCGGCCGCGGCCACAAGATAGATAAAAGGCACGATAAGCGTAAGGGTAAGGCTGCCGCCCAGGGCAATTAGCACTGTGCCAGCCAGTAATATGGCGTTGAACAATTTAACCCGTTGCAGCCCAAAGTGCCGGTAATATACATAGGCGCCAATGGCGAACATGGCAATGCCAAATACATCCAGCAGTGGCAGCTGCCCCAGCCAGGTTTCGGGGTTGGTCTGGCCGCGAACAAATACGGCCAAGGGCACATCTATAACATTGTGCAAAAAATGCAGGGGCGTGGGCCAGCTGGCCGGCAGGCCCAGCCACGGTTTAACAAGTTGCGGTGTGCGGTAGAGATTCCACGCCAAGGGTGCTAGCAACGCAACTACACCAAAGCCGCCCAGGGTTACGTACCACAGGCGTTTTTTAAACACGCGGTCCAGCGCTTTCCACTCCCACACAATCCCAAGCCCGATCAGCCATATCATGCCGGGCACATATACCAGGCTGGCGCTGAGTAGTAGCGCGATAAGCAAAGCAATAGGGTTGGCGGTTTCGCGCAACCATACGCCCGCAGCTACTAACAGGAACAGGCCAAATAATAAGACATCCGGTGTGCCACCGCGCGCCATATGCAAAAACCAGGCCGACGTGCCAAATAGTAATGTACCAAACAAGGCAGTGTATATATCGTGCCAGTGGCGCAGCAGTGCGCAAAACACCACCAACGTGCCCAGACCAATAAGTGTAGCGGCTAGGCGCGTAGTAATCAGGCCGTCATGCAGCTGCAGTAAGCCGCGCGTTAACAGTGTGTATGGGGCATTAAGCGGGTTGTGCACAATGTGCTGCAGACTGGTGCTGGCCTGGTACGATTGCACCTCGTGCGCGCTATAACCGCCCGGTAGCGAACCCAGCATAACGAACAGTAAAATACCCAGCATGGCAAACACAATCCCATACAGGGTCAGCGGCTGCCAATTATCACCAAAAAATTCACGCGCAGATTTTAGGCTCATACTTGCTTGGTATTATAGCAGTTTAGTTGTGGGGTGTGATTTGGATGGCTTTTTGATACAGCGAATTACCGCTGGGATTGACCACGGTTGAGGGGGCTATGGTATTGGGGCCAAAAATCAGGCGGTCGTTTTTGGCAATTTTATATGCCAGGCGGTCGATGGTATTGTTGGCAAATAGTACGTTCTGAGCGCCGTTGGTGGCCAGAACTTCTTTGCGTACGTGAATAGTATTGTTTTTTACGTATACATTCTCTGCCCCGCCATATACGTACACACCGCGGCGGCCGCCCAGGAATTTGTTATTAATTACATAATTGTTGCGTGATTTTTCGTTAATACGCACATTGCTGGACCGGGCGTTATATCCGACATTATTGCGAATCGTGTTGTAGTCGGACTCGTAGATCACGTAGTTGTCGGTATTATCGTATGCAATATTGTTTTCTATCAGGTTATAGGCCGAATCTTGGTGCAGCATGTAGCCGTGCAGATCGTTGCCAATAGATAAATTGTTGCGGATGATGTTGTAATCGCAGCGTTTGGATACGATAAAGCCATGTTTGTGGTTATAGGCAAACACATTGCCTTCTACCAGTGCGTTATTGCTGTCGTCGTGCGGGTCCAGGCCATACACATCGTTATATGCAAAGTAGCTGTTGCGCCACAACATACCGGACGCCCCAAAGGTAAAGGCACCAAAGTGGTTGTGCGTAAAGCTGCTGTGCTCTACCCAGCCGGTGGCAATTTCGGCACCCAGCATGTCGTCGGAAATACGCCACGATACGCCGTAAATACCGCCTTCGCTTTCGGGCGGAATGGGGCTGCTGGGTTTTTTAAGCGCGGTGCCCAGGTAACTGAAATTGACGTTAATGGTGTCCATGCGCCCGTTTTTATCGCGTACGAATGCCCGGCCGTCCTTGTAGTTTTTGTCTGGCTGGTTGGTACCTGGCACATAGCTTGTAATAGTAGTGTTTTTAATAAGTGCGGAGGCTTGGTCCATGCACAAGCAATTGGGTACATTGGGTTCACTGCGGAGTTCTAGCTTTTCGGCCGTGTCGTTAGTAATGTCCAGGCGGATGTTACCTTCCAGCGAAATAGCCCGCTCCAAGCGGAATGTTTTAGGCCCGGTTTGCACAATGGCGTTGTAGGGCTTTAAAAAGTTCATAAGGTCTGGGATGGTAGTGGTGGCGGTAGCGAACTTGTAGTTTTGGCGAATGCGTAGCAGGCCACGGTCGTTGGTTATAGCGGCAGTACTTAGGCCGCCATTCGGTCCGGCAATGGGTGCTAGGGGGTGCTCCACCGGCGGCACTTTTACCGTGGTGCCGGGCACGATATCGCCCGGGTTCAGCGCAGCCAGTTTTTGCTCGTCAACGCTAAAATACGCCGCGACGCTGGCCAGGTTTTGGCCGTCTTTGAGCTTGTAATAAGCATACTTGCGTTCATAGACGGGTGTGCGGCTGGTGAATGCGTTGTCGGCTGCTTCCCAGTTTTCGGTGACTAAGCGAGTGTTGCCGGCACGGGCCAGTGTTTTGCCATAAGCGCCGCTGGCAAAGAAAACAACGATAGCAATGCCGCCCAGCAGGGGCAGTACAATAAGCAGCAGCGATGGGCGCAGATTGTGGCGCAGTTTAGTTTTTGTTTTGGGTGCAGTGTGGTGAACAGCCATTATTGTGCGCTCCCGTTTTGTTGGTAATACAGCAGGACTTGCCCGGCGCTAATAAGGTCGGGATCGCGCAAGCCGTTTAATTTTTTGAGCGCCTTCAGGTCCATGCCGGTGCGAGCAGCAATGTCGCTCAGGGTGTCGCCGCGCTGTACGGTATAGCGCTGCACGCCGCTGGGCATGGTGATGCCAGTTGGCACCTTGGGTGCTAGCGGCGCTTTGGATGCAAAGTCGATGTCGTTAGTAAACGCCGCGGTTTCTACTGGTGCCTGGGCGGCAACATCGGCTGCCGATTGTGCCCGCGCCGACATAACAAACATGGTCAGGCCGCCAAACAGCCCCACAATTGCCAACACGCCTACACCCACGGTGGCCCAGCGCCGGAACAGCTTTTTGGCCTTCATGCGGCTTTGGTGCCAGCGTGTAGCCCAGCTGTGCTCTACCAAGGTTGCCAGGGCATAAATTTTAACCACGGCATTGATGTAGCTGTAAATAATATAGGCCGGCAAATATATAAAGCGCTGGGGATGTGCCCTAAAGTATCCAAACAATTTAACCGTGCGGCTAAAGATCCACCAGGCAACCAAAATGCCAGCTACCAACCATTCCTGGCTTATTAACGCAATAGTCAGCGCCACCGGCCCGATAAGCATCAAAAAAGGTTGCACAAAACTGTCGATACGGAAGATGGCCAGTGCCGGATGCTTCCAGATCCAACCCTGGGAAATTGCCCGCAGGTCGCCGCGCCACATGTTGCGCGTCCAGCGCAGGCGCTGTTTCATGAATTGTTTAATAGAACGCATGCCCGAGGTGTATACCGTGGGCCCTACCACATATGCCACGTGCCACCCCTGGCTCAAAATAAGGTGCGTTAGCCGCTTGTCGTCGCCCGAAATACCGCGGGTGCCCAGGAAAAATTCGTGACGCAGGTGGTGTATGTTGTCGTGGTCATCGGCGAAAATGGCTTCGCGGCGATAAAATGCCGTGCGGCCCGAAAGCGTGTTAAAGGCTTTGCCTACGCCCAGCAGCGCCGGCACTTCCTCTTGGTAGCGCGACCACAGCATAATGTCAAAAATAATCGTGGCAATATTGTCCGGGTCTTTTACACGCTGCGTTAGCGTGGCGCCGCCCACACGGGGGTTCAAAAAGTACGGCAATGTTTTTTCTAGCACATCGTCGCTCCAAATGGTGTCGGAATCGACCACGGCGATTAAATCGCCCGTGGCTTGTTCGATGCCGTCGCACAAAGCCGCGCGTTTGCCCGGCTTGGGGGTGACAATCATGCGGCACTTGGTGGCCAATTTTTTATTGCTGGCATAGCGCCGTTCGTAATCAACAATGTGGCGGACGTTAGTTTTATCGATAACGATAATAATTTCGTCCACCCCGTTTTTAATCCACGATTGGATAGCTTCTTCGAACAATGCCGGGTCTTCGTTGTACACCGGCGACACAATGCTTACCTTGGGCTTGGGATAGTCGGCTGGCCACTGGCCTACATTGGGCCGGTACAGGCTGGCAGCCACGCGCCGGATAATCCAAAAGGTCCAGCGCCATAAACCGATCGCCGAAATAGGGATATAAACAAGAATAGCTTTGGCAAGGCTACTGTCAAACACTGATATTTTCCAAATAGTTTACACGTACCGTTTTGTTCTTGCCCAACAGCTTTTCATGCTTCAGGTTTTCGACAATCACGGCACGCAAAATGCCCAGGTCGTAGTCATTGCTATCGCCCCATTGCAACAGCGCGCGGGTGTCTTTGGGCAGGCATGAGCCATCAAACGGACCAAAATCACGCAAACCATACAGTGGGTTCCAAATACCTTCGCAACTTTCGGCAGTGGCGCGGAATACGGCATCGGCGTTCCAGTTTTCGCCCTTGGCAATCGAACGCATTTCGTTAAAGAACGCAATTTTTACCGCGTTGTATACATTGTGCACATATTTTTGGAACTCGGCTTCGTCCAATGAACAACGTTGAATAGGGGCATCAAAGCTGCGATACAGTTTTTCCAGCACGTCGCCGGATTTTTCATCGAACTGGCCGATCAAAATAAACCACGGCCGTTCGAAATCTTCGTTGGCAGTAACTTCGCGCAAGTATTCTGGCTGCATACACAGGCCAAAGTCTTTGCCAGCCTTTTTGCCCGAAATTTTTTCGATCAATGACAGCACGTTTTTGCGGGTTGTGCCCGGGGGTACGGTGGAACGGATGACAGCTACGTGGTATTTGTCGTGGGTCTTAAGCCGTTCGGCAAAAGCGCTGACGGCATCACGCAAATATTCTAGCTGAATGCTGCGGCCTTTGGTTGGGGTTGGTACGCAAAATAGAGTGACATCGGTAGTGATAGTACTGTAGCGGTCGGCTAGGTGGGCATCGAAGCCCTCGTCGCGTAATGCCTTTACTTTATCTTCTACAACGTCGATAAACGTTACGTCATTGCCGTGTTTTTTAAAACCGCGGCCAGTGGCTTGGCCCACAAATCCGCTGCCTACTACTGCTACTTTCATGCTGTGCTCCCCTGTTGGTACCGGCTTAACGCAACACACTCCCACCAAATTAAGCAAAGCGTGCTTTGCCAGAGTACGGCGCGTAAGCCGAGAATTATTTTTTAATAATCAAAAGCAGTGCCGGCCCCACCCCGAAGGCCGCCCTGAACCCTTGCTTGTTTGGGATTATAAATATAAGTTGTGTTACTGGCAAGTACTTAGTGTAGGATATTTTTACAACATTAGTTTGCGCATTTGGCAGTTGGATTAATGCCCTGGGTTTTGCCATTGCTGCTATTGCCATATACGTGATTGCCGCAAATGTCTCCCTGGGGCAGTCGCATAATACGCAAGGTACCGCCTTTGTTGTTGCGGAAGGTGTTGCTGTAAACGTTATTGTCAGTGCCGTCGCGTTCCTCGTCCCCGCCTAAGCGCACTGCTGCGCCAATAGTGTCGTGGACTGTGTTGTTGCGGAACGTATTGTGCTCGCCCCGCGAATCAAAGCCGCCAGATTCCGGGTCCATTTGGCCACTGCAGTCGTTGTGCTCGATCAGATTGTCGGTGGCACCCTCTTTAATATCTACACATTCGTTGCCGTTGGTTTGAATGGTGTTTTCAAAAATGTGGTTATCCCTGGATTCGTCTACGTCAGCCGTGGGATTCTTGCCGTCTTTGCGTTGTTCGGGCGCAGTGCCAATGTAGATGCCTTCGCCGTTTTTGCCCCCGTCGTGAAAGCGGAAATCCCATATACCACAGTTACGGATGGTGTTGTGGCTTATTTGGTTCTCTTGGGCAAAATAGCGCATGCGCACGCATTCGCCCCCCGCATTCTCGATGGTTAAATGAGTAAGCTTTACACCGATAAAGCCTTTTTTTGCTTGCACCCCAATGGCATAAATAAGTTTGTCGCGGTAGTCGGCCTTGGTGTCGTTAGTGCCAAAGTGGCCGTCCACCCGGAAACCATCCAGTGTAATGTAACTGTGATTAATTTCTATAACACGGCTGCTGCTGCCATACAATACAGCGTTCTGGCTGCCTGTAATAGTAATGGACGCGCCTTTGCTACCGGCCCGTACCGTTTTAATACTTTGGTAATAAGCGCCGTCAGCAAGCTGGACCTTATCGCCTGGGTGGGCCAGGGCTAAGGCTTTTTGAATGGTTTTGAGCGGCTGGGTGTTTGCCGTGCCGTTTTGTGCATCATTGCCGGCGGGGCTTACAAAGTAAGTAGTGCCAGTTTTGGTAGCTACTACGGGGTTGTGTTTGTTACGGGTTACCAATAGTATGGCCGCAATAAATAGAATGCCCACGATTGATATGCCAAAAACATATACAGCCAAGCCACTGTGTAGTATATGATGACGCTGGTGTTTAGAGCGGATACTGTACATTATGCCTACTATAGTACCAAATAGTTTCATTAGGCCACGAATGGATCGGCGTGTTTAGTGTCCAGGCTGCGGAAGCGCTGGCGTTCGTTATCGAAGTACAGCTCCACATTGCCAGTGGGGCCGTTACGGTGTTTTTTGATAAGTATGTCGGTAATTTTTTTGCGGTCGGTTTCGGGATTGTAGTATTCCTCGCGGTAAATAAAAGCTACAACATCGGCGTCTTGTTCGATACTCCCAGATTCGCGCAAATCGGCCAGTTGGGGGATTTGGGGGCTGCGACTTTCTACCGAACGGCTCAGCTGGGACAGGGCCATGAGCGGCACGTTCAGCTCGCGGGCAATACCCTTTAACCCGCGCGAAATTTCGGAAATTTCCTGTACACGGTTATCGCTGCTGCCAAAGCGGCTGCCGCCACTCATCAGCTGCAGGTAGTCCACAATAATTAGGCCCAACGGGTGTTTGTGCGCTTCGCGCCGGGCTTTGGTGCGCAGGTCACTAACGGTAATGCCGGGGGTGTCGTCGATGTACATGGGCGCTTCGCTTAAGACCCCCATAGCCTGACCGATTTTTTCAAAGTCGGCATCGGTCAGGTTGCCGGTACGCAGCGCCCAAGCATCCACGCCGGATTCCATGGCTAGTAAGCGGTCAACCAGCTGCTCTTTGCTCATTTCTAGGCTAAAGACCAACACCGGTTCTTTGGCCTGGGCGGCAACGTTGTGGGCCAGGTTAAGGGCAAGCGCGGTCTTACCCATACTCGGCCTGGCGGCCAAGATAAACAGGTCGCTGCGCTGTAAACCGGCCAAGATGTTATCCATGTCTTTAAAGCCGGTGGGTACGCCGCGCAGTTTGTTTTTATCGCGGTGCAGGTCGTCCAGGCGCTCGAAGCTTTCGGCTAGGATGTCTTCCAGGCTGATGATGCTTTGTTTAACGTGTTGTTGGCTAACCTGGAACAGGCTGGTTTCGGCCTCTTCGATTAGTTCGCGCAGTACTTTGGACTCGTCGTAGCCCAGGGTTGTGATTTCCTGGCTGGCTTTAATCAGACGGCGGCGCAGTGATTTTTGGGCTACGATTTCGGCATATTGTTCGACGTGCGCCGCGGTGGGTACAAAATTGGTTAGCTCGGTGAGGTAGCTGGGGCCGCCCACCATGTCCAGGTAGCCGTTGTTTTTGAGTTGGTCGGCCAGGGTGAGCACATCCAGGGCTACGCGCTTTTCGTACAGTTGGCTGACGGCTTCGTATATGCGCTGGTGGCGGGCGTCAAAAAAGTCTTCGGCTGCGATGCTGTCGGCAATTTTAACAAGCGCGTCGCTGTCGATAAGCAGCGCGCCAAGCAGCGAAGCCTCGGCTTCGAGGTTTTGCGGCTGTTGATTTGTTGGTTTCCCCTGTCCTTGGTCCATCCTGATCCCTCTCTAGTGCGTCCGCTACCTTACTTTGCCCGCACGTGCGGGTCGAAAATTATGCCCTAAAGGAGCATAATTTTCGCTTCCGAGGTGCCGGTAAAGGTAAGGTAGCGACCGAGCCTCACGTCTGCTCGTTCTTGTGTTTACGATTCTAGCAGCTCTGCTCCACCAAAGATATTGCTCACGGTTTTAATTGCTTCGTTTTCTTCTGTTGATTCCACGGGTTTTGGTTTTGCCACACTGTGCACGACTTCATCGGCTGGCGGCAGCGCGGGCGGTGTGTTGCTCATGGCTAATTCGTCGGGCGATTTGCCCTGCCCCACTGTGCAAGTAATGCGAATGTTCTGGCCGGTTAGCTCGGTTATGGTGGTGGCCAGGATTTCTTTATTGCGTTTGTCGTTAAGGCGTTTTTGGTGAAAGGCATAGGCGATTTCTAGTGTTAGTTCGCCAGGCGTAAAGGTGGCGTGGGCCATGCGGGCAATGCCGTACAGGGTGTTGTGGTGTTGCTTGATGGCGGCGAGTACTTGGGGCCACGTGTTATTGTCCAGCACTGCGTCATCGCTGTTGTGCCGGACTTGATCGGGCATCTCGTTATTAGCCATAGGGGTCGTTTGCTCTTTGGCGGCATCGGCTTGTTTTTTAAAGGTACTGGGGTGTGGTTCTACTTGGGTTGGGGGTTTGGCCTGAACTTGTTCGGGCATTACTTTGGTTGGGGCGGCGGCCTTGGGTGCGACCGGGGATGGTGCGCCGGCCACTGCGGTATCGAACAGAGCGATTTCCAGCATGGTGCGCGGGTCGCTGCTGGCTGGCACCTCTACCAATTGCACTAGCAAATGCATCAGTGTGTCTTGGGCCAGGGCGGGTTTACCATCTAGCAGCGAGGTACGCAGGGCTTGGCCCAGCTGTTTGGCAACCTGGGCGGCTTCGTACCCCTGCCCCTGCATATCGCGCAAGTGCTGGGCGGTGGCTACCACATCGTGGGCACTCAATGCTTGCACAATGCTGTCGATTAGCTCGGCAGGCGCAATACCCAAGCTGGCTTGCACGTCGGCCAGGGTTACTTTGCCGCTGCGGTTGCGCACTTGATCTAGCAGGCTAATGCTGTCGCGGAAACTGCCCTCGCCGTGTGCGGCCACTAATTCTAATGCATCGTCGGCAATGTCTATTTTTTCTTGCTTAGCAATGTGTTTTAGGTGGGCGACCACCTTGGGTAAGTCCACGGGCTTAAAGGCAAAGCGCTGGGTGCGGCTAATGATGGTTTCGGGCAGTTTGTGGGCTTCGGTGGTGGCCAGTATAAACACCACGTGCGCCGGCGGCTCTTCCAGGGTTTTTAGCAATGCATTAAAGGCCTCTTTAGTGAGCATGTGTACTTCGTCGATTATGTACACCTTGTATTTGGCGCTGGTGGGGGCAATATGCACTTTGTCGCGCAAATCCCGAATTTCGTCAATACGGCGGTTGCTGGCTGCGTCTATTTCGATAATGTCCAGGTGTGTGGCGTCGTCGGTATACGGCAGGCCGTTTATTTCGTGTGCCAGTATGCGCGCAATGCTGGTTTTGCCCACGCCGCGCGGGCCGGTAAATAAGTAGGCATGGCTCATGGTGCCTTTGGCCAGGGCGTGTTCCAGCGCTTTGGTAACGTGTTCCTGCCCCACCAATTCAGACAACTTCTTAGACCGGTATGTCCGATACAACGCCTGCCCCATTTGTATATAGTATACGCGTCTTATATGGTTGATGCTGTTGTGTTTTAGCATGCGCTGCGCATGCTATTTTTAGCAGTATGAACAAAGGCACAACTACCATAAGTACTCGTCAGGGGCACGTATTAAAAGCACGATTATACAGACATACATCAAATAAGCCACGCGAAAGAAAGCGTATTTGTAGGCAGAAAAGGATACGTAGCTTTAGGCTAGAAGCACTGTAGCACTACACTATAACGCGGCTTCTAGTGCGGCCCACTCGGCGTTACTGTCGTCTTCGGGAACATTGACGCTTACTTGGTCGCCTGGTTTGGCCTTAAAGTATGTGACGCTGGCCAGCAGCACGCGGTAATTGCGTTCGCCTACTTCTACAAAATAATGGCCGTTTTCGAGTTTAAGGGTGCCCACAATTTGTTTGCGTGGGATGGGCCCGATTTGCTTGTACAGAAATGCGCCGTCGTCGGCAATGGTCAGCTTAAGGATGTCGCCCTGCACCAGTTTGGATTTGCTGGCGTAGTTGGCTGGCACCGGATAGGTCTTGCCGTCGCTGCCCACCATGTTCTGGCCGTCAAACACGCCCTCTATTACCTTGCCCAGATTTTCGTCGTTAGATACGGGTGCGATTTTTTCATCGTCGCCTACTAAACTAATCAGCAGCTCGTTTGCTGCTGCCAGGTTGGTTTCGGCCTCTTGTATCAAAGCTCTCAGGCGTTTGATTTGCTTTTCTGGTACGTCTGCCATGCCTCTGTTGTCTCTCTAGTGTCTCTCAAGTAGTGTTTGTGTTCGTACACTTACACCTAAACCTACCATGTTTCATTAGTCAAGTCAAAGTGGAGCGGAATTTCTGTGGAAAAAGCAAAACTGTTACTTGTTCTGTGGGGGACCTGCTGCTACCATAAGCGTTAATAATATACACGGAAGGATCGTATGGAGCAAAGTGTAACTTTGTTTGGTTTTGATTTTAAAAGAGTCGCCGGCCTTGGCTCGCGCGTACTGTTGGCAGCGGTTTTAGCGGCTGGGTCTAGTGAGATTGTGGCTAGTTGTGATGACGATGATAATAATGAGGATACCTATGGCCAACTGCCTCCGAAGAAGTGGGGCGGTGATCCGGGGCAGGACCCTCTTAAATTTGTTATCCAAGGGGCCGATGAGATGCCGCTGCACGTTTCTGCGGTACCCCCAGCGCATGGCTAGTTTTGGGGCATAAAAAACCCGCTCAATGCGTGAGCGGGTTTTTTAGCGTACGGGCTGTTTAGGCCAGTTCGACAGTGGCGCCAGCGGCTTCCAAGGCTTTCTTGGCAGCTTCGGCATCGTCTTTTTTGGCTTTTTCAAGCACAGGCTTGGGGGCACCGTCTACAACAGCTTTGGCTTCGCCAAGGCCCAGGCCGGTCAGGTCTTTTACAGCCTTAATAACGGCTACTTTTTGAGCACCGGCATCCTTAAGGATAACGTCGAATTCGCTCTTTTCCTCGGCTGCGGGTGCAGCGTCGGCTGGTGCTGCGGCTACGGCTACAGCAGGTGCAGCGGCGCTAACGCCCCAGTATTCTTCCAGGAACTTAACGAACTTGCTGATTTCCAGCGCGCTCATTTTGTCTAGTTCTGCAACGAGTTTTTCAAATTCTTTCGGTGTTTCCACCTTTTTTTCTTCTTCTGCCATGATATTTCTCCTTATCGATATTGAATAGTTGCGCTTATGCGCCTAATTGGTCGGCGCGAGCGTTTAATACGTTCAGTACGCCGCGGACGTTGCCGGCCAATACGTTTACGAAGCCGCTCAGCGGTGCACCAATAGTGCCTACCAGCATGCCACGCAGTTGATCTTTGCTGGGCAGTGCGGCCAGCGCCTTAACGTCTTCGGCACTTATGAATTGGCCGTCGGCGCTTATGCCGCCCACGAATTCCAGTGTGGGGGTGGTTTTGGCAAATGCGGCAATGGCTTGGGCAGGTGCTACTTCGTCTTCGGTGTTGAAAACGTATAGCAGCATGCCTTCCAAGGTGCTGGTGTCCACGCCCTTAAAGGTATCGCTTTGCTGCAGGGCCTTGATGACCAAGCGGTTTTTGATAACCTTGGCGGTGGTGCCGCTACCCCGGGCATCGCGCCTAAATTGCTGCATTGCCTTAACGGTTGTGCCCTGGTATTTGGCAACAACGGTCATTTTGGAAGTTTTAAGTAGTTCGGCAACTTCGCTGACTACTTCGTTCTTCTCTTGTTTGGTTAATGCCATACTTTATCCTTTATGGAGTGCCTTTTCGTACCTGTCGGATGCAAGTAACCGTTCACGCGCGGTATAAAATTTTTTGAGCCGAAGTCTCAAAAAGATTTTATCCGGCTGCACTTCCGTTGAGTTACTTGCATCCGACAGGTACGAGCGGCACGAATTTTTATATAAAATCTTCGACCTAGATTTTTAAAGAACTAATTGATCCAAAAGAAAAAGCCTTTGGTTCTCGCACTACCAAAGACTTTTAGGCTCAAAAACAAAACGAATTGTTTGTTTCATGACCTCGGTAGCGAATTAAGCGGGCCTTGCGAGCACCAGCAGCTACTGTCTTCGGTGATGTACAAGAGGTAATTGTACGCTTATGCGACGTATATGTCAACGGTTTGGCCGCGTAGCAGTTGCCGTTAGGTAGCGGCTAAGAACTTCTTTGAATTGATGCAAGCTTTGTTTATCAATCCATTCATTCGGACCGTGGTGATCGCCCCCTGTAGGGTATAGGGAGATACAAGGAATGTTATGCGGAACGAAATAACGGGCGTCATTGCTGCCGAGTGTGCGTGAACCTTGTACCTGAATACCGGTTACCTCTGTTATGAGGTTGGCGAATGCTGCGAGGTGGGGCTCTTTAAGGCTAAAATCGGTGGTTGCGCCGTCTAGTGTAACGCTTAGGTCGGCATTATGTTCTTTGCAAATACGTTCAATGCTTCGGAGAAGCTTAGTTTTTTCAGCTTCGCTAGTGACTCGTATGTCAATAGCAACTTCGGCAGCATCGGCCACTTGGTTTATGGTTTGACCGCCGCTGATTTTACCCATGTTGATGGTATTGGTGTTTGGTCCTTGATGCGGAAAAAGTTTATATATGTCCTGAACGGTTTCGACCAGTGTTTGTATGGCGTTGTGTCCGGCCCAGGGGCGTGACCCGTGCGCGGGTTTGCCTGCTGTAGACACTGTGAGGTATAGAAAGCCTTTGGAATAAAGCTGCATTTGCCAGTTGTCGCCGCCATCGGGCAGTATGCATACTTCTGCCCGGTACCCTTCTTCGATAAGCCGTGCAACACCGTCGGCTCCGCCTGCTTCTTCATCGGTCGTAATCATGATGCCAAAGTCGTAATTATTTAGCTGGTGACGCAAGTCGTCAATTATTTGCATATATGCGGCAATGGCAAATTTCATGTCTAAAGCACCGCGGCCATAGAGTTTGCCATTTTTTTCTCGCAATTCGAATAATTCTTTATCACCGGGTACCACATCCAGGTGGGCTGCAAGCATGACCTTTGGCTTTTTGGTATGAGGCCTGGTTGTTGCTACCAGCGCCTCTACCCCGCCCCACTCGAAACGCTTTATATGCATGAATCGTTTACGTAAAAACTGATCGATATAATCAAGTGCGTCGTGATTAATATGGCGATTCCCCGTAACAGTTGGCATGGCGACAAGTTGACTTAACAGCCCCTCAAGACTGTTGGCGGCGCTACCTGCTGTGGGCTGTAGAGGTTTGTTTGGGGTGGTAAAAAGTTGCCATTTTGCAGCTAGTTTGTCGGCAAAATCCGCAAATGTCTGTCTACTGGGAGTGGACTGTAGGCGTTTGTTCATAGAGTATTTTATCTATTATAATGAAAAACCGAGCGGTGATGCTCGGTTGGCGGCTTGTGGTGCAGCGCTTAGCCGAGCTTTTTCAAGCAGAGCATGACGCCGTTTGCACTATAGCCTTTTAGCATAACGCCCCGCACTATACGCCCCCTGCCCTGGGTACGTCAAGCCTGGACGCTTGACGTACCTGCACGATTGTAGTAAAAATTGGATTATGCAAACAGTTAACCTGCAGCAGTGCACCAATCGGGTCCAGCTTATTGGCCTCGTCTTTGGCGTGTCTACCGTGGGTTGAGTGCAGCTATAAAATAATAAACAAAGATCGAGCTCAACCAACCGGGCTCGATCTTTTAAGTATAGAGAGAAAGTTATGGGAAGAAAGAAAAGTCCTAATAGGGAAACCAAAAGTGCTGCCGCATCATTGGCTGGCCGGCGAAAGGCCGAGTTTGACCGGGCTCTTCGCGCTACAGACCCTAAGGAGCGAAATGAGGCATTGGGTGCTGCTATGGCCGCCGCCATACTACGCACCGGTATAAAAAGAGGGCACACCACTCGGGAGCTGCTTGATCAACTGGAGTACCCGACTAGCAATAGTGAAGATCCATACCAGCAAATAAATGATGCATATGCGGGACAGCTTGGCTACGATAACGAAACTGTTCCCGACAGTTCTGTGCCCTCTGCTTGGACTGATTTTAATCCTGGGGGTTATTCTCCAGCTGCGCAAGCTTAAACTGCGTATAGCGCTCCGCAGCCAGACGGGTTAGTTCGGCGTCTTCGCCCTGGTTCACGAATTTCATGGCTTCGGCCAGCATGGGGTGTACTTCGGCCAGTTGTTCGTGCATCTGCTGTACCAGCTTGCGGTAGCCGGGGTGGCCCTGGGGGCTGGTGCGCAGTTCGTGCAGGTGGAAGGCTTCGCGGGCGTTGTAGGTAACCTTCCAACGCATTCTGTGGCCCAGCAGCGTGGCGTACTGGGCTTCCAGGCCATAGCCCGTTTCTTGCAGTAGGCTATATAGCTGCAGGCTTATTTCGAACGCTTGTTCAAACAAGTCCACCAGGCCGGCGTCTTCTACTAATTTAGGAATTTCATAGCCGTAGCGAGGGGTAAGTTCCTGCCACTCCAGGTCATCTACCATGCGGTGACGCTGCAGATCGCGGAAGATGCCATAGTCGCACACCAGGTCCCAGCTGTAGTGGGCTTTTTCCAGCGCTCGGCCCGGACGGTGCCGGCGGTTGAGGCGTTCGCCCATGTAGGCGTCAAATATCTCCAGCTTGCGATTGTAGGGCCAGCTGGCTACTTGCTCGCGCAAGGCTACCAGCGGCAGGTTGCTGTGCTCGTACAGCATGTCGGGTATGAGATCTAGTTCGTTGCGGGGCCACACGTCTACCAGTTGCACCGGTTCGGTGCCGGCGGCATGGTGGTCGGGCAAATAGTGCTTGGCTAGTTTATCTACCAAAGCATAGGTGTTGGCGCGGTAGGCTATCAGGGCACCGCCGCGGTCGGGCTTGTCGGCGCGCTCTAGGAAGGTGGGTAATACCTTGCGGGCTTCGCGTAATAAATCATCGCCGGTTTGGCGTGCTTCGGGCAGTTGGTCGCTTTGCAGGTGCATAATCAAACTTTCCAGTGCCTGGCCCGAGGCAAAGATACCTACTGTCGATGTGGTAGCCGCCGGCAGCATATGGCGGGCAGCGTCGCAGGCCTGGGCGCGTACCGCACCCTTCCAGGCGATATCGCGCTCTTCGGGCGGCGTGGTTGACGTGTCTTGGACATAGGTGGTCAGGCGGCGTACTACGTCCGAATACAGCTCGAACATGCTATCCATGTGGGCGCGATATTGTTGTTTGGTTTTATCGTCCAAATGCACGGGCGTGTAATATTTGTAATTGCCGTCTTTATCCTTCTGGTCGTAATAAATATACCGTGTGGATTGTTCAAGGTATGCGGCCATTCGGCCCCATTCCAGTTTTTTAGTTAGCAAAATGCTGGCATTTTCGACTACCACATGCTGGCCGGCAAGTTGCTGAACCGAATCATCGCCGTAGGCAGTAATAACTCGCTGTAACAGTTGTTTATCTTTTTCTTGTGCGGCGGCAAATTCGTCCAAAATGGTAATGCGCATATCGTCCATACGGCGGCTCAGACGAGCCATGGCTGCGGCAATGGTTACGGGCGATAATTTATCCGTAAAGGCATATACATTGCCGGTGGTATCGGTAACGGCCTGGGCTAGGAATTGTTCGCCGGCAGATGTAATTTCGTACCTGCCCTGCTCATTTTTTTGTACATAGGGTTCTTGGGCAACAGTGGTTTTTTGGACAGGCTTTACCGCAGCTGGGGCGGTTTCGGATTGAGGCTGAGGGGTGTCACTGGGTGGCGGCAACAATGGGGTTACCTTTTGCCATACCAGTTCGTTAATGGTTGCAATGTCCAGCAGTTTGTCATCGCGCACACAATCTATGCGCAAAAAATCTTTGGGGAACAGTTGGCACATGTCGTCATACACATTTACGGCGCGTTCCAGGTGATCCAGGTCGGCTTCGTGCAGGTCGCGCTTTTTGTCCGTATAGCTGCGTTCTTCTTTTTGGTCTACAAGTGTTTGGGCAATGTCGGCCGGCACGCGCAGTACCAGGCTGATATCTGGCCGTGGAATACGCAGCATTTCGAATTCCAGGTTGTCCAGCCAGATAAAGTAGCCGCGGCGCTCCTCGGCATGACGGAACTTGGTGCCCTGGTGGCCCATATTGCTGCCTACATAGCGGTTGGCTAGCACTACTTTGCCTGCCCGCAGTGCCTCACGGATTTTTTGCGCTGCCTCGTAACGGTCCAGGGCGTAAAATAGTGATCCCGTGTACGGGCCGACTTCGTCAACAGTGCCGTATTCGCCATTTAAATACTGGCGCACAAAATAGCTGGATGGCTGGTCGTATTGCGGGAAGTCAAACGTTGCTACTTCGTGGCCGGCTTGGCGTAAGCGTTCGGCTAACAATTTAAACTGTGTGGCTTTGCCTGAGCCGTCGGTGCCCTCGATGACAATGAATGTCCCTGTACTGTCGCGTTCCATATGTAGCTCCTCTACCCACCCCGTTATTTGGCTTTTAAACCCGGGATCGCCTCCGGCATGCTGCGTGTGTCTTTGTAGGCTTGCGGTAACATTTGGGCAGGCTCCCAATTGGCTATAAGTTCTTGCAGGTTGGTGCCGGTTTGGTACTTGCCACTAAAACCTTCGTCGCGCCCTTTGCCGTAATTGCCGGCAACCGGCCCGGTTTGGTGGAATACGGCCTGACCAATACGTTCGCCCACCGGCAGCAGTACCGTCTCGTGCTGGTTAAGATTGTACACTTCAAGCGTCAGACGGTTAATATAGCCGGGGTCAACCCAGCCGGCGTCGAAGCACACGGCAATGCCGTTACGGCCCCAGCTGGAGCGGCTTTTGAGCTCATAAGCCCCTGGGGGCTTAATACCAAAAAATTCGTGGGTATGGGCCAAAATACGTTCGCCTGGCCGCAAAGGAATAATGGGGTGGTCCAGTGGGATGCCTTTGACCGGCAATATGCCATTGGCATCGCACCATTCTTTGTGTGGTACGGCTTGTTTGGGCTCCCCAAAATAGCGATGTACGTCGGCTTGGTCAAAAGGATTGTACAGCGTGTGATCGCCGCTGCGTTCGGTGCGGAAATAATAATGGCCCAGGGTAACGTCCAGGCTGGCATGGCTAACGTGGCGCGGATTAAACGGAACGCATACAATATGGCCCTGGTCAATTGCCTGCAAAATCTGTGTGTTACTGTACACGCTCATAAACTTACCTGTTCCCTCCAGAAGTTGTATATATTGTACGGCTTGTCAAAACCGTTGCGCAAGCACAAGCGCTAAAATTACAACTAAGCTGAATGTATATAGTCAATAAAATGGCTTAAGATAATTTGGGCTGCGCGCTTTTTGCGGGTATTGCGTAGTTCCATAATAGATGCTGCATCTTCAAGGGAATACCATGCGGCCTTGGCAAGGTCGCCCCTTTCAGAGATAGCGGACGTGCGGTATAGAGGTACGGCAACAGGAAAAAATAGGGTCTGTTCGCTTGTGAGACCCTCGGTACTAATCCCTGCCATATGTTCTCCTCCGTGTATGGCATCGGGCGGTATGCCTACGGTACGCTGGAGGGCGGCGCAACAGGCTTCCTCGAGCGTTTCGTCTTTGCGTATGGTTTCCCAGGGAAAACCAATAACGTCGACTTGATCAGTATTGGCATGTTTACGGCTTGGTTTTCGCGTTACTAGGAGCACATCCGTATCTGTTGGGATGCGGTAATCATAGACAATTGCTATAAGCTTAGGAATCACTTGCAATTGTTTTTCTGGCGGCTCGTCGTTATACGCGTCAAGCTTCGCCTGAAGTTCCGAAAGATGAACTGCCGGCGGGCCGGATTCGGTGTTTACCATAGGTCAGGCCAGTGTACAGTTTGTCAAAAGTATTATGCAAGCTGGAATAAGCATGTCACGGTATACACCTGTATGAATTGTTAGCAGGTTGCTCTATCGTGTTCTGTAATGTGGGCTTTATAATTCGCTGGTTTCTACCGTAATGGATGGGCCCATGGTGGTGGTAAGGTGAATGGCCTTTACGTAGGTGCCTTTGACGCTGGCGGGTTTGTTGGCCTTAATGCTGGCCAGCACGGCGCGAGCGTTTTCTTCCAGCTTAGCCTTACCAAAGCTTACCTTGCCAATTGCCAGGTGCACGATACCGGTGGTGTCCACTCGGTACTCTACACGGCCGGCTTTGGCCTCACTCACGGCGCGGGCAATGTCGGTGGTCACTGTGCCGCTCTTGGGATTAGGCATTAAGCCGCGGGGGCCAAGCACACGGGCGTATTTACCCAGCTTGGGCATGTTGGCTGGGGTAGAAATAAGAATGTCAAAATTGATATCGCCTTTTTCCAGCTGTTTTAGCAGGGTTTCAACCCCACTAATATCGGCACCTTCGGCGTTATCGTCGGCAAATACGGCAACACGTACGGTTTTGCCGGTGCCGGCGGGCAGCACCAGGTTGTCGCGGATGTTTTGGTCGGCGTGGCGGGGATCAACGCCCAGACGCACGTGCAGTTCCACGCTGGCATCAAATTTTGCCGGGTTAGTTTTGGCAGCCAGGTCTATGGCTTGCGGTAAGGTATAGGCTTTGCCTTTTTCGATGTTCTTAGCAGCTTCGCGGAATTTTTTGCCGCGGCGTTCCAGGCGGGAACGAGTGGGTTTAACAGCTTTTTTAGGCTTGTCTTCGCTGTCTGCTTCGGCTTTTTGGGCTTTGCGTTCCTCTTTAGCCTGTAGCTCCTCGGCTTCTTTAACGGCTTTGGCGCTGCGCTTGCCGGCCTTGGCAGTTGCTTCTTCTTTGGCTTCTGTGGCTGGAGCCTGGGAGGCTTCAGGGTCGGTCGTCTCGGTAGCTTCTATTTCGGCTTCTTTGGTTGGTTTTTTGGCTTCTTCTGCCATAGTTATTTCCTTTCGTGGTGCAAACGGCTCGCATGCCTCCCACAATTTATTTAAATTATCAGCGTGCGGTCCCGTAGTACTTGTTGACCTATGAGCAATAAGTTTTCTCTGCCCAAGATATCGCAAATAGCTGCATCAAGTCCTTCCCCTGCGTTTCTAATGTTCCCGTATGTTATATATAGGTGATCGTAGGCAGCCGCAATGGCTTGATCGTCAGTGCTTTCCGGTACATCTGCGTACGGACCATCCTCTGCAGGGAATCCTAGCGAGTCATATCGAGGGGGAACGATTTCTACGGGCATACAACTACTCTGCTATTTCAACGCCCATGCTGCGGGCGGTACCGGCAACCATTTTTTTAACGGCTTCGACATCATCGGTGTTCATGTCGGCTGCTTTGGCTTCGGCAATTTCGGTCAAGGCGCTTTGGCTCAATTTTTTATCGATTTTTTCGGTGTTGGGCTTGCCCGAACCTTTTTTAATGCCCAGTTTGGCACGGATAAGGTCGTCGGCAGGTGCGCCAACCACACGGAAGGTCATGCTACGGTCGTCGTACACGGTAATGTGTGCGGTAACGGTAGCACCCTGCATATCTTTGGTTTGGTCGTTAAACGGATTGATAAAATCCATCATGTTAACACCGTACTGACCCAATGTGCTGCCCACGGGCGGGGCGGCACTGGCCCGGCCGGCGGGAATTTTCATTTTTAGATTTGCTTTTACGGCTTTTGCCATTAGTAACTCCTTTTCGAGTCGCAAACAAACACTTGCGAAGCTCTCCTACCTTTTAGTAGTGCGTAACAGATGTATTTTACGCTAAACAGGTTAAAAAGTCTACACCCGTTTAACTTGCAAACTGTCCAGTTCGACAGGGGTTTCGCGGCCGAACATATTTACCAGGACCTTTAGCTTGCCCTTGGCGGCATCGATTTCGTTAATACTGCCGTCAAAGCCCTTGAACGGGCCGTCGGTAATGCTTACTACATCGCCCAGTTTGTAGTCAATTTTGTGTTTGGGTTGTTCCAGGCCCATGCGTTTTTGGATTTTTTCGATTTCGTCAGTGCCGATGGGGGTTGGCTCGCTGCCGCTGCCCACAAAGCCGGTAACGCTGGGGGTGTTACGCACAATATACCAAGCATCTTCGCTCATTTTCATGGAAACCAATACGTAGCCCTGGAAAATACGCTTTTCTACCACCTTGCGTTTGCCGTTTTTGATTTCGATCATTTTTTCTTTCGGCACCAGCACTTCAAAGATTTTGTCTTTCATGTCCAGGCTATCTGCACGCTGGCGAATGCTTTCGGCTACTTTTTCTTCGTAGCCGCTGTAGGTGTGGATGGCGTACCACTGTTTGGTTGTGTCGTAGCGTTTGCTCATGTTATTTCAATAATACCTGTTTAAATACTTTATCGAGACCGTAGTCTATCAGCGCTACTAGCGCGCCAAAGATTAGGGCGAATATAATAACCGCCAGGGTTAGGCGGCGGGATTCACGGCCAGTGGGCCAGGTAACCTGGCGCAGTTCTTTCCAGCTGTTACGGAAGTATGGGGGTACCAAAATGAGGCCAATGATTCGCACGGCCTTGAACCTGCCCAATGGGGCTAGCCAGCTGCCCATCAGCCGTAAGGGGGCCATAAAACCAGTGGCAAACACATGACGACGTTTGGGCCGGTCATTGGCGGCAGTGGTTTTTTCGGCCTTTTCGCGCACAGAATCTACCTTGCGAATACGGCGCGGTGTTTTTTGAATTTCTGATTCCTGGCTGTCGGCCACGTGTCTCTCCTAATATAAAAAACCTACTAACTATAGTAGGTTCCTGAACAAGTCAAGCATAGAGGATACGGGTGCTAAAGTCAAGCAGCTTGGTCGGCGGTTTGTTTGGGTGCAAGGTCGCTTAGGCCCAAGGTACGGCCAGCGGGTTTACGGCCGCGCGATCGCCGTGCAACATATGCCATACCTGCCGTACCGGCAGCCCCCAAGCCCCAACCGGCTATTGCCAGGCGTGTAAAGTCATCTTTGGCGGCAGCTGTTTCCTGCCGGACGAAGCCCTGTATGTCTATATGCGGTGTTGCCTGGGCAAAGGCTACTTGGTCTGGTGTGGCATTTTTGGGAACTGGTGTTTTATGGGTGTAACTACCTAGATCGGCGTGCGGCGTTATGTGGGTAAAGGCATCGTGAATCGAGGCGCTGGCGGTAAGTACCGCTGGCCCGGCCAATGCAATGGCGGCAATGCGGTTTGCCAGCCCTGGCTTGTCGCTAAAGTATTCGGCAACGTGTTGGATGGTTTCGGTATACAGCTGCTTGGCTGCCTTAAAAGGTTTGCATACCAAACGGCCAAGACGTTGTGCCTGCCGACCAAGATTGCCACTAGGCTTTTCGGCGGTAGCTGGGGCAGCGTTAGCTTCTGTACGGGCGGCCTGCGGTGCGGCTTGCTCTGGTTCAGCCTTTTGGGGGACGGGTTTGCCATCGTAGCTGGCAACCCGATTTTCGAACCATGTTTGAAAAATCTCATCAATCCGACTGCGGTCGACGGCAAGGTCCTCGCTGTCGGTGTGGGCCCCTGTTTCGGCCGGTTTGCCGGTAAGTGCTGTATCGATTTGTGGAATTATGACCCCGAGTGTTTGCGTAATGTGCCCTAAGGCTTCAGCCGCTACTGGGCTGAGAGGTTGCCGCTTGAGCAGCTCTGCCATGTCTGTAATAGCCTGGGCTTTTGCTTCCACGCCCAAGAACTCGCCGGGCAGCGGTTCAACGTGGTAGCGTACAGGCATATCAGCAACAGCAGTCACAGTGTTTGTTATATTAGCATATTATGTTGAATAAGTCAATTTAATGTTACGGTTATAATTTATTGATGCTCTCGGCAAAACAGAGGGTTCAGGTATAATTACGGCATGACCGTTATGCTTATGACGTTTGCGCTGGGAGTAGTGGCCGAGCTGACTATGCATTGGCCCTTGTGGCGCTGGCGCAAAGTACTGGCGGGTATTGCCCTGGTGGCTACGGCATTAGCCAGCGGCGGTATGTTGGCCTGGCAGTTTAACCTGTGCAGTGTGCTGTTGGTTGGGCTAGGCGGCTACCGCATACTGAACCACTGGCGGGTTATAGAAGCACGCATGCACGAGGGGTATTTACGCCGGGCAACCTGGCGTACCACATGGGCGCTGTGGGGGTTGCAACTGGTGGTTGGTGGCCTGTGGTGGGCGTGGGACCGCTGGCACACCACCGGGCACGTAATGTGGGGCGTGGTTGGTGCGCTGCAGGTGGCGGTTGCCCTGGTGCTGTTGGCATCGACCATCCGGCGGCTGCGGCATACCCAGTGGACGGCACCTGCCAAGCATTTTGCAGATAGCGAATTACCCACGCTGTCGGTGGCCATCCCCGCCCGTAACGAAACCGACGCTTTGCAGGCCTGTTTACAGAGTTTAATAGCCAGCAACTATCCCAAACTAGAGATATTGGTATTGGACGATTGTTCGCAAAATCGCCGGACACCTGAAATTATTCGGGCCTATGCCCATGACGGCGTACGTTTTGTGCAGGGCGATGACCCTCGGGAAACCTGGCTGCCCAAAAACCAGGCATATAACAAACTGACGCACGAGGCCAGCGGCGAGCTAATACTGTTTTGCGGCGTAGATGTGCGTTTTGCACCAGATGCATTGCGGCAGGTGGTAACCATGCTACTAACCAAGGAAAAGCAAATGATGAGCATTTTGCCTGAGCGCGCCCCAACCGCATTTGGCCGCTTTGCTATCATCCAGGCTATGCGCTATTGGTGGGAACTGGCCCCGCCCCGCCGGTTGCTGAACCGACCACCGGTAATTAGTAGCTGCTGGATTATATACCGCCAAGCGCTGGAACAAACCGGCGGCTTTAAGGCCGTTGCCCGCAGTATTGTGCCCGAAGCCCATTTTGCTAAACAGCTTATTAGGCCCGACGCTTACAGCTTTATGCGTAGCAATAGTGTCCTGGGGCTGCAAAGCGCCAAAACAGCCCAAGACCAGCGTGATACCGCCATTCGTACCCGCTACCCTCAGCTGCATCGCCGACCGGAAAATGTGGTGCTGGCCACGGTGTTAGAATTGGCACTTTTGGTGTTGCCATTTGTGCTGGCGGTTGCCGGCTTTTGGCTTCCAATTGGTCCAGTGGCGCAGGTATTGGCCGCAGTAGCTGCTTTGCTGTTGGTACTAACCTATGTTCTGACAGCCAGGAGTACGCACATTAACGCCACCTGGTTTGCGTGCCTGGCCTTTCCCTGGGTGGTGTTGGTGGATGTGGCGCTGGTGCACTATTCGATGTGGCAATATGAATTTTCGGTGGTCGACTGGAAGGGGCGCAATATTTGCATTCCGGCCATGCATGTCGTGCCGCACCTGCCCCGGTTGCCATGAATAGTGAAAAAGATCCCTTAAGTTGGCGAATACAGGGCGGTGTGCTAGCCGCAGCCGCCTTTTTGGCCCCTAGTGAAATAATGGGTACCGCGGTAGGATTGACTACCGGGGATATAACCAGGGGCGCGGAGGTAACCGGATTTTCGCTGAGCGTGGCGATGATATTGGGCGCAACAGTGGTGTACGACTGGCTACGAGAAAAGCCTGCGGCCGGCTTTTTATTCCCCGCCCCACCGGCTGCACAAGGCCCAGAATATAACCGCCCAGACTAAGGGGCGAATATTTTTGAACTAATTACTGCTATATGGTATAAATTTGTAAATGATTTCGCGTAATGAACGTGTGCGGCGATCGGTCGCAGCTGCTGCCCTATGTGCCGGGGCGCTGAGTGTAGGCGCCTGCGGCGACACCGCACCCAATCCGGGGCCTAAACCAGCCATTATCACCCTGGACTGTGAGCACAATCCCAAAGACGCCCAGGGGTTGAATGAGTTGAACGATTCCCGTTATCACGGCTCACGATTGGGCTTTAGGACCACGCACACCAAATATTCAGCCAAAACAGGAGCAACGGTAACATACAGCCCATCCAAAATATTTACGTTGCTTGTTGGCAATGCAAAAAGACCCGCAAGTGCGCCACATCCATTTAATATGTCTAAATATCGTGCAGGCGACGTCATTGGGCGCTTTGGGACAGCTAACGAAGCGTCGGTGGTGGCCGGAAGATGGGATAATCAACGACATCTATGGCACGATAGCGAGTCGCACGCGACTGCCCTATGCGGTACCCCCTTGCCTGGCAGAATGCAAGAAGCATCGGCAAACATGGGCCATCTGGACGAACAAATATCGCCCACTAACTGGCAAACAGTAGCCGCACACACGACCAGGCTGCAAACGGTTTCTCTACCAAAAGCTATCTAATCTAAGTTTGGAATAAAAATAGCAAATGTGGAGCCGTGGTTAAGCTTGCTGGTTACGTCGATTTCGGCATGCAACAACCGGGCTAATTTCATGGTTACATACAGGCCCAGGCCCGTGCCATTAGTTTTGCGGGTGCGGTAATCCTCGGAGCGGAAAAATTTGTCAAACAGCTTTTCTTGGTCGCCTTTGGATATGCCAATGCCGGTGTCGGTAATGGTAAAACGAATGCCCTTGTCGCCCGCTTGGGCCGTAATGGTTACCGCGCCTTTGTCGGTATATTTAAGCGCGTTGGTGATAAAGTTCTGCAAGATTTCGCGTACGTATAGCTGGCTGGACTGCAGCGGTGGCAGATTGGCTGCTACCTTTGCCTTAAGCTGCAGACCTTTTTCTGTGGCCTGCGGTGTGTAATTGGCAGCCAGGCTTTGGACCAGTTTGTCTACCTGGATGGGCTCGACCTCTACGGTCAGCTTGCCGCGTTCGGCACGGGACAGCATGGCCAGGTCGTTGACCATGCCGGCCAGGAACATAATTTGGTCATGGGCCTGTTTGAGCGCGGCCTGGATTTGCTTGATATCCCCGCTTTGTCCGGCAATAAACTGGGCATTGCTGATATCGCCCTCGGTAATAGCAATAGGGGTGCGCAGTTCGTGGCTGACAACACTTATGAATTCGTCGCGCTCTTCTTCCAGCGATTTTTCGTGGGTGATGTCGCGCAGCAATAGTACGTAGCCGCGCTGCCCTTGCTGCCCGTAACCAAGGTGCACGGGCGCAATGCTTAGGTACAGGTTAATAGTGCTGTTGTCTTTGTAGTGCAGCCGCAGGTCACGGTTGCTGGTGGGTTGTTTGGCTGCGTGCACCAGCGCGTTTACCTCTACCTTTTGGTTGTTTTTATCTTGCAGGTGCAGTACCGAGGCAATTGATTTGCCCCTCAAGGTGCTGTTGATGTCCAGAATGTTCAGGGCTGCGCCATTACTGAGTACAATTTTAAGGTTTTCGTCGATAGCAATAACGCCGTCGGCCATGCTATTAACCAAACTAGTGAGCCGTTCGTGCTCAATAGCAGTACGCCTAAGCGTGGCGTGTTTGGCGCGATCAACAATTTTGGGAACCATACCGCTATTATGCCACAGTTATATAGCAACCAAATACTACCACCGCTATTCCAGCATATCTTTGTGGGAGGAATGACAAAGAAGGCATTAGCGTGGGGACAGAATGGGTTGGTAGCGTCCGATTTCTTTGCGCAGCTGCTTGGCCTGGGGCAAATGCCGTTCCAGCTCGCGCCAAAACGGTGCGCCGTGGCGCATCACCTTGGTATGGGTTAGCTCGTGTACCAACACGTAATCTATCAGGTGCCAAGGCAATTGCATTAAAAACAGGTTAAGGGTAATTTCTTTGGCCGAACTGCAGCTGCCCCAGCGACTTTTGAGTTGCTTAACACCCACGCTGGTATAGTCCAGCCCGGTTTGGGTGGCCAGTGTACGCAAGCGCTGCGGCAACAAGGCTTCGGCCTCTTTGCGCAGGGCGCGGATGCTGGCTTTGTGTGCTGCCTGTTGCACGTGCGGCGTGCGAAAAGTAGCCGTAGCCGGCACACTTATCCTAATCTCGTTACTGGCAATGCGGGTTTGAATTTTGTTGGCAAAAGGTTGTTGGTCAAAATAAAGACGGTGGGCCTTGCCAATACCCTGCCCCTGTTGCAGGAAGGCAGCTTGCGCGTGGTCGCGGTTGGCTTCTATCCAATCCAGTTTAGAAACAGCAAACTGTTCGCCTGCCTTGTACGGCAGCCAATAGGGCATAGACACGCGCACTTCCCCGCCCGCCCCAATGCTTAGGCGCAAACTGCGGTTGCCGCGCCGTTTGTATATAGTAACGGTGCCAATGTGGGGGAGTTCGATTTGTTTTGTCGCCATGGGCCAGCCCTAGCGGATCATAATATTGCGGCGAGCCATGTCCACCCGGCCGCCTGCAGCGTTAGGTACCAGATTGACCAGCCCGGGTTTGACCGTTGTGGCGGAGGTGGCTTCGGTAATAGTAACCAGGCCCAGTTCGCGCAGTCGTTTCATAATAGCGCTCAGCTGTGTGGGGAACGAATGCTTGCCGCTGACCACGACATAATCTTCTTCCTTGGGGTTCTGCATGCCGCCCACAACGCGTTCGTACATAGCTTGGTCCATGGGCGCGGCATATTTGTCATCGGCCTTGCGGCGGTCGCGCTTGCTGGCACGCACCCAGGCGCTTTCCAGGTCAATTTGCAGCCACACCAATACCGGTTCGGCATGGGCTTTGCGGGCCATATCGCGCAAGGTACGGCGTTGACCCAGGCGCATGGCATTTACATCGTAAATAACGCTGACGCCGGCATTTAGGAACTCCTCGGTCATGTAGTCCATCAGGTGGGTGACAACTTCGTTTTCTTCTTTGTCATAGCGCGGTTGTTCAAACAATTCGCCCCGAATGCGGTCTTCCTGCACATGCGCTGTTTGTAAGTGGTCGCTTAGCTGCCGGGCAAAATAAGTTTTGCCAGAGCCCGGAAAACCGTACAACAAGATAAGCATTGGCTGGGTGGGGATAACTTTCTGAACAGGCATATTTAATATGTATATCAGATTAGGCAAGAGAATAAAAGCAGGCGGCTTACACTCGCCCCTGTCAAGACAAAGTGAGATTGTTGTAATACAAGGGTGTCTGGCATATTATATAACCTGTTGTCTTACTCGTAGTACGACTTCATAGGGGAGTAGCTCAGTTGGTAGAGCACCGGTCTCCAAAACCGGGTGTCGCAGGTTCAAGCCCTGTCTCCCCTGCCAAACAAAAAAGATCACTGCAAAGTGGTGGTCTTTTTTGTTTTACAAGTGTGTGGGCAGGACTTGAACCCTTGGGTCGAGACTGCCAGTGGCAGCCGAGGAATCTATGCTTGGCCGAGCGAGGTGAGCCACAGGCGAACTACGAGCGAGCATATTAAGAACAAGTCCTGTCTCCCCTGTCATGAAATTATACATTTGTCAAATATTTTCATCGTAAGCTATGCTCGTTTTGTTATACTAATGTGGTGAATATACAACTGCTCGCTGTTGTGGGCGTCGTAACTACTATCGTATCGATTCTCGTGAAAGTCATTGGTTTACCCGATCAGATTCACAAAAACCATATTCGTAAATCGACGGCTGGGCTATCAGTTCCGTTTTTCGTATTAGGTTTCGTATCATACGCAATGTGGACATTTTATGGAGTTCTAAAACAGGATTGGGTACTCATTCTCGGACAGGGAGCCGGAATGATCACAATGGGCATCGTCGCCTGGCAAATCTACCTTTACCGAAATAGCAAAAGCGAATAAGGAGGCTCTGAAAATATTCACTCGTCGTCCTTATCGTCAAAAAGAGCTTTAATTTCCGTTGCATCTACTTTTTCGAGCTCCTCGAAAGTTATCTTAAGCGACTGCTTCCCCTGCCAAATAGGACAAATCTCATTTGAATAGCATAAGCATATAATTTACTATAGTAGTTAAGATGAAGTGGGCCAAAGACAAGAAAAGGTCGTTAGCCAGTATAATATTTGCTGGCCTTGTGGTCGTGGCAGTTGCGAGTGTATTCTCCCAGGTAAAATCAACCAACGCTGCCCCTTACTTAGGTTGCAGCCCGAACGGTTACATCGTTAAGGACAATGGCAGCCATACGGATATACAGGCGATTGATATGGTAACTGGCCAGGGCAGTCCTGGCCCCACAGTACAAAACCATAAGCTGAACGCTATTGGTTATAACCCGAAAGATAATAATTTTTATGCCTGGGACCTACAGAACGGTGTGTACGTAAGGTTGGACGCCAACTTTAATGTACTAGCGACGTTCACCCCTACGCAAATCGGTTTGCCGGGACTGACGACAAACGACATTTTTGCCGGCGACGTAGACGAAGACGGCTTCCACTGGTTCTTCCGCGTTGTTGGAGCCACCACTTTCTGGTATAAGGTTGACGCCAACCAGGCAACTCCAACTCACGTAGACTCGGGCTCTGGCGCTAATCCAGCCGACCTGCCAGACACGCTCAGCGAGGGCACTGACTGGGCATACGTACCCGGCACCAACAAGCTGTACCGGGGCATGGACAACGGGACGAGTATCACCATCGTAGCCTTTGATCGCACCAGCAAAACCTACAGTGTTATTGGCAAAGTCACCAATATTACAGCGGGCGGCTCGGGCGGCCGCAACATGGGCGCTGTCTACGCCGACCCTGCCGGTAACTTCTACATGTCATCAAATGGCACGGGCATACTGTGGCGGATCGACCTGGATGCCCCAAGTGGCCCTGGACCGACATACACAGCCGTCCAGCTGGACGCCGCCGACGTAGGCAGCAATGATGGTGCGCGGTGTGCCCTTGCCTCGATCCCGATTGATTTTGGTGACGCGCCTTCTGGTTATGACACACTTATTGCCGATGACGGCCCGCGTCACAGTGTCATAAACTTTAACATTGCCACTAGTACCGCGCCGCTTATGCTCGGCACCAATGTTGATATTGACATCGACGGCTTTCCTGGCACCCAAGCAACAGGTGACGATGATGATCACCAAGGCAGTCCCTTCGTCGATGACGAACGGGGCGTTACCAGCATTGTGGCGACACCAGGAACGCCTACAGCGCTGGCCGTGCCCGTTAAAGTTACAAATAATAGCTCGTCAGTCGCAACACTGGCCGGGTGGATCGACCTCGACAGCGATACAGTATTCGAAGCTGGTGAAAGAGTAACCGCCAGCATCCCTGCCAATTCGGGGACATCGTTCTACCAATTGACCTTCCCCAGTACGACCTTCACGGCCAACACCTACGCCCGCTTTAGAGTGTTCAGCGGCACGGTTGTCAGTCCGCTGCCGACTGGCGCTGCTACCGGCGGCGAAGTCGAAGATGTGCTGGTGCAAGTTGGAACCTACGACGCCAATAAAACGTCCAATCCAAAAGAAGGCAGCACAGTTGACCCAGGCAAGACAGTGACCTATACCATTTCTATTCAAAACACTGGAGCTACAGCCCTGACTAACCTTAAGGTTGACGATGATCTGTCGGACGTATTGGACGATGCCACCTTAGAAGGTGCGCCTACCATTAGCCCGGCATCGGCCGGCAGTGCGGCGGTGAATAATAACCTTCTGGAATTCAGAGGGAATGTTGGCGTTGGTCAGACAGTTATGATGAGCTATACCGTAAAGATTAAGGCCGCGGGCTCTTTAGGCAGCGCCATCCTTAACAACTTCGTTCTGGCTGCTCATTCTACTTCTTGCCACCCAACAGTAAGCGGGGGACGTGCAATCGTGAGCGACCCAGACTGTAAAACCAGTCATACTGTCAGCGGCCTTGCGAACACCGGCAGCAGCATAGTTCTCCCCCTGCTACTATCGAGCGGCTCACTGGCCGCTGCTGGAGCGACCTGGTACCTTGGCCGCAAAGGCGCCCGGCTTTCAATAAGCCCCAAATGACACGCAGACTAAAAATCACCAAAAAACAAATAAGGCTGCTGCTACCGATTCTACTACTGGTATTCGGGGTCTACCTATTGATTACTGCGCTCGCGCCAGCTATACCCCCTCCCTCACAACCGGAACACATTTACACTGGCAAGAAGCAACAACCGGTAGAAATAAAAGAGAATCGTTTGTATATACCGAAAATCAGCGTTGACGTTGCCATAAACGAGGGCACGGCCGCCGTGCTCGAAAAAGGCGCCTGGCACCGCAAACCGGAAAACGGTAATCCCGAAAAAGGCGGTAACTTCGTACTCAGCGCACACCGCTTTGAGCTTGGCTTTACTCCCCAGCGCACTCGAGCTAAATCGCCGTTTTACCACGTTGATAAACTACAAGCTGGCGATAAAATATTTGTTGACTATAACCAAAAACGATACACCTACGAAGTGACCAAAAAGTATAAAGTTGATCGCAACGCGGTGCAGATTGAAGCGCCGTCTATCGAGCCCAAGATGACCCTATATTCGTGCGACCTGCGCGGCGAGAAAGCTGGACGTGAAGTTATCGAAGCAAGCCGATCTTAAGTTTTTTCAAGAATGTAGCCCGGAGGCGCTAGCGTAGCTTGTAGAAGTGGTAGACGCGAGGTCCACAATGTCGCCCTTCTCAACTTCAGGCTTCATGTAAGGCAGAATGAACACCTCATTTTCGTCAAGCACTCGGCGAAGTGATGCAATATCGACCTGCTCGTCTTTACTTCCCAACTAGTCCCTCAGAAGTTTGAACCATGTCCGCCCACCCCTGCCAATGTAAAAAGGCCAGCCAAAGGTTGGCCTTTTTACATTGCCGGGCGAAGCAGATTTGAGCCGTAGGTCGAAAACAGCCAGTGGCTGTTTGAGGAACCTATGCTGAGCCGAGCGAGCCCGGCAAAGTCGGGGCAGCAGAGCGCGCAAAAGAAGGAGCCCTGTTATTACATCGAGTAAGGTATAATCTGAAAAATATGTCCAAATATGAATCTATTGTCGAGCAACCCATGACAGAGGTATCTGCTGATAATCGGTTAGAGTTCGACCTTAATGTAGCGCGATTGCTCCGCCACGAAGTGCCCGCTTTTATTGTGTACTCCCACCCACAACGCGCTCACGTGCGGCATTTGGCCTTGCTTATTTCGAGTGTAGGTCGTCTATTTCCGGACCTTCCAGCTAGTCACATGGGCTGGACCCTGTCTGATGTAGATCAACGAACAATTGGCACGCTACATCATGATATGCCCAACGGTTCTGCCAAAAAACCTACCGACATACTAACCTTGCCAAGTATAAATACTCCACTGACCGGCGGCGGTGAAGTACGAATGGCGCACATCGGCACAAATCCTGTAAAAGCTTACACATTTGATAATGTGGCTGCGCCACTGGAAGAAGCGGATTACGATAATCCCCATGAAGCGCTCTTGCGTGGCGAGGCCGACCCGACAATAATAAGCCCTGACATTTTTGTTGGAAGAATTACGGTAGGACGTAGTGTTATTTCTTCTGGTGATTCCGGCAGGTTTGCGACTTGGCACAGATATGATACCGATGCTATTTTGGGTGTCCGTTCCGTTCAAGCAGATAGTATTATGACTCGTGATGAATATGAAATTCCTCTTGGATACGACTTATAATTCCTACGCTGATTACACCCCGGGCTTTACCATCTCGTTTTCATTATTAATTGGTTATTGTAGTGATTGCAAATTAAATAAATTTATGATATAAATTGTATCTTATGAAAGATTTTGAAGGCATTCTGCAGAATCAAGGTACGTCCGACCGGGACAGTTTGCTGGGGGAAGTAGTGACAACAGCTATGAGCATTCGCGGACACCGGGCTGCGTATAAGACTTCGCAGGGGGTGGGGGTACTTACACCATATCGGTATCGGTATGGTTATGGTGTATCTACCCTTGGCATAGCTGTAGCCTTGGTGACTGATAGGGGGAAAATATTTGTCGAAGGGCACAACGCTGCGGGCGTAGATGAAGATAATCTTGATAACAGTGAATGCGGGTCGTATAGCCTCACCGCAGAAAGCGGGTTTACTACTATCGGAGATTTTACCACCGCGCCTAGTGATCGGAGTCATGCCTATCGTTGCAGCCGCTCCATAAAAACCGCATTAGGCGAAGGATGCATTAATGGTGCTGCAGACTTGACATCTGACGGAAGAGATATTGTTCTTGATTTATGGCAGCTAGGGCATCGCATAACCAACCCGGTGCTTAACAATTTTGTAAGCCTGGCATTGCGCGACGAAATGGTCTAACGCTTTAAGGATGCCTTGGACTTTATTGCTCGTCGTTATATCCAACCAGCCTCCGGGCAAATCTTATCCGTGGGAAATCTGATCCAAGCCGTTCGGTGTGCATGGCCCCTACGAATGAACCGGCCAATATGGCGTGGTGGTGGTCGTTTGTTTGCAGTAGCGCCGTAAGAAAGGCGGCGCCAAATGCCTCCCCTGCACCGTTTGTGTCGAGAGGTTTCTCGATACTGAGCAGTTGTTCGAATCGGTTGGTGTGGCCATTTTGAATAAGTGCGACACCTTCTTTACCGCAGGTTGCCGTTACGCTTTTGACCCCTTTTTTGGTGGGGTCGCCAATTTCCTGATGTAAACGATCGTATTCCTCCTGGCTGAGCGTTATGTGGTCTATGGCGGGCAGCATGGGCTCCAATATGCGTGCTTGGGCGCAATTGTTAAAGTGCGGCGCCCACATAACGAATGGTTTGCGCGTATTGCTTTTTGTCAGGCTGCGTAAAATAGCAAGCACAATTGTGTTGTCAAACGAGGTCAGCACCAAGGCCTTGCTACTGGCTATGTGATCTAAAAAGGTACTGTCTGCCCGCCAACTGCCTGAGATTTCTTTACGTGAGGCTACGCATTTGTGATTATCCTCGTCAAGCAACAAAACAGCATAGTCAGAGGCTTGAGCACGCTGTTGCCACACTGCTTGCAGGTTAGCCTCGTTATCGACACTATTTTTAATAGTGTGAGCAATGGTATCGTTGCCTAGTACCGAAAACAGGGTGGTGGCATTACCTTGCCGCGCAAGCGCAATGCCATAGCACAATCCGGTGCCGCCAGCATGTTTGTACTCTTGGCTAATGTGGCGAGAGCCATCGAGCGACAATGTGCCATGAACACGAATAGTGTGGTCTAAGTAGCTGGGCCCCACAACTGTAATTGCCATATTGCTAGCCATGTAAGCCTGCCTGTTGCCGTACATTGATGCGACTGTGCGGACCGAATGCGCCGGGGTGTTGTAGGGATTCCTGAATCGCGCTGCGTACTTGTGCAGGAGTGGTGGAAATTTCTAGATCGGCCATGGATACATTGCCTTGTTGCAAGGCGGCAACCATGGGTGTATAGCCTGGCTGGCTACTTGCCCTTCTTTTGGTTGTCGCGGCACTTTGGTAGTCAAATAGGGCCGACGGTTCCCCCTGGCGATTGACGACTGCCATGTGCATGATGGGCCAGTACGGTAGATTGAGCTGCTTTAATGCAGCTTTAACCGGCTGATTGTAGGCTGAACCGCCACCAGTAATATGGCCATCGCCCACCCGGAATAGTGAGTATGCAGCCACGCGGGCCATTGCCCGGAATGTGAGCGTGCGGCCTTGGGCAACAATATCGGCAGGAGCAATAGTTTCTGTATGGGCGCACTGCAAACAGCATGCTGCAAGCGGTGTTTCCATAGTGGGTGTACTGGGATTGTCGGTGTGCGTAGCAACACTCATACGGCCGCCACATTCATCGTGGTACAGGTAAAAGGGTGCTTCGTGACTTGCGGGGGCGCGGACAGTAGGTGTGGCATGGTTTGCAGCAGCCCGGACAAACTGCGGCCATAGCTGTAACAATGCTTGCAAGCCGCCCTTTTGAGCAATAAGGGTATCGAGATATCCGTCGTGCACCAGCTGATCGCCCTCGATACCCAAGCGTGTTTCATAGCCGCGCAAGATTGCAGTGTTTGCCCGCCCGTAGCTGTCGGAGTCGGCTGTATAGGCGGTTTCTATTCTGTCTAAAAAATCGTCTGCCGCACCCGGATTGTATAGGTTGCCAATACTCTGGCGTATGGTCTGGAGCTGTTCGGGTGTGGGGCTGGGCACGGTTATAGCGGCGTTGGCACTGACTTTTTTCCAGTTGGGCAACAGGCGGACACTTAACACGCCATCTGGTTTTTGGGCGCTTGGCAGGGTGCACGCTCTTAGGCCAATTTCCGAACCGACAGCGTCTTGCGATGCCATAGTTTCGATTGTTGTTGCACCGCTGTCGCGCGTGACAGCCCGGGCAAGTACCCGTTTGCCCAGCACTTTTTGCCAGCCGGGGCCATATGGTTGTTCGCCAAAGACCACGACCGTATCGGTTTCGGATACGCCCAGCGTATCGCGGATAGCACGGGTTGTTTCTGTAACTTGTCCTGCCAAATGGTCGGGTAAGGCGCTGTGTAGGCGCGCGGAATGCGCTGCGGCATGCCCGGCCATGTGGTCGCTAAATTCGGCCACTGATTGCGGGAGCTGTTCGATCACAGCGCGTGTTTTATTTCGTTTAAACTGGTAATTCGACAATACGTACCCACAGGATAGACACTGTTGGCGCGTATTATTTGATATAGGTCGAGACGGGTGGACATATTGGTGTAAGCAAGCTGGACGGCATGCAGCTCGTCGTACCGATCATCGATGACAGTTACGTGGCGCGCGGTATTGTAGCGATCTCGAAGCACCTGCCCTTTTTGACCAGGTCGATCAGTTATTATGACGTCGTCAATAAGGTTACGAAATGGATTGATTTTTAGGCTCTGAAAGTGCGCATTGCCACGGCTTACTACCACCAGCCGATAGCGTTGCCGGGCCCAATGCAAAAAAGGCACAACGTCGTCATACATATTGGTTCTAAAAAGCGTTGCCAATGTATGTTCTAGCTGCGGTAAAGAATGCGGGCGATTAATAGCATCAAGAAATGGCTGGCAGGTAAAACTTTTGGCCGGGGGTGCAACTGCGCTTTGTACTATCTGG
Source organism: Nevskiaceae bacterium (assembly GCA_035526505.1). Lineage (GTDB taxonomy): Bacteria > Patescibacteriota > Saccharimonadia > Saccharimonadales > UBA4665 > DATLCF01. Next base: position 265,861 of record DATLCF010000002.1, on the reverse strand, counting down.
GCGTTCACCCCAATTGTAGTGCCAAAGGCCTGCAAAGCATTGGGCAACCCATCTTCGTGCGTGCATGTATGATCTACGTCTAAGCCTAAAATCGGTTTGTTTATTCCCACCACAGTCAATCCTTAATACTTAAGGTTACTTTTTTGGACGGGAACTTACAAGTGCTTTTGCGCTCTTTGGCCTATTGCTGCCCTGCCAGTATCTTTACAAAAGCTTGGCGGGCTGCTGGCGCGTTTATGTTCAGGCCGGGCAGCCTGCAGTTGCCATCGCCAACTTTTGCCTGGCCTTGCTGGGTCATATCACCACCGGGTATTAGCCAGTCGGATACGCTGTAGCATTGCGACATTGGCACGCCGTCCTGCCCTGCCGCAATACAGAGCGCCTTGCCCACTGCAACGCTTTTACGGTGGATATATGAATCAGGGGGTACGCATGAAGGGTCAAGGGCAATGCACCCAACGGTTTGCATAGTTTTGGTGCCGGGCTTGCTTATCTTAAGGGTTGGATAGGCCTCGGCCTGTAGTTGGCCTGTGCGGCTGGTAGTAGTTAAGGTATGCATACGGAGCTCGCGGACACGATCGGGTCCGTTATTAACGTCTCTTAAAATTTCGGCATCCTCTTTTGTTGCTCCTTTCAGGCCCTGAATGGGATCGTGGATGGACAGATAGGGCTGGATAAAGCCATCGCGCTGTACCTTGCGGTCGCGTATGGCCTCCCGCAGTGCTTTCAGATTGGGGAATACCGCAATGCCGTCGCCAAGTGATCCGCCCTGGGGTTTGTAAATAATTTCGCGGTTGCTGCCATAACTGGCGGTAAAGCCTTCGTGGTCCAATACGTTCCAGGTGTCTATGCCCACACCGCAGTCGTGCAGCACGCCGTCCATCAAATCTTTACGGTTGCCAAAGGTTTGGATATTTTTATGGTTCCACACCTTTTCGGGCGGCAGGCCAATGCCGTAGGCGGTGCGTTGATAGGTGCCATCGTCTTGGAGTACCTCCGCCTGAAAGTTAGCGACCCAGTGGTCGATAACCGTAGTCCATTCTTCGATACTCCCGGGTTTAAAGTCTGCCTCTAGCAGCGTACCGGTGTGATCATATACAGGGTTGCGGGCAATGCGTACGTTCGGGACTTCGTCCCTGTCTGTAGGCGGCTGGGTCACGAGGGGCAATCTCCAGATTTACCCCCAGCTGACCCAGGGCTGCCTGTAAAAGATCTGGCCGCGCCAGCATATCTTCATGCCAAGGGTGCGGGCCGATCTTGCTTTCCCACAGCCCATATAAAATACCAACGGTTTCAGCCACAATGGTCTATTGTACCAGCATCCGTCCGTAGGCAAATGGTATGATTTGCATATGACAATGCTGACAGTGGTTAACGAAAACGATCAGGTCATTGGGAAAAAAGCTGGTGCCGAGTTATTGCCTACCGACATATACCGGGTGGCGCGTCTGTTAATCGTAAACTCCAAAGGGCAGTTGCTATTAGCCCAACGGGCGCGCACCAAACAAAAAGATCCCGGCCTGTGGGGATTGGCCGTAGAGGGCACGGTGGAATCTCGCGAAACATACGAAAGCAATATTCGTAAAGAGGCGCAGGAAGAAATCGGTATTACCTTGGGCAAATTAGAACTAGGGCCGCGCCTGCGTATGAGTGGCAAGTATAACCATCACTGCCAGTTTTTCGTGTACCGTGCAGATTTGGATATCCAAAACCTGACTCTACAAGAGGAAGAGTTGGCAGTCGTGCAATGGTTTGATGTGGACGCGTTGCGGCACGACGTAGCCGCGCACCCGGAAATATTCGGCTATAATTTTGCCCTTATCGCAGAAAAAGCGTTCCCATATATGCACTCAGCAAGTCCCACAATATAAAGCAGCACCCTAAGGTGGCATTTGCACCAAATCACTGCCTGGGTGATAATGGGGGTATAGCTCCGCAGGAGGATGTATATATGAGTATCGAGCCAGAATATCAACCCATTTACAAGCGGGCACGCGATTTGCAGTATCAATTCCACGATGCCTTGGGCGATTCCAATCATCCCATGGCGCATACCATGCGCCAAGAAGTGCAGCATTTGGTAGATGACATCGAAATGCATAAAAATCCGCGCGATCTGGAAAATCGCATCAAAGCCATACAGCACCAGGTATTAGAAGTGCAAAGCCAGGGCAACCGTATTATGAACTACGAACATACCAACTATCTGCACCACAATTATGAGCAAATGCGCCGCGACCTGCGCCGGTTTAGTAATTATTCGTAAATACTAAAGTATATGAAACGCGTGCTAATCGGCATATTTGCCCACCCCGACGACGAAGCGTTTGGGCCAAGCGCTACACTAATACAAGAAGTACGTGCGGGCACAGAACTGCAACTTATTTGTGTTACCGACGGCACCCATGGTATGAACCCGGACAATGTACCGGATTTGGGTAACACACGGCGCAAGGAATGGGAGGCGTCCGGCAAAGCAATAGGGGCAAAGGGTCTGCACTGGCTCGGCTACGAAGACGGCACACTATGCAACAGCATGTACCATGACATTGCAGCAAAAATAGAACGCAATGCGCGCGATATTGCCGCAGATCCTTGCGAGTTGCGCTTCGTAACCTTTGCCCCCAACGGCCTTTCCGGACATTTGGATCACATTGCGGCCAGTTCTATAGCCGCCTATGTGTTTTACAGGCTTAAGGCTGCACCGCCAGCGGGCCTAAAGGTCAAAGAGCTGATGTATTATTGCCTGTCACACAAACAAATGCCTGTTGCATCGACCGATTTTGTGTATATGCCGTGCGGTGTGGACAGCGGCTATATTAATCATAGAGTTGATGTGGCCGGCCTGTTTGACGAAAAGGTAGCGGTGATGCGTTTGCACCACACACAGCGACAGGATGCAGCCACCTTGCTAGCGTTTGGCAAGGAATTTCATAGCACGGATAACTTTCATATTTTGCAGTAACTATAACAGCCATTCCGGATGGGCGACCGACCACTCCACGGTGCGCCGTAGGCTTTCTTTGAGTGGTACTGGTGGCTGCCAGCCTGCTGCGGTAAGCTTGCTGCCATCCAGGGCGTAACGCAAGTCGTGGCCGGGCCGAGCCGAATGAAAGTCTATCAGTTCGTATTTAAGCGGCCGATTGGCATGGTGTGCAATAAGCTGGGCAAGTTGTAGATTGTCCAATTCCTCGTCGCCGGCCACATGAAAGCGCGCAATGTCGTGCCCAGGGGCATATCTGAGTGCAGCCACATGTTGCAAAATAAACAGCAATGCATCAGCCTGGTTGCGGGCGTGCAAATAATGCCGGCTGCCCAGCTTGCCGTCTGCGCTGGCGTGCACAGACACGGTATCGCCATGCATAACCGAACGGATAATTTTGGGAACATATTTTTCCGGATCTTGCAGCTCGCCAATGATGTTCATGGTATTAGTAATAACCATGGGCACGCCATAGGTGCGCCAGTAGCTATAACAAATATCTTCCTGTGCACTTTTGCTGGCGCTATATGGGTTACTGGGCCGCCGGGCATCCCCCTCCTGATATGCATGGCCATAGGCGGCTGGGCCGTATACTTCGTCGGTTGATACTTGCAAGAATTTTTCAACCCCATGCTCCCGGGCATATTCCAGTAGGGTGAGGATGAGTTCTATGTTGTTTTCGATAAATTCTCTGGGCTCGACAATAGACTGGTCCACGCTGCTTTCGCTGGCCATAGACACTATGTAGTCGATCTTGCCCATCTGATGGATAAAGCGTTTGGAAAACGGCACGCGCAAATCGTGCGTTAATACGGTCAATCGCTGCGTGTTTTTGAATTCGCACATGTCTAGTTGCTGCGTAATGCGGTCGGTAGTGCCGCAGTGGCGAAAGCTGTCCGTGGCTACGATGTCCCAATCGGTATGCTGCAAAAAATGCATCAAGGTATGACAGCCGACAAATCCACCGGCCCCCGTTAGCAGCACACGTTTAGACATAGTTTACTCCCTATAAGTGGCTAAGCGTAATCATCGTTCCGGCCACATTTCGGAACAACATTGAACCACCATAGCGTCATAGCGGTTATGTTTCAACCTATTTTTTATACCAGACTATTATCTAAAATTGTGGCTGCGGTGAATTTTACATAAGCAGCCATGCGCGCAAGAGCGTATACTCGGTGCATGAGTAAAACAATGCTGCACACCGCACAACAAGCTATTCGCCAGGCAGCTGCACGCCTGGGACATGACGAAAAAACTATCGAAGCTTTACTAGAGGCCGAAGCCGAGCATATTTTTGAAATAGAGGTAGGCGGCCAAAAATATCCGGCCTACCGTGTGCAGCACAATAGCAAAATGGGGCCGTATAAGGGCGGTATTCGGTTCCATCCGCAAGTGAATATTGACGAAGTGCGGGCGTTGGCAACGCTTATGAGCTTTAAAACCGCAGCTGTGGGTTTGCCCCTGGGCGGCGGCAAGGGCGGCGTGGCTGTTGACCCGCGGGCACTTAGCAAAGCAGATGTCGAGGAGCTGGCTCGCCGGTATGTGCGCCACATGGCGCCGCATGTGGGCTCGGACAAGGACATTCCAGCACCAGATGTTAATACGAATGCCGAAATTATTGACTGGATGGTGGATGAATACGAAAAGACCACGGGCCAGGCCGACCGCGGCAGTTTTACTGGCAAATCCATGGCCAACGGCGGCAGCGAAGGGCGCGAGGCGGCTACTGGCCGTGGCGGCGTAATTACTTTAGTGGAGTATTTAAAAGCACGCGGGCTACTGGACAAACCACTGACTGTGGCGCTGCAGGGCTTTGGCAATGTGGGTTACTTTTTTGCCAAAGTGCTTCAGGATTACCCAAACATCAAGCTGGTAGCTATAGCCAACAGTAAACACACATGGGTTAACCCGGCGGGCATTGATGTGGCTAAAACTGCCAGCACTGGTGCCCTGCCCCGGCCGGAAGAACTTGTCGATTTGCAAAAGGTTAAGGCAACTGGCAACGACGCTATTTTTGGCGTACCAGCCGATGTACTTGTATTGGCGGCACTAGAAGATGCTGTTACCGACACTAATAAAGATATTATCGAAGCCAAAGTTGTTGTGGAGTTGGCAAATGGGCCTATTACTAAAGAGGCCGAAAGCTACCTGCAGGATAAGGCCGTAGTTATTTTGCCCGATATTGTGGCAAATGCCGGGGGCGTGATTGTCTCGTACCTGGAATGGCAGCAAAATTTGGCCGGCGAACATTGGAGCGAGGTGTTAGTGAATCAAAAACTGGCTGATATCTTGATACCCGCTACTCAAACTATGCTGGCCCGCGCCGCCAAAGAAGGTATTAGCCTTAAACAAGCTGCGTTTGAAATCGCTATCGAACGATTACTAAGGTAAGCTCATTACCCAGAGTCCCAGCATGCTGGGACAACCCACGGCAGGCCTAAAAAGGTTGTGTTTAAGCCCTTCTAAGGATATAATTCGGGCCAGAGATTAACTAAAATGTCGAAAACCAGAGGGCAATGAGGATACTGATGCTTGGGTGGGAGTTACCTCCCCACAACAGCGGCGGGCTGGGAGTTGCGTGCTACCAGTTGTGCCAGGCCCTCGCCAAACGCGGTGCGGATATTGAGTTTATCCTGCCCTACCGTGCCGATCATGGCATAGATTTTATGCAGGTTACTGCAGCCCACCCACAGGGTGTGACCGAGGTGCAGCGCAGCGGCATTGCCTATGACAGTTACAAATATACTTACAGCGACGGCCGGATCGAATGGATGGATATGCATAGCCAGCAACAGCTGTTCGAACAAGGCGTGGCCGAGATCTCGCGCACCAAGGGTGATGTGTTTGACGTTATCCACGCCCACGATTGGTTAACGTTCCGTGCCGCTATGCGCGCCAAGCAGTATGCTCGTTGCCCGTTAATTGTCCACTTGCATTCGGTGGAGCGCGACCGCGCCGGCGGCAATGCCGGCAACCCGCTGGTGCGCGAGATCGAAAACACAGCTATGGTAATGGCCGACCGGGTGATTGCCGTGAGCCAGCGCACCAAGGACATGATTGTGCAGGATTATGGCATTCCGGCTGACAAAATAGAGGTGGTGCACAACAGCATTGACCCTGCTGCCCTAGATCCGCTAGATGTCGACAATGCATACAAGTACCTGGCCACCATGCGTGCCCAGGGTTACCGCGTGGTGGCCAATGTAGGGCGGCTAACCTTGCAAAAAGGCCTAACCAACTTGCTGTACGCGGCCAAAGAAGTCGTGGCGCGTGCACCCAAGACCTTATTTTTAATTGTGGGCAGTGGCGAGCAGTATTTTGAGCTTATCCAGCTGGCGGCCGATTTGGGTATTGCCAAAAACGTGGTATTCACCGACTTCCAACGCGGCAAACGTTTGCGCGATGCCTATAGCATTGCCGACCTGTTTGTCATGCCTTCTATTAGTGAGCCCTTTGGTTTGACTGCGCTGGAGGCTGTGGGTTACGGTACGCCGGTACTATTAAGCCGCCAGTCGGGTGCAGCCGAAGTATTACGCAACAGTCTAAAGGTAGACTTTTGGGACGTCAACGAAATGGCCAACCAAATCGCCGCCGTAGTGCAAAGTGATGCATTGCGCAACGAGCTGCACCGCAATGTATACCAAGAATTGGAAAAACTCAGCTGGGACGATTCGGCAAACAAACTGTTGCATGTGTTCGACAAACACGTGCAAGGAGCAGCAGCATAAAGATGAGTGCCAATAAAGCCATTGTGCTATACCTGCATGTGCACCAGCCTTACCGCGTGCGTCACTATACTATTTTTGACGCCGGTGTAGACCACCATTATTTCAGTGCAGCCTACGACGACCAAACCAGCAACGAACGCATTATCCACAAAGTAGCCGAAAAATCATACCTGCCCACCAACCGCCGGTTGCTGGACTTGTTACACAATCACCCGGAATTCCACCTGAGTCTATCCATTACCGGCACGGTTATCGAGCAGTTGGAACGCTGGGCACCGCAGGCCCTGCAGTCGTTTAAAGACTTGGTAGGTACCGGCCGGGTAGAAATTGTGGGCGAAACTTATCACCACAGTCTGGCATTCTTTTATTCGCGTACCGAATTTGAGGCCCAGGTGAAAATGCACGAACAGAAAATTCAAGCTGTTTTTGGGCAAACCCCCAAGGTGTTCCGTAACACCGAGCTGGCCTATAACAACGACGTAGCCTACTGGGCCGACCGTGCGGGCTATAAAGGCATTTTAAGCGAGGGCTGGGACAAAATATTGGGCTGGCGCAGCCCTAACTACGTATACCGGCCTGCCTATACCGACAACATTCGGCTATTAATGAAAAACTACAAACTTAGCGACGATATTGCTTTCCGTTTTGGCGACCGCAACTGGAGCGAATGGCCGCTAACTGCCGACAAATTTACCCACTGGCTAAACGAGGCCGGCAATGCCACTAATTTTAATTTGTTTATGGATTACGAAACATTTGGCGAGCACCAATGGGATGAATCCGGTATTTTTGATTTTTTGCAGCACCTGCCGGGCGAGTGGCTGAAGACCCCGGGCAATACCTTTATGACTGTCAGCCAGGCCATTGACGCATTCGAGCCTAAAGACAGCATCGATACCCCCTACACCGTCACCTGGGCAGATACCGAGCGCGACCTGTCGGCCTGGCTGGGCAATAGCATGCAAAGTTCGGCTATTACCGCGCTGTACGATCTGGAAAATAAAATCCTAGGCACCGGCGATTTGGGGTTAATAGAAGACTGGCGCCGTTTGCAAACCTCCGACCACTTTTACTACATGTGCACCAAGTGGTTTAACGACGGCGACATCCATGCCTATTTTAGTCCCTATAATAACCCCTACGAGGGCTTTATCGCTTTCATGAACGCCTACCGTGACGTACAATTTAGGTTAAGTAATAAGGGTGTGGAGGTATAGTGGGCAGACCAGTCGTACTCAGCAATGGGCAGCTGTTTGTAGGGCTTGACGAAAGCGGGCTGGTGCACGACTTTTACTATCCCTATGTAGGGCTGGATAACCTTACCAACGCCCGCAATTCGCAGCACAAAATTGGCGTGTGGGTGGACGGCGCCTTTAGCTGGGTGAATGACGGCAGCTGGGAGGTGGATGTTACCTTTGCCGACGATGCTCTGGTAAGTGATATAACCATGCACTCGTCCCACCTAAACCTTACGGTGCAATTGCGCGATTTTGTGGATGTGGAATATAACGCGCTGGTGCGCTGCCTAAAAATTACCAACCAGGCCGACCACAAGCGTGACATACGCGTATTTATGCACCAAGCCTTCCAGATTTCCCGGGCCGGCCGGGCCGACACGGCCATGTATGTGCCCGACGACCACTACATTTTGGACTACAAAGGCCGCTGTTGTTTGCTGATTGCGGGCAAAATTATGGACGATGGCGACTTTGACCAGTACGCTGTGGGCAATTACAACATCGAGGGCAAAGCCGGTACATTCATGGACGCCGAAGATGGGAACCTAAGTGGCAACGCCGTGGAGCATGGCGGTGTGGACAGCGTACTGCGCTTTCAGCGCGAGGTAGAGGCCGGCCAATGGTTTGGTGTGGACTACTGGGTGGTGGCGGCCGACAGCCAAACCGATGCCCAGGTGGTGCACACGCACCTTAAATACTATCCGCTGGAGGAACGGCTCAAAAAAGTACGCGAGCACTGGCAGCGCTGGCTGGGCAACACCGCCCAGCAGTTGCAGGCTTTGCCCGAAGCCCAACGCATTGCCGTACAAAAAGGCCTGTTAATTACCAAAGCCCACTGCGACGAGCGCGGGTCAATATTGGCCAGCGGTGATTCCAGCATTTTTAACTACGGCCGTGACTACTATTGCTATTGCTGGCCGCGCGATGCCGCCAACGCCGTGTGGCCGTTCATCCGCCTGGGCCTGTTCGAAGAAGCCAAAAAACTGTTCGACTTTATGCGCGATACCATGCACCGCGATGGCTACTTAATGCACAAGTACCAGCCCGACCGGGCCATTGGCAGCACCTGGCACCCGCTGGTGCACGGCCGCCACAAAGAGCTGGCTATCCAGGAAGACGAAACCGCTATTATTTTGTTTATGATTGGCGAATACTACCGCGTCAGTCACGATCGGGCGTATATCGAAAACATGTACGAAAGCTTTATTGTACGCACAGCCAACTTTATGAGCGACTTTGTAGACGAAGCCACTGGTCTGCCCCACGCCAGCTACGATCTGTGGGAGCAAAAATTTTTGACCAGCACCTACACCGTGTGTGCGGTAATTGCCGGTTTGGAAACAGCTGTAGAACTAGCCCAAGTGGTCGGCCGCCCCGACGACAACGTGCGCTGGAAGAAAGCCATCGACACTATGCGCAACGGCCTAGATGCCCTGTACCACCCCGATGGCTACTTCCGCAAAGGTTTTTTGCTGCAGGAGGATGGCAGCTTGGCGTATGACGACACCCTGGACGCCTCCAGCTTGTATGGTCTGTACATGTTTGCCAAATTACCCCTGGATGACCCACGGCTGGTTAGTACCTTGCACCAGGTAGAGAACCGTCTTTTAGCTAGCAGCCCCATTGGCGGCGTTATCCGTTTTGAACACGACGGTTACTTTTTGGCCAAGCAACAGTACAAAGGCAACCCCTGGGTGGTGTGCACCCTGTGGCTGGCTCAGTATTACAACAGTGTGGGCAAGGCCGATAAAGCCCAAGAACTTGTGGCATGGGCACTGGCCCGCGCCTACCGCAGCGGTGCTCTAAGCGAGCAGTTCGATCCCGAAAGTGGCATATCCCTGGGCGTTACACCATTAGTCTGGAGCCATGCCGAGCTAGTGAATACCTTGTTGGATATTGCCAAGGTTGCCTAGGTCTAAGCCGTTGGCTTGCCAAGCCATGACCAATGTAAAGTAACCTCCGGTATTTTCACCCTATCGCCTATTGGTGCGCATTAACGGTGGCATGCGGGGGTACTAGGAGGGGGACCAGATCGTTCCAGCCGGCTTGTAATATACTGACTGTGCTGCCTTCTGGCGTTACGGCAGCTGCGGGGCATCCGCTCTTTTCTGCCATGTGGTTTCTAATAAAGGCAAGTGTTTCTGGGGCAAAACTCACTTCTGGCCGTTGTTCTCTTGGTTGGTGCACGACAAAATGACCAGGATCGGCATATGGGAGCCCCAAGCGGCTACTAATAGGCGCCGAACTTTCTCTGGTAACACCGGAAAGTGCCAGAAGCCGGGGGCTGCGCTTAATAATGGTAGTCGTGTTGCTGGTAATTCCATGTGCGTCGAGTGCTCGGCGCGCACCGCCGGCAATGAGGGCGACATCAGTAATGGCCCCCAGGGCCAGAGATTCCATATAGCCCGGTGTGTGCAGTTCTTCTACGCCGTTGTATCCCAGATTGCGAAAAGATTAGTTACTTGCGTAGAATGTCTCAAGTTGCCTAATCCCGCCAGCTTCTACGATGGTGCGCGCATATTTTTGGCTAATCAAGGATCTTTCTGCAACTTCAAGTGGCAAACGCTCATGAATCTCGGGTTGGCCAAGCGTGTTTACCGTAGATCGCAGCACAAAAAGAACGGCTGGCACATAATATGCACCGTGATTACCGGCAAGTACAGCCTCGCAGCTCGCTTTAGCAACAGCCTTATAGCGTTCGCCATAGAGCAATTTGTGCGTCTCCCGGCCTGCTCCAGCGTGAATATCTTCCAGTGTTAGCTCAAAACCAAACATAACAATTACAAATTAAAAAGGCCGCTCGTTGCGGCCCAGGTTTTTCTAGTGTTTGCGGGGTTTGACTTCGTTGCGGCCCAGGTTTTTCTTGGTTTCGGTAAATACCACGTGTTTGCGTAGCCTAGGGCTGTATTTACGTAAAGACAGTTTGTCGGGCGTGTTCATGGTGTTTTTGGTAGTGTAATAAATCCGTTCGCCGGATTCTTCGCTTACCATACCAACAATTTTGCGCTTCGTGTTTTTTGTAGCCATATATTCTCAAACTTTATAAAACAATTATCCTAATTTTAACAGAGTACAACAGGTTTGTAAATATCTGGAGCCCAAGTCGGGATTTGAACCCGAGACCCCTTCCTTACCATGGAAGTGCTCTACCACTGAGCTACTTGGGCATATAACAGGGTAAATGATAGCAGAAAATAACGTTTTATCCAAGGGCTATAAGGTCAGGCGGCCTTTGGCAATGGCCAATAGCAATGCGCTCAGTGTAGGACCGTCTACAATAATGTTGTCGGCTAGCATGTGGCGGATTTTGCCAGGGGTAAAGGCTTTTGTTTCGGTTATACCTTCTTCGAGCTGTTCATTTTTACCCTGTTTGGCAAGACCCTGCGCTAAGAATATGTGTCCTTTGGCACTCATGATACCGTTCGCAGGTTCAATACTGCCCAAATTTTCCCATTTTTCGGCTTCACAACCCAGTTCTTCCTGTAATTCCCTTTTGGCGGCCAACAAGGGGTGTTCCTCATCCTCTATGCCTCCGGCTGGAATTTCCCAGGAATCCGATTGGGTAGTGTAGCGAAAAAGTCGCACCAGTACGATATTACCTTCTTTAGTAATGGGCAGTATATACACACTGCCGCGGGTTTCTACTACGTTGTACACCCCCGGCTTCCCATTGGGCATAATCACCTGGTCCTGGCGCACTTTGTACCATGGATTTTGGTGCACGTAAGCCGAAGAAAGATGTTTCCAGCTGGATGAAGCCATGCACCAAGTGTAGCATGGCGCTAGCGTACGTCTTTTAGGCGGAATGGTTAGGGGTATTGTCGTCTTTGCCATCATGGCGGCGTTTGAATAAGATAAAGAAGAGTATGAACGGTAACAGAAACAGCAGCCCCCACCAATACATGCGCACAGAAGAATCGGCGCCTGGCACGGTAATGGTTATGGCGTTAACTTGCCCCATGGCAACGGTTAGCTTTTGGCTGGCTTTTTTGCCTTTGTATGTTGCGGTTGCCAGGTATGTGCCGGCAGGTATGTTGCGGAAGGTGGCATAACCCTGTTTGTTGGTTTTGGCGCGGGCATTTACACCGGCCAGGTACACTTCTGCACCCTCCAGCGGTTGATTTTTGTTGTTTACCACGCGTACTTGGAACTGCGGTACGGTTATGGGTTTGGTCGTTGCTGCTGCAGTAGTGGTTACCGAAGACTCGGAGGTAAGCGCTTCGGTCTCGGCAGACGCTTGCGTGGCAGAAGGTGTTGCAGCTGCACCAGATGTGGCTGCTGCTGTTGTTGTGGATGCGCTAGTGATTGCGGTGCCAAATATCCAGCCGCCGTTATTGCCGGAGTCGATATTGCCTGCATCCCGGGCGTCAATGGCGCTTAGATTAGTGTTAGTGCTGTCCATAACGTCTAGATATTGCACACTGCGGCTGCCGGAAGGGTTAATAAACCAGCTTGAGCCCGCTGCGCTGGACCGCAAACTAAGCCGGTTACTAGCCGCGCCGCTAAGGGTAAGCGCGCCAGTTACTGTTTGAGTACTGCCAGCTGCAAATGTAAGGCTGTCGGCCGCTGCCGTACTTTTGGCCAGGTTATAGAACGAGGACGAACCACTTACCTGTTGGCTGGTACCGTTCAGATACACGGTGCCGGCCCGCGGCGTGAATGTGCCGCTTTGCTTGGCGAAATTGCCGCTTACGGTCAGAATGTAGTTGTTTGTGGTGGCATCAAGCGTGCCATTGGCAAGGGTAAGGTTGTGCGCACTTGTTACGCCCCCCAGGTCGTATGTCTCGCTGGCGTTAGAAATCACCAGGTCGTAGTAAGAAACCGTTGGTACGGTTGTATTGCCAGAAGTATTGTTGCCCGAAAACGTGACTGTGCTGGTACCGGAGCTTATCGATGCAGCCGGGCTGGCGAGCGGCCGAAACGGGGTGCCACTGGTACCACTGAGTACCCAGCCAATGTTACCCATAGACAGGTTGGTTGCTGCGGTATCGCCACTGGCGCCAACAATTAGGATGCCGCCAATGGTAACAGTACCACTGCCACCAGTACCCGTGGTAATGGTACGGGCGCTGCCGCTGCTGTTAGAGAATGTCAGATTGTTCAGTGTCCAAGTAGACGTACCGCTCGTGGGCCCAAATGTCGCACTGCTGCTGCCGCGAAGCTCTACCGTACCCCCGGATTGCACAACCCCACCGCTACTGGTAGAGGTAAGCCCGCCAGTAAGCGTTGTAGTGGCCGATGCCGGTAACGTAACAGAACCAGCGCCACTGACGGTAAAGTTGTGCAACGCACTGCTGCCCGTAAAGGTGCCCACATAGGTCACCGGGCTTGAGGCGGTGGCCACCACCGTGCCGCTATTGGCCGTAAACGTACCGTTGTTGGTAAACACATTGCCTACCGACAGCGTGCCGCTGGGTGCGGTAACCGTTCCCGCAGTAATAGTCAGGTTGTTACTGAGGGTAAATTGGCTTATAGCGCTTAAGCTTATACTAGTGCTAGTATTGATAAAATCGTCGCCATCTACCGCACTAAACCCGCTCAAAGCACTGTTAGTTACATTTTCGATGGTGCCATCGTAAGTAAGTGTGCCGCTGCCACTCAGGATGGCCGACCCTCCGGTAAAGCCAGTTAAGACAATATGAGTACTCGTGCCTCCGCTGTTTACAGTTGGATTGTTGCCGAGCGGAATGGTGCATGCAGTGTTTAAGCCCCTAATTGTTCGGCTGCCACTGCCGGTTAACTCAAACTGGACAAGGTTAAAATTAACCGAACTGTTACAGTCGATAAAGGCGCTGTTACTGCCCGTAATCTTTACCGTACCGTTGTTGGCATTAAAAGTCCCACCGCTTATGCCTATTGTTCCGCCAACGGTCAGCGTCGTGCTTGGTGCGGTAAACGCAGTGCCACCCCCTATCGTGAAGCCAGTTCCAACCGACATATTGTTTGCACCAGCGTTGAAGGTGCCGCCTGAATGTACAAAACTACCGGTCATCGTAAGGCTGCGCTGCAAGGTTATGGTACCGGTATATGGGCTGGCGCTGGCATAGGCGATAATCGTGCTGGTAAAAGCAGTGTCAGCCACCGCGTTTTTGGTGGAGGTACCGCTAAAGCTAATCGCGTCGGTGCTGGTGGGTAGCGTGTCGCCAGACCAGTTTAGTGCGCAGGACATTTTGTTGCCATCGCCCGCACTACCGCCGCAAGTGCCGTCAGTGCCGCCGCCGTCCCACGTAAGCGTTGCTGCTGCCGCTTTCTGCGCAGGATGGAATACGGTAAGCGCCACATAATTGAGGTTAAGAACCACAATGGCGACAAGCATAACGCGGCACCAACGCCACCAACGCCTTTTGGCCACCTCCACTTTCATATATTCATTTTATCAGGGTTATGCTTGGCGCGGTAGTAGCATCAAACATATTTTTCCGCGGGTGTATGTTAAAACAAAAAACAAACCTGGCATGCCTGTTTTCAGGAACAAAGGGGTTTTTGTTGAGCTGCCATATCGGCGTCAATTCTCCAGTGCTTCAAGCCTGACTTTCATAGTGCAGCGTGATCTATGAAATATACGATTCTACTGGGGGTAGTCTGATTCTGCGCATCCTTGCGCGTCAAAAAAGGCCTGCAGCCCACCAGGGTCGCTAACCAACTCTGCCACCAGTGCATCAAGATCATCAAACACTCCAGCTTTACGACGTTCTTCTAGCCCTGCAATTATTCCATCATAGAAGGGTCCTAGATGTTCCGGTATTTCCTTGGCAGGGTTTGGATATTCATAGGCCATAATATTCTCCGAACTTAGTCTGACAGTAATTATACAATAAGAATCTTCTTATTAGAGGGAGAGTGCAGGGAGAGGGATTCCTTATTTTGCGCTTAGCATCGCAAGCGGGACATGGGTGGCCAAGCATGGATAGCTCGGACAGCCCCCGGCTATCCTCGACCCTGCGGGTTCCGGCATTCGACCTTCCCTGCAAATTAAAATTATAAATTTGCCAAGGGAACCCTTCGGGCTTCGGGCGGCCAAAGTCCCCCGGACTTTGTCGTTCGAATCCCTTTCGCCTCCACAAAAGAAAACAGGCCTGCCACTGGCAGACCCGCTTTCTTTTGGTGCAGGGAGAGGGATTCGAACCCCCGAACCCGAAGGAGTTGATTTACAGTCAACCGTGTTTGACCGCTTCACTATCCCTGCAGGACTGGATTATTATACCAGAAATGGAGCCGACAGAGGGATTCGAACCCACGACCCGCTGTTTACAAAACAGCCGCTCTAGCCACTGAGCTATGTCGGCATAATCGAATAACAGAGGTATTTTAGCAGATAAGAGGCGTTGCGGCAATTGTTATACTGCCACGCGGCGGGGGCGCATCATGCGTTTGGGTCGGCCGGCGGGCACAATGAGTTTTTTGAGTTTTTGCTCTACCATGTCGGCTTCTTTGTCCATGTGGCGGTCTTTGTAGGCTTTTTGCAGTAATGTCAGCGTTTCTTTGTTGGGTTCTAGGTCTACGGCTTTGTCCAGGGCCTGGAACATCAGTTTTTCGTTGCCTAGTTTTTCTTGTACCTTGGCGTAGGCAACGTGGCGGGCGGCCAGGTCGTCTTCTAGCTTGAGTGCTTGTTCGAATGCAATGGCGGCTTTGGCATAGTTTTCGGTTTCATAGTAAATAAGGCCCAGGTTATGCAGGCTTGAGGGTGTGGCTTCGATGCTGCTGGCAATTTCGAAACAGTCGATAGCGTCGCGATATTCTTTTTGCTTGGCATACAAAATGCCCAGGCGGTTGTAGGCAGCGGCATTGCGCTCGTCTATTTTAAGAATGGTTAGCAAGGCTTTTTCGGCACGCAAAAAACGGTTTTCGCGCATGCCCTGGTGGGCAATGTCCCACAATTTGCCCAGGCGGTCGCTGATTTTACGCGAGGCGCCGGCAAATTCATCGTCATGCACGGTGGTGTTGAAAAATGCCAGAAGGCCGAAGCCTGCAATAATGACCAGCTCAAACATGTTGCCTATTATTATAGCAAATGAGCACGGTTCTCACATATGCAACATTAAGTTGGTGAGGGCTAGTTTGGTGTTAACGCTGTATTGCATCGCGGTTTGAGCCGCAAAGGTATGCTTGAGCACGCGGTGCCACTGTTTAATGCGCGCGGCGTCACTTTTGCCAGCGGCTTGGTCCAGGCCGGTTTGGGCAATGTGCTGCAGGGCTTGCAGTACATGGGTTGCCTCTTCTTTTTGCTTGCTTAAGCTGTCTACTTTGGCAAGGCGTTCGAATACTGGCTGGCCTAACAGTTCTTTGGCCACGGCCACGCTTTTGAGTAACGGGTGCGCGGTGTCGTCAGCCAGCAGCGCATGCATCAGGCCTGGCAGGCCGCCGCTCAGGAAATAGCCGCGGGCAATGGCGGTTTCGTCGTTGCCTGCGCTAGCAAAGTGTTTTTTTAGTTCTGCCTCTGGCGGTGCGTTAACGGCAATGGTTTGCAGGCGGGAACGGATGGTGGGCAACAGCGCCCGCGGTGTGTCAGCGGTAAGGATGATAATAGTGTCGCTGGGCGGTTCTTCTAATAGCTTAAGGAAAGCGTTTTGGGCCTCAAGGGTGAGGCCCTGGGCATGTTCGGCAATAATCACGCGACGCAGTGGTTTGGTGCCAATGGTTTTAAGCTGCAAAAAGTGGGTCAACTCGCGGATACTCTCGATGGGAATTGTCCCTCGCTGGGCACCCAGCAGCTTGGCATATTGGTACTGCGCTAGCTTGTCGGCTGGCAGTTCCAGTATTTGCGCGGCTAGATATGCGGCCAGTGTTGCCTTGCCTATGCCGTCGGCGCCGGTAAGCAGCACGGCGTGCGCGGGCTGGGCAATGAACTGCTCTAGCTGGCTGGCAGTGTGGGCGTGCAGGACAATATCGGTCATTATTTTATTTGCTCTTTAAATTCCGGCGGTAATGGCGCGGTGAATGTTTTGCGCTCGCGATTCGGTACGGTGATTTCCAGGCTGAGCGCGTGCAAAAATAGCCGGTCGCCGTAATGGCCGTCGCCATATAGTGGGTCGCCCACAATGGGGTGGCCAATTTTTTGCAAATGCACGCGCAGTTGGTGGGTACGGCCGGTTTCGGGCTTGAGTTCGATCAAACTGTAATGCTCGCCTGCTTGCAGCATGCGGTAATGCGTAATAGCCGGTTTGCCATTTTGGCCCACACGGAAGGTGGCTGGCGCTTTAGGGTTGCGTTCGATAGGCATGTCGATGATTGCTTCGGCCGGATCTGGCTGGCCCTGCACCACAGCCACATAGGTTTTTTTAACCTTGCGTAGTGCAAATTGTTTTTGTAAAAAACTGAGCGCTGCCTGGTTTTTGGCCCCAATAATCACCCCGCTGGTGGCCCGATCCAGCCGGTGTACTACCCCTGCCCGCTCACCCTCCATGCCTTGCAGTTTGTTGCGCAAGAAGGTAGCCACCGTGGCTTCGGGCTGGAACGAGCCTTGGGAGTGCGTAAGCACACCGGCCGGTTTGTTAATAACCACGCAGTCGTCGTCTTCGTATAATACGGGCAGGTCAATATGCGGAATATTATCCAGCTCGGCTTCGTTGTAATTAATAACCACCTTGTCGCCTTCGCGTAGCTTAGAACCTGCTTTTTGGGCGTGGCCGTTTACCACTATTTTGCCGTCATCGCTTAGCTTTTGGACATAGGCACGGCTAAGGCGTGGCATGCGGCCGGTTATAAATACGTCCAGCCGCAGGCCTTTTTGCTCTTCGCCAACAGTAAATACGGCCATGATATTAGGGGCGCAGGCCTACAGCCTGTTGCACTTTGAGTAGCGTGGCATTGGCAGTTTGATTCATAGCGGCCTCGGACGATTGCAGTTTGGCTTGCAAGGCCTGTTCGTCTACGGCAGCCAGCTTGGTTTGGAATTCGGTTAAGAAGGTACGTACCTTATCGGCCACAGCTGTTTTGAACTCGCCGTAGCTGGTCTTGCCTTCCCACAGCTGTACTACATCTTGAATATTTTTTTGTTCTAGCAAGGCCAAAATTTGTAGCAGGTTGCTGATACCGGCTTGCTTGGCTTGGTCGTAGCGGATAACGCCTTCGCTGTCGGTGGCGGCGCTCATAATCTTCTTTGCTGCATCGTCTGGGCTGTCGCCCAAAAAGATAATCCCCTTGCCCGATTCGTCGCTTTTGCTCATTTTTTTGTCCGGATTTTGCAGGTCGCGGATGCGCAGGCCTTGGTCTTTGCCAAAGAACTCATGCTGCTTGGCTACGGGTTCTGGCGGGGTAAAGATATCGCCAAACTGACTGTTTATGCGCGCGGCAATGTCGCGGGTAAATTCCAGGTGTTGGCTTTGGTCGTCGCCCACCGGCACGTACTTGGCGCTGTACAGCAAAATGTCAGCCGCCATTAGCACCGGATAGTTAAACAGCCCTACGCTAATGCGGTCGGCGCTGAGCTTGGCGGACTTGTCCTTAAACTGCGTCATGCGGCTCATTTCGCCATACCCCGTAAAGCAGTCCAGTATCCAGGTAAGTTCGCTGTGCGCGGGCACATAGCTTTGGCGGTACAAATGGATATCTGGATTATCCAGTGGCAGGCCGGCAGCCACGAACAGCCGTAGGTTGTGCCTAATCTGCGCCTGCAAGGTGCTGTGGTCGATGGGTGTGGTAAAGCTATGCAGGTCGGGCACAAACATGTTTATTTGGTATTCGCCGGAACGGTGGGTGGCCATGTCTATCATGGGCAGCAGCGCACCAAAATAGTTGCCAATATGAAGATCGTTATTGGCCCTTAGGCCGGTTAAAACAACTGGTTTGCTCATAGCTGTTTTCATTATACCGTATTGGCCCGGGTTTCTAGCGTGACTACTTGTGCAATGCCATTTGTGGCCACACTTTTTAAAAACGTCAGTATTTCAGCTGGTGGGCGATTATCGCCAGGGTCAATGAGTACTCCCATTGCGTGTAATATTTCTTGAGGGTTTAGGTTTGAATTTACTTCTTGCATTTTGTAATCCTTGATTAAAAATAAGAAACCGCCTGCAGTGGCGGTTTCTTCAATAGGTTCGAGAATTGATTTAGGTATGCGAGCGCACAGAACAAACCGCCACGAGTGAGACATTGCTAAACCAATAGAAGTTGGCGTTTGTTTGTTGCATTATTCCAGGTTAGCATATTGGGTAATAATTACAAAAAATCCGGAATAACTTCCGGATTTTTTGGTCAGCTTTGGTCAAGCAGCGGGACTTAACGCTTGGTGAACTGGCGTTGTTTACGGGCGCCTTTAAGACCGAATTTCTTGCGTTCGCGTTCGCGCGGGTCGCGGCTCAGCAGATCTGCACGCTTCAGAGTGGCCTTGAGGTCGTTGTTCATATCAACCATGGCTTTGGCAATGCCCAAACGGATAGCGTCTACCTGGCCGGCGTGGCCGCCACCAGTTACGACAACAGTAATGTCGAACTTGTTCTCTTGCTGCAGGGCGATAAACGGCTGCTGCAGTTCGGTCAGTAAAAAGGTACTGCTGGCAAAGTATTCTTCGGCTGGCTTGCCGTTAACAGTAATGGTGCCTTTGCCGTTTTGCAAACGTACCCGGGCAGTGGCGCTTTTGCGGCGGCCCAGAGCGTAAAAGTAGCTGTGTGCTTTTTTGTCAGCCATTATTTATCACCTTTCACCGAAAATACTTCGGGTTTTTGTGCTTCGTGGTGGTGCTCCCCATCGGCGTATATTTTCAGACGGGCCAGGCGTGCATCGCGCAGCTTGTTAACCGGCAGCATGCCGCGCACGGCATGGAAAATAACATCGGTGGGGTCGGTGGCCATCTTTTTAGCCAAGGTGGTTTCGGTTAAGCCGCCCGGGAAACCACTGTGACGGTAGTAGGTCTTTTTAATAAGCTTGTCGCCGGTAACTACCAGATCTTTGGCATTAATAACAATAACATAGTCGCCGCAGTCGATGTGCTTGGTGAACATGGGCTTGCCCTTGCCCGTCAGTAGTGTAGCAACTTGGGTAGCCACGCGGCCCAATGGTGCTTCGGTGGCGTCAACCACATACCATTTGCGGGTAACGTCGGTTGGCTTAGCGCTATAGGTTTTCATTATTTCTCCTCTTTCTTGGCAGTGGCCTTTTTAGCAGGAGTTTTGGCGGCTGCAGGTTTTTTGACCTCGGCAGCTGGTTTGGCAACAGGCGCGCTTTGCAGATCGTCTACAAAGCTAACGCGTGCCATTTGGGCGTTGTCGCCGCGACGCAGGGCGGTACGCTCGATGCGTAGGTGGCCGCTAACGCGCCCTTTTAGCTTGGGGGCGATGTCGTCCACCAGCTTGTGGGCACTTTCCAGCGTTTGCAGGCCGCTAATAACCTGGCGGCGATTGTGCAAATCGCCCTTTTTGGCTTTAGTAATAAGCTTTTCGACGTAAGGCAGTACCTCTTTGGCCTTGGGCAAGGTGGTTTCGATAGTCTCGTACTTGACGAGGCTGTCGGCCAGACCCTTGATGAGCGCATTGCGTTGGTCGCGCTCGCGGTGCAGCTTACGTCCTTGATATCCGTGACGATGCATGCCTAAAGCTCCAATTCCGCCAGTTTTTCTTTGACTTCGTCCAGGGCTTTGCTGCCAAAGCCTTTCAGGTCGCGCAGTTCGGCGTCACTCAGACTAAACAGGTCCTTAATGGTGTGGATGTCGTTGTTAATGAGTGCGTTGGTGGTGCGGGCGCTGAGGTTCAGGTCTTCGATAGAAGTGTTCAGTGCGGCCGGTTCGTCACCGTTAGCGGTTATGGCGTGGCCACCACCCTGGACTGTAGGCACCAGCTGTTCCGCAGCTTCGACGCGAGTCTTGCCGGCTAGTGCGGTGTACTGGTTAACTAAAATGGCCGAAGCTTCTTCGAAGGCATCGCGTGGGGTGATAGAGCCATCTGTTTCGATGGAAATTGCCAGTTTGTCCAGGTCGGTCATTTGACCAACACGGGTGTTCTCTACCTTGTAGCGTACGCGTACAACCGGGCTGAACATAGCATCGACAGCAACATGGTCGCTGGCCTTTTTAGCAGTGACTTCTTCGACGGTGCGATAGCCGCGACCGGTTTCGACCACTAGGTCCATAACAAATTTGGCTTTGTCGTCGTCGATGGTGGCAATGATATGGTCGGGGTTAACAACTTCGACATCGGCGTTTACCTGGATGTCCTTGGCTTTAACTGGCCCCTTGCCTTGCTTGGTAATGCGCAGTTTTTGCGGTTCGTCGCCGTATACGCGGAAGCGGATACCTTTGAGGTTCAGCATGATGTCCACGACATCTTCTTTTACGCCTTTAACGGTGGTGAATTCGTGGGTGACACCCTCGATTTTAAAGCTGGTAACGGCAGCACCGGAAATGCTGGAAAGCAGCACGCGGCGCAAGCTGTTGCCCAAGGTCATACCATAGCCGCTGTGCAGCGGTTCTACGGTAAAAGTGGCACTGGTAGCTGAGTGATCGTCTACCTTGACCAGGCCTGGGGTGTGAATCAGTTTTGACATATATATTCGTCCTCCCTTAGCGTGAGTAGTATTCTACGATTAATTGTTCGTTAATGTCTGGCTCAGCCTCTTCGCGAGAGGGTAATCCGGTAATTTTGACGCTGACCTTTTTGCGGTCAACTTTGATCCAGCCGGGTGTAGCGGATGGTGCGGGGCTTACGTCGTCCAGTTTCTTGAAGTATTCGGTCTGTTTGCTGTGGTCGCGAATGATCAGTTCATCGCCGGCTTGCAGGCGAATTGACGGAACGTCAACACGGCGGCCGTTCAACATAAAGTGACCGTGGGTAACCAGTTGGCGGGCAGCGCGGCGTGACGGTGCAAAACCGGCACGGTAAATAGCGTTGTCGGCGCGCTGTTCCAAAAATTGCAGCAGCACAGCGCCGGACTGGCCCTGTTTACGGCCGGCTTCTTTCATCAGGTTGCTGAATTGCTTTTCCAGCAGGCCGTACAACCGCTTAACCTTCTGCTTTTCACGCAGCTGCAGGCTGTACTGGCTGGTTTTATTACGCCCACCGCGTGTATTTTGCTTTTGACCCGGCAGTGCTGTGCGCTTTACTAAAGCTTTGTGGGCCTTGGGGTGCAGCGCATAGCCTTCGCGGCGGGACATTTTTACGATTGAATGAGTATCTCGTGCCATATGCTAGATCCTACGTGCCTTCTTAGGGCGGACACCGCCGTGCGGTACGCCGGTCACATCTTTAATACTTTCTACTTGAATACCAAGGCCGCTCATGGCGCGAATGGCGGCGTCGCGACCCAGGCCCACGCCCTTGATGTATACGTCTGCTTTACTAAAGCCGTGCAACTGTTTGGCTGCACTGCCGGCTTTTTCGGCAGCCACTTGGGCGGCGTAGGCTGTACCCTTTTTGGAGCCGCGGAAACCGCAGCCACCGGCGCTAGCTGTGGTCAGAGCGCCGCCTTGGGCATCAGTAAAGGTAACGATAGTGTTGTTAAAGGTGGCCAAAATGTGGACTTGACCGGCGGCTACGCTGCGTTTGGCCTTTTTCTTTTTGGCTGGCGCAGGAGCGGTTGTAGTTGGGGTAGTTGTATCTGCCATAGTTATATCCTTATCCTACGTCTTGGACGCGACCTTCTTAGCGGTACCACCCACAGTTACTTTACGGCCGCGGCGGGTGCGGGCGTTGGTTTTGGTGCGCTGGCCACGTGACGGCAAGCTGGCCTTGTGGCGTAAGCCACGGTAGGAGTTAATATCCTTCAGGCGCTTGATGTTGCCCGCAACTACGCGCTGCAACTCGCCCTCCACAGTGTAGTTGTCGTTAATTGCTTCCTGAATGCGCGAAATTTCGGCATCAGTCAGATTTTTGACGCGCACGGTTGGCTCCACCTTGGCGGTTGTCAAAATGTCGGCGCTGGTCTTGGGACCAATGCCATATACATAGGTAAGTGCAACATGCACTTGTTTTTCGCTGGGGATCGTTACCCCGGAAATTCGTGCCATATGCTAGCCCTGCCTCTGGTTATTACGGCGTTTCATTTTGTTGATAATACGAACACGGCCTGGGCCGGTACCGCTGCGGTTTTTACGCCGAACAACAATATCGCCTTTACGGCCTGAGCCTGTGGTGATTTTTTTGACACTTGCACGCACTTTCATGCGGATCATGCTCCTTCCGTGGTGCATAACACACTGCTTATATTAGTATGAAGGGATTGGCACAGACGGGACTGCGATGTATCCAGCTACGATTTGCGATAGGTGATTCGTCCCTTAGTAAGATCGTAAGGGGTCAACTCGACCGTCACGCTGTCCCCGGGCACGATGCGAATGTAGTGTTTCCGCATCTTACCGGCGACATGAGCTATGATTTGATGGCCGTTCTCGAGCTCTACACGAAATTGAGTACCTGGGAGGGTCTCAATAATCGTTCCCGTCAACTCGATTACTTCTTTATTAGCCATAAATATAACAAGATTGAATTATACCAGTGTTCGGCCTCTATTACAACACTTTAACATTGTTACGTACTTTTACGCTGCCTTTGGCACTATTAGCTCTGCTATTATGCTGGCATCGCCGTTATCCTTGCCGCCTGGCTCCCAGGCAAGAATTCGTGTCCCCGGAGGGTAATCATGCTGCGGAGCTTCATCACTTAGGGATGTGAAAGGGGGATAGGACGCTTCCGGATCAAGCCCTAACCTTTTTGCTTCCTGAACGGTCATATCCCCAAGAAATGTATGGGTAGCCTGCATTCTTGCCCGGGTGGTAATTTCCTTGGGGTGCATTGCTGCCAGTTGACCGAGTTTTTGCCATAAAAAGGAGATATTCTCTTCTGGGTCCCCAGCGAATTCCAAATCCATAGCATTTGGGAGGTGGCTCATCATCCCGGGCGAGGACTCAATTATAGGGTACATCGAATGCGGCCCGCGCCCGTAACCCTCTTCGTTGAATATTGTGGCTGCTCCCTGCACTAGTGGAGCTGCGTGGGGAGATACAAGGAGATATTCCAAGTCGGAGGTAGCACCGTGCAGCCCTACCACCAGGTCGAAAAATTTCATAGCTCTGCATATGTACGCAGCCCTCAATTTTTCGTATACAGGTGCTTCCAGATCTATGGGCGTTTTAAAATCCGGGGGGAAACAATTGTTTAAGTTTTTTCGCCATTGTCGTTTCCCTAGAAATGCTGCTAGAACATTGCCTTGTATTGTCTCGAATGGGGGGTTGTCCTGTTTTAGTGAAGCCGTGAACGCCTGGTTAATTTCAATCTCGTCAGGATGTACGTCCCACACAACGAGAAGGCTGGTGGAATTACTTGTTTCTGCGGAATGGGAGGAGGCTAAATCGACGTTTCTTGTCATTTTGAATGTCTTCGTCTTCTGTGTTGTGAAAGAAATCTGGCTGGGCGTATTGGTCGTAGGTAACCATGAGCGCGCGGGATTCCACGGCTCGCAGAGTTTCGAGTGATACGGATACCAAGATAAGCACGCTGGTACCGCCCAAGGCAATATTGGCGCTAATAAATGCCTGAGCAATGATGGGAATAATGGCCAGCAGTCCCAAACTGGCTGCACCAAACAGGGTCAGGCGGTTGACGATTTTGCTCAGGTGTTTTTCGGTTTGCAACCCGCTGCGGACACCTTCTATGAAGCCACCCTGTTTTTGCAGGTTTTCGGCAATTTCTTTGCTATTAAACGTTATGCTGGTGTAAAAGAATGTAAACACAAATACTAATAGGAAGTACGTGGCTGGGTAAATGTAGGCATGCATGCCGCCACTGGCAAATGTTTGCCCGGTGGGCTGTTGGAACCATGTCATTAGATTGGTGCCAATATGCTGCAGCCGTTCACTGCTGGCGGTGGACATAAGCTGTCCGACAAAGCTTGGCACGCTCAGAAATGCCACAGCAAAGATAATGGGCACTACGCCGGCACCAATAAGTTTGATGGGTAACACGGTAGTTACGCCGCCATACGTGCGATTGCCCTGCACACGCTTGGCATAGTTAACGGTCAGCCGCCGCGCGGCTTCGTTGAGCTTAACCACCAGCCATGTTAATACGATAACAGCCCCCCCCAATCCCAGCGTATACCAAAAGGCCTTCTGGCTAATGGGCAGGCTGAATCCAAGCAGTTTCCAGTGGGCATCACCATTAAATATAGAGCTAATAAGGCCACTGACCATAGACGGCAGGCCGCTGACGATACCCACGGTAATAAGCAGCGAAATGCCGTTACCGATGCTTTGTTCGGTAATCTGTTCACCCAGCCACATCAGCAGCATGGAGCCACCAGTTAGGGCTGCCACCATAAGCACCCACTGCATTAAAGAGGTATTGGCTGTAATGTCGCCAATGCCACCAATTTGGCTGGCAGTTTGGCGTATAAGATAAATGGCACCAATGGACTGAATAATAGCCAGTGGGAAGGTCAGCAAACGGGTCATCTGGTTGATCTTCTTCTGGCCGTATTCACCCTCTTTGTGTAGCGCCTCTAACTTGGGGACTGCTTTGGTCAGCAACTGCATAATAATAGAGGCGTTAATGTACGGCCCCAGGCCCGCGATCATAATAGAAAAGTTGGCCAGGGCACCGCCGGACAGAATATTCACAAAGCTTAGTAGCTGCGGCGTGTCAGACGAGGTAAACAGGTTTTGCAATACTTGTTTAAGGGTTTGCGGATCGCTGAGCGGCACCGGAATGTGCGCCATAATACGGAAAACCAGCAGAATGCCTAAGACTACCAAAATACGCTTGCGCATTTCGCGGTGGCCTAATGAGCGCCAAATAACTTTCCAGTTCACAGCTTTGGTTACTTCCCTTTTACCATAACGTTATCCGGTAGTATACAGGATATAGTACCAATTTTGCTAGAGTGATGTACCGTGCCGGTCATCCTGTAAGTTCGGTATCTTTTAATAGGCCACCCAGATAGCCGCCACTTTGGTGGGTCCATAGACTGGCATAGATGCCATGTTTTTGTGTAAGCAGCTCGGCATGCGTGCCGGTTTGTACGATCCGTCCCTTATCCATAACTACAATTTTGTCCATGTGCTGGATGGTGCTTAGGCGATGGGCAATGACCAATGCAGTGCGGCCTTTCATAAGCCGCCACAAAGCTTTTTGGATCAGCTGCTCACTGCGGCTATCCAGGGCGCTGGTGGCTTCGTCTAGTACCAAAATGGGCGCATCTTTTAATATGGCGCGGGCAATAGCCACGCGCTGGCGCTGGCCGCCAGACAGTTTTACGCCGCGTTCGCCTACCAAGGTGTCATAGCCCTTGGGCAACTCGGATACAAATTCGTCCACATAGGCTGCCTTAGCCGCTTGCATGACGGCCTTTTGGGGCGCGCTTGGCTTGCCATAGGCAATGTTTTCGGCCACGCTGCGGTGGAATAGCAGCGGTTCCTGTGGCACATAGGCAATGTGTTTTCGTAAATCTTGTTGCTTGAGGTCACGTATATCGATATCACCCACGGTAATGGCGCCTGTGGTAATATCCATAAAACGCAGGAGTAATTTAGTAAGCGTGGTTTTGCCGCTGCCCGAGTAGCCCACCAGCCCCACTTTTTCACCAGGTTTAATATGCAAATTAAAACTGGCAATAGCCGCTACGTCGACCGCCGCATCGTTATAACGAAATGTAGTGTCCTGAAACGTAACGGTAGATTTAGTATTAGTAAGCCGGCGTGGTTTTAGCGGATCGGTTAAAGTGGGTTCTATGAGCATTGTTTTGGCTGGCTGATGCGCAGCGCTCATGACGGCATCGTATGATTTGATCATATCGGCAATGTCGTGTGCGGCAGTGATAAGTTTAATAACGTACAATTGCACCAACGCGACAATAGCAATCGATACATTTCCCTGTTGGTATAAGTGTGCCGTCATAACCAAAATGGCGGCGGTTGCGACAGCTGCCAATATCATGCGGCCAACGTCCGCTGGTATAGACGCCATCCACGACCAGTATTGTGCGGCCGACCACTGCGAAAGCGCCTTATCTAGGCGGGATTGCTCGTAGTCTTCCGCGGCAAAGCTTTTTACAGTAGTACCATGGCCTAGGGCATCGCCGACAATGCCGGATAGTTCATTGCTGGCAACGCTTAGCCGCCGCCGATATTTTAATCGCCATCTGCTGGTTGCAATAGTAAAACTAAGTATGCCGGCCATGGCCGCCAGTGTAATAAATGCCAAAGCAATCGATTGAGAGCCAATAATAACCAAGCTGGCTACGACTATAATTGTTTGCTTTGGTACCACATTCATCATCAGAATGCAGTATTCGTTGTACGCTTCGCGCAGCCGTGCGGCCTGGGCACCTAGGGACCCGATAAAGGTATTGTTATAAAATTCGTAATTTTTTTGCAAATAGTTAGCAAACACCTTTTTCTGTATATACTCTGAGCCGATTTTGCCATTTTTACATATATATACGCCGCCAAGCGCCCACAACACGCAATACAAGGCGCCCAGCAACACTATGCTTACAGCATAGTGGTTTACTGTGTCGAATTCGCGGGTAACAATTGCCTGCACTGCGTAGGCAATTTGAATGGGAAACAGGATATGATAAATAAACAAAGCCGGAGGGCGCGTGCAGGCCCAAACAACAAGTGAGCTTGCGTGCACCACGTTTGCCCTCCAGAACAATCTGTGGATATAACGCGTGGCTTGCCGGTCGCGCTGGGTAAATGTGGCGGACATATGGTACGGAGTATAGCCGAAGTTTGGCATACAAAAAAGGAGGTCCGCATGCGAGCCTCCTTTTTGATTTTTTGCGGGTACTACTTTGTTTTGGCAGCTTTCTTTTCGGCTTTTTTAGCTGAGGCCGGGCGGCTGGCAAGGGCAACTTTTTCGAAAGAACCGCCTGCTTTTTGGATGGCAGCAATGGCACCTGCGGAAGCAGACTGCAACTTAACAGTAACTTTTTTGGTTACGTCGCCGCGCACCAGCAGCTTAACGCGCACGTAAGGGTTGCTGATAAGCCCGGCTTCGGCCAGGGCGAACGAGTCAACGGTTTTGGAGCTAAGCTTGTCCAACTGGTCAGTAAACACTTCTTCGGCTGGTGTTTTGTGAGAAGTAAAGCCGTGCAGTTTAGGCAAGCGCTGCATAAGGGGGTTCTGACCACCTTCGAACCCTGGGCGTTTTTTGGAGCCGGTGCGGCTCATTTGGCCCTTGGTACCGCGGCCAGCGGTTTTGCCCTGGCCGGCAGCAATACCACGGCCTACGCGCTTGGCACTTTTGGGCTGGGTAGTTTGCAGTTCGTGATATTTCATCTACTTATCCTCACTTTTGGCTTTGGCTGGTGCCTTGGCTTTTTCGGCAACTTTTTTCTCTGGAACATTAGCCTTTTTTTCGGTCTTCTCTTTCTTGGGGGCATTCTTGCGGGTAACCCACTGGTCAGCGGGTACAATGCTTTGCAATGCTGCAATGGTGGCATAGGCGGTGTTGGCCTTGTTGGTCGAACCCAGTGATTTGCTGAGTGCGTTGCTAATGCCGGCTACTTCCAGCACAGTGCGTACCACTCCACCGGCGATCAGGCCGGTACCAGGGCTGGCAGGCTTGATAAGAATACGCGCACCGCTCACCTTGGCCTCGGCCTCGTGCGGTACAGTACCGTTGTGCACCGGGACATCAATGAAGTGTTTTTTAGCTGATTCGGTAGCTTTGGTAACGGCGGCAGTCACGTCGGCACCTTTGGCAATACCAATACCAACGCGGTGTTTGCGGTCGCCAACAACCACTAGGGCGCGGAAACGGAAACGGCGGCCGCCCTTAACTACGCGGGCTACGCGGTCGATATGTACGACGCGTTCGTCGAACTGCTTTTCTTCGGGTGCCATCTCTGGCCGACGACTGCGACGGTCAGGACGGCGGTTGTTTGTATCTTCAGCCATAATTAAAACTCCAATCCTGCTTTACGGGCAGCTGTTGCTAGCGCGCTGACGCGGCCGTGGTACAAATGACTACCGCGGTCGAATACCACTGCTTTTACTTTGGCGGCCTTTGCCTTTTTAGCAATTTCTTCGCCAACCCAGGCGGCACGTTCGGTCATCGAACCCTTGGCTGTCTTGGTGCCAACGGTTGAAACATAGGCTATGGTAGCGTGTTTGGTGTCATCGACAACTTGGGCCACAATGTGGCGATTGCTGATGTGCACGCTCAGACGGGGGCGTTCGGTGGTGCCGGTCACGGTGGAGCGAACACGATTTTTACGAAGCTGCATGTTGCGTAGTTTGTGTGCAAGGTTATTCATATGCGCCTACTTCTCTTTCCCTGATTTACCGCTCTTGCGGATGATGCGCTCGTCGGCATATTTAATACCTTTGCCCTTGTAGGGTTCCGGCTTTTTAAGTGCACGAATTTCGGCAGCTACCTGGCCCACTTGCTGGCGATCGATGCCGCTGATGGTTACGGTATTCTGTTCGACAACAGCAGTCACGCCCTGGGGCAGTTTGTACATAACATCGTGCGAAAAGCCCAGGTTGAACTTAAGGTCGGCACCTTGCAGGTTTACACGGAAACCAACACCGTTGATCTCCAGCTTTTTGCTAAAACCTGCGGATACGCCCACAACCATGTTGTTAACCAGCGCACGCATTAGGCCGTGCTTGGCGCGAATCTTGGGTTCGTCGTTGGCACGCGTTACTAGTATTTCGTCCCCTTCTTGTGTAACGGTGATGCCCGGCATCGTGAACTGCTTGAGGGTACCTTTGGCGCCGGCAACAGTTACGAAATCGGGGTCGACAGTGATTGTCACACCGCTCGCAGGGACTTTGATGGGTAGTTTTCCTACTCGACTCATCGATTTTCCTTCTTCTTTACTTTAATTAATACGATTACGGCAATAACTGCTACGGGCGTGCCAAGAATGATTAGTTCAGGAACACCAAGAGCTAGTATGCCGAAATCCATGCTAATACACTTTACAGATTAATTCGCCGCCAATACCGTGTTTTTTGGCTTGCGCACCGGTCATCATGCCTTTGGAAGTCGACACAATAACCACACCACGGCCGCGTTTAACGATCGGAATAGCGTCGGCACCGGCGTAATAGCGGCGTCCAGGTTTGCTAAGGCGAACAATTTCGGTAATGCGGGCAGACTCTAGCTCGTCGTTGATGATTACCTTCAGGGTTTTACCAATGGTGGCATCAACAACTTTTACGTCCTTAACAAAGCCGTTTTGCTTTAGCAGCTCGGCAACAGATTGTTTGACGTTGCTGTGTGGCATAACCACTTCGTGCTTGCGCACGCCAATGGCGTTACGAATGCGGGTCAGCATGTCGGCGATAGGATCGGTTGAAACAATATTACTCATATTTTTTACCAACTAGCCTTTGTTACGCCAGGGATTTCACCCTTTGACGCGTGTTCACGAAATGCAATACGACTCAGGCCAAAGGTACGCATATAGCTATGCGGCCGGCCGGTTTCTACGCAGCGGTTTTTCCAACGGGTAGGGCTGCTATTGCGAGGCAACTTGGCCAGACCTTCGGTGTCGCCCAGTGCTTTTAGCTCAGCGCGCTTGGCAGCATACTTTTGGATCATTTTTTTACGCTTTACATCGCGTGCGATGTTAGATTTACGAGCCATTATTTATTCTCCTTATCAGCCCATGAGACAAACCTACGGTTTTTCTCATCGCGCAGGGCGCCGAAGTAAATTCGGCCGCTCTGGCTGCTCTTTTCCCTAGAAACAGCGAACATTATTTAGTCTCCTTTTCGAATGGCATACCGAATTTTTCCAGTAGTGCTTTAGCGTGTGCAGGTTCCTGACAGTTAATGGTCATGACTGCTTGCAGACCATGGGCGGTAGTGGTTTCGTCAAAGGTTAGTTCGGGGAAGACTGATTGGTCGGTCAGACCGAGGCTAAAGTTGCCCTGGCGGTCAAACGCTTTGTTGCTGACGCCGTGGAAGTCGCGCAAACGCGGCAGCACTACGGTAATCAGGCGGTCCAGGAACTCGTACATGCGGTCGCCGCGCAGGGTGACCTTTAAGCCAATCATGTTGCCTTCGCGCAGTTTGAATGCAGCGATAGATTTTTTGGCCTTGGTTTGCACCGGCTGTTGGCCGGTTACTTTACGCAGGGTGTTGGTAGCGACTTCGATCATCTTTTTGTCGTCTTTGGATTTGCCCAGGCCAATGTTAATGGTGATTTTTTCCAGTTTTGGTACCTGATGCGGGTTTTTAAGGCTTAGCTCTTTTTGGAGCTCTTTGGCCCAAGTGGTGTTGTACTGTTCACGCAAGCGGGTAGTTGTAGTGGTGGTGATTTTTGCGGTCGCCATTACTTTATTTCCTTCCCACTGCTTTTAAAGACACGTGTTTTGTTGCCCTCTTTGTCCAGTTTGTAGCCAATGCGGGTTGGCTTTTTGCTGGTAGGGTCAACAATGCCTACTTTGGAAACGGCAATGGGCTTGGTCAGGTCAATAATGCCACCTTGAGGATAGGCGCGGTTGGGTTTAACGTGTTTTTTAACAATGTTAATGCCTTCTACCGTTACTTTGTTTTCGCGCGGGTGAGTGGCCAGGACTTTGCCGGTCTTGCCCTTGTCTTTGCCAATGCGCACCATAACGGTGTCGCCTTTTTTAAGTCGAATTTTATAGATCTTGGTTTCCATTACAGTACCTCCGGTGCCAAGCTAATGATCTTGGCATAGCCCAGGTCGCGCAGTTCGCGCGGGACCGGGCCAAAAATACGGGTGGCGCGGGGCAGTTTATCGTCGCCGATAATAACTGCTGCATTGTCGTCGAACTTAATGGTCGAGCCATCGCGGCGGCGAATTTTTTCCTGGGTGCGGACAACCACGGCCTTAACCACTGACTTCTTTTTGACCGTGCCATTGGGGGCAGCGTCTTTAACAGTAGCCACAATGGTATCGCCCACGCGGGCGTAACGGCGACGAGTGCCGCCTAACACGCGAATGCACAGGATTTCTTTGGCGCCGCTGTTGTCACAGACCACCAGGCGGGATTCTTGCTGTACCATTGTTATTCCTCCTCGCCCTTTGCTGCTTTATCGGCTGCTTTGGTTTCGGTTTCGACAGGCTTGGCTTTTTCGGCTACAACAGGTTCGGTCGTTTCGGTGTGACGGACAGGTGCTTTTTCGATGATGCGTTCCAAACGGAAGTGTTTGAGCGCGCTTATAGGGCGCGTTTCTACAATAGCAACAGTATCGCCTACACTTGCTTCGTTCTTTTCGTCGTGAGCCATAAAGTTTTTGCTGGCCGTGTATTGCTTGCGGTACAGCGGGTGGTTTTTGGCCGTGCGTACAATAACCACAATGGTTTTGTCGGTCTTGCTAGACTTAACGACCCCTGTTAATGTCTTGGCCATTATTTTGTCTCCTTCACGAGCTGTTCGCTCAAAACCGTCAGCATACGGGCCAGGTCCTTACGTTTGTTGCGGATGGTCCGCACGTTTTGGACTTCGCCCATTGCAAGGCGGCGTTTTAATTCAGCGACTTCCTCGCGTAGTTTGGTCGTTTGGGTGGTGAGCTCCTGGGTTGAAAGCTTGCGGATTTCTACGATTTTCATCTTACGACTCCTTCCCAACCAGGAACTTGGTTTTTACCGGCAGCTTGTGGGCGGCCAGGCGCATGGCTTCACGCGCGGTTTCTTCGGATACACCCTGCATTTCGAACAAAATGGTACCAGGGCGGACTTTGGCAACAAAGAATTCCGGGTTGCCTTTGCCGCTGCCCATTTTAACGTCCTGCGGTTTGCGGGTAACGGGAGTGTGCGGGAAAATACGGATCCAAATTTTACCGCCGCGCTTGATGTAGCGGGTCATGGCTTGGCGTGCGGCCTCGATCTGGCGTGAGGTAATGCGTTCCTGTCCCTGCGCTTGCAGGGCGAAGTCGCCGTAGGCAATGTAGTTACCGCTGGTGGCGACACCGCGGATCTTGCCTTTGCGAACCTTGCGGAACTTAGTACGGTTGGGCATCAACATATTAGTCTACCTCCCCTTTGTAGATCCACACCTTAACACCGATAATGCCGGCACCCGGCCACAGGGCACGGGCAGCTGCGTAATCAATGTCGGCGCGCAGAGTGTGCAGTGGCACGCTGCCGGCAACTTCTTTTTCGCGGCGAGACATTTCGGCGCCGTTTAAGCGGCCGGATACTTCAATACGAATGCCTTTTGCCCCGGCACGCATGGTAGCGGCCGAAGATGACTTGATGGCGCGACGGAAGCTCATGCGGCGCTCCAGCTGGTGGGCGATGTTTTCGGCAACCAGTTTGGCGTATAACTCCGGCTTTTTGATTTCTTCGATATTGACACGGGTTTGCACGCCGTAGATTTTTTCGATAGCAGTCTTAAGCTCTTGGGCGCCGGAACCACCGCGGCCAATAACCACACCGGCTTTGGCAGTGGTGATGGTTACGGTTACCAGGTTGGGCGAGCGCTCGATGTCTACTTTGTTAATAGCAGCGCGGCTGCCCAATTTGTCGTGGATCATTTTGCGTACCTTCAGGTCTTGTGCCAGGTAGTCGGCGTATTCGCGCTTGCCTGCAAACCACTTGCTGCGCCAGTCTTTGTTGACCTGGAGGCGCATGCTGATAGGGTTAACTTTTTGTCCCATATTATTTAGCCTCCTCTTTCTTGGCCACCGCCTTTTTAGCAGTGCGCTGTTCGCCGTCAACAATAACGCGGATGTGCGAGGTGCGGCGCTGGAACGGCAGCGCACGGCCATGGGCGGCCGGGCGGTAGCGTTTCAGGCGTGCACCTGGGGTGACGCTGATTTCTACAATACGCAAACTGTCGGGTTTGTAGTTATGGTTGTGGTCGGCATTGGCGCGGGCGCTTTCGATAACCTTTTTAACAGGTGTAGCTGAGCGGCGGGGTGTGTGCTGCAAAATAATCAGCGCATCGGCCACGGTGCGGCCACGGACTAACGCAGCTACCACGCCAACTTTGCGTGGGCTCATACTGACACCTTTTGCAATTGCTTTAACGGCCATTACTTCTTACCTTTCGCCAGCTTACCGCCGTGGGAGCGGAACTTGCGGGTGGGCGAAAATTCGCCCAGCTTGTGGCCAACCATGTTTTCGGTAACAAATACTGGGACATGGACTTTGCCATTGTGTACGGCAAAGGTGCGACCCACAAAGTCAGGGGCAATGGTGCTGGCCCTGGCCCAGGTTTTAATAATGGTGCGGTCCTCTGCCCCAAGTGCGGCCACTTTTTTGGCAAGCTTGGGGTCAATAAATGGGCCTTTTTTTAGTGAGCGACTCATTGCGTGTCCTTTCCTCTAGCGCTATTGGCACCGGCTATAAAAGCAAATGTGTATGGCTCTCCGGCATCAGGGCCCACGGTATCTATAACTGTACGCGCAGCATCCTCATCGGCTGGTAATGTTGCGCCCCGGCTAAATCCTGTCTCGAAAGCTTCGGGATCTTCTTTATAAAGTGCTTCCACGGCAGCAGCCACGCTCTGCTGTATTTCGGGGAGACGTTCGCTATAGCTAGGTTGCTGTAAAACATCGCCACTCATAATTATTTCCTCTTGGCCGCGTGACGGCTTTTAACGATGAACTTGGTAGTACTCTTGCGGGAACGCGTCTTGTAACCCAGAGTCTTCTGGCCCCAAGGGGTGCGTGGGTCTTTACCCATACCGTGGCGGCCGCCGTCACCACCACCGTGGGGGTGGTCGGCAGCGTTCATAACCACACCACGTACGGTTGGGCGAATGCCCTTGTGGCGGGAACGGCCGGCTTTACCCACTTTGATGTTCTGGTGTTGTTCGTTGCCAATAACGCCAAGGCTGGCAGTGCACTCCATGTTAACCATGCGTACTTCGCCGCTGGGCAGGCGCACCTGGGCATAGTCACCCTCTTTGGCCATTAACTGAGCGCTGTTGCCGGCACTGCGCACCATTTGGGCGCCGCGGCCGGGCTGTAGCTCGATAGCGTGAATGGTGCTGCCCACGGGAATGTTCTTGAGCGGCAGGCGGTTGCCGGCTTCGATGGCAACTTCTTCGCCACTAGCCAGTTTTTGGCCCACGTGCATGCCGTTGGCTGCCAAAATGTAGTGGTATTCGCCCTTGTTATCTTTGATGCGAGCAATGCGAGCACTGCGGTTGGGGTCGTATTCGATGTGCTCAATAACGGCAGTCAGACCACTGGCCAGGTTAAAATTAACCAGGCGATAGAACTTGCGGGCACCACCACCGCGGTGACGGGTGGTAATGCGGCCCTGGTTGTTGCGGCCATTGGTACGGCGTTTGGTAACCAGCAATGAACGCAAGGGTTTTTTGGTGGTAATAGCCGATGAGTCTTGGCTGGTCATACCACGGCGGCCGTTAGTAGTAGGTTTGTAAGCCTTGATTGCCATGGTTACTTCTCCTCTTTCTTTGTGGCCTTGGCGGCTTTTTTGTCAGCCTTTTTGGTAGCTTTGTCGTCGTCTTCGGTGGCGAAGAACGGCAGTTTGTCGCCTTCTTTAAGGGTTACATAAGCCTTTTTAATGTCCGAGCGCTTGCCCATGGTGGGCCGAGAACCCTTGCGTACAGAACGCTTGGGCTTGCCCTTAACATTAGTAATGTTAACGTTCAGCACGGTTACTTCAAACTGGGCGGCTACAGCGCCGGCCACGGTGTGCTTGTTGGCGCCGGCGGGTACGGTAAAGACATAGGTGTTGCGCACTTCACTTAACCCAAAGGTCTTTTCGCTTAGGCGCGGGATAAGAGTTAGTTGCTTGTCCATTACTTCTTACCTCCGAGCCATTCGTTAATAATGTTCAGGCTCTTGTGGCTGATAACGATAACGTCGGCGTTCATGATGTCGTATACATTCAGGTAGCTGGCGTGTACCGGCTTAACCTTTGGTAAGTTATTGGTAGCGCGTTCGACTAACTCGTCTTTATGGTCCAGTACCAACAGCACCGAGCCCTTGGCATCGATTTTGCCTAGGAGCTTGGCAGTATTGCTTACCTTGCCCTCTTTGGTGTCAAACTCTTCGACAACGCGAATGCGGCCTTCGGAAGCAGACAGGCTCAGTGCCTGGCGAATAGCCTGGCGCTTGGCACCTACGTGCATTTTTTTGGTGTAGTTTTCTAAGCCCGTGGGGCCAAAAACAATACCACCGCCACGCCAAATAGGGTTACGGGTAGAGCCAAAGCGGGCCCGGCCAGTACCCTTTTGTTTCCAGGGCTTTTTGCCACCGCCACGAACAAGGCCGCGGGTTTTGGTGTTAGCCAAGTTCTCGCGGCCATTGGCCAGGTATGCGGTGTATGCCAGCTTAAGCAGGTCGTGGTTTTCGGGCATCACGCCAAAGACCGTTGCATCCAGTTTGGCTGCAGCCGTGGCCTTGGTGCCGCTTTTTGTATAGGTAGGTACGGTTGTGTTAGCCATTATTTAGCCTCCTTGATCACAACAATACCCTTGCGCGGGCCGGGCACGGCGCCGGTAACGCCGATAATGTTGTGTTCGATATCTACCAATGCAACCCTAAGGTTCTTGACGGTTACTTGTTCGGCGCCCATTTGGCCAGCCATTTTTTTGCCCTTAAAAATCTTTTGCGGGTACATGGAGCCAATAGAACCGGGGCGGCGGTACGAACGGCCACCGTGTGTTTTACGGCCACGGTGGAAATTGTGACGCTTAATAGTGCCGGCCCAACCTTTACCTTTGCTGGTACCCGTGGCGTCAATTTCGTCGCCAACTGAAAAGACCTCCGAGCTGATTTTTTCTCCAACCTTGAGGTCTTCGGTTATTTCGTCCACACGGAACTCGCGAATAATCTTCGGGAGCATACCGGCGGCTTTAAAGTGGCCTTGTTGCGCTTTGTTAGTGCGCTTTTCTGTGTTTTCCTCAAAACCAACCTGTACGGCGGTATAGCCGTCGGATTCACTGGTTTTGACCTGCGTAATGACGCAGGGACTAGCGGAAAGCAAGGTAATAGCAGTAACGGTACCGTCCTGAGCGATGGTACTGGTCATGCCTACCTTTCGGGTAATTAATGCTTTCATAGTTCACCTTTCACGCTTCTGCACCGTAGCCCGTCCAGTCGGGCAAGCCCTCCCTACCGTGCTACTTGAGTCGCACATCGCGGCGCTATCAGCTCCGGTGCTCGCTACGCCGTACCATTTGTACGTCTACGCTACGCTCCTCGCTGCTATCACCACGCTGCACTCCTTAGGCAAAACCGTGTTTCCTTATTAATGATCCGACTTAAATAGTGACAGCTAGACATAAAAATGCCCGGCTCCGGGTGGTTTCTGCCCCTGTTAGGGGTTGACCTTCCCAAATCACCAAGTACGGAGATTTTTATATACCATCAAAGTGTAACAAATAGAGCTACACCTGTCAATGTGTTGCAAATTCTACACTAAAGATTAATGTATAGGCCGTAAGCGGGCACGAGATAACCCATGAGCATGGCGACAAGCAGTACGGCGTATTCAATCTTGCGGTCGATACGAAAATGTTCGTGGCTGGCGAATAGCAAGCCGATGATAAGCCCGGCCGGCACAGGGATCTGCGTGTTAGCGCGGGTAGTAATGCGCAGCCACAGCGAACCCACGATTACGTACAATACCAGCTTAAGCAGATAGCTGCCATCTGGTTCCTGGGTGCCGCGAACTGAGCGTTTTTGTTTTGCCATTAGCTTTATTAAACCTACATGCCTGCTATTTTGCAATGCCTTGGTCTAGGGCGGGCTGGTAACTTTTCCAGAATTGCGAGTGTAGGGGCGAGGGTAAGTTTTTGCTATTGAACCACTCCAGTGCTTCCATTTTGTCTGGTTCACCAATTTTGACGGTTGCAGGGTCAACCAGGACTGTGTGAATAATGGCGATCCAGTGAGTCTTAACTCCATTGTGTTCGCGGTGAGCGTCGTAGACTGTCAGAAATTGAATATCAAGGGGTTCGGTACAAAGTTCTTCTTTGACTTCCCGGCGTACGGCATCGTCGATGGATTCGCCAAATTCGATGGCGCCACCACCCACATCCCACCTGCCTTGCTCGTCGCGGCATTTGGGGCCGCGCTTGTGCAACAGCACATTGCCGTTGCCGTCGTGCACAATAAATGAGGCCGATACACCAATGTGGTCAATACCGCGGCGGTGATCGATCTTTTCGTCCGCTACTGTTACCTTGTCTGCCATCGCCCTTACTATACCGGGCTTGACGCGGTGTGCAAAGCGAGTACACTACACCTTTAGTTATGAGTAACTACGTGCGCAACATTATTGACATTATTGTCACCCTCCGTGGGGGCTGTGTTGCATATGCGTTCGTTCGCTCAGAATAAACAAAATAACTTTATAGCAACACAAGCCCCGTAACCACGGGGCTTTTTTATTACCAGGAGGTAAAACGTGAACAATCAAAAAGACAAACCAAGCACGTTTGGGCCCTATAGCCCGGTACGCCAGGCGGGCACCCTGTATTTTATTTCCGGCCAGGTTGGCGTTGATGTCGCCACTAAGACGGCGCCGCATGGAGTAGCCGACCAAACCCGTTTGGCGTTGGCTAATCTGGCTGGTGCGCTGGACAGTGTGGGGCTAACCCCGGACGATGTGCTTAAAACTACGGTATATCTGGCTGACATGGGCGATTTCGCAGCTATGAACGATATATACGTACAGTTTTTTGTCGAACCACGGCCGGCCCGGGCCTGTGTGGCGGTTAAGGAATTGCCCCGGGTGGCGGGCGATATACCCATAAGAGTAGAAATTGAAGCAGTGGCGGCTAAAGACTAGTTATGGATGGTGCAGAAGCGGTTATTAAAACGCTCGAAAAACATGGGGTCGAGTATATATTTGGCTATTCCGGTGGTGCGGCCATACCCTTGTTCGATGCTATTGCCCGTACGCATACCAAGATAAAATTTATTTTGGTGCGGCACGAACAAGGCGCGGCGCATATGGCTGATGGCTTTGCGCGGGCCAGCGGTAAGCCGGGGGTAGTGTTAGTAACGAGCGGACCGGGTGCGGGCAATGTGGTAGCAGGCCTAATGACTGCGCACATGGATAGTGTGCCCATTATTGTGCTGTGCGGCCAGCAGATCCGACCCATGTTGGGGCTGGACGCGTTCCAGGAAGCAGATGTGTTTAACATGACTATGCCAGTGGTAAAGCACAATTATATGGCACACGACACCAATGATCTGCCGCGTATTGTAAGCGAAGCGTTCCATGTGGCTACCACCGGCCGCCCGGGTCCGGTGCTAATCGATATCCCTAAAGACGTTAGCTCCGGCCCATTTACCGGCAATCTGAACGAGCCCCTGGATTTGCCGGCATACACACACCAGCACAAAGTGGACCCAAGCAAGATTAAGCAGATTGCGCTGTCTTGGGGTAACGCCAAGCGCCCGGTTATTCTGGCTGGCCATGGTGTGCTGATTGCCAAGGCCCAAGATACCCTCAAGCAATTGGCCACGGCCATGGACACGCCAGTAACGACGACGCTGCTGGGCAAAGGCGCGTTTCCGGAAACACATCGTCTTAGCTTGGGTATGCTGGGTATGCACGGCACGGCCTATGCCAACAAAGCCATTATGGAATGCGACTTTTTACTGAATGTAGGGTCGCGTTTTGACGACCGCATTATTGGCGACGCTAAGGCGTTCTGTAAAAATGCATTCATCGCCCATATAGATATTGACGCAGCCGAGCTGGACAAGATGATAAAAACAGATGTAAGCGTACAAGCCGACGCCAATAAGGCCTTGCAGGCCTTATGCAAAGCTGCCCAGCCAACCGTGCATACGACCTGGAACAAACACCTGGATGGCTACAAGCAGCAGTATCCACTACGCTACCGCAGCGGGAACGGCATACCTATGCA
Organism: Nevskiaceae bacterium; assembly: GCA_035526505.1. Taxonomy (GTDB): domain Bacteria; phylum Patescibacteriota; class Saccharimonadia; order Saccharimonadales; family UBA4665; genus DATLCF01. The sequence continues at coordinate 226,190 of DATLCF010000002.1, read as the reverse complement.
GTATGTGATCGATACTTTGTACAAGCTTACCCATGGCCAGGCTATTGTGGCGACCGATGTGGGCCAGCATCAAATGTGGGCGGCACAATTTTATAAAACCAATGCACCCAACCATTGGCTCAGTTCTGGTGGGGCTGGCACTATGGGCTTTGGCATGCCGGCCGCCATTGGTGCTCAGTTTGCCTACCCCGACAAACAAGTCGTTGCGTTCGTGGGCGATGGGGGGTTCCAAATGACCAGTTTTGAATTGGCCACCGCCTGCATTCATAAACTGCCCATTAAGGTCATTGTGCTGAACAACCACTACCTAGGCATGGTGCGCCAGTGGCAAGAACTGTTTTTCGACAACCGTGAAAGCGGCGTAGACCTGACGGGCAACCCGGACTTTGCCATGCTGGCCAAGGCGTATGGCGCCAAGGGCGTTCATATTCAGCAAACAGACGAGGTTGAGCAGAAATTGAAAGAAGCGCTGGCAATCAACGACCGGCCGGTGGTGATAAACGTAGAAGTGGTAAAGAACGAAAATGTTTTCCCTATGATCCCGGCCGGTGCGCCACTGGACAGAATGATTATCGAAGCGCCCACTACCAAGCTGGAAAAACCAACGGGGAGTACATGATGCCGCACATAACATACGTAATCAAGCTACAAGTGCGCGATGTGCCCGGTGTGCTGGTGCGTGTGGCCCATGTATTCGCCCGTCGCAACTGCAATATTCGCAGCGTGCAGGTCGAACCACACGACGACACGCACTTTTCGACCATGATTATTGTGGTACAAAATGTGCCGCGTATTGAACAAATTACCGCCCAACTGGAAAAGCTAATAGATGTTAAACAAGTTATCGTTGCAGAAGGAAAATTATGAATAATGCCCTTAAACAAACGCTGTTGGCCCGCGTGTACGACGTGGCCGTGGAAACGCCGCTAGAGCGGGCTGTTAAGCTGAGCGATAGCCTAGGCACCCAGGCATATCTTAAACGGGAAGATTTGCAGCCTGTACATTCCTTTAAGCTCCGGGGTGCTTACAACAAGATCGTGCAACTAACCAACGCTGAACGCCAGCGCGGTGTTATTGCCGCCAGTGCTGGCAACCATGCCCAGGGCGTAGCGTTGGCTGCTAAAAAACTTGATATTTCAGCTTTAATTATCATGCCGCGCACCACGCCTGGCATTAAAATTGACGCGGTAAAGTCTTATGGGGCCGAGGTAGAGCTAGCTGGCGACAGCTATTCCGACGCTGCCCACCACTGCAAACAGCGGGTGGCAGAAACTGGCCGTACCTATATCCATCCCTTTGACGATCCGTTGGTTATTGCCGGTCAAGGCACGGTGGGGCGCGAAATTTTAGAACAATTGCCAAGCGTAACGCACATTTTTGTGCCCGTGGGCGGCGGCGGGCTGATTGCCGGCATTGCCCAATATGTTAAGGCGTTGCGCCCCGAGGTTACTGTTATTGGCGTACAGTCCGAAGATGCTAATACCATGCAGCCTTCGCTTAAAAAAGGCCAGCGCGTGCAGCTAAGCCATGTCGGGATTTTTGCCGATGGCACTGCTGTCAAACAACTGGGTGAATATACGTTTGAAGTGATCAAACAGCTGGTGGATGACAGTGTGGTGGTTACCAACGACCAACTATGCGCTGCCATTAAAGCTATTTTTGAAGAAACGCGTAGTATTGTTGAGCCTTCGGGTGCTCTGGCTACGGCCGGCCTAGCCGCCTATGCTGCCGCGCATAATATGCAGGATGCCCAGGCCGTGGCTATTTGCAGTGGCGCCAACATGACGTTTGAGCGCTTGCAGTTTGTGGCCGAACGCACATTATTGGGCAGCGGCCGCGAAGCCTTATTTGCCGTTACCCTACCCGAAAAGCCCGGCGCCTTGCAGTGTTTTTGCCACAACATCGTTAACGGGCATAACATTACCCAGTTTGGCTATCGCCTGCGCCAACGCGGCCAAGCATACATACTAGTAGGCATTGGCATGAGCGGCACATTAGATAAAGCAATGTTTACGAAAAAAATGGAGCAACATGCATACGAGTTTAGAGATTTGTCCGCCGACGACGTGGCCAAAGAGCATGTACGCTACATGATTGGCGGCCCGGCACCCCACGCCCAAAACGAACACTTTTACCGCATTAATTTCCCAGAGCGGCCTGGCGCACTGAACGACTTTTTGAAAATTATGAGCGGCACCTGGAACATTAGCCTATTCCATTATCGCGGCCAAGGTGGTGACGTGGGTGATGTACTGGTGGGCTTTGAGACTGCTAATACAAAAGATCTAGAAAAGGCGCTGCATGCTTCAACCTATGATTTTGCCCCAGCTGATATGTCGCACAGTATGCAACTATTTATCCGCTAAGGGTGTGTGAGGTATGGCTGGAGTCGTGTTAACTGCTGTGCGGAGAGCGGATCTGTTCGCCGAGCCCCAGCTTGTCAGTAAGGAGGGCGACGGCTGCCGTAACAGCGGGTCCTTGCTCGCCACGCGGTATTGCCGGCCTGTTATCCCAAGCAGCATGTGAAGCTGCAGCAAGATTTGCAATAAATTGTGCGCCAAGTTCATCGGCTGTCGTAACTGCGGCCGATAACGCTTCCGGGCAGGATATATCGTGTACTCGAGCATGTGCCATCAAAATCTGGCCGAGTGTTACGTTGGGGTTATAAGATGATGAAGGGTGGGTTTCCATAAATAATATTCCGAGCCAAAAAACCGCCCAAGGTTTGGACGGTTTTTGTGTTTGTGAGGTTATAAATTACATTTTAATTTCGACGTCGCACCCAGCTGGTAGGCTGAGGTTCATGAGACTGTCGATAGTTTTAGGCGTAGGTTCGGTAACGTCGATAAGACGTTTGTGCACACGCATTTCAAACTGCTCGCGGCCTTTTTTGTACACGTGCGGGCTTTTGACCACAGTAAACGTGCTACGGTCGGTGGGCAGCGGAATAGGGCCGGCAATGGTAGCGCCCGTGCGCAGTGCGGTATCTACAATTTGTTTGGCGGCTTGATCGATCACTTTGTGGTCGTATGCCTTTAAACGGATGCGGATGCGCTGCTTAGTGTCTTTTTTGGGTTCTGCTACCATTGTCGATATTCCTTTGTAATGTGCGAGCTACTTTGCAATAGCTTATGTTATTTAACTACTTTAGTGACTACACCGGCGCCGACCGTGCGGCCGCCTTCGCGGATAGCAAAGCGCAAGCCTTGGTCCATAGCAATAGGTGCAAGTAACTTAACTTTAAAGGTTACGGTGTCGCCCGGCATAACCATTTCTTTATCGGCTGGCAGTTCAACTTCACCGGTTACGTCCGTGGTGCGGAAGTAGAACTGTGGCTTGTAGCCCTTAAAGAATGGTGTGTGGCGGCCGCCTTCTTCCTTGGTAAGGATGTACACTTCACTTTCAAATTCGGTGTGAGGGGTAATGCTGCCCGGCTTGGCAAGCACCTGGCCGCGCTCGATGTCGTCGCGCTCGATACCGCGCAGCAGTACACCGGCGTTGTCGCCTGCCTGGCCTTGGTCGAGCTGCTTTTTGAAGGCTTCGATACCAGTAACAACAGATTTGCGGGTGTCGCGGATACCAACGATTTCGACTTCGTCGTTAATCTTGACTACACCTTGTTCGATACGGCCGGTGGCTACGGTGCCACGACCCTTGATACTAAAGACGTCTTCGATAGGCATAAGGAATGGCTTGTCCAGGTCGCGCTTGGGGTTTGGAATGTAGTCATCCATAGCTGCAACCAGTTCCATAATTTTGTCTTCGTTTTCTTTGTCGCCTTCCAGGGCCTTGGTGGCGCTGCCGCGGACGATCGGGCAGTCGCGGTCGAATTCGTACTTGGCCAGCAGGTCGCGGATTTCTTCTTCAACCAGGTCGACCAGTTCGGCGTCGGCCAGGTCCATTTTGTTCATAAATACCAAAATGCTTGGTACGCCCACTTGCTTGGCAAGCAGTACGTGTTCGCGGGTTTGCGGCATAGGGCCGTCGGCAGCAGATACAACCAGGATGGCACCGTCAATTTGGGCAGCACCGGTAATCATGTTTTTGACGTAGTCGGCGTGACCGGGCATGTCGACGTGCGCGTAGTGGCGCTTTTCGCTTTCGTATTCCTGGTGGCTGGTAGCAATGGTAATACCACGCTGACGCTCTTCGGGGGCGTTGTCGATTTGGTCGTACGCGATTGATTTGTTGGTAGCGCTGGGAAGGCGCTTTGCAAGTACAGCAGTGATGGCTGCAGTTAGGGTAGTCTTACCGTGGTCCACGTGGCCCATGGTACCTACGTTAACGTGCGGCTTGCTGCGGTCAAATGTGTCTGCCATTTATATCTCCTTAAAATTGATTGTCTTTATTGCATAGAGTAATACTACTCCACGACAGATGATGAGTATTATAAAGTGTGATCGCGCTTCTGTAAAGAGTTATCTTATGTATGCCTAAGGAATGCCTTTAGGCCGCGTTGGCAACCAGCGCCGCTGTTTGAAGCGCGGCTTCGCCCAAGGCAATTACCTGGTCAGGGGTTTCAGGCTGGAAGCCAGGCGCATATAGTTGCTCTGGAAGCGATGCGGCATGCGCCTGCGAAACATGGCCTTTATTTTCCCAGGCATAATCATATGGCGGAATGTCGCTACCGGGTAGCTGTACTTTTTGGAAAATATCCCCGGCCCGGGAATTTTGATAAAGATCCCTTGTGACCGAAGAGGTACTGCTGGCGGTTAACTTGCAGTCATTAAGTTTGCCCAGCTCTTTAGCAGTTCGTAATGTCAGTGCGCGTAACTTGTTTACGCTAGCGTGTTCTTTTGGGTTCGACGGTTTTCCTGCGCAATGGTCAAGTACGACCGTATATTTGGTTTTACCGCGTTCACGGCAGTGGCCTGTGGCCTCGCTGCCTTTTTCTTGCCGCTCTTTTTTGCACCAGCCAGAGTTATTTGCATAGGTTTCTTCTATTTTTTTATCTATGACCACTCCGATTCGATTGGACAAGGGAACTCTTCCATGCGAGGTAAGTTTTTTGGCTCCGCTGCCAATGCCCTTGCCTATTGCCCTATCTGCTGCACGTCCTTTTTTGGCAAGGGGGTCTTGGGCGCAACCCGGGACCGAAACCGTCACTGCGGCGCCGAGTATAAGGGCTGTAGCTTTAGTAAGGAGTCTATGAGGTGGTTTTTTGGTGTTGTGTTTTGGCTGAAATCGATCTGGAGAAAACATAATTGTAATGATACCGTAACAAATCGGACCATACAATGTGGATAATGAATTTTACTACAGGTTACTACTTGCTGTTTTTGGCAATAATGGCTTCGGCAACGTGGTTGGGTACATCGGCGTAGTGGTCCAGTTCCATGCTGCTGCTGGCGCGGCCCTGGGTGCTGCTGCGCAGGTTGGTGGTGTAGCCGAACATTTCGCCTAATGGCACGAAGGCCGTGATTTCTTTGATGCCTGCGGGCAGGTCTTCCATGCTTTCGATACGGCCGCGTTTGCTGTTAAGATCGCCAATAACATCACCCATGAATTGTTCCGGGGTAACAACTACTACCTTCATGATGGGCTCTAGCAATGTTGGGCTGGCCTTTTTAACACCTTCTTGCAAGGCCATGGAGCCGGCAATTTTGAAAGCCATTTCACTACTGTCCACATCGTGGTAGCTGCCGTAGTACAGTTCGGCCTTGATATCTACCACCGGGTAGCCGGCAATAACACCATTGGACATGGCTTCGATAATGCCTTGTTCAATCGGCTTGATGTATTCGCCCGGAATAACGCCGCCCTTGATGGAGTTAACAAATTCGAAGCCGGCGCCCTTTTCGTTTTGGCTCAGGCGCAGCCACACATCGCCATACTGGCCGCGGCCACCACTTTGGCGGACGAACTTACCCTGAATTTCCACGCCGTCTTTGCGGATGGTTTCGCGGTAGGCTACCTGTGGCTGGCCAATGTTGGCTTCGACGTTAAACTCGCGCTTCATGCGGTCAACCAAGATTTCCAGGTGCAACTCGCCCATGCCGCTAATAATGGTTTGGCCGGTTTCGTCGTCTACCTTAATTCGGAAAGTGGGATCTTCTTCGGCCAGACGCTGTAGGGCAATGCCCATTTTTTCTTGGTCGGCTTTGGTTTTGGGTTCGATAGCAATACTAACGGGCGGCTCCGGAAAGGTAATGCTTTCTAATACAATGGGGTTGTTGGGGTCGCACAGAGTATTGCCAGTAGTGGTGCCTTTAAGGCCCACGATAGCAGCAATGTCGCCGGCAGTAACTTCGGTCACATCCTCGCGTTTGTCGGCCTGCATGCGTACAATACGGCCCACGCGTTCTTTTTCGCCAGTGGAGCTGTTAAGTACATAGGAACCGGCTTGCAGCTTGCCGGAATAGATACGGAAGTAAGCCAGCTTACCCACAAACGGGTCGGTGGCAATTTTGAAAGCCAGTGCGGAAAATGGCTGAGCATCGTCGGCCTTGCGCTCGATTTCATCGCCAGTCTTGGGGTGAGTACCCCAGGCAGAGCCACGGTTGATAGGGCTGGGCAACAGTTCGACCACCAGGTCGAGCAGTTTTTCGACAATAACGCCCCGCCCGTCACCGCCGGTGACAGCAAAGAAGTCGCCGCTCAGAATTGCACTGCGGATTGCTTGCTTGATTTCGTCCTCGGACAGGCCCTCTTCACCTACCTCGAAGAATTTCTCCAGCATAGCTTCGTCTTCGGCTACGGCGTTTTCAATAAGTAAGCTGCGGTATTTTTTGGCCTTATCCAACATGTCGGCCGGGATTTCGCCCTCTACCAGCTCGTGGTCGGTAAAGTCTTTGTAGGTGTAGGCCTTCATGGTTACTAGGTCGACCACGCCGTTAATGCTCTGTTCGAACCCAATAGGCAGATGAATAGGAAAGGCGCGCTTGTTCAGGCGGGCATGGATACTATCCAGCGATTTGTAAAAGTCGCCGCCGGTTTGGTTGATCTTGTTAATAAAGCAAATGCGCGGCACGCCGTATTTGTCGGCCTGGCGCCAGACGGTTTCGGACTGGCTTTCCACGCCCATTTTGCCATCAAATACCACTACAGCGCCGTCCAGAACGCGCAAGCTGCGCTCTACTTCGACCGTAAAGTCAATGTGTCCTGGGGTATCGATAATGTTGATTTGCTTGCCCTTCCAGTAGCAAGTAACGGCAGCAGATACGATGGTAATGCCGCGTTCGCGCTCTTGGGCCATCCAATCGGTGGTGGTTTCGCCCTCGTGCACAGCACCAATTTTGTGCTTTAGCCCTGTACGATACAAAATACCTTCGGTAGTGGTGGTTTTACCGGCATCGATGTGCGCGATAATACCAATGTTGCGTAAATCTTGAATTGTGTACTTTTTTGCTGCCATGCTGTAGCTTATTACCTTTCTTGAATTCCTGAGCAATGCATCTTGTTGTTTTTTGACAAATAAAAACAACGCTTCTTGCTTATTTTAGCAGATTATCCCTGTTTAGGCCATACCGTTTGGCCTAAACAGGGTGGCTCAAGCGCCGTTGGGGCGCTATGCTGCGCCCGGGGGAAGCAGGAGGCCTGACTCTCGTTCTTGCCATCCGACTATAAAGGGTAGGCCTGGTGCAGGTGACATACCCGGGCTTACAGCGACGTTCATTTGCCCTATATGTACAGTGTTGGTTATGCCTGTACCTGTCGCTTCGGTCGGGTTGGAGTTCAACGCCGTACCTTGAGGATTAGGAAGCTTTGCGGCTAGGTCGACAGTGGCAACGAATGTTTTGAGCACGAGAGGGGCAAGGCCTATGGCTTGTTCTAACTCCGATGCCATGGGACAGGTTCCTCCTTGCTGAGCCGGCGTCTCTCCGTCCCTATGGCAAAGGCGACCGGCTGTATTCAGGAGTGCACCTATGCTGTTGTAAAGACCGTCATGCACATTCCGTTGTGTGACAGTCAGGGGGTTTACTTGCTTATCGGCGTCCCTTCTTTGCTGGACAAGAGACATAAGTACAAGGCACTGTCGGCCGCAATCACGGGCTTGCTCAGAATTTTCTTTCGCTGATGCGGCTTGTGGCTCTTCTGCTGGGGCTGTTTCTGCAGACATACTGTCCCCTCTGGGTTAACCTCGGGCGAAGTGTGCAAATGCGCGGTTGGCTTCGGCCATTTTGTGGGTGTCTTCGCGTTTTTTAACTGCTGTGCCTTGGTTGTTGTAGGCGTCGGCCAGTTCCAGTGCCAGGCGGTCGGCCATGCTCATGCCTTTACGAGAGCGGGCAGCAGTAACGAACCACATGGTGGTCAGGTGCTGCTGGCGTTGACCTCGGACTTCGAACGGGATCTGGTAGTTGGCACCACCCACGCGGCGGGAGCGGGTCTCCATGTGTGGCTGAATGTTTTTGATAGCTTGTTCGAACACATCTAACGGGTTGTCTACTTTTAGTTTTTTAGCAGCGGTTTCCATGCCCTGGTATACCAAGCGCTCGGCCAGCTGTTTTTTGCCGTCGCGCATTACGCGGTTAATAACGCGCTGTACTTGCACGCTGTTGTACATGCGGTCGGGTTGGATATCGCGCACCAGTGCTTTGGTCTTGTGGCGAGGCATTACTTGCTCTCCTTTTTAGAACCGTACTTAGAACGGCCCTGTTTGCGATTGGCAACACCCTGGAGGTCAAGCGCGCCACGCACAATGTGATAGCGCACACCGGGAAGGTCCTTTACACGGCCACCGCGTACCAGTACCACTGCGTGCTCCTGCAGGTTGTGGCCTTCGCCGCCAATGTAGGCCCAGACTTCCTGGCCGTTAGTAAGGCGCACGCGGGCAACTTTACGCAAGGCAGAGTTAGGTTTTTTAGGCGTTTTGGTTGTTACCTTAATACACACACCGCGCTTAAAGGGCGACGGCTTGTCATAGCTTTTGGTCTTAAGGTTGTTGGTAACACGTAGCAAGTGGGGTGATTTGGACTTGCTGGTCACCTTGGTGCGCGGTTTACGCACCAGCTGGTTGATTGTTGGCATGTAATCTCCTTTGAGATTTGCAATCTACCGCTAGCTGGGAGAACAGACAGCCGCCAAAGCTGCCCGCCCTATTGCCCCAGGGCTCGGATTGCTTAGTTTTAATGAACCTACTGTAACAGATTTAAGCTTCGGTTGCAACGCTTGGTTCGTCGGATTCCACGGCTTCAAAGTCGTCTTCGTCGTCGGAGTAACCGGTGCCCACCGGGATCTTGCGACCCAGGATAACGTTTTCTTTTAGGCCGTACAATTTATCGACACGGCCACTGGTGGCAGCGCTGATAAGTACGCGAGTGGTGTCTTGGAATGAGGCGGCGCTTAGGAATGAATCGGTGCTTAAGGATGCCTTGGTAATACCCAACAGCAGCTGGTTATACTTGGCGGGCGTTTTGCCTGCAGCGGTGAGTGCATCGTTAGCCTCTACTACTGCCAGTTTGCTCACGACATCGCCGGTAACGAATTCGCTGTCCCCTGCCTCTTCGATCTGGACACGGCTGAACATTTGGCGCACGATGATTTCCAGGTGCTTGTCGGCAATGTTTTGGCCCTGACCGGCGAATATTCGCAGAATTTCGTTCATGATGTAGCGCTGGGTGGCTTCTACACTCTGCAAACGCATAAGCTCTGGCAGATTGATAGAACCATTGGTGAGGCGCTGGCCGGCAACCACTTTGTCTCCGTCCTGAACGGTTAGCTGTTTAAAGCCAGGGATTTCGTAGCGCACAACACTTTGGCCGGTAGGGTTGATAACCAGCGTGCTGCCCTTTAGCTCGACCTTGCCGGCCATGGGGGCGGTGATGGGTTCGGAGTTGTCCTCGAGTGCGGCCACCACGTCGCCAATAGCTACTTCGTGGCCAGCTTTAACCTTGGCTACACGCTCGCCTAAGTCGAACTTGACGCTTTCTTTATCGCTGGCTGTAACCTGTACGATGTAGCGGTCGCCTTCCTCCCATGTGTTGGCAACACCGGCGATGTCGGTTAGGTACGCTTGACCCTTTGGTGTGCGGACTTCGAACAACTCTTCGACACGGCTCAGACCTTGGGCGGTGTCATCGGCCAGTACGGCGCCGGAACGGTGCTTGGAGTCCAGGCTCAGCTGGGTACCGGGCTCACCAATACTTTGGGCGGCAATAACGCCAATGGGGTGATGACTGGCTACGGTAAGGCCGGTTGCAGGGTCAAGGCCGTAGGATTTCTGTGGTACGCCATGGACAGAGGTAGCGCTTAGTACGCTCATGATCTTGATGTTATCCAGTTTTTCGTCGGCTTCGATGGCTTCGGCAATAGCTTTGGTAATAGCTTCGCCACGCTTGGCATGCCCCTTAATATCTTGAGCGGTAACGCGGCCTTCCAGACGGGAGGCATAGCTAACACCAATTTCGTTGGCATCGCTGCGCGTCATGGCAAATCCTGGGTCCAGCTCAACGCTGTCATCGCCATCGATGGTAAACACATCTTGGGCCACATCTACTAAGCGGCGGGTCAGATAGCCGGCATCGGCAGTTTTAAGGGCGATGTCGATTAAGGCCTTGCGGGTACCGCGGGTACCGGTGAAGTATTCCAACGGATCCAAACCTTCGATGTAGCCGGATTTGATGGGCAGCTCGATAGCGTTACCAGAAGCATCCTGGAACACGCCCAGCATACCCACACACATTTTCATTTGCGAAATGTTACCGCGAGCACCAGAGGTGATGGCAATCGCCATGGAAGAGTCCTGGCCAACCATTTGGGCGGCCAACAATTCCTGTACTTTAGCGTCAATTTTGGTCCAGTTTTCTACTGTTAGACGATATCGTTCTTCTTCGGTAATAAAGCCTTGTTCGTACTGTTCGGATAGTGCGGCACTGCGCTTTTCGCCCTCGGCAACCAGTACGTCCATGCCATCAATGCTGGCAAAGTCGCCCATGCCCATAGAAATACCAGAGCGGGTAGCATACTTAAAGCCAAGGTCTTTCAGGTTGTCGGCAATGGCCGCAGTTTTAGCCTGGCCATATTGCTGATACACGGCGGCCATGACTTTTTGCAAACGTTTTTTAGTCATGGGTTCGTCCTGAAAGGCAAAATCTTCGGGGAATGTTTCGTTAAACAGGACACGGCCCAGCGTGGTTTCGCGGGTCTGACCGCGGAACGGTACGCGAATAGGACTTTGCAGTTTAATAGCGTCTTGCTCAAACGCAAACAGTGCTTCAAAGATGCTTGAAAACGCCTTGACCTTGGCCTCAATGCCAGGACGGTCGTATGTAAGGTAGTAGCAACCCAGTACCATGTCTTGCTCGATGTGCAGAATAGGGGTACCGTCGGCCGGTTTGAGCAAGTTTTTGCTGGCAGCCATGATGTCGCGGGCTTCGGCCTGTGCCTCGTCGGACAGCGGCAAGTGGACAGCCATTTGGTCACCATCGAAGTCGGCGTTAAAGCCTTTACAAACAAGCGGGTGCAGCTGAATGGCGCGACCCTCGATGAGAACTGGCTGGAAGGCCTGGATACTTAAGCGGTGCAAGGATGGCGCACGGTTGAGTAGTACGTACTTGCCCTTAATAACTTCGTCCAGAGCGTCCCATACAGCGATTTCGCCGGTTTCGATCATGCGGGTTGCACTACGAATATTGTGAGCCTGTTCCCGAGCGATCAGCTCACCGATAACAAATGGCTTGAACAGTTCCAGGGCCATCATTTTGGGCAGACCACATTGGTTGAGCTTAAGCTCTGGACCGGCCACAATTACAGAACGGCCGGAGTAGTCCACACGCTTACCCAGCAGGTTTTGACGGAAGCGGCCTTGCTTGCCTTTCAGCATATCGCTTAAGGACTTCAGGCGGCGGCGTTGGCCGGTAGCGGCTACGGCGCGGCCACTACGGGCGCTGTTGTTGTCGATAAGTGCATCAACTGCTTCTTGCAACATACGTTGTTCGTTGCGGCGGATAACTTCCGGTGCGTTCAGCTCGATAAGTTTTTTAAGACGATTGTTGCGGTTGATGACACGGCGGTACAGGTCGTTGAGGTCGCTGGTGGCAAAGCGGCCACCAGTTAGCTGCACCATGGGGCGCAGGTCGGGCGGGATAACCGGCAGGACACTGACGCACATGCTGCCGGGGCGAATACCGGCGCGGTCCATGCTTTCCAACAGACGCAGACGCTTCATAAGCTTTTTCTTGCGTTGGCCCTTGGCTTCTTCTGCTTGTTGACTCAGGTCGGCAATCAGCTCCTTTAGGTCAATCTCGTCCAGCAGATCTTTGAGCGCGCCACCACCCATGCCTACGACAATCAGACTACGCAGTTCGTCTGGCAGGGCACGGTACTCGGCCTCACCCATAAGGTGCAGTTTTTCTAGGCTGTCCAGCTGGGCTTTCAGGGTTTCAAAGGCTTTGTCTACCTCGGCAAGTTCTTTGGTTTGCATTTCGGCCAGGGCCTTGACATTAGCATCTTTGTTTTCGGCCTCTTTTTCGAAGCGCAGTTTGATAGCTTCTTTAGCCGCGGCAAATTCGGCCTCTTTGTCGGCACGGTATTTGTCGCGCTTGTCGGTATCAACACGCTTGATAATGTAGCTGGCAAAGTATGCCACGCGTTCCAGGCTTTTAACTGTGGCGCCCAGCAGTAAGCCAATGGCGCTGGGGGTGCCGCGCAGGAACCAAATGTGGGCCACGGGCACGGCCAAGCTGATGTGACCCATGCGTTCGCGGCGCACAATAGATTTGGTAACCAACTCGCCGTTTTTGTCCACGGCAGCTTCGCGCGATCGAACGCCTTTGTATTTAGCATCGTGCGGGTTTATGTCTTTTACCGGCCCAAAAATGCGTTCACAGAACAAACCGTCACGCTCTGGTTTTTGGGTGCGATAGTTGATGGTTTCAGGCTTGGTGACTTCACCATAGCTCCAGTCCAGAATGTCAGCTGCGCTGGCTACTGCCAGGCGCACTGCGTCAAAGTCGGCAATGTTTGTACCGTATGAATAGTGGCGCATTAGTTTGCCTCCTTTTCGTTTTCATCGTCTGCAGCAACTACTACTGCTCCTTCGTCGTTATCGTCTGTGGCACTCGGTACTGCACCACTCGTATCTTCTAATACCATGAACTCGTCTACGGCTGCGTCTTCGGTAACATCAACGTCAGATGCCAAGGGGGCCGGGACGGTTACATCGGAAAGTGATGCGGCTTCTTCTTGGACATTGGTAGCTAGTACTTCTTCGGCGTCAACTACGCGGTCGGAATGTACCAGGTCAACCTTAAGGCCCAAACCTTGCAATTCTTTGACCAGCACGTTAAAGCTTTCCGGTACTTTTGGTCCAACAATTTCAGTCTTTTTAATGATGGACTCGTAAGCTTTGCTGCGGCCGTATACATCGTCGGATTTAATAGTCAGCATTTCTTGCAGTGTGGCGGCGGCACCATATGCTTCCAGTGCCCATACCTCCATTTCACCAAAGCGTTGACCACCGTTTTGGGCCTTACCGCCCAACGGCTGTTGCGTCACCATGGTGTAGGGGCCGGTTGAGCGCGCGTGAATCTTGTCGGCCACCATGTGGTTTAGTTTGATCATATACATGCTGCCAACAGTAGTGCGTTCTTTAAAGGCTTCGCCGTTGCGGCCGTCGAACAACTGCTGCTTGCCATCTTCGGGCAGGCCGGCTTCTTTTAGCAAGCTTTGGATTTTTTCTACCGGCACACCATTGAACGAGGGGCTGGCAACTTTAAGGCCCAGGGCACGAGCAGCCATACCCAGGTGAGTCTCAAACAGCTGGCCGATGTTCATACGTGATGGCACGCCAAGGGGGTTCAAAATAATATCTACGGGTGTGCCGTCTTCCATGAACGGCATGTCCTCGATAGGCAAAATGCGGGCAATAACACCCTTGTTACCGTGGCGACCACCCAGCTTGTCACCCACGCTGATCTTGCGCATTTGGGCAACGAATACCTGGATCTGCATAAGCACGCCAGCTTTTAGCTCGTGGCCGTTTTCGCGGCTGAATACTTTAACACCAACCACTTTACCGTGCTTGCCGTTGCTCATGCGCTGTGAGGTGTCGCGAACTTCTTTGGCTTTTTCACCAAAGATAGCGCGTAGCAAGCGCTCCTCGCTGGAGAGTTCTTGCTCACCCTTAGGGGTGATTTTACCAACCAGGATATCGCCCGGATGCACTTCGGCACCGATGCGTACAATGCCGTCATCGTCCAGGTGCCTTAGCGCGTCCTCGGATACGTTAGGAATATCGCGGGTGACAATTTCCGGGCCCAATTTGGTTTCGCGCACTTCGATCATGAAATCTACGATGTGCACGCTGGTGAGTGTGTCGTCCTCGACCAATTTACGGCTAATGATAATGGCGTCTTCGAAGTTGTAACCGGCCCAAGGCATAAAGGCTACAATAAGGTCCTTGCCCAAGGCCAGTTCGCCGCCTTGGATAGACATGCCTTCGACCAATACGTCGCCGGCTTTAACCTTGTCACCGGTACTTACTACTACTTTTTGATTAATGCTGGTGCCTTCGTTGCTGCGCACAAAGTGCTGCGGTTCGTAGGTTACCGTACCTTCTTTGTATTTGACTGTTACTTCTTGGGCAGTGGCTTTAATAACTTCGCCAGCGGCTTCGGCCAAAATGGTCTGGCCGGTGTTGCGGGCTGCGGCTTCTTCCAGGCCGGTGCCTACAATGGGGCTTTGCGGCTGGATAAGGGGTACGGCCTGGCGCTGCTGGTTACTACCCATCAAACTGCGGTACACATAGTTCTTTTCGATAAACGGAATCAGGCCGGCACTAGAGCCGATAATTTGGTTGCGGGCGGCATCCATGTGGGTTACGTCGTCGGAGTCTACTTCACCAGTTTTTAGGTTAAAGCGGGCGCTGACACGCTCATGCTCAAAATAGCCATGCTCATCAAGCTCTGAGCCTGCGCCGGCGATTACCGATGCTTCTTCGGCGGCAGCGTCCAGGTATACAACCTCTTTGGTTGCTTTTGCCTTGACTGGCCAGGTTGCCCGACCTTCTACCTTGGCAAGCTTGGCGGCATCGGCTGCGGTAATTTTGTCGCCTTTTTTAACAATGAGTTTGCCTTTTTCATCTTCCAGATTGACACTGGCAATGTGGCCAACGGCGTCTTTTGCGGTAACTGCGTTAATAACCTTGCGGTAGGGTGTTTCCACAAAACCATACTCGTTAATACGAGCATAGCTGGCCAGGTTTAGCACCAAACCAATGTTGGCGCCTTCCGGGGTTTCTACTGCACAGATGCGGCCATAGTGAGTGGCATGGGCATCGCGGACTTCAAAGCCGGCGCGTTCGCGACTAAGACCACCGGGGCCCATGGAGCTCAGGCGGCGTTTGTGGGCCAGCTCGCTGAGCGGGTTAATTTGGTCCATAAACTGTGACAGCTGGCTGCTGGCAAAGAATTCGCGTACCGCAGCTACCACCGGGCGGGCATTGATCAGCTGGCCGGGGGTAACGGTTTCGATTTCGGACATGCTCATGCGGTCTTTGGTGTTGCGCTCCATGCGTAGCAGGCCGATGCGGAACTGGCGCTGGACCAGCTCGCCCACCAATTTAACGCGGCGGTTAGCCAAACTGTCGATATCGTCGGCTGGTTCTTGGGTATTGTTTAGGCGGATAAGCTCGGCCACAATGGCTACTAAATCTTCCAAACGCATAGTGCGGTTTTCCAGAGTGTTGGGTACATCCAGGTCCAGGCGTTTGTTGATCTTGTAACGACCCACGCGACTGAAGTCGAAGCGCTTAAAGTTGTAGAACATGTTTTCGATTAAAGCGCGGGCGTTGTCTACGGTAGCTAGGTCGCCGGGGCGCAGGCGGCGGTAGACCTCAATGAGAGCGTCGCTTTGGCCGCGGGCAGGGTCTTTTTCGAGCGTGGCTTCCAGATGGCTGTGCTTGCCTTGGTCTACGTGTTTGAAGGCTTCCTTCATTTGTTCTTGGGTCATGCCCAGGGCACGCAACAAGGTGGTAACGGCAATTTTGCGCTTACGGTCAATTTTGACATACAGTGCACCGTTAGCAGCGGTTTCAAATTCCAGCCATGCACCACGGCCAGGAATAACCTTGGCACCGTACAAGTTGGTTGCACCGTGCTGGTCGGCAGTAAAGAAAACGCCAGCGGAACGGATCAGCTGGCTTACCACTACGCGTTCGGCACCGTTAATGACGAAGGTGCCCCGCTTGGTCATCCACGGGAAGTCGCCCAGGTAAATTTCCTGCTCTTTGACTTCGCCGGTAACCTTGTTGGTAAGCTCTACATTTGCCTTTAGCGGTGCTTCGAAACTGATGTTGTTTTCGCGCGCTTCACTTTCAGTCATCTTGGGGTCTTCAAAGTGGTATTCTTTGAAGCGCAAAGACAATTTGGTGCCGGTGTAGTCATCCACCGGACTGATTTCGGCCAGCAGTTCGCCCAAACCTTCCATAACAAACCACTGGAACGATTTGTTCTGGTGGTCTACCAGGTTTTGTAGGTCGATTGCATCGTCCTGTTTAGTAAAATAGACGCGCTTGTCGTCTGTTGCAGTTTTGGTCGTTTTTGCCATATATTGCAGCACTTCCCCTTCTACTGCCCTGTTTGGGTAACAAACAAGGGCCTTACCATTTAGGCTAATATGTTTGGTTGTTTCGCGCGAAGGTCCCTAAGCCGGATGTTTTTGGTGCATGTAGTTTGGATCCACCTACAGCACTGCCCGAACTTGCACTACTTCTTAGAATAATATTTTGACGGAAGCGGGAATGATTGTCAAGCAATTTATGGTAATGACGGCTGTGCTACATACAATTGTACGGGTTTGCCTGATTGAGTGATGCCAAAAGGATCATCATTGGGTGCGGTTATGGGCGCCGGCCCCTCCCCGATGCGGGATAGGTGGCCATTGTCGGCTGCTATGGTGAAACCCACGCTTAAGGAGTAGTAACGGTCGGACGGAATAGCCGCAAATGCTGTGGTGTTTGGGCCTGCAGTTTCTCGGGCTTTTTCTAGTAAGGTCTCTACTGTAGCGGCGTGTATGTCTTGATGTGTACCACCCCGTAGCCAATAATCTATATCTGTACCCTGGAGTTTATAGTCTTCTCGTTGAATGACCTGACTAGCAATAAGGGTACCTATTCCCACTGTCTTCCAGGCTGAGCGGCGTTTGGCGCGCATGCGTATTTCAAACGCATGCACTGTAGGGTCAGCTGCTATGCGCCCTACATTACGCATTGCTCGTGGTGTTCCGTTGCCATACCGATTTACGACACCTGGAAAGTTGGTTTCAAGCGAGGGCTGGCTAACTACCAAGTTATGTATGCGTATCGCCTGAAAAAGACTTGCCGGCGGCCCCTGAAAAGGTTTGAGTTGGTGGGTTTCTGCAGATGGAGCACCCATTATTTGGGCAGTGTTTCGATTACCTTATCGACAATGCCGTATTTTTTGGCTTCGTCGGCGCCCATGTAGTAGTCGCGTTCCATATCGGCATGGATTTTATCTGGTTTTTGGCCGGTGTTTTTGGCCATGATGCCCTCCAGCATTTTTTTAAGGTGCAGGGATTCGCGCAGGTCGATTTCTTGGTCAGTTACCTTGCCGCGTGTGCCGCTGGAGGGTTGGTGGATCATGACACGCGAATGGGGCAAGGCAAAACGCTTGCCTTTGGTGCCGCTGCTCAGCAAGAAGGCCGCAGCACTGGCGGCCATGCCGATTACAAGAGTTTGTACGTCTGCCTTAATGTAATTAATCGTGTCGTAGATGGCCAAGGCGTCATACACAGTGCCACCGGGGCTATTGATGTACAGATAAATGTCTTTTTTAGAGTCTTGATTGTCTAGAAAAAGCAGCTGGGCAACGACGATGTTGGCAGAGTGCGGATCCACGGCATCACCTAAGAAAATAATACGGTCTTTTAGTAAGCGGCTATAAATGTCATAGGCACGCTCTACCCGGCCATCGCTTTCGATAACTGTGGGCACTAAAATTTGGCTGCTTGGCTGGTTCATAAAATCAAAATCCCCTAACGTTACATAGCCTATGATAGCGAAATTAGCACTCACTAGTCAAGAGTGCCAACGAAATGATTGCTACGGTTGACTGAATTAGTCTAGCTTGGTGATTTTTTTGAAGCCCGGAAAGAACCGTAGCCGTAGCTATGGTGACTGAGGACTGGAGTAAAAAGCGCCAAGATAGGCCGATACAGGCAGGCGTAGCGTTTGGTTGGTAGCCTTGACTAGGGTCAAGAGTGCCAATTGGGTGTTTATACGTATGTGTAGGCTATGCCGGCTGATTGGGGTATTCTTGGACTTCTTGGGCCTCACGTGCAGTTACCCAGGCTTCCATATCGATTACATCAGTCAGATCTACAAGGGGGGGAGTTGGCTGTTCGGCAGGGGTTCGACGAAAGGGCGCTCTAAGCACCTCTAAAGCCATTTTGCCTAATTGCCCTAGGGCTTCTAGGCTCCCTAGCCGATCTTCTTCTAATCTATGGCGTCCGAAGTCGACGTGATACAATATAGCCCCGCCTTCGTCAGGGGTAAACGGTATTATAGTTTGGCCACCAGTTTCAATTATCATGTCACATTGACCTCAATAATTATCAGAATGACGGCAACTATGCTCTTTTAAATGTATTTTGTCAACCTCTAGCCGGTCTATTTACTGCCGGCGTAGCCGACTAGCTTGGCTACGGTTTTTTCGGTTTTAAGGCGGCTGGCTATTTCGCGCTTTGCTTCGGGTTTGTCCAGCTCGGTTTGCATGCGGGCATCCGTGTACTGGCCCTTTAGTAATTGCATGCGGATTTCCAGCTCTTCGGGGGTTACGAAAATGTTTTCGACTTCTGCAATCTCACTTAATACTAACCCGGCTTTTACGCGTTGTTCTGCCGGTGCACGCAGGGTCTCGCGGAATTGCTCCTCGGTCTGGCCTTCGGTCTCTAAAAATTCCTGCCAGGTTTGGCCGCGGTAGGCTAGGTTTTGCTTTTGCTCGTTAATGAGCTGGTCGACTTGTTCGTCAATAAGTACTGGGGGGATGGCTACCTGGGAGCCTTCTGCAATTTTGCTAACCAGTTCGTCGGTAAAAGCACGTTCCGCTTGATGCTCTTGCTCGGTTTGCAGCTGTTTTTTGATGTCGGCCTTTAGCTCTTCAACAGTTTTGAACGGACCAATGGTTGCTGCAAATGCATCATCCATTTTGGGCTCAACAACCTCCTGCACCTTGCTGACGGTGGCGGTGAATGTTACCTTGCGGCCCTGCAGCGCTTTGACGCCGTAATCTTTGGGGAACGTAATGGTAAAGGTTTTTTCATCGTTGCTTTTTAGGCCGACCAATTCCGGTTCAAAGCCAGGGATAAAGGTGTTGCTGCCCAACACGAGGGGATAATCCTTGCCATCGGCACCGTTAATAGGCTCTTTGGTTTTGGCGTCGACACCGGTAAAGTCGATATATACTTGATCGCCGTTTTTGGACGCACGGTCGACATCTTTCTTTTCGGCAGCGCGAGTGCGTAGATTGGCGAGTACGTCGTCGATGTCTTTGACAGTTACCTTGACCGGTTGTTTGGCCATCTTGATTTTTTTGTAGTCAGCCAGTTTGATGTCGCCTACTACCTCTACCTCGGCTTCAATTTCCAAGGTGTCGAAGGGTACGAATTTTTTGATTTTTACCTGGGGCTGTTCCACTGGGCGCAGTTTTTCCTGGTTGAGGGCGGCAATGTACAGCTGGTTCATGGCACGGTCCAGAAATTCGGTTTGCAGGATAGCCGGGCTGGCTTGTTTTTCTACCAGGCTGAGGGGGGCCTTGCCCTGGCGAAAGCCCTGCAGTTTCAGGCTGCGCGCTACCTCTTGCAGTGCGGCCTGCTTGGCTGCCTGCAGGATTTTGGCGTCGCCGGTGAGGGTTAATTGTACTTTGGTGTCCGAGAGGTTCTTTTTAGTAACTTGCATAAGCAACCACTGTAACAGATAGACGGGCTATTGACCAGCTTTACTCTTCCTCGATGCGGTAGTCTTTGACAATACTGACAATGCGGGACAGGCTATGGCGTTCGGCTACGCCGGTCAGTAAGTTACGGATTTCGAATTGCTCGTCCTTAAGCTCTTTTTCGCCAATGAACATGGCGTAATGGATACCCTTTTTGACTGCCGTCTTAATTTGCTTGTCTGGCTTGCGGCCAGTAGTGTCCACGGCCACGTTGGCGCCCATGTCGCGTAAGCTCCGGATGGTATGCAGCGCCTTGTCGTAAATGTCGCCTATAAGCACCACGTACACGTCGGTTTCGGCGCGTAATTTGGGGAGCAGGTCGTGGCCTTCCAAAAAGTTTTGCAGCGTAACGTCGCCCATCCCAAAACCAACGGTTGGCACCGGTTCAACACCAAACAACCCAACCAAGCCGTCGTAGCGGCCGCCGCCGAACATAGAGCGGTTGTTGTCGGGGTGTTTATCGAATACTTCAAACACAATGTCCGTGTAATAGTCGAAGCCGCGCATAACAGTCATGTCGAATACGGCATTGGTGATATGCATATCGTGCAGGGTATCCAGCAGCTTTTGCAGATCTTTAACCGACGCGTGGTGGCGAATGGCTTCGGGCAAGTGCTCTAGCTGTTTGGTTTTGAGCAGGCCAATGAGCTTGTTGGCAGCGCCGGCTTCGCGTTGGGTGGGGGCAAATACGGCGTCTACCTCTGCCGAGAATTCTTCGGCAGGCATTTTATGCATCCGATCAATGAGCTTGGCCAAGGTGTGGGCCTGTACTTGGTTGACGCCCAAATAACTGTTCATAATATGGTCCATCAGTTTGCGGCTATTCAGCTTAATAACATACATGTCGTGTGTAGCGCCAAATGCACGCAAAATGTCGTCGGCCACCTGGATGACTTCGGTCTCGGCCGTTAAGTTATCTAGGCCAAAAATATCCACGTTTAGTTGCCAGTGCTCGCGCAGACGACCACGCTGCGGGCGTTCGTACCGCCACAGGTTGGGTATGGAGTACCAACGGGCGGGATAGGCCAGCTCCTGGCGCCGACCGGCCACCATGCGGCTGACTGTGGGTGTCATTTCCGGCCGGATGGCTACAGTGCGGCCACCCCGGTCTTCGAACACATAGGTTTGCTCGTGCACAATTTCGTCCCCTGTTTTGGCCAGGTACAGTTCGATAGGTTCTAGTACGGGTGCGTCATATTCTTCGTAGCCAAAACGTTCTACCACGTTGCGCATGGTGCTGAACATGTATTTTTGGATGCGTTTGTCTTCGGGGTAAAAGTCGCGGGCGCCCTTGTAGGGCTGGGTGGATAATGCCATTGGTTGTTGTCCTTTTGGTTAGATTGTATCAAATTACATCAAAAAACGCCGGATTTACGACCGGCGTTGCATTGACATAATCTAACGACCGATCTTATGCCGGCATCATATGCGATTCTATGACGTATCGTTGGCTGGCGGCTGCAGGGTCAATTTGGCCCAATGATTCGACCATTGCTCTTGCGCCTAGCGCTGCCAAGGAAACCGCTTCGTATGGTCGCTGCGGAGGGGAACCTTCAAAACTAAATGCTTGTGTGCCCGTACGCGGGTCTGCCTCTATGGGCGGCACACTTCCCATAAGTGCCCAGCCGATAGAGCCAGCCAAGCGCCGTGCTCCATCTGCAACCTGGGGTACTGAAGATTGTTCGAAGCCGATTTTGTTTGGAATGCTATCGTGTGTCATATCTGTTGATTTTTACTATACCCATGAAATGTAAAAATGCAAGTAGTCTCGCATTAAAACCTGCGCTACAATGCAAGTAATTATGGCGGGGACAACGGACAAGCAATGTGATCTGGTGCTGGAAGGTGGTGGGGTAAAAGGTATTGGGCTGGTGGGCGCGGTGCAGGTGCTGGCCGAAAAAGGCTATCAATTCCAGCGGGTAGCCGGTACTAGCGCCGGGGCAATTGTGGGTTCGCTAGTGGCCGCTGGTATGTCGCCCGAGCAAATGGCGACCACCATGAAACAGATAGATTACAAGGCTTTCCGTGATGAAGGGCTGCTGGACAAACTGGGCCTGCCCGGCAAAATGGCCTCGCTGGTGTTTGAAAAAGGCATTTACGAGGGTAACTATTTACGTAATTGGCTTGCGCAGCAATTGGAAGCCTTGGGCGTGCGCACCTTTGCCGATTTACGTTTGGAAGAGCCGTGGGCCAAAGATTTGCCGCCCCAACAGCGTTATAAATTGATGGTAGTGGTGTCGGACATCAGCCGTGGCCGGTTGGTACGTCTGCCCTGGGACTATCATGTTTACGGACTGGACCCGGATACGCAGCTGGTGGCCGATGCCGTGCGCGCCAGTATGTCTATCCCCTTCTTTTTTGAGCCGGTGCAGTTGGCTGGCCGCTATTTGGTGGACGGTGGTGTGCTATCTAACTTCCCGGTAGATAGTTTTGACAACACTGCCCAATGGCCCACGTTTGGCATTAAGCTGTCGGCCAAGGAGGACGCCAATACTGATGCCAACCCGGTCAGTTCGCCCATCGATTTTGTCCAGGCTATTGTCTCGACCGCCATGAGCGCCCACGACCAGATGCACCTGGATGACCCCTGTACCAATATGCGTACCATTTTTGTAGACACCATGCGCATTAAAGGCACCGACTTTGACATCAAACCAGCGCAGCAACAACAGTTGTACGAAAACGGCCGCAAGTATGCGCTTACATTCCTGAATACCTGGAGCTTTGCCGACTACAAAAAGGTTTGTCCGATTAAGTAGCCTCTTAGCCCCGGGCTTTTAAAAAACCAACGACGGTGGGTGCACCGACAGTTAACGCGTAAAAAATACTGCGGGCGTGACCGCTGGTTGGAATGGTTTTTTCAACCGCGCCCTCAATGATAGTGTCCTCCGGCGGCACGCTGTTGTCAGCCCGCGGGTGGATAGACAATATGCGCGCTCGGTCGGCGGGCAATATGCTGTGCAAAGATGTCGATAGCCGCTTCATGGCCTGCATAAAGGCTGGGTTTTCGGCGTATACGGCATCCCTGACAGTTTCTGGATGCTGAATTTTGCCGCAGATGCATACCACCCCCGCAACAGTATCTTTACGAGCGGCAAACGCCTGCAGTACTGCGCTTGCCCCAGCGCTCGCGCCCACGAGCGAAACGGTATGGCCTGCGGCGGCGAGTTCGTCAATTGTATCCAGCAATCTTTGTAGCTTAGGCGCAAAAGGTTCGCCATCTGCCCAGTGCATACGCAAACAGTGGCCTTTGACTCCATAGAGCACCCAGGCTTTGGTTGCCAAGCCTTGCCCATCCGCACGGCTATCGCTCAGGCCCGGAACGTAGATGATGTGGTGTTGTGCCATTACTACTAGCATACCAAACAACAGCACCCTGCGAATATACAGGGTGCTGTCAGGGTTGATGTAACTATTCCGGGTTACGGAAGGAAGTTTACATCCACACCATACCAGTCTGCAGTTGCCGAGCGAGAGCTGGGGAAACTGAAGGTACTGCTGGTGCTGTATACACCGTTTGGTGTGCCGGTGTCGTCAGCAGGTGCGTACAGGGTGTTACCCATGTGGTGCGCCTGGCTGTCGAGTCCGTGCTGGGTGTATACTTCGCGGCCATTGGGCGAGTAGTAGCCTACTACATAGTCGTGGTTGGCGCTAACACTTACCGGTTCCTCAAAGCGGACATCAGTCCAGCCCAAACCGTTGTAGCCAAATGGTACCTCGCGGCTGGCCAGCAAGTCACCATTATTGTCCCACAAGCCTACCTTAAATTGACCACTGGTAGGTACATAGGCGCCAGAGCGGTAGAAGCGTACGCCCCATACATCGCCGGCACTGGTGGTGTTCCAGCGCATGCCCACAGTTACGGGATCGGTTTGGCCGGTGTCCACGGTACTTGGGTTAGTGGTAAAGATGTTTTCTAGCGTTTCCGAGGCAGTGGCTACTTGCGTAGAAGCGGTGCTGGAGTTACGGCCACAAGCATCTTTGTTTTGAGTGATGTAGGTGTAGTTAATACCTGGTCGTGCTGTTGGGTCTACAAACGAACTGCCACCCCCGGCTTGGACGCCAACAATGGTGGTTCCTTCTTCGTTACCATTGCGGCTGACGGTGTTTTTGATGGGGTTAGCGCTAGAAGTAGCACTGTTGGTGTCGTAACCGCGGGTCCAGCTAAGGTTTGGCCCTTCGGTTTCGTCCGTACCGCTCATGCTGCTGTTGGCACTGGGGTTGGTAGCGTCGTCTACAACCGGTGTTACCCAGTAGTTGGAGTTAGATGTGTTGCTAGGTACATCGCTTGCGGTAGAGCTGTAGGTGTAAACTGAGCTACTGCCTGAGCCGATGTAGGACACATCTTCGCTGTTGCCCATGCCCTCAAAGACAAAGCTGTGCGTGCCATTGCTACCAGTGTCTACGGCATAATGGCCGTTTGGCATAGATACCCATACCATGTAATCGTGCGTTGGGTCTACGGCTACTGAGCTGCTAAAGTTGACTTCTTGCCAGCCAGAGCTTGTTTCGCTGCTGAATGTTTGTGAAGCCAATGTGCTGCTGGCGGTGATGTCGCGCAAATATGCAGTGTGCGTGCCGGTGTTGTCAACACCCTTGTAGAACTTAACGCCGGATACGCTTGGCGCAGTGCGGACATTAAACTTAACCCCGATATTTACTGGGCCTGAGTCGTTAAAGTTTGTTTCGTATGGGGTTAACGATCCCATGAGGTCGAACGGGCAGCTTGATACTGCGCCGGCTGTGCCAAGCGGAATTGCCGCCGTTAGGCCTAGGGCCATAACTGCTGTTATGGCTTGTCGTATTTTATATTTTTTCATTCCCACCCTTTGCTGCGTGTACGCTTATGTTTTAGTAACATACTTAGCCTATAGAATTTGGTGAGGGTGTGTCAACGCGCAAAATTCTATATTATATGATATTATAACAGAGGTGAATTGAGGTGATTTTGGCTACAGATTGGGCCTTCGGCGGACTGTTTTAAACAAAAAAACCGGCTGATGCCGGATTTTGTTTGGCGGCCAAGCAATTACCCCAGCAGCTTCGGTCTACCGGTTCAAGTCATTCCGATAGATCAACATAAAAATACCAGGACACTACCTGGTATTTTTATGTTGGTGGGCGAGAGAGGACTTGAACCTCCACACCTTGCGGTACATGCTCCTAAGGCATGCGTGTCTACCAATTCCACCACTCGCCCGAAGGGTTACTGGGTTATTTTACGAAATTCGGTGGAAAAATACCAGCTGGGCGTCACCGTACGAACGTTGCTCTACTTGGGTAAGGCCATCAAATGCGGGCAGATCAATAGCCCCGGGCCATGAAAGGGCAAGAATGCCGGTAGGCGCGATGCGCTGTGCTAGTTTGGCAAGCAGGGTTGGCTGTAGGTCGTCGTAGGGCGGATCACACAACACAATATCAAATGTGGCGTCGGGGTTGGTTTGCAACCAGGCATTAGCTGATGCTTTGATAAGTTTGATGCTGTTGCCGAGCTGAAGCGCACGGATATTTTCGGCAATAGTCTGTTGGGCTTGACGATCAGATTCGATTGCGATGGCCGATGTCGCGCCGCGGCTGATAGCTTCGAAACTGAGCGCGCCGCTGCCGGCAAAGGCATCAAGCACATGTAGATCATCCAGATCCCCCAATATGTTAAACAAGGCGCCACGGACTTTGTCGCTCATGGGGTGCGTGCGGTGACCATGGGGGCTGTCAAACAAGCGCCCGCCAAGTGTGCCGGCAATTACTCTCATGCTTTAGCAATCCCCGCTTCCAGGGCTGCCGCATACCAGGCCAAGGTAACCATTTTGACTATTGTTGGCGCAAGTTGGCGCCGGACTTGCCGGGCAAGTTGTGGTGTCCAGCCGTATTTCATGTATCGGTCGTACATACCCAGCGCCGCTATTTCTTTGGCTTTACGGCGAAAAAGTTCGGCTACATTGTGCTCATGCAACTCGGCAAGGTCATGATCGGTCAGCACAATTCGTTTATGAGTGTTTTTGACCGGTATAAGGATGGCGGCAATGCCCCATTCGAAAAGCCCATGCGCCGTTAACAAACCGCGCGGTCCCCACATTTTCCAGTTGTTATGCACTTGCTGACGTCGTGTTTTACCTGGCATAAGAATTTTCCCCTTAAGCGTTGTACGGCTTGCCAGCCCTTCGCCACCCCGTAGCTCAGATAATTTTTCTTCGTATGGATAGTGGTGGGCGGGCGTCAGGCCATCCACCAAAGCATGTGCCAGCCAGGCGGACTCAAACGCGGCCCGTACGTCATCCTGGTTGGCAAGCGCGCGAACCAGACGCTTGTAGTGGTCACTAATAAGTTCGACAAGCTGATTGTCGGCTTCGTCGAAAGGTGCGTAGTAATGCCAGGGCTCGTTCTTGGCAGGGCTTTTACGCTTTATGGCATCGGGCCCGTTCACCCCCTCAAAATGCAAAATAGCTTTAGCAGAGGGAAAACAACGATTATTTTTAAGCATGCTGCTTAACGAAGATCGAGCAAGGCGGTCGATTTTTTGGTGCGCCCCGGCTACACGGCCGGATAGCGGAGTAAGTGTTGTCCCTGAATACATAAAAAATCTAATTCAAATTAGTAACGGCACGGAGCCGGGTAACATGTTCGTTCAGTTGGGGATATTGTAGCAGATTATCGTGCTTATCTATAAACATTTGGGCTGCTTTGCGCGCGCTGGCAATTAAATGCATATCTGTTAATTTGGCTACGCGGAGGTCAAGGGCACCGTGCTGCATGGTGCCGTAAATAGCGCCTGGACCGCGAAGTTCCAGATCTAATTCGGCCAATTTGAAGCCGTCGCTACTGCGTTCTAGTGCCTGTAGCCGTTTGGGCGGTGCCTTGGAGTCACTCATCATAAGGTAGCAGTACCCCTGCGCACTGCCCCGCCCTACGCGGCCGCGCAGCTGGTGAATTTGGCTTAGGCCAAAACGTTCGGCTGCTTCGATAAGCATAGTGCTGGCATTGGGCACATCCACGCCTACCTCGATGACTGTGGTGGATACCAAAATATCCAGCTTGTGCTGCACGAATTGCTCCATAATGTCGTTTTTTTCGGCTGCCTTGAGCTTGCCGTGCAGTAGGCCCACGCGGCGGTGTTTAAAGTCGCGCTTACTAAATGCCTCGTATACGCTTTCGGCCGAGTTGGCTTTGGAAACCGCGGAATCGGTAATGAGGGGGCAGACCACGAACATTTGTCGGCCGCTATTCAGCTCGGCCTCCAATTTTTCGTACAACTGCTTGCGCGAATTGGGCGAGCAAATTTCGGTAATGATGGGTTTGCGCCCGGCCGGCTTAATGTCGATGATTGATACGTCCAGTTCACCGTACAGCGTCAGTGCCAGCGAGCGCGGGATGGGCGTGGCGGTTAGGCTCAGTAAGTGTGGCATATGGCCGGCTTTGGCCATGAGCTTTTTGCGCTGCTCGACGCCAAAACGGTGTTGTTCGTCCACCACGACTAGCCCTAGCTTGTGCATGTCCACTTTTTCTTGGATAACTGCATGCGTGCCAATCACAAACTGGGCTTCGCCGCTGGCAATATGCGCGCGGGCAGCATCTTTTTCTTTAGTCTTCATGCCGCCCACCAGCAGGGCAACTTTCTTATGGAAGCCGAGCGGCTCTAGCAAATTATATACGGTGTCGGCATGCTGGCGGGCCAGCAATTCGGTGGGAGCCATGAGCGCGACTTGGTAACCCTCGGCCATTGCCATGACTGCTGCCATGGTGGCTACCACGGTTTTGCCCGAGCCCACATCGCCCTCCACCAACCGGTTCATGGGCTGGGTTTTTTGCATGTCCTGGTAAATATGCCACACCACCTTGCGCTGAGCATCAGTTAGGGTGAACGGCAAGTGGGCAACAAACTGTTTGGCCAACTGTTCGTCAAATGGGATATTCAGCGCGGTATCACGCAGTAGCTCGTATTTGTTAAGCAGTGCGGCCAAGGTTAGCTGGAAAACTTCTTCAAAGCCCAGTCGTTTTTTGGCTGCATCCAGTGCCTTGCTGTCGGGCGGAAAGTGCATAGTTTCTAATGCTTGGGCCCGGCTAATAAGTTTTTCTTGGGCTATAAGCCATTGCGGCAATGTTTCTGCGCTTTGGCGGATGAGCGGCAGTGCTTGGCTTACTGTCCGGCGTATTTGGTTGCTGGTAAGCCCCTTTGTCTCACGGTATATGGGCACAATGCGCGCAGTATTGACTGGGAAGTCGCTGACTAGCTCGATGCTCGGATTCTGGATGGCAAATCGCTGGTGGCTGAGTTCGTAAGTACCAGATATATAATAGGGCTGGTTGGGTTTGAGCGCAGTTTCGCGGTACGGTTGGTTAAACCAAATAAGCCGCACACTGTCGGTGTCGTCACTGGCCACGGCCTCGGTAATATGCATACCACGGCGTACGTAGCGGCCTTTGGCTTGTTTAATCACGGCTTGGATGGTCACTGGGCCGGGACGCAGTGTTTTAATAGTTGCCACCTGCGAATAATCATCGTAGCGCCGTGGAAAGTTTTCGACCAAATCCCCTATAGTATGCACGCCAAGTATGGCAAACTTTTTGGCAACTTCACTGCCAACACCTTTTACCGTTGTGAGCGGATGTGCATGTGTCATGCGCCTTAGGCAGTTTCGAGCGTGGTCAGACGCTCCTCGTGACCGTCAAGCTCCTTGCTGTGCATTCGGGCGATTCCCTTTATGGCCTTAACGTTATTTTCTATGGTGTCGAGCCGTTCTTCGACCTTTGTTATTTTTGCAGGCACGTCGCCCATAGCTTCGGCAAAGCGTTGGAGCTTGTCCTCGATGCGGTTTAGCAGAATTACTATGTGGTCGTCTTTCATGCCGCTTATGATATCACCCTTTGCGTACTAAGAAAAACACGCTGGGACCGAAAAAACTGTTGGCCATAGTGGGTTGCAAAATGCCCTCAATAGCCAGCATGACGTTCTTGGGCATCATTTTTTTCAAACCCGGGCTGCGCAGATTAGATACAGACAAAATACGATCTACCTTGAGACCGGCGTGGGCCAGCTGCTTGATAACAGTGTGCGGGTTGTGATTTACAAATGGAATTTCACTTTCGGTGCGGTTTTTGGCCGAACGAATGTCTACCGGCTCGACAGGTAATTTTTTGCCTTTTAGCAAGTGCCGTATACGATTGCGGGCATGGGCATAGTTGGCAACCTCGATAATGGCCCAGCCGTTTGGTGCCAGTACGCGGGCAATTTCGGCAAATTCCGGCGAAGGATCAGGCAAATGGTGCATGACACGCACCATGGTGAGCAGATCGATAGCGCCGTCTTTGAACTTCAGGTCGGCAGCTTGCAACAGCTGGCGGTCAACTTGCGGATGGTCTTTTAAGAATTCTTTGGCAATGTCCAGCTGTTGCTGACTGGGTTCGGCCAAGGTAACTGTATCGGCGTATTTTTCCAGCAGTATACATAACCGGCCATAGCCGCCGCCCACATCTACGGCATGCTTAAAATGTTTGCCTTTTAGCAGCCGGCGAATGGCCATTTCTTCGGCGGCGTGTTCGTAATCGCGGCCTTTCCAGTAATGCAGGTAGTTGTAGTTGGGGTCGTCGTACTGATCGGCTTTTTTGGTTTGTTTGGATTTGGCAGGGGTCTTGGTGTCTTGTTTCATAACGAAAAGTATAGCACTAACTGCGTTCCACCAGGGCGGAATCTTTAAATGCTTTGCCCCGGCGCAACAGTAATCTGCCATTATGGAAATCGCCGTCCTCGAACTGTTCTTTGGCGGTTTTTTGGCCATTAATAGAAACGGCGTTATCCGCAATAAAGCGGCGGGCTTCGGTTTTGGAGCTGGCCAGGCCGGCGGCAACTAGCACATCGGCAATGGTGGAACCAGGCGCGGCGGTGGCATGCGGAATTTCCCGGCGTAATGTTGCGACCTCGGCATCATTCAGGCTATCCAGGCTTTGGGCTGTAACGGCTTCGGCGATGTGTACTTGCTTTTCTGCTTGGTCTTGGCCATGTACCAATTTTGTTATTTCGTAGGCTAGAGTTTTTTGAGCAATACGGCTGGCGCGGTTTTGGTTAAAATCGTGCATAACCTGGTCAATCTTCGCCTTATCCAGTTCGGTAAAGATTTTGAGATATCCTTCTACCCCTTCGTCGTCGGCATTCAGCCAAAACTGATAGAATTTGTAGGGTGTGGTTTTTGCACTATCCAGCCAGACTGCGCCTTCTTCGCTTTTACCGAACTTTTTGCCTGTTGCCTTGTTGATAGTAAGCGGCAGCGTAATAACGTGCGCTTCTTTTCCCCGCGTGCGGCGAATAAGATCAACGCCGCTTAAGCAATTGCCCCATTGATCGGCACCGCCCAATTGCAGCGTAACTCCGTGTTTGTCGAACAAATGTAGAAAGTCCATGCCCTGCAACAGGGTGTAGCTGAATTCGGTATAGCTAATACCAGCCCCACCCTCGCCCAAACGTTTGGCTATGTAGTCACGCTGTACCAGGGGTGTCATACTAAAGTGTTTGCCAATATCGCGCAGGAAATCCATGACACGCAGGTCTTTGGTCCAGTCCAGGTTGTTCACCAGTGTAAAGTCGTAGCCGGTAAATACTTTTTTAAGTTGTTCTTCTGCGCACGCTACGTTGTGAGCAATAGTTTGTTCGTCTTGCAGTACCCGTTCGCTGTCTTTGCCGCCCGGGTCGCCGATAAGGCTGGTGGCGCCGCCGGCCAGCAAGATGGCCTTATGGCCGTGACGCATAAATACCTTGTCGAACATCATGGCTGCCAGGTTGCCCACCGTTTGGCTGTTGGCCGATGCATCAAAGCCGTGGTAGAACGTCCATTGCTGTTTGTCCAATTCCGTTAGGTCGCTAAAAGTGGACTGGTTTACAAATCCACGCCATTGTAGTTCTTCGCTTAAGGTCATATCTGCCATATCTTTGTATGCTCCTGTTCATAAAAAGTATACCGCAATCTGGAAGGCGGCTGAAATAGATATATTGTGCTTGCTTGCCTAACGAGTAGGTTTGCTATAATAACGCCAGTTATCTATACCCAAAGGGAGTAACAATAGCGGTGAATCCACAAAAAGGCTCGGGCCGGAAACGGCGCAGCAAAAATACGTTTACCACCAAAAGCGGTAATACTATTAAACTGAACCGCTCCATAGGCGAGCGTATTCGCGCTAGCCGCGATGCCAAAGCACGTCGCCGGGCCGTTGCGCTCAGTAGCCTGCCCAAAAATCGCTGGAAGCGTATGTTGTATCGCCTGCACCCCAAGCGGGTTATTCGCTATTGGTTTAGCCGCGATGGCGCCATTATGGCGTTAAAGCTTACCGGTATCGCTATTGTGGTCGGCTTTGTACTGCTAGTGGGCTTGTTTGCTTACTTCCGCAAGGATTTACCTAATATTAAAGATATTTCCGGGGATAAACTGGGCGGTAGTATTACCTATTACGACCGTACCGGCCAGACGGTATTGTGGCAAGATTACGATGCTGTTAAGCGTATTCAGGTTAAGGGCGAGAATATTTCGGACTATGCCAAAAATGCCACCATTGCCATTGAGGATAAAGATTTTTACAAGCATGGCGCCTTTGATGTGCGCGGTATTTTGCGCGCCGGCATAAACGACGTCTTTAATAGTGGGGGCGGTGTACAGGGTGGGTCAACCATTACCCAGCAGCTGGTCAAGCTGAACCAAAATTGGACCGCCGACCGTTCGGTAACACGCAAGGTTAAAGAAATTATTTTGGCAGTAGACCTGGAACGCGAATATTCCAAGCAGGATATTTTAACCGGTTATCTAAATATTGCGCCCTACGGAGGTGTGGAATATGGTATCGAAACCGCGGCGCGCGATTACTTTAATAGTAATGCCAAGGACCTGACCCTGGCCCAGGCCTCTATGTTGGCAGCCATCCCCAAGAGCCCTAATGTATATTCGCCCTATAGTTCGTATTTTGACAAAGATGCCTTGGTGGGGCGGCAACACTATATTTTGGACCAGATGGTATCGCAAAAAATGGTTACCAAGCAACAGGCCGAGGAAGCTAAGGCTATCGATGTCGTGGCACAGGTGCACCCCTTGCAGCCCAAGTACCAGGGTATTAAGGCACCCTACTTTGTGCTGGCCGCTAAGGGGGAATTAGAGAAGAAATATGGTTCTAACACTGTCAAGCGCGGCGGTTGGAAA
Source organism: Nevskiaceae bacterium (assembly GCA_035526505.1). GTDB lineage: Bacteria > Patescibacteriota > Saccharimonadia > Saccharimonadales > UBA4665 > DATLCF01. The sequence goes on along the minus strand of DATLCF010000002.1, from coordinate 194,128 downwards.
GTAATTACTACACTTAATATGGACCTGCAAAACGTTGCCGACACCCAAGTGCAAAAGGGTTTGATACAAGTGCGTCGCCAGGGTGGCGACACAGCCGCCTTTGCCGCCGAAGATGTCAAAACCGGACAAATGGTGGCGCTGGTGGGCGGCGCAAACTTCTTTAGCACCGATCCCAATGATGGGCACGAGATCAACTTTGCCCAGCAGCAGCTGCCACCAGGATCCAGCTTTAAACCCTACGATTATATATCGCTTATAGAAAACACTACCAACACCGGTGCAGGTTCGGTGCTGTACGATACGCAAGCGCCTATTCCCGGCTACCCCTGTACAAATAAAAATAGCCCTAAGACAGATAAAAAGGCTAACTGTTTGTGGGACTACGACTTCAACTTCCCCGGCCCAGTTACGGTACGGTATGCGTTAGGTGGCTCTCGAAACGTGCCGGCTGTAAAGGCTATGCTGACCGTGGGCGTTAACAAAGTTATCGCTACTGCCGAATCCCTGGGGCTTAAGAGCGGCTACAAATGTTACCCGACCGATGAAACGTTGACGGTTGCCGGGCCGTGTTACGGCTCCTCGGCCATTGGCGATGGCGCCTATCTGCACTTGGACGAACATGTGAACGGCTTTGCAACCATTTCGCGCCTGGGGTCTTATATCCCGCAAACATACATTCTGAAGATATCCGATTCTAATGGCAAAACCATAGATCAATGGAAACAACCTGTGGGCAAGCAGGTAGTGCGAGCCGATTCGGCCTATATCATAACCGATATACTATCTGACCCTAACGCCAGTTATTTGCCTGCCAGCTACAAAGCGCACCGCTACAAGGGCTGGAAGATAGGCTTCAAAACCGGTACCACTAATGATGCCAAGGATGGTTGGATGATGAGTATGAGTACCCAGTATACGGCTGGCGTATGGGTTGGTTACCACAGCCGCCAAAAGGCAATGACCGGCGCTATGGAAACTATGACCGAGCCGATCGTTAAGGGGTGGCAATATGCCGCACTGGACAGCCTAAACACCACACCGGTTAACTGGACGGCGCCCAGCAGCATCAAAACCCAACCGGCATATGTTATGCGCTCTAAAATATCCAGATTGGGCGAGGTTATTCCTAGCCCCAGTAACGACATTTACCCGTCGTGGTATGTACAGCCCAAAGCCAGCAGCAGTTCACAGACGCTTGATCTTGTGTCTAACAAAGTCGCTACCTCCTGTACGCCTGAACTTGCCAAAAAGAGCGAGGGTAACTCCAACGCCAGCATCTTCTCGGCTGATATATACGTAGGGGCCAGATCGGGTGCCGGATCGAGCAGTGGCAACGACGATGTGCACAACTGTAGCGACACCAAGCCCTCTATTACTGTCACGCCGCAAAGCACTACCTGCAGCACGACCGTCACTTGTCAATTTACTGTAACTGTTACCCAAGGGACGCATGCCCTAGCTGGTGGCAGCTACAAAACCGCACCAGCAGGAAGCGTAGCGCTGTTAGTTAATGGCCAGAGCGTACAAAGCGTGAATATCCCCGAAGGAAGCAGCACCTGGACGTATACCTTTACCTATACGCCGGCAGCTGCCGGCAGTGCCTCGGTTGGCGCCCAAGTAGTAGACAGCGTGCTCTATAGCGGATCAGACGAAAAGTCGGTTACCTTTGGCGGTGGCTGAAGAGACAGATTCCGTGACCACACAGAACCGTTGCAATAAAAAAGAGGCCTACAGATCATCCTGCGGCCTCTTTTTTATAGTTCACCAGTAACTAGGTAGGGTTACCAGACGGCGCGTTTAGCGTGCAAGGCATGACGGGCTTTTTGCATTGGCTTGGTTAAGCGTGAATGCAGCCGGATACGCGCGGGGGGCGCTGTAGGTGGGCTTGGTTGTGTGGCCTTTGCCTCGGCCGTGCGCTGCGTAATTGCCTGCTCTTTTATTTGTCCAAATACCATTTTGCCTGCTACGGTTTGATGCATACGCGTGACAGTTACCGGCATACTCTGGCCTACAAAACGGGCACCACCGTCCACTACAATCATAGTTCCGTCATCCAGGTAACCCACCCCTTGATCGCGGTTGCTGCCCTTTTGCAAGATTTTTATTTTAAGTGTTTCGCCCGGCAGTGTGATAGGCCGCAGATTTTGGGCCAGCTCATTCACGTTAAGCACGCGAATGCCTTCTACGGCTGCCACTTTAGCCAAGTTATAGTCGGTGGTATACAGCTGGGCGCGTAGCTTTTTAGCCAGCAGCACCAGCTTATCGTCGATAACATTTGCCTCTTGCAATACGCTCCGGTCAATAACCACACGCATGGGCGCGGCGTCTTGCAACTGATGGGCGATATCCAGGCCAAAGCGGGCGCGTTCGCGCTTATGCGAATCATTACCGTCGGCCAGCATTTGCAATTCGTTCAGGATAAATTGGGGGATGATCAGCTCGTCAGCCAAAAAGCCGCTGTTTACGATCTCTACAATCCGGCCATCAATAAGTGCGCAGCTGTCTAATATTAGTTTGCGCTCGCGGCCCATAAGTTTGCTTAAGCCATTTGTTTTTTGTTCCACTATAAACCAGGCGATGAAAATAAGCAGAATAATCTGAATAACATCTGTCACGCTGACATGTCCTTTTCTAAGAATTGATTGAGGGCGGTGCGTACATCTGGTACACCGTGCAAAAATGATGATTGTTTGCCGGCCTTTTGTATAGGACCGATTGCTGTGTCGAAGCCTAATTTTTTAGCTTCTGCCAAGCGTTTTTCAATAAATGGCACGTGCCGTACTTCGCCGCTTAAGCCTACTTCGCCAAACACCACGGCATTGGCTTTGAGCTGCAGGCCTTTGGCTGCCGAGCCGATAGCCATGCATAGGGCCAGGTCTGCGGCAGGCTCAGTAATACGCATCCCTCCGACGATATTAACATAAATATCCTGATCGGCCAGCTGCAATTTTGTGCGGCGCTCCAGCATGGCTATCAACAGGTTAACGCGGTTGAGATCAATACCGCTGGCCGCACGTTTTGGGTAGCCGTAACTCGTCTTATTTACCAGGGCTTGTACTTCGACTAATAAGGGGCGAGTACCTTCCAATGTAGCTAGTACGATAGAACCGTCGCTTATTTGCCGTTCGGCCAGCAAAGCCGCCGAGGGGTTTTGAACCGGCTTAAGCCCTTGCTCGTCCATTTCGAAAATACCGGCCTCGGTGGTGGGGCCAAAACGGTTTTTGGTAGCGCGCAGTACCTTAAAACCGCCATACCTGTCCCCTTCTAGTTGCAAAACTACATCTACTACATGCTCCAGAACTTTTGGCCCGGCAATAGAGCCTTCTTTGGTAACATGTCCTACCAGTACCACTGCGGTGCCGCTTTGTTTAGCTGCCTGCAAGATTAGCTGGGTGCTGTTGGTAATTTGCGATACGCTGCCGGCAGCCGAACTGATACCCTCGGCGGCAACGGTTTGAATTGAATCTACCACCACCAATTCGTACTGCTTGGTGGCAATGGTGGCGGCGATATCATCGGCACTGGTGCTGGTGGCTAACTGTAAATGCTTGGCCTGCACACCCAGGCGTTCGGCCCGTAAACCAATTTGATGGCCGGATTCCTCGCCGCTTACATACAATACTTTGTGATTTGTCGAAATAGCGTGCGCCAACTGCAGCAGCAGAGTGCTTTTGCCAATGCCAGGTTGCCCGGCAATAAGGGTAACGCTGCCGGCTACAATACCGCCGCCCAACACGGCATCAACGTCGTTCATGCCGCTGGTTAAGCGTTTTTGATCGCGCGCGATAAGTGTGTCAACCGTCGAAGCCTTTAGTGTATGACCGCTCTTGCCAGTAACGCTGCCGGCCAAGACTAACTCTTCTTGTAATGTGTTCCATTCACCGCATTGTTGGCACTTGCCTGCCCAGCTGGATGCAATTGCCCCGCAGTTGGTACATACATAGCGCACACTCTTTTTCCCCATTGTCTACCTATTCTATCATCTTATGCTTATATTACTCCTGAACATTCCTGGGTATCCACCGATCGAGGACAGACCCGGCGGAATGCCGAGGGCTATTGTTTGGCGGCTGGCGCTAGGCGGCTGTCCAGGGCTTGTTGCAACTGCTGTTCCTGCACAGCAATGGCGTTGCGTTGGTCGACCAATGCGTTATACTGGGCGATTAATGCCTTGGTAGTAGCGATCTCGGTGTTATAGGCGCTGACCAGACTATTGTAGGTCGGCACTCCCTCGTTATAAGCATCGAAGCTGCCATTGTTGCGCAAGCGGTCCAGCTCATCCTTTTTTTGTTGCAGCTCTTGCTGCCGAGTGGTTAAATTGGCTTCCTTGGCATCAATTTGGCTTTTCAGGACGGCCAATTGCTGGTCGTAGGCGGTAACTTGCTGTTGACGCTGAGTAAATTCAGCTTGATAGCCGCTGTAATAGGTGATAATTTTGCTGCGGTCGGTAAAATACTGCCGGTAGTAGGCCTCCAGTTCGGCTGGCAGCGTGGCAATTTCGGTACCGAACACAGAGTGCATTTCGTTTGCCAAATCGTTTGGCTCGGTCTTTTTATATGCAGCCATTTGGTCTTTGACCACCTGGTCGGTTAGCTGGTGCTGAAAATAATCTTTTAGCAGGTTGTCAATATGCGTGCGTTCCTTGGTGCTCAGCCGGTCGTAGGCTTGGTGTAGCATTTCGTGTGCTGCGGTTACCTGTTCTACGCCTTGCAAGCGTGTATCGGTAACGTCATACAAATATATGCCCTGCCGATTGCCACGGTAGCACCCCAGTACTACTGCCTGCTCGGTTTGATTGGTGCAGTGTTTGTTAAAAGCCGCTTTGCCTTCCAGACTGGGGCGATTGATATAAAAGAAGTGCTGGGCATATGATGTCATGGTATCGTCGACAGCCAGCTGGGCAATAGCCGTCGGTGCCTGGTAATTGCGCAGCACTACCCAGTCGGCAATTTGTTGGCCGCGGATAAGCACTACCGCGCAGGCGGCTAATATAGCCACAAGCATGCCATACGGCATAATACGTCGCAGGGGTTTCATGCTTTTAGTATATATGTTGCAAGGTAGGTCTGGCTACTCGCGGACCGTGCCGTAACTCAGCTCGTTGGCTTTGGTGCCTACGGTGACAATATCACCCTTTTGATAGGTTTCGTCTAGTAAGGCAGTAGCTACGTGGTCTTCAATAGTATCTTGAATCAGGCGGCGGAGGGGGCGAACACCATTGTGGGCATCGTAGCCTTTATCGAGCAGATAGTTTTTAGCTGCTGTGGTTAGCTGCAGGCCCAGGCCGTGTTTTTGCAAGCGCTTTTGCAGTTCGCTAATCTGCAGGTCAATGATTTTGTAAATATCTTTTTTGGTAAGGGCACGGAACACAACCATTTTGTCAATGCGGTTGAGCAGCTCGGGGCGCATGGTCTTTTTAAGATCGTCCAGCACCTTGTCTTTGTTGGCGGCATGCAGATCGTCGAGATCCTTCATGTCGTCCGCGCGGACAGCGTGGAAGCCTAGGGACGCCTCTTTTTGCAGCTTTTCGGCGCCTACGTTGCTGGTCATAATAACAATGGTGTTGGTGAAGTCAATTTTGCGGCCCTTGGCATCGGTAAGTGCGCCGTCTTCTAAAATTTGCAGCAGCATGTTGAAGACGTCCGGATGTGCTTTTTCAACTTCGTCAAACAGCACCAAGCTGTAGGGTTGGCGGCGGATTTTGTCTGTTAGCTGGCCGCCATCGTCGTAGCCCACGTAACCGGCTGGGGCACCCACCAGGCGTGACACGTTGTGGTGTTCGCCAAATTCGGACATATCAATTTTAATAAGTGCGCTCTCAGAGCCAAAGAATTCGCGGGCTAATACACGGCCTAGTTCGGTTTTGCCCACGCCGGTTGGCCCCAGGAAAATGAACGATCCGATGGGGCGATTGGCACTGGCAATGCCGGAGCGGTTGCGGCGTACAGCACGTGATACTACTTCTACGGCTTCTTTTTGCCCGATAACGTATTTACCCAGGTTTTTTTCCAGGTTCAGCAAGTATTTTGCTTCGGAACGGATTACTTTACGTACTGGAATACCGGTCATACGGGCTACTACGTCGGCCACATCCTCGCTGGTGACATCAATACGCTTGGCCTGCTTGCCGGCCGCCTGTAATTTTTCCAGCTCTTCGTTAATTTGGCTGGCGCGCTGTTTTTCGCGGGCGGCGCGTTCGTAGTCTTCGGCGTCCACGGCTTCATCGATGCGGGTGTTAACCAGCTTGAGCTCTTTTTGCAGCTTGCGTACTTCCGGGCTGGTTTTGCCCTTATCCACGCGCAAGTGGGCGCTGGTTTCATCTAGCAGGTCAATGGCTTTGTCGGGCATAAAGCGGTCTTGTATGTAGCGTTTTGCTAAATTAGTAATGTCGTCCAATACGTCATCGCTAACCTTTACGTTATGGAAGGCCTCGTAGTGTTTGCGCAGGCCTTTTAGGATGGCCAGGGTTTCGGATACCGTGGTTTCGGGTACTTGCACAGGCTGGAAACGGCGCTCTAGCGCAGCGTCTTTTTCGATGTGCTTAGTGTATTCGTCAGTGGTGGTGGCGCCAATGACCTGGATTTTGCCACGTGCCAGGGCGGGTTTTAGGATATTACCGGCATCCATGGCGCCTTCGGCGGCGCCAGCGCCCACAATCAGGTGCATTTCGTCTATGAACACTATGGTTTTGGGGTCGCTTTCTAGCTCGGACATAACTTTTTTAAGCCGCTCTTCGAACTCACCGCGGTATTTGGTGCCGGCAATCATGCCCGCCAGATCTAGCAGAATAATGCGCTTATCTAACAAGCTGTCAGGCACATCTTCGGTTACTATGCGCTGCGCCAGACCTTCTACAATAGCGGTCTTGCCCACGCCCGGTTCACCAATAAGTACCGGGTTGTTTTTGGTACGGCGGTTCAGGATGGTGATAACGCGGCGAATTTGCGCCTCGCGCCCTACAACCGGGTCTAATTTTCCAGCCCGGGCTTGGGCAGTAATATCACTGCCAAAAAAGTCCAGTGCGGTTTTGCGGCCTTTGCGATTGGGACGGGTCCGAGTATTGTTGCTGCCACCCTCGCCCCCCTCGTCATCGTACTGCTGGCGATTCAGGAATTGTTCCAGTTCACCCATGAGCGCGTCGACATCGACATTCATGTCGCGTAACAAAATGGTGGCGCGGGCGTTCTTTTGTGTCAGAATACTGTATAGAATGTGTTCGGTGCCACAAAAATCCTGGCTGTAATCTTGCGCCGTGTCATAGGCCATGCGCAGCGTCAGCTTGGCAGTTTCGCTCAGACCCTTGGCGCCGGCGTTTAATACCAAGGTTTTGGGTGTCAGGTTTAAAGCCATGCGGGCACGGTCCAGCGTTACGCCGGCACCTTCCAAGATTTTGGCGCCCATGCTGGTGTCTTGGGCCAGTAGCCCAAGCATGAGATGCTCGGTACCTACGTAAGCGCTGCCAAAACTGCGCGCAATAGCATCGGCGTGCTTGAGGCTTTGCAGCGCATTGTTAGTAAGATGATTCAAAAAATCTTGGAAATCTGCTGAGTTTGGCATCATTTGCTATATCCACCTTTCGATTTTCAAAACGCTTTTTAGGCGCGTCAACACACATAATACCGTTTTTGGCACTCAGCAGTCAAGAGTGCTAAATGTCACACTTAAACAGGTTTATTGCCAGTGATCCGGACTATTCGCCGTGTTTTTCAATTGCTTCGAGCAGGCTGTTTTCCAGCTCGGATTTTTTCTTAAGCTTGGGCACCGCCGCCGGCCTGGTGGTTTCTATTTTGGCCTCTTTGGGGGCTTCAACCGGTTCGGCTGGTTTTTCGGATTCAATGTCCAACTCGTAGCCTGTCAGTTTGCTGGCCAGGCGTACGTTTTGGCCACCCTTGCCAATAGCAATGCTTAGCTGGTCTTCGGGTACCACTACGCGGGCTTTTTTGGCAGTTTCATCGATAACCACTTTGGTTACCTTGGTAGGGCTTAGGGCATTGGTAATGTAGGTAACTGCTTCGTCGGCCCATACGATAATATCAATCTTTTCTTGCTCGCCAATTTCGCTCATAACTGCGTTCACGCGGGTGCCGTGGCCGCCCACAAAAGTGCCCACAGGGTCAACGCCGGGAACAGTGCTGTTAACGGCCAACTTGGTGCGCACGCCGGCTTCGCGGGCCATGCCTTTAATTTCGACAGCGCCGTTTTCCATTTCCGGCACTTCGGCTCTAAACAGCCACTCGATAAATTCTTTGCTGCCGCGTGACACAACAAGCTGCGGACCGCGCAAACCGCGCTCCACGTCCTTAAGGTATACCTTCAGGCGCTGGCCGGGGTAATAACGCTCACCCTGAATTTGCTCACTGCGGGGCATAATGCCTTGGGCCTTGCCCAGATCCACGCGCACGATGTTGCCTTCTACGCGCGAAACCAGCGCGTTAATAACAGTGCCAATTTTGTCCTCGTATTCGGCCATAATAATTTCGCGTTCAGCTTCGCGCAGGCGTTGCAATACCACCTGCTTGGCGGTTTGGGCGGCTACACGGCCAAAGGTGCTGACATTTTCGTGCACTTCAATCATGTCGCCTATGACAGCGTTCTTTTTCATGGTCTGGGCCTGGGTTAGGCTGAGTTCGTATGCCGGGTTTTCGACCTGTTCCACCACTTCTTTGGTGACATAGGCATCTACGTCGCCGGTGTTCAGGTTCATGGTTACGCGCACTTCTTGCTCGCGTTCGCCGTAGTCACGGCGGTAGGCGGCGGCCAGGGCCTGTTCCACTACTTCTTTAACCGTGTCTTCGGGTAAATTTTTTTCTTCGGCCAGCGATTTGATCGCCAAGGCCAGTTGTTTCATGTCTAAGTCCATGTTGTTAGACTTCCTTTCTTGTTTGAATTGTAGGTGTCTGATACGAAAAAAGCCGACCATTCGCGGCCGACCATTGATAGTAGCATAGCAGGGATAGCTGGTAATTGTCAAACTACAGATACCCACAAGTAGCATGCTAGAATGAACTAATGAGCAAGAAAGTAAAGCGCCTCTTTGCTGGCTTTGTGCCAGACCACTACCAACTGCAACTTGACCCCGACCGTGATACGCGCCAGCTTACCGGCATTGTGACGATTAGTGGCAAAAAAACTGGGCGGCCCGCTGAACGGCTGACTTTCCACCAGCACGGCCTTAAAATTACCGCAGCCACCATTATTAAAAAAGACAAAAAAGGCGAACATGCTATTGAGGTTACGCGCATTAACCACCATAACGGCTTTGACGAAGTCCGCTTGCACGCCAGCGAGTTGCTGTACCCTGGTGCCTACACTGTAACCATGCAATTTACAGGCAAAATTCAAGATGGCATGCACGGCATTTACACCTGTAATTACGAATTGGATGGTAATAAGCAGCAGTTGGTTGCCACGCAGTTCGAAAGCCACCATGCGCGCGAGGCTTTTCCCTGTATCGACGAGCCCGAAGCCAAGGCTACGTTTGATCTAACCCTTGTTTCGCCTAAAAACGAGGCAGTTATCGGCAACATGCCCGCACGCCGGCAAACAGAAAAAGACGGTAAGTTGCACACCGTATTTGAAACATCACCCAAAATGTCTACCTACTTGCTGGCCTTTGTATATGGCGACCTGCAGCACAAACAAGCTACAACCAAAGGCGGCGTAGACGTGCGGATCTGGACAACCAAGGCTCACCAACAAGTTTCGCTTGATTTTGCCCTGGATGTTGCCACACGCGGCATCGAATTCTTTAATGATTATTATGGCGTACCCTACCCATTGGCAAAATGTGACCATGTGGCTTTGCCCGATTTTTCGTCTGGCGCTATGGAAAACTGGGGGCTTATTACTTACCGCGAAACCTGCCTTATCGCCGACCCGCAAACGGCCTCCCAAAGCAGCCGCGAGCTAATTGCTACCGTTATTTTGCACGAGCTGTCGCACCAATGGTTTGGTAACTTGGTTACTATGCGCTGGTGGGACGACCTGTGGCTGAACGAAAGCTTTGCCAATGTTATGGAATACGTAGCCACGGACGCGTTGTTCCCGCAGTGGCATATATGGAGCACGTTTATTACGTCTGAAGGCCTGGCAGCTATCCGCCGCGATTCCATTGCCGGCGTGCAAGCAGTTAAAACCGAGGTACGCCATCCGGACGAGATATCTACCCTGTTTGACCCCTCGATTGTCTATGCCAAAGGTGGTCGTCTGCTGAATATGCTCATGAACTACCTGGGTGAAGCCGATTTTCGTAAAGGCCTGAAAGCCTACTTTACCAAGCACCAGTATGCCAACACCACTGGCGATGATCTGTGGAGCTCATTGGGTACGGCCAGCGGCAAGGATGTGGCCGGATTTATGAATCCCTGGCTGCTCCGTTCTGGCTTCCCGGTGGTAACCGTCGAACAAGCGGGCAAAGAAGTACAGCTATCCCAGCAACATTTTTTGCTTGACCCCCAAAAGGCGGATGCTGAGCGGGTATGGCCGGTGCCCCTACTGAGCAACAGTGCGGATGTGCCGGTACTGCTTGACAAGCCGCAGGTTACGGCTGGCCTGAAAGCGGACGATTTTGTGCGTATCAACCAAGGTGCCTTGGGCCACTACGTGGTGCGCTATGCAGTGCCCCAACATGCCGCAGCCATTGCCAAACTGGTTGAAGCCAAACAATTGGATGCCCCCGAACGCCTCATGCTATTAAGCGACAGCGCCATGCTGGCACGCGCCGGCCAATTGTCGTTTGCCGACACCATGCAACTGCTTGAGCACTATGCCGACGAAGATGCCGAACCGGTGTGGGACATTATTGCCCTGGTGCTGGCCGATTGCCGCAGGTTTATCGATATCGCTCCGGAATTGGAAGAGCCTATTAAAGCCCTGATTCGCACGCTTATCAAAGCCCAGTTTGACCGCTTGGGTTGGGTGGAACGCCCCAAAGAATCCAGCCAGGATACCAAGCTGCGCGGCATTATTCTGGGTTTGGGCATCTATGCCAAGCACAAAACCATTGTGTCGCATGCCCTGGAACTGTTCGATGCCTACAAGTCCGACCCGCAAAGTGTGCCGTCCGAACTGCGCGACATTGTATTTGGGGCTGCGGTGCGTAATAAGGTGCCTGGTGCTTTTGCCTGGCTGTTGGAACTGGAAGAAACAACCAGCAATGTAGACCTTAAGCAGGATGTTATGGGAGCCCTGAGCCTTACCGAAGACGGGGCACAGATAGCAATGTTGCTGGGGCGCTTAAAGGATAGCGACAAAGTGCGTCAACACGACGTTGACCGCTGGCTGATTTACCTTATGCGCAACCGCCATGCGCGGGATCAAGCTTGGAAGTGGCTGCGCGGCAACTGGGACTGGATTGAGCAAACATTCGGCGAAGATAAATCGTACGACAACTTCCCCCGCTACGCTGCCAGCGCCTTTAGCACTAGCAAACTACTCAAAGAATACCAAACATTCTTTGAGCCCCTGCAAGACCGCCCGGCCCTGGCGCGCAACATCGCCATGGGCATAGAAGAGCTGAATAACCGGGTTGCCTGGCTGGAGCGCGATTTACCGTTGGTTAAAGCCTATTTTTAACAAGCCGACATGGTCGGTGTAAAAAAACTTTACATTTCTGCTGTCTCTTTGCGTCTGCCGCCGCCCATAAGGCCTAGACTTACCACTGCGCCACCCATGACGGCGCCTCCAATACCAAAAGCTGCGTCAGCAGGGTCCTTAGTTGCATATTCAGGTGGAATAGCAACATCGGGGATTATGTCCTTAACGGTGATAGCGGCGTTGCGGCCTGGGGTTGTTTCTTGTACGACATTCACACCAAAACCGCTCAAAGCTGCTACTGTGAGTGCTGCTGCACAGGCGACCCTGCGACTAATCGGCTGCGGCCGGAGCCAGCTATGGCCCAGTATACTAAAGCTGACGGCCGACGCGCCTAAAATGCCGGCAGCCATAGAACCGGGAAAGTTATTGTAGTGCCAGAATACAGTGCTTGCCACATCGCTGAGTGCATGGGGGCCTACACGTGGCGGATGATGCCGTGCGTCGTGTGCTGCACTCCATTGTTGTAGCTTAAAACTGGCCGTATTCAGTAGTGTGGCAGCAATGGGCGCAGCGCTGAACCTTGCGGCAGAAAATGGCGGATTCTTTTTAACGGTTGATTGTAATTCTTTGCCCATGTTCGGAGTGTTTAACTTGGAATTGATAAATGGCAATCATAACACATTGCGGTATTTGACATGTCATTTGTATGTTAGTAACATCAGACGGTATTTAAAATTGGAGGAAGTGTGGGACATAGACCAGAGCAACTAGCTAGTAAAAAAGGGAAATGGCATGAACGCGGATCTGTTGTGCTTGGCATGGGCCTGGGCATGGCAGCGTTGGGGAGTTTGGCTCTTGTATCATCCTTGGGCGTCAAAGAGGCAGAACATCCCCAAAACAATCCATATCACACCCCCAGGGGAACGGCCCGACCAATTACCGATGCAAGTGTTGTCTGCCATGGTTTTCGTTCTATACATAGAGCAGGCCATCGGCTAGAGCTTCGGCCGAACGTGGTAATAAATGGCGTTCCTGCCTCGGACTTCGATGAATACGGGTACAAACCGTATGGCGCATACGCGCAAAATAATATCGCTACATTTGTGAAATTCGATACGCCGGGCAATGATCCCAGGCAAGCCCATGAGGTTGGCATTAGCGGCGTACCAATTCCGCGAAACGGTCATTTAATAGAGGGGCACCTTTTATTATCGGATGGCGTCACAAAACCATGTTAAGCAAATCTTAAAATAGATCCTTAACAACTCGTGTAATCCGAAAATGCGGGCCTGAGACTTCGATGGCGCATAGCTGGTAGTCGCCCTTCCATTTGTTGCTGTGCACCCAAGTTTCGGCTGCAAAGCGCATTTGGTTTAATTTTTTGGGCGTGATGTAATCCAGCCCGCTGCCCTGGCGGTCTGATACCCGGTATTTTACTTCGCAAAAATATATAACGTTTTGGCGTTTGGCGATAATATCTATCTCGCACCGTAACGTGCGCCAGTTCTGGTCGATAATGGTACAGTCGTTGCGCTGTAGGAATGCAGCTGCAGCTGCCTCGGCCTTACGCCCGGTTTCGAACGTGCTCAAATAGCGGCCCCCAGCGCTGCCTGAATTGGTTTAAACGAGCGGCGGTGCAAATCGCAAATGCCGTGCAGTTTAAGTGCGGCAATGTGCCCGGGCGTGCCATAGCCCACATGCCGTTCAAAGCCATATGCTGGGAATTGGGCTGCAGTTTGGGCCATAAAGCGGTCGCGGGCAACCTTGGCAATAATGCTGGCCGCACTTACTGCCGGCACGATATCGTCGGCGGCAATGGTTGCTTGGGTATGGGGCATGTGGGCTAGAAAATTGTAGTTGCCGTCGATAATAATACGTTGATACGGTTCGACAATGCAGGCCAACGCCCGCTCCATAGCTAATCGTACAGCTTGTGTAAGTCCTACTACATCTAATTCTTCTACGCTTACCCAGCCTAAGCCATAGGCTGGGGCTTTGGCGCGAATAACGACATCCAATTCCTCGCGTTGTGCCCGGGTTAGCTTTTTAGAATCACGCACGCCTGCAACAGGTCTCCGAAGCAGCACTGCTCCGGCAACGAGCGGTCCGGCCCAACATCCTCTTCCAACCTCGTCTATCCCCACGATCATAGTAACAGTGTAACGCCTCGCCCAGGATGCAAGCAAATTAGAGCGGTACTATGATACAGAAAAATAACGTAACATAAGCTTGACGCGGGCTGTCTGCTACTGTAACATCCTACTTTATATGATGCGAATGACAGCACGTGAAGGACAAAATACTAACAGAGGTTGGCCTTTTTTAAGGGAACGTGGAGGAATATCTGTAGGATTTCTTGCGGCTGTAACTTGCTTAGGCACTATGGCGCTCAATGCAAAGACCGGCACTGAAGCTGCAAGCGGTTATGGCAGTAATAATTCTCCGGTTACCTCTTCGCCGGATCCTGAACGTACGCGACTTCCATTACGTGTGGGCTTGAAATGCATACGTACCGAAGTGCATGAGGGTGAAGAAAATAGCAAAACCTTAGCCGTAGACGTAGACACGCACAAACTTAGCCCGAGTCAAGCCCAAAAATTGAATTTCGCCACTTCCCTAGAGGTAGTCGCGGATTTACAGGGTGACCCCAACCATACATTTACAGGAAGCATTTTGAGCACAGAGGTTAAGCCTGCTAATGGAATAATAGATATAGACAGCGTTACTATAGTAATTGATCCAAGCGAAGCAGGCGGCAGAGTGCCTTGCCCGGTACCAAACATAAAATAGGTGGGTAGCCATAAGGCTGCTTTATTGTTTGTTGTAACTGTGCTACATATGTATTGTGGCATGGTATGGACTCCAGACCGTTGAAAGTCAGTACCCGCCGCTGTTCAGGGAAAATGATGGACGCAGGCGGCCTCCTTTTGTATTACTTATAACGGCTCTGGGGTTAACGTCGCTATTAACTTCTGGGTGTAGGGTTGAAACAACAAATACTGCTTCACGACCTGGTGGACATCAACGCGCTGCTCACAATGAGCCGGTTAGCGGGAACCCGGCATTTCCCCACTTACCCTGTAATGATTTTGAAGTCCATCAGGGTGAGGAGGAAGGGAGTAAGCTAGTTGTACCATCTGTCGCAATAGATGACTTATCAAGCGCCCAAGAAACCGCGTTACTGCATAGTAGGGCGAAGGCGCAGGTAGATGATGATGCTGATGGCCGTTTTGACAGAACGTACACCGGTACATTTAGCGGAGTGCTTATCCCCTCCTATAAACAGGCAGACAAGATAACAATTACACTACGGATCCCGGGCGAATCTAGCGAACTGCACTGCAGTGATTTCTATCCCGCAGACCATTCCTAGCACCTTCTTCCAAACAACTTACCTATTCTACCCCGTATATTTTACTGTAGCGTATTTCACATCCCGATAAGGCGCAGACCCATGCTACACTACATCACATTGAAATATCGGGAAAGCAGTGACACGCCCTTAAACACGAAAGGTAAGTATTAATGTATAAACCTGGCATAGCCACACGCAGCGCTGTAATTTTAGCCACCACTGGAGCATTGATGAGCGGTTGCAAAGTCGGAACGTCAACCGAAACTGGTGGAGCGCAAGTAAATCGCAATGCACAGGTTGAAAACGTTGCCCAGGCTGTCTTGAGTGCCTACGGCTCTTTAGGAACTGAAGAGGGGGTTAAAAAAACAGTTAAGGCAGAAGGAAGAAATCTAAGTATCGTTGTACCCATTGGTGAAAAGGCTACGAAGGGCGTAGTAACTATGACACTGGACGCTGACGTTCCAGATAAGAAAGTACCTAGTCTGGGGGCATTGGATAGGGTGGAAATAAGCGGCAAGCAAGGAACTGCCGCATTTGATGTCCTTTTTAAGCATATCGATGCGTCTAAACCTGAAGACCCAGATAGTAAGAGGTGGGATGTTGCGATTAATAAAACCACTGATCAAATCACTACTACTGTAAATATAGAAGGGTCACAACTTACGGTGGGAAATGTCAGAAGCTCCTTGTCTGCTGCCGGTGTAGACAGCTATTTTTTGGATATAGCCCGAGATGCTCAAATAGCGGCTAATGTTTTTCCGCAAGCAGATCGCTTACCGGATATCTCCCTACCTAAAACCCCTTAAATGCTGCAAGGCCGCCTAAAAAACAAACTCCCCTAATATTAGGGGAGTTTGTTTTTTGCAAAGTATACTATTCAGTTGCCTGGTGTTTTTCTAGGACGGCTTGGGCCTTGGCTTCTAGTTTGGCCTCTTCGGCGGCTTTTTTGTCGGCTCCGGCTTTGGCGGTTGCCTCGGTTTCGGCGCGGAGTTTTTCTTCTTCCTCTTCGGCTTTTTTGTCGTGTACGGCGTTGACAGCAATGCGGTCAAAGTCGCGGCCGCTGAGGCGGGCGGCTTTGCCGGTACGTTCGCGCATGTAGGTCAGGTAGTTACGGCGGACTTTGCTGCGCTTGGTGACTTCA
Source organism: Nevskiaceae bacterium (assembly GCA_035526505.1). GTDB lineage: Bacteria > Patescibacteriota > Saccharimonadia > Saccharimonadales > UBA4665 > DATLCF01. The sequence continues at coordinate 178,097 of DATLCF010000002.1, read as the reverse complement.
ATTTTTAATACCAACGGGCTGTGCATTAAAAAGCTTTTTTCTACACCCACGCCGCTGGCTACGCGCCGCACTGTAATGCGGGAAGTGTGGCTGCCCTTGCGGTCGCAGCGGATAACCAGACCCTGAAAAATCTGTACGCGCTCTTTGTTGCCTTCGCGGATTTTTTGGTGCACCTTAACAGTGTCACCGCTTTTGACATCGACAACAGAATGCTTTTTATACTTGGCTTCAATTTTCTGAATAACAGATTGCATAATTAATTTACCTTACACTACTATTCGCTTTCCAGCAAGTATATCATATCTGTTAGCGTAATAAAAGTGCTAACTAACTACCCGGTAGACTTCTTCAATGGTGGTGATGCCCTGAACGGCCTTGAGGACACCGTCTTGCAGCATGGTAAGCATGCCTTCTTCTACGGCTTTTTGTTCCAGCGCAGCGGTTGTAATTTGGTTGGGCGGCAAGCGCAGTAGCTGCTGGATGCCAGGGGTCATGAGCATTTGTTCGCGGATGGGTACTACACCCTTGTAGCCAAACGGATTTTCGTTGGACTTGCCGGGTTTGTATAGGGTAATCTTGCTGACATCAGGCCTATCAACGCCGGGCGGCAGCGTGTCGATAACGGTTTTGAGCTGAGCCTTAAGACCCTCGTCGGGTTGATAGGCCTGCTTGGTGGTGTCATCCAGCAAACGTACCAGCCGCTGGGCCATAATAAGGTGCATGGCCGAGGCAAACAGCGGGTTAATACCAATATAATCCAACATACGCGTAAGCGCGGCTGCGGCGCTGCCGGCATGGAAAGTGCTGAGCACCAAGTGGCCGGTCAGGGCGGCCTGCAATGCGGTGCGGGCCGTGTCTTGGTCGCGGATTTCGCCAACCATCACAATGTCTGGGTCCAACCGCAGGGTAGCGCGCAGGGTTTCGGCAAAACCAGTGGCATGGGTCTGGTCGGTTTGGACCGGAATTTGTACCACGCCTTCCATAAAGTATTCGACAGGGTCTTCCAGCGTAATAATTTTGCGCTCCGGGCTATTAAGCGTATTGATGAGCGAATACATGGTGGTGGTCTTGCCCGAGCCGGTGGGCCCCACTACCAGTACCATGCCGGTGGGATGTTTGATAACGTCGTCCACCACAGCACGTTCGCGGTCACTCAGTCCTAACTTGTCCAGGTTAAGTAGCTCTAATTTGAGCGTAAACAAACGCATAACCACATCCTGGCCATAGGCCGTGGGCACGGTTTCGACGCGCAAGTTGACGGTTACGTCTTCGCCATTTGCCATACGATAGGTACGGTTGATGTGCCCGGCCTCTGGCTGAGGCGAATCGGTAGACACATTGGCTGCCGAGGCAATAGAAGACATGAGCAAGTGGTACTTTTGGCGCTCCAACGTGGCAATAGGGTGCAATACGCCATCTACACGAAAACGGATGCGCACCGCGGCCCGCTGGTTTTCCAAATGGATGTCCGATGCCTTAAGGCGATAGGCTTGCTGTACCAGGTAGGCCAAAATGTCGTCGGGCCGCACCTGCGTTAGTGTGGCAGACACTGTTTTAAACAAATTACTGTCAGCATCGGCTGCAAACGAGATGTCCTGGTAGGTTATGACTTTGGGCGGGTCGAACAAGCGCATGTATTCGCGGTAACCAGTGTCCGAGATAATGGCAAAGGTAGTACGGTAGTCGCTAAACTTTTGGCGCAAACCGTTAATAACTTGTTGCGAAGTTGTTGTGGTGATGCCAAACAAAATATTGCTTTTGTCCGCTTGCAATGGCACAACACGTACTTGGTACATTTCCTGCACAGGCAGGAACTCTTTATACAAGGTTTTTTGCCCAACGCTGGTATCGTAATAGCTCAGGCCCAGTAAACGGGCACGGCGTTGTGTGGCGGTTTCTTCGTCTTTGCGGGCATCTTGACTCATGCCACCATTATAAACCATGAGCATATTTATGATGGTATTATTCAAACAATGCGAGATATTATATTAATTGCCCACAACCTGCGGAGCTGCCATAACGTTGGCTCGCTGCTGCGTACTGCCGAAGGGCTGGGAGTGACCAAGGTGTACCTGACCGGCTATACCCCTTATCCTCTTAAACCTGATGACACCAGGCTGCCGCACCTGAGCGCCAAAATTGCCCGTCAGATTAATAAAACTGCTTTGGGCGCTGAAAGTACGATTGTCTGGGAACAGCAAGCGGATGTTATTGAGTTACTGGATCGGCTGAAGAAGCAAGAATATACAGTGGCGGCTATCGAGCAAGCGCCGCGCGCCATTCCCTTGCCCACCTACCGGCCGCCACAGAAAATTGCATTAATTGTAGGCCGCGAGGTGGAAGGCATTGAGCCGGAAGTGCTTGCCGCTTGCGGTACGGCACTGGAAATACCTATGTTTGGCCATAAAGAATCGTTCAATGTGGCGGTTGCCGCGGCCATGGCCATGTACCACTGCCGGTTTACGGACAAATAAGCGTAAACGTTGTGCTAAAATAAGGACAATATGGTCCTTGTTAGCGAACCCAGGCACAAGATACCGGCGCACCACAAAAAGCGCAGCGGCCGCCACCACAAACAAACCAAACAATTTTCCAAAACGTATTGGCCCTATTTGCCATTGTTTACCTTGGTTGTGGTGGGCCTGGCAATTAACAGTTTGTGGGTGCAGGGTCAGCACAGGGTGTTGGGCTATGCCACCGATATTAGCGCAACAGCCTTACTGGAAGATACCAATTCGCAGCGTGCCAAGCACAGCGAACAAGCGTTACGCATTAATACGCAGCTGGCCGCTGCAGCCCAGGCTAAAGCCAACGACATGGTTGCTCGCAACTATTGGTCGCATGCAACACCGGATGGCAAACAGCCCTGGAGCTTTGTGGCGCAAAACGGCTACAACTATCGGGCTGTGGGCGAAAATCTGGCTTACGGTTTTGCCGGCAGCAACGACACGGTAAGTGCCTGGATGGCCAGCCCCGAACATCGCGCCAATGTACTAGACAAGGATTATCAGGATGTCGGCTTTGGCATTACCAATGCGCCGTCATTCCAGGGCAGTCGGGCCGAAACCGTTATTGTGGCCATGTACGGCGAGCCGGCAGATAGTGCGAACGCTGCAGACACACCCCAGGTGTTGCCGGCCAAACATACGATTGCCCGCGTAGAATTACTCGCTGGCAGCACTGCCTGGACTACATTTACCGTAGCCGCGTTGGCTGGCACCTGCATAGTTATCTTTGCTATGCGCCATGCTTTGGCGTGGCGACGGGTAGTGGTTAAGGGCGAGCATTTTATCATTAACCACCGCGTACTCGATGTTGTGATGGTTGGCGGCGGCGTAGCCGGCTTTCTGCTTACCCGCACCAGCGGCATGATCCACTAGCATTTGTTTACTATTGGATTTTAAGATTATCTGCACCAACTAATTCTTTGAGTTGGGTGAGTACTGTTTCTTCCTTGGATAAACCGGTGGGTAGTTTGACAATCTGCTTGCTGTCGGCTGGGCCTAGTACCAGTACGACCTCGGTGCTGCCCTGGGCTTGGTCGATAAGTTGTTTTAACGCCAGCAGGAGGTCGGGGTTTTGGCTGTCGGCCAGGCGCACATATACGCGCTCGGGCTGACCTGGCTTGACCGCTGCCGCTGCTTTGCCCTTGGCAGTACCCACGGCTGCAGCGGCGCTTTTCTTTTTGCCGGCAACTGGTACTTTGGGCTTTCGGCCTGTAGCCTGGTAGGCTGCGGCTTGTTCGGCGGTAATTTCGCGCGCGTCATCCACCATAATCTTTATTTCGTCGCCAATATTGCCCTCGCGGTCTTTGGCACTGGCTTTGCCGCGCACCAATACTACGCGGTCACGTTCCCACAGGCCCAGGGTTTGCTGGAATGCATTGGGGAATAAAATAAGTTCGCTGTCCCCAAACTGATCTTCTATTTTAATAAACGCCATTTTTTGTCCGTTTTTGGTGGTGATTTCGCGAATATCGGCAATAGCGCCGCCAATGGTTACGGACTTACCGTCGTGTTCGGGCTTGAGGGTGTTAAGCGGGATGGTTTGCTCGCTTAGGAACGATTCAAACATAGCCAATGGGTGTTGGCTAAGGTACAGGCCCAACAGCTCGCGCTCCCACAACAGCTGTTCGCGCGGCGTATAAACGACTGCGGCTGCTTCCAGGCTTAACTGCGGTTTGGCAATTTCGTCTACCAGGTTGCCAAATAGGTCGGTCTGACCACTGTTGGCCTCTTTTTGCAAACGGTTGGCGAACGCCAACAGTACATCGGCATTGTGCAGCAATTGCGACCGGTCACCAAAGCGGTCAAAGCCACCGGCTTTTATAAGGCTTTCCAGCGCCTTACGGTTTACGATACGCGGATTTACCTTGGCAAAGAAATCCTCCAGGCTGGCGAATGTGCCGTCAATTTCGCGTGCCCGCAATATTTCTTCTACGGCCCCGGTGCCCACATTTTTAATGGCATTCATACCAAAGCGCACGGGTGCCTTGCGGTTATCCGGATTCGTACTGTCCGGTACCACGGCGAATTCTACGAAGGACTCGTTTACATCCGGCTGCAGGACATCGATGCCCATTTTTTTACATTCGGTAATTTCGATAGCCAGGCGGTCGGTGTCATCGTAGTCGCTCGTCATAAGCGCTGCCATAAAGGCTGCCGGATAATGCGCCTTTAGGTAGGCGGTTTGGTAGGCGATTAAACCATAACAGGCAGCGTGTGATTTGTTAAAACAATACGCTGCAAAATCTTCCAGCTGTTTCCAGAACTTTTCCATAAGCGCGCGGTCAATGCCCGATACTTTTTCGCCGCCTTCGATCATTTTGTCTTTCATTTTGGCCATAAGATCGATTTTTTTCTTACCAATGGCCTTGCGCAAGGTATCGGCCTCGCCGCCGGTAAAACCGCAGACTTCTTTACTAATCTGCATCACCTGTTCCTGGTACACCAACACGCCGTAAGTGGTTTTGAGTGAGTTCTCCATGCTAGGGTGCGGGTACACAATGGCTTTTTGGCCGTGTTTACGCGCGATAAAGTCGTCGATAAACTGCATGGGGCCGGGACGGTACAGGGCCACCATGGCTACGATATCGTCAAACACCGTGGGCTTGAGTTCCCGCAAGTAACGCTTCATGCCGGCAGATTCCAGCTGGAATACACCGGTGGTATCACCGCGCTGGAACAGGGCAAATGTTTGCTCGTCGTCCAGCGGCAGCCGGTTAAGGTCAATCTGTTTGCCGTATACACGCTTAATAATGCGCAAAGCGTTATTGATAATGGTCAGGTTGGACAGCCCCAAGAAGTCCATTTTTAGCAGCCCCAATTCTTCGATAGGACCCATAGGGTACTGGGTGGCTACCACACCCTTTTGGGCCATTTCGAGCGGGGCAAACTTTACAATTTCGTCCGGGGCAATCACTACGCCCGCAGCATGCACGCCGTGAGAGCGAATAGTCCCCTCCATTTGAATGGCCAGGTCAAAGACCTTTTTGGACGTTTCGTTGGTTTCGTATTCGCGCTTGAGGTCGGCATCGGTTTTGAGCGATTTTTCCAGCGGGATATGGTTACCCTGGATGGGCGGCGGGATCATTTTGGCCATGCGGTCGGCCTCGGCATAGGGCACCTGCAGCACACGGGCTACGTCGCGTACGGCATTGCGGGCGGCCATGCGGCCAAATGTAACAATGTTGGCCACTCGATCGGAGCCGTATTTTTCGGCACAGTACTGAATAACTTCGTCGCGGCGAGTGTCCTGAATGTCGATGTCTACGTCCGGCATGCTAATGCGATCCGGGTTTAGGAAGCGCTCGAACAGCAGGTCGTAGCGCAGCGGGTCCAGTTCCGTAATCCTGAGTGCAAACGAAATGATCGATCCGGCTGCGCTGCCCCGTCCCGGTCCAAATACTACCCCCTGGTCTTTACCCCAGTTCATAAAGTCGGAAATAATTAGGAAGTAGCCGTTAAAGCCCATACTATCGATGATACCCAGCTCGTAGGTAGCGCGGGTTGCAACAGCATCTGGCAGTGTTTTTTTGGCTTCCTGAACAGTCATTTTTTTGACTGTGGTTTCGTTTACGCCACCGTAGCGCCAGGCCAGACCACGGTATACCAGTTTGTGCAGATACGACTTTTCATTTTCGCCCTTTGGCACCGGGAACTTGGGGATCAATATTTTACCCAGCTCGATGCTAACAGCGCAACGGTCGGCAATGGCACGGGTGTTGGTAATAAAATCGGGATGGTCCTTGCCCCAGCGTTTAATAATTTCCTTAGGCTCAGTAACGTGTAACTCAAAGTTGGCTAAGCTCATACGCTTTTCGTCGCTTAGAAATGAGCCGGTTTGCACGCATAGCAGAATTTCGTGCGCGGTTTGGTCTTCGTGGCGCAGATAGTGGGCATCACAGGTAACAGTACAAGGCAGGCCTAACTCTTTGGCCAGAGTAATGAGCTGTTCGTTAACAGTTACTTGCTCCTCCCATTTGCTGGGGTGATTGGGGTGACCGTGGTCTTGGACCTCTATGTAGTAACGGTCGCCAAATACGCCCTTATACCATTCGGCAATTTCACGGGCCTTGGCATATTGCCCTTGTCGCATGGCATCGGCCACCTCGCCACCGATGCAGCCGCTTAACACGATAAGTCCTTCGTTGTATTTTTCCAGTAGGGCATGGTCAACACGGGGCTTGTAGTATGTCCCCTCTAGGTTGGCAATGGTAGACAGCTTCATTAAGTTACGATAGCCGGTGTTGTTCATAGCTAGCAAAATAAGGTGGTAATATACCTTGTCTTTGCCTGGCTCTTTATCGTAAATAGTGCGCGAAGCCACATAGGTTTCCATACCGATAATAGGTTTAACCTCGCGCGCTGTAGCTTCTTTGTAAAACTCGATTGCCCCGCTTAAGGTGCCGTGATCGGTCTGGGCCACTGCCACCATACCGCTTTTTTTTGTATAGTCCAATAGCGCTGGTACTTTGGTTAAGCCATCCAGCAAGCTGTACTGTGTATGGTTATGCAAATGCACATAATCACTAGGTTGTAGATCGCTCATGCTACCCTCTCGCTACCCTTTATTATAGCGAAATCACGCCCTAATATGGGCGCGACTTTTACAACAGCAAATTTTTGATCTTTTGAGAAAGGCTATGGTTGTTTTTTGAGGTAGGTTTTGAGGTGGTCAATGGCCTTGGTGGCGTCGTTGATGGCTTTTTTAAGGTCTTTATCGTCGGCATCGCCCTCGTGGATGGCGCTGAGAACTTCGCGGGCTTTTTCTTTAACCACGTTTGCGGCGGTTACGGCTTGGTCGATTTCTTTTTTGGCAGTACCCTTGGCGGTTTCGGCTTTTTGCTTAGCCTGGCCGAGTACTTTATCTAGTTCGGTGTGTAATCTTTTTAATTGTTTTTCGGCTTCGGTTATACCGCGTTCTGCGGTATCTTTGATGTCTTTGCGTGTTTCTTTGCCGCTTTTTGGTGCAGTAAGGATACCTGCCAGATACCCTGCGATTGCAGCCACTACGGTTCCAATTGCAAAGCGTTTCGCGCCTTTATTCATACTTATTTCTCCTTGTGGGCTTGGTTATGACGGCTGACAGTGTCAGCAACAGCGCTTACAATACGCATAAAACCAAGGGGGCCTGCGGCTTTGCGGAATACATCGCCCACGGACTCGGCCGAATCAATAACTTTTTCGGCTGTTTGGGCAATATGCCGCAAGGTTTTGACCAGCCGCAACATTTGCACTAAGAAAATAATAGACAAAATAAGGAATACACCAAGAAAACTGGAAATAATAATTATCAAAATTTGCTCAGCATCATCCATAGGTACTTAAAAGTATAGCCCTATTTTGGAACATTACAACACTGTCTGGCGCAGGTACTCGCGGAAATCGTCGCCAATGTCTTTGCGTTTGAGGGCGAACTTGACCACGGTTTTGACATATTCAAGCTTGTCGCCGGCATCACAATATTCGCCGTTTTGAATTTCGCAGGCAAAGAACGGCTTGCCCTCTTGCATCATTTGACGCATAGCTGGCTGGACCTGAAATTCTTGGTCGGGCTGAAGACCATCCAAGCTCGCCTCTAGATAGGCAAAAATGTCCGGGGTAAATAAGTAACCTCCTACATTGGCCAGGTCGGAAGGTGCTGTCGAACGGCCGGGCTTTTCAACAATAGTATTCATACGGATAACCCCGTCTTGTACGGCTTCGCCGCCAACGATACCATACCGATCAAAATCTTTGTCGGTTTTTGCCCGAATGCATGGCAAGATTGAGCCCTGGAGCTCTTTATACCGATGAACCATTTGCTGGAAACGGTTCGGCTCCGCCAGCGTAATGTCATCTGCATAACAGTAAATGAATGGTTCGTCGCCAATGAGGTGAGCCACATTCATGAGCGGTGTGGCATTACCATAGACCCCCTTTTGACGAACATATACAAAATTTGCCAAATTAGCTATAGCCTCGATTTCTTCGACAAAGTGGGCTTTTTTGGGACCGCCAGCGCGCAAGTTATTCATAAGATCCTCGCTGGGTGCATCAAAGTGATCTTCGATGCTGCGTTTGCTATAGCCGGTTACGATAATAATGTCCTTAACCCCTGCTTCGACCAAATCTTCCACAATGTATTGGATAATGGGTTTGTCCACCAGCGGCAGCATTTCTTTGGGCATGGCCTTGGTTTGCGGCAAAAAGCGCGTGCCAAAACCGGCGGCGGCAATAACTGCTTTAGTGACGTTTTTCTTCATAGGTACCCCCTTGTAATTTCTGTAATGTTTCGTAAGCCATCAAAACGATTGCCGGATCGGTCATACGCGCATGACGGGCATTGTGCAGCAGTTCTTCTATGCTAATCAAATGCACCTCCGCATGCTCGTGCGGCTCCAGTTGCTGCTTGGCAATCTGCACGCAGTCTGTTGCTAAATAGCAGTGCCACACCGCATTCATGTAAGCATCTTTGTAGGATGGACCAAGATACGTAAGATTGCCTGCCTGATAGCCGGTTTCTTCTAGTAGCTCACGTCGTGCAGCTTGTGCGGGCGTTTCGCCCTCATCCACGTATCCGCCCAGGACTTCCCGCATTATTTTTTCAGGCCCAAACCGAAACTGATCGGCCACGACAACCTGATTATCGGGGGTAAGCGCCAGTACTGTAGCAAACTCCTGACCGTCGGGCCATAGTACGCCAAACTCGGCCTGTTGTCCGTCGGGCAGAATAAATGTCTTGGAGGTAATGGTGCGCCAGCCAACTTTTTGAACAGTTGTTGGCTCGATTCGTTTCCATGACAGCATACGTATCCTGGGCCGACCTTATAAACCAAGTTGTTTCTTAATAAGTGTTTGGGCCAGTTGCGGATTGGCACGGCCTTGCGAATGCTTCATTACCTGGCCTACCAAGAAGCCGATAGCTTTCATTTCGCCGTTCTTGACGTCGTCGGCAGCTTTGAGGTTTTCGGCCAGCACCTTGGCCACGATAGCTTCGATGGCACCGGTGTCTGATTCTTGCATGAGGTTGTATTGCTTGGCGAATACTTCAATATCCTGCACTTGTTCTGGGTTGATCAACAGTTTGGTCAGCAAAGTTTTAGCATTGGACGAACTGAGTTTGTCTGCTCTGACCAGGTCGTATACAGCCCGGTAGGCGGTCAGACGGCCCTGATTGGTTAACCCCTTGTTTGTTTGAGCGGTTTCGTCACGGCGCAAAGGGATTTCTAGGTTTACGAACCAATTTGCCAGAGCTTTGGCAAAGTCTTTATTGGCGATTACTTCTTCTATAAGCCCTAGGTAACTCACCTGGGCCAGATCCAGCTCGGCTTCCAGTAGTGTGTCGGTTTGTGAAAGATCCAGTCCCAGGCTATGCAGACGCTTACGCCACTCGCCGGGCAGTACTGGCATTTCCTCTTTTACCGTTTGGATATGGGCGTCGTCCAGTTCCAGCGGCGGTAGGTCAGGGTCTGGGAAATAGCGGTAGTCGTGGGCATCTTCTTTGGTGCGTTGGCTAAAGGTGCGCTGTTTGGCATCGTCCCAACCGCGGGTTTCCTGCACTACTTGCCCGCCTTTTTCCAGCAGTTCTATTTGGCGGTTAATTTCGTAGTCCACGGCTTTTTCAACTGCGCGGAACGAATTGAGGTTTTTGGTTTCGCTGCGCGTACCCAGCTTGGCAGGATCGGTGCTGACACTAACGTTCACATCAAAGCGCATGTTACCGTAGTACAGATTGGCGTCGGAGACGCTAGCATAGCGCATCAGCAAATACAGCTCTTTAGCATAGGCCTTGGCCTCGGTGCCGCTATGCATGTCAGGTTCGGATACAATTTCTAGCAGCGGCGTGCCAGCACGATTGAGGTCCACCAGGCTGTAATCGGTGCCTGTCGGGTGCGTGCTTTTGCCGGCGTCGGCCTCCATATGGGCACGGGTAACCCCAATACGCTTGGGCTGGCCGTTTATTTCAACATCCACATGCCCACCCAAAATAATGGGGTGGTGCAGCTGGGTAATCTGATAGCCCATGGGCAGGTCAGGGTAAAAATAGTGCTTGCGGTCGAATTCGCTATATTTTTGCGGTACGGTGTTAAGCGCATAGGCCGCGCGCATGGCCACATGTACGGCTTCGCGGTTCAGCACAGGCAATGTGCCGGGCAGGCCAAAGCAGATAGGACTCACCAAGGTATTGGATACGGCATCGCGGGCATCGTTACCCACAGCCGCAAACAATTTGGTTGCGGTTTTGAGCTGCACATGGCACTCAATGCCAATGGTGGCCGTGTAGTTACTTTTTGTCTGCGGGTTTACCATCCGGTAGGGCTCCTAAATCTTTCAGTGCTTGGCGGATACCTATTAATGCCTGTTTCACTTCGGCTTCTTTGAGCTTTACGTTGGGATCGTTATCGATCTTAGCCCGTAGCTTGTGGCCAAACCATACGCCGTCGTTATCGGTAAACAGACGTTGGGCTTTGACCAGCTTTTCGCCCATACTCTTGCCGCCCAGGCGCTTTTTTTTCAATGCTTCATGTAACAGTTTGTCTGCGCCCACTACAGCCTCCGGCCAGTTCTTTTTATCGCTGCACATTTTTTGCAGTTCCTGCCATCTGTCTTGGAACCGATCGGCTTTGAGCACACGCGGCCGGCGCTTGCGCCACACAATACTGCCACCCACTGCGGCCAACACAATTCCCACCGCTAGTAAAATGACAAATATCATAACATCTCCTCAGTTTTACGCTCACTCGGATTAATTAATTTTTGGGCTGCTTTCGCTAAACCCAATAATGCCCTGTCTGCTCTTTGCGGCGCCATCAGCTGTAATCCTACTGGCAGCCCATCACTTTTGCCTGCCGGAATACTAATAGCCGGGATGCCGACCAGGCTGGACGCCACGGTCATGGCATCGGCCAGGTACATAGCCAATGGGTCGCTGGCATTTTCGCCAATTTTAAAAGCTGTAGTAGGCGCCACTGGGCCGAGCAAAAAATCTACGTGCTGGAATATTTGGTTAAACTCGTTAATGAGTTTAGTACGCACCGTTTGGGCCTTGGTGTAATAGGCATCGTAGTAGCCGCTGCTAAGCACATAGGTGCCAATCATAATGCGGCGCTTGGCCTCGCGGCCAAAGCCAATGCCGCGGGTTTTGCTGTAGCTTTCTTCTAAGGTAGTGGCATCGGGTGACAAATAGGCATAGCGCTGGCCATCGTAGCGGCTAAGGTTGCTGCTGATTTCGGCCGGCACCACTATATAGTATACCGCGAGCGACAAGGGCATTGAAGGCAGGCTGACTTCCACCACCTCGGCGCCTGCTTTACGCAATTCGCTAGCAGCTGCTTCAATTTGTGCCTTCACCCCAGGTGCTAGACCTTCGGCCATGTATTCTTTAATAATGCCGATTTTTTTGCCGCGCACCTCGCCCGGTAGATCCTGGTAACTGGCCGGGTCGCGTTCAATAGTGGTACTGTCGCGCGCATCGCGGCCGGCCATAACATCTACCACCGTGGCGACATCTTCCGTACTGCGCGTCAGTGTGCCAATAGTATCTGTGCTGCTAGCCATAGCTACCACACCCCAACGGGATATTAGGCCATAACTGGGTTTAAAGCCCACGCAGCCGGAAAAACTAGCTGGCTGCCGGCTGGAGCCGCCCGTGTCCGTACCCAGCGCAAACGGCACCATATCTAGCACCACACTGGCGGCCGACCCGCCCGACGACCCGCCCGGCACCCGCTCTTTATCGTGCGGATTCTTGGTAACAAAAAAGTCGCTGTTTTCGGTGCTGGCCCCATGGCCAAACGCGTCCAGGTTGGCTTTAGCAACGCAAATTGCCCCTTCCGCCTCCAGCCGTTCGATGGCCGCTGCCTGATACGGCGCCTCGAACCCTTTTAATATATTGCTGGCAGCTGTAGTTTCGGCCCCAAAAACTAAAAAGTTATCCTTGGCGATAAACGGCACGCCTGCCAGCTTACCTAACTCTGTTTTGTTAGCTACTGCTGCGTCCACCGCTGCGGCACGTTCCCGCGCTCGCTCGGCAGTTAGGGCAATGACCGCGTTATATTCCTTCTTTTCTTCGATGGTGCGCAGCGCCTGTTCCACCAAGTCAGTTGCTTTTAATTCACCGGAGCGAACTTTTGCGGCAATTTCAGCAATCGGTAACCACTGACTCATAAAGTGATACTCCCGATCACAGACGCCTGCGCTCCAGCACTGGTGAAGCAGGCAAAAGCGAACGTGGCTCTCATCCGATCATCCTTTTGACTTTAATGTGCCCGTCTTGCACGTTAGGCACCAAGCGTAATAGCTCGTCTTGCGACACCCCGTAATCGGCAACCGTGTCATCGCGCATTACGTTTTTAAGCCCTGTTACTTGGCTGGTAGGCTTAATGCCTGCAACATCAACCTGCTGCAGTTGTTCGACATATTGCAGGATGCTGTTAAGCTCGCCAGCGAACTCCTCGACTTCCTCATCCGTGAGGTGCAGCCGGGCGAGTCGAGCTAACTTTAAGACATCTTCTCGAGATAATGTAGCCATCGTTATCGCTAGTATACCAGAATTGCTATTGCCCGCTAAGCCGTTACTGCGCACTGTCCGCACGAACAGCCACTGCCGCCCATGAGCGCCAACGTATCGTCCCTGCCCTTTATTGCCGCAATTCCCAATGTTTGTTTAAGCGTTTGCAGTTCAGATGCAACCGGCCACGGGTTAAAAGCACAGCCGCCCAAATTAATCGACTGCTGCATCATCACCGGCGCTGGCTGACCAGGGCCAGGGCAACTGGCATGGTTAAAGCCCAGCCAGTGTCCGGTTTCGTGGTTAATCACCATCACCCGATAATCTTCTAAATTACCGCCGGCCTGATTCCAGGGGGTGGTAGCGCCCTGCCAGCGGTCGTAGTTAATAATCACATGGGGCGATACCGTACAGCTATAATATGCATCGCAAATACTGCCAAAACCAGGTACACTGGCCGGCGCCGATAGCCAAGCAGTAAAGTTACAGCCGCTGTCGGCATGCACAAACGCCACCTTGCCGCCCAAACCCCAACCGCGCGGATCGCCATAAGTTGCCGCCAGCTTGGCTTCAAAACTGGGCAATAGGGCCGTGCTGACACCGCGCACCGCCGTGCAATACTTGCGTACAACTGCCTGTCCCTGGGTGGCCAGCACAAAGTTTACGGTTTGACCGTTGCTGATCGCATACGTAGCTGCCGCTGCGCCATCGCCAGCATTCAGCGCCGTAATATTAAATGTTTTGGCTGTTTGGGCAATATATTGGGTTATACGGTCCGTGGAAAGTACCATGGTTTGCCCGGACGGCACATACCACGAGCCGATGTCGCTGGTCGTTACTTGTTTTTTCTGCTGCAGGTAATGATAGGTAATGGCTGCAGACAGCTGTTTTTGCAATTTTTTGATCTCTGCCGAGAGATCGGTGTTGGTGTTAGTGGCGGTAACAGTTGCAACCGGCACAGTAGCAGTTGTCTTGTTGCTGGCCAGCGCAACCTTAATGGTAGATTGCAGCCCAGCCGTATCCAGTTTATAGCCATTTGTTGCCTGTTGTACCGTAAATGTCTGGCCGTTAAAAATAACATGCTTATCCTGAGGTGCCTTGGTAAACACTGCAGCCAGCTGCGCGGCTTTGGTGTCGAATTTTTTGGCATCGACTTTAATAACCAGGGGCACATCGTGGTGGGTGACCAGGCTTAATAATGGCAACAGCGGCTTGGTGGCCTGCAGTTTTTTAATACTCGCCTGTTCGTCACCCTGCATTCCAACGTCGCGTGGGGTAAGCCGCTCGACATGCCCGTCTTTGCTGAGGGTAACCGCTTGCGGCAGCAGTTTAAATGCCCCCAGTTGCTTGCGCAGATCGGCATACGAGGTATTGCCCACTGGTGCCGCCCCTAGTAAATAATTTGGCAGTACCCGGTTGCGGTACGCCAGCCACATGCCAATATTGGCAAGCACAAAAACAACGATCAATACCGCAACTGCCATCAACGTTGGCCGCAGCCAACGTTTACGTGCAGAAACCTGCTGCCCAAACTGCTTGTGACGTATAACTCGCATCGTACTTAAGGCTAGTATAGCAGCTTGGTTATACTGTCAGGCTACGAACAATTGCCGGCTTCTTGCCCCGCAAAGACGCTTGGTTCGAGCGTACGAATATGCGTGTTGGCTGCAGTGGGGAGGCCTGGTATATCAGCCTGTGGCAGCCATACAGCCGGACCCGCAGCTTCGACAGAAGCGCTGTACCAGGTAGAAGAACGCTGACCATCTGTGCAAACCGTCTGACCGTCTGCCGTATGTCTTACAGCCACTACTGTACCGTTAGGAACCGTGGCTGGAGTGGTGCCGTCGCTCTGGGATTCTTGCTGACTCGTAAAACTGGCGTCACTATAGGCAGGGATACTACCAGCTTCTTTGTTGGTGCAGTTGGTAACTACTGCCAGTACAAGCGTTTTGCCGCCTATTGTACGGAGTACTTCGGGCTGGGGATGGTTGGCGCTGTATGTATGGCAAAAATCGGCAGGGACATCGACTCGTCCCGGAAAAGGCATGCTGGCGGCATCAGCCTCTGACCACGGCACGACACCAGTAGGCTGTTGGTTGGGGGCAACGGTAGATGCAGGGGCTGGGGACAGCCCAGTATCGCCTGCGCCGCGATTAGCAGTTGGTTTTTCGGTTGGCCCACAGGCTGCAGTTGCAAGAAGGGCTGCTGCAGCGGCGGCTTTTACCGATGGCCGTATTCTATTAGTTTCCGGGTTCCGTAGCCAATTCATTTTTATAATTTTACCATCTAAATATCATTTATGCAATGTTACTTAGTTTTGGCCTTGATGTCGGCAATAATGTCGCGTAGTTCGGCGGCTTTTTCGAATTCCAGGTTGGCACTGGCTAGTTCCATTTGGCCGGCTAGATCTTTTATAAGCGATTTATATTCGTCCTTGGGGATCTTTTTAAGATCCAGTTTGGCGCGCTTGGCTTCTTCGGGCAAGTCGGGGCGCATGCCCTTTTCGACTGCCCGGCTGATACCGGTGGGGGTGATGTTGTGTTCGGTATTGTACTTTTCCTGAATTGCCCGGCGGCGAGTGGTTTCGTCCAAAGTTTTGCGCATACTGTCAGTAACGTGGTCGGCATACATAATAACGTGGCCGTCAACGTGGCGAGCAGCCCGGCCCACTGTTTGGATAAGGGCCTGGCTGCTGCGCAAAAAGCCTTCTTTGTCGGCATCCAAAATAGCCACCAGCGAGACTTCGGGCAAGTCCAAGCCTTCGCGCAATAGGTTAATGCCCACTAGTACGTCGTATACACCCAAGCGCAGGTCGCGCAGAATGTCGGTGCGCTCCAAGGTATCGACATCGCTGTGCAGGTACGCTACCTTGATGTTCAGTTCTTTAAGATAGTCGGTCAGGTCTTCGGACATGCGCTTGGTAAGGGTGGTGACCAGTACGCGATGATGTTTATCAGTATGGGTTTTGATTTCGCCAATCAAATCATCAATTTGCCCTTCAATAGGCCGGACTTCAATGGGTGGGTCTAGCAATCCGGTGGGCCGAATAACCTGTTGGGCGGGCTTGGGGCTGCGGGATAGTTCGTATTCGGCAGGTGTTGCGCTAACGTAAATTGCCTGGTTAACATGTTTTTCGAACTCAGTAAACGTTAGCGGCCGGTTGTCCAGGGCACTGGGCAGGCGGAATCCGTGCTCCACCAAAACTTCTTTACGGGCACGGTCGCCGTTGTACATGCCGCGTACCTGGGGGATGGTCATGTGTGATTCGTCTACGAGCATAAGATAATCGTCGGGGAAATAATCCAATAATGTGGCAGGTTGTTCGCCAGGGCTGCGATTTGTCAGGTAGCGGCTGTAGTTTTCGATACCCTTCACAAACCCTGTTTCTTCCAGCATTTCCAGGTCAAAGCGAGTGCGCTGTTCCAGGCGTTGGGCTTCCAATAATTTGCCTTCGCGCTTGAATAGGTGCAGGCGGTCTTGGAGCTCGTTCTCGATCTGGCCCAGGGCCACTTTGAGCTTATCGTACGGTGTCACATAGTGGCTGCCGGGGAAGATTTGCAAACTATCCGGTTTGCCTAATATCTCGCCGGTTAACGGATCTATTTTGACAATGCGCTCTACCTGATCGGCATCGAATTCAATGCGGTAAGCCAGTTCCTCGCCTGCCGGATACACATCTACCACATCGCCGCGTACCCGGAAGGTGCTGCGGTGGAAATCGATATCGTTGCGCTGGTACTGAATGTCGGTTAGGTGGCGCATAAACTTGTCGCGTACCCGGCGTTCGCCGGTCTTGACCGTAATGCTCAAACCGTCGTAATCCTCAACCGACCCAATACCATAAATACAGCTAACGCTGGCAACGATAATTACGTCCTTGCGCGTGAGCAACGCGTCGGTGGCAGCGTGACGCAGCCGGTCAATCTCTTCGTTAATCTGGCTGTCTTTTTCAATGTAGGTGTCGCTGCGTGGAATGTAGGCTTCGGGCTGATAGTAGTCAAAATAGCTGACAAAATAATGCACGGCGTTATCCGGGAAAAACTTGCGGAATTCGCCGTACAACTGGGCGGCCAGTGTTTTATTGTGGCTTAATACCAGTGTCGGTTTTTGTACATTTTGGATAACATTGGCCATACTAAAGGTCTTGCCGCTGCCCGTAACGCCTAGTAAGGTTTGGTGTTGCAGTCCGTCCTGCAACCCCTTGGTTAATTGGGCTATTGCCGCGGGCTGGTCGCCAAGCGGTTGGTAGTCGCTCTTAAGTTGAAGCTTGCTCATCCTTATAGTGTAACAAGTTATCTTACAGGTTGCACAAAACGCCTGCCATCCTTGGTAACGCACACTGGCGGGTAGCTTTCCTGGATTTCGTTGCCGGCCTTAGCGCAGGCATCGTAAGAGTTGATACTGGAGCTAGCACGGCTGGGGCGAATCCAAGCCAACCATATAACTACACCAATCCCAATGGCGGCCAACACAAGCAGAATTATTTTGCTTAGTGCCAGTTCTTTCTTGTCCCTTTCCGTTTCGTCTTCGTCCATAGCGGCCCCCTTGAAGCTGTATTTTAGAAAACCTAGCCCGCTCGTGGGGGTAATTGCATGTGGTGTTCACGCAAGAACCAGTGTTCGTCGTGTTCCAGTTGCTCGTGAATATCTACGTATTTTTTATCAAGCAGTTTCACAATACGTTGCACCAGCTTGACCGGGTCATCGTCGTAAATGACCAGATCGTTCGCCGGGGGGTCCAGTACTTTCATGAGGTTGGGAATAAGGTCGGCCGTACCCCCGCTGCCAAGAAGCACCCCGCAGGGCTTATGAGCCTCTAATGCAGAGGTAAATTCGTGCAGCGATCCAAAACGACCGCCAATAGTAATAACGGCATCACTGGATTGTACGAGGTACAAATCGCGCCCCACGTAATTAAGCCCCGTAAAGTTAATAAAATCGAATACATCATGTGGCAAACGGTATTTGCGCAAGTGTTCGCGCAAGCTGCTGGCCGGCGAAAAACCAATACTGGTGCCGCCTGCCTTTTTAGCGCCATACGCTGCATAGTATGGTAAACCAACAGTGGCACCGGTAGTCAGTATGTGACCGGACTGGGCAATTGCCTTACCTATTTCGGTAGCCAGTTGACCGTCTTGTTTAACGGTTGGACCAGCGGCGGCACCTGATACACAAATAGCGTATCGCAATGCTTTTAATTCTTTTAGGTCATTTCCCATGGTACTTATGTTTAGTCTAGCGTACTCTTGCCTATTCCGCTACCGTTTCGGCCACCAGATCACGATTAAGCTGGCCCAGCACCATATGCTGTAAGTTATCTTCGTGCAAGTAGCGCATCATTAACTCGTGCCATAAATTGTCCCGCACAAAATGCACAATGCGGTCGGCAAACGGCAAACGGTTACAAAAACTCAGCGCCACATCCAGCATATTGCACGATACTGGCTGGCCATTGTGCAACAAACACAGTGCCTGGGTGTCTTGCCAAAACGACAGCTCGGGCACCAGGTGTGCCAGTACATCTTCTGCTGCATGCCATTGCAGGTCGTCGGCCTGCACATGGGGCTCAAACACGTCCGGCGCCTGTACGCTACGGCCATAGTAGCGCTGGATCATGCGCCACGGCACTGCCTGCCCGGCCATATGGGCTGTGGTGAGCGGCTCGCTATCGCTACTGGCCTGAATAATACGGCCAAACTGCGGTTTAACCTGTTGCAATTTAGCGAAAGAGCTATAAGCGCGAATATCGTTCATATATTCCAAAACCAGCAGCAATGTGGTTATGGCTAAGCCATCAACACGAGCCCCTGCCGGCAACAACACGATTGCACCTAATTCTTTAAAGTTCAATAAATTATGGTGAGCGTTTTGTACAAACGGTTCGGCTGCCTTAAGCCAGCGACTTGATTGCGGCGACAGCACCTGCATGCGACGCTGTTCAAAGTCGGACGATTGCAGTTTGGCGTATTGATCGCGGAATGTCTTGTGCCAAGCCTGCGGTTCGGCCATCAGGGTCGCAGCGTACAGATTGGCCGGTTGTTCTTGTTTAAGCATAGAATCCAGCGAGCGGTACCCTAGCAGCTTCATGGTTAGCTTAGGCGGCTTTTTCTTAAACAAACGTTTGGCTGCGCTGCCCTTAAGCGCGAAACAATCCTGCGGAATATCCAGACCGGCAATTGTCCGCTGTACGTGCAGCATAATGTCATTTGGCAAGGCATCGGCAGGAATATCCAGGGCGGCGCGGACACGCAACTCATCTTGCTTTAGTCGTTCAAATAGCGCACTGTACAGCTCCGGCCCGGTAGTGTCCTTGGGGTCAAGCCCCAGCGCTGCAATTTTGTCACGCATATGCTGCATGACCTCGGCTGTTAGCCTTATATCGGCACTTGGCGCCCCAGCTGTTTGCTCCAGCTGGCCAATACTTTGCGAAAACAGTGGCTCTATGGCCCCCAACGCTTGCGACAAATAACGTGTCATATTTACTACCAGATTAGCACAAGCGCCATGTGCGCGGCAATCGCAGTAACCAAACATAGCACAATAACAAACCGTGCTTTATAATGCCTTCACTATACATGTCAGCCGAAACTTTGAGCGTATGCACTCCTTCTAATATGGAGCAAGCCCTCCGTACGGCACGGTTCCCAGGAGGGCTTGCTGCAAGCGGCGGCGAAACCTCATTTAGTTACGGGCTATATACACGTGACTATCTTGTCGCGATAGAAGACATTATGGCTACACATCCGCACCTGGCGCGCCAAGCCTTTCACACCATCCCCCAACACCAAGGCACCCGTTTCAATCCACTTACCGAAGAACAGCCCGATCGTCTGCCGCATCAGGTTGTTCAGGAGCGCCTTGGCGACCTAGCCGTGCCCACGAATGTGATGCGTAATTATGAAGCGTGGGCCAATCGCTGGGGCGTGCCGTTTACTGGCGGATTCGTTATCTATAATTCTACCGACGGTCCTCTGCGTTACCTGAGGGCTTTGGACAAATATTGTACAATGTATGGCCGTTCGGTCTTGGGCGATCAGTTTTTGCATCAACCAACCAGTCAGTTACGGACAGTTGAAGAGGCTGCACTACGCACGCTTGATTGGACTACCGGCATTATGCAAGCCTCTGACCTTGGTCTTCCCGAAGTCAAAACTCACAACCCTCGTCAGACAAGTTGGAGTAGTGTTATGCGTGATGGCATAGATGCATATACGCATCCTATTGGCCCCTATGGCATAGCCCCTAACCGTGATATGCCCATTGCTTACGTTGAAATTTTGGGCCTAGCCTTTGATGCGCTCAAGGCCGGTGTACGGCTCTTTCCAGACCACCATGACGCAGGCCTCTGGAACGAGCTGGCCGCCAACTTGCCAGATAAACTAATGCGTTACTTCTGGATAGATCAGCAGCAGTATATTGCACCAGCTATAGACCGCGACCAGCAGGGGCGGCCACGACAATTAGAAAAGATCGGCTCATCAGCGTTGGAACTGATGAGTACTACTATCCTCAGAGCCCTGCCAGACCACCCGGACGTCATCCGCGCGTTGGCGGTACAAGCCTTTGGTGCAGGGCTTTTAACACCGATCGGCGTGCGTATGAGCAGCCTTGAACACATACAGAATGAGGGTGGCTACGCTGGCTACCAAGATTCTCAAACTTCATGGGCGGTCGTAAGTGGCGAAATTGCCCAAGGATTACGGCGGCAACGCCTTGGCCCGCTCGGCCGCAATATTGGCAAACGCCTAGTTTACGGCATCGAGCAAGCCCGAAGATTTCCAGAGTATACCTACGTGGATCCGGATAACCACCCTACGCACCATCCGAGGCCTGCCACCAGTGACCATGGGTCTGCCAAGCGAATAGCTGCAGCCGAGCTGCCCGTGGCCCCCCAAACCTGGACAGTAACCCGGGCAATGGTAGAGGTGCGTGCTTTAGACACGGAAAGCCCCCCGCCTCCTAAGAATAGTTGGGAGGGCGCTCTTTGCGCCCAAATGCTTGATCAGGCACAGCAAATAAGCCCTTTGCCTGAGCCGCCTACATCAGGACCGGTCATCATTGACCTTGCAGCTGGACGTGCAGCAAGACAGCGGCGTTTGCAAGCCTTGTTCGACAAGGGTTTTTCCTTGGATTAGCCTTAGAGCGGCGTTGGTTTAAACCATTCCGGGGCATTTTGCAGATAGCTTTTGAGCTGATTTTCGTTCAGTAGGCCGGCCTGGGCGCCAACCTTTTGGACAACACTCATGGAATTTATAGGTGCCCAGCGCAACGCATCTTCCAAGCTCATACCCTTAATGGCAGCTGCTACAAACGTAGAGGCAAAAGCATCACCGGCTCCGGTGCGTTCATACGGCGGCTTGGGGTCTGGGTACAGTGGCATTTTTAGCCGTACTTTGCCATCCGAGCCATAGGCACCCGATGGGCCATCGGTAATAACCACCACTTGCGGGCCAAGTGCATGCAGTTTGTCGAACAGATCGTTAATATTGTCGTGCTTGCCGCCGCCCACGGTAACCGCTTCTTCGCGGTTTAGGATGAGCACCGCAGTGCGCTGGTAAATACGTTTAAGCCGCTTGGCCCCGGCCTTCATTTGGAATGTACCGGGCTGGAACGCCAACATAATACCCCTGTTTTCATCCAGCCAATCGGCCACGTCGTCGTGATAATCTATAGCGCCCGCACTTATAGAACTAAAGTACGCCCACTTAGGGGTTTCCGTGGGGCGCAGGTGCGGCCAGTGATAATCGTATTCTTCGTGCTTAATTAAAATAGTGCGTTCTTCTTTGTACCACAGCACATAGTGGTAATTGCTAAGCTTGCCGGGGTTCACGCGTACAAATCGCGTGTCTACCTTGTTTTTGTGCAGCGCCGCAATCATGTCCCGGCCATGCTGGTCACCACCAATGTTAGTTACAAAGCTACTGTTTAAACCCAGGCGTGCGAAGGCTACCGCGGCGTTGGCAGCATTGCCCACGGCCTCGACAATTTCGGCATGGTCAAAGGGTATTTTGGTGCCAAACGGCAACGCCAGCCAGGTACTGCCGTCTTTTTCGTGCTCGACCTTTTCTTCTTTATCCAGCAAGCGAATAAACGCATCGGTTACAATGTCGCCAATACTGATTACGTCAATTTTTTCGGCCATGCCCCATCCCGTTCATGCTTATATATTGTCCCTATTGTGTCACGCGGCCCACGCTTCTACAAGTCCTGGGCGTGCGAAACAAAGTGGTCATCTTGTAACTGTGACTCGTCCAATTCACCCTTGCTGGCTCGTGCTGCCAGTTCTAGTTGGCGATGGAACAATTGCTGAGCTTCGTGAACTGCATGGCGGTCTTTGGCCCATGCCTTGAGCACCGGATCTTGCAAGGCACGCGAGTACGAAAAGGTAATGCCCCATGGGTGCGGACCGCGCTGGGCAATTTTGTTAAGGTTAATAAACGCATCGGTAGGCGTTTGGCCGCCGCTAAGGAATACAATGCCGCCCAGCTCGCGCGGTACATGGTCGTAAAACACGCGACACGTGCGGTCGGCTACTTCGTCGTGGTTTATAGCCGTGCCGCTGTCTTTGCCCGGCAATACAAAGCTTGTTTTTAAAATAGCGCCGGGCAGGTGCACCTGGTAGGCGCGCATAGTGTTAAACAAAATGTCAAAGGTGTGGGCCATGGCAGCTTCGGCTTGATCGATGGTGTGATTGCCGTCAAACAATACCTCCGGTTCTACAATAGGCACGATGCCGGCGTCCTGACAAATACGGGCATAGCGGGCTAGCGATAGGGCATTAGCGCCAATGCATTCGTCGGTGGGGATATCGTCGCCAATGGTAATAACTACGCGCCACTTGGCAAATTTGGCACCTTTTTGGGCAAAAGCAACCATGCGCTCAGGTAAGCCATCGAGCCCCTGAGTAACCTTTTCGTTCGGAAAGCCAGGCAACTCCACCAAGCCGCCGTCTACCTTAATGCCCGGCATTACGCCATGCTCGCGCAAGAACTCCGGAAACGGCTGGTTATTATGCAGTGTTGCCTGTCCAAAGGTTTCTTCAAAAAAGATTACACCATTTAGATAGTGTGGTGCGCCCGGCGCAGTCAATAGCAAATTGCGGTATTCGCGGCGTGTGGCTTCGGTGCATTCCACTTTTACTGCGTCAAAGCGCTTTTGGCAGCTTTTATTGCTTTCATCGGCTGCTAACAACCCTTTGCCCGGCTCTGTTAATGCTTTGGCAATCTGCTCCAGTTCATCTTGATTCATATGCCCCCTGTATGTGTAATATCGTTGTCTTCTATTGTAAAAGCTTGTGCTCGCAAAGCAAGCTCTTTACAATACACGTGGATAAAATGGAGTAGTAATGAGTTCACAATGGAGCGTACCAAGATATAATTGGACTGCAAGAATAGGGGAAGGCGTAAGCGACGGGCGTGCAGCAACGGGCACAGCCTTAGCGGCCGGAGCGGCCGTAGTGGCAGGGTTTCTTACTGGTTGTGCCGGCGGCTCCGAAATTGACGGCGTTCGGGTACAGGGCTCAACAGCAAGTATACATACGTCGGAGGGTACCATTAGTTACACGTGCGACGATGGCAAGGTTGTGGATGCATATTCCAGCGCTGCCGGCACGGCACAGGACGTAACCGACGCGCTAGAAGCGATAGGGCCTGTCTGTATGGGCGATACCCCTAGGGCTACCGCGACCCAACTTAAACAAGCGGCCGCAGCCGTTGTACAAGCAAGCAATCCGTAGCGTCTCTGTGTAATCTAACGTTTATGCTCTAACAGTTGGTGGGCGGCCATGGCAATATGTGTGCCGGTAAGGCCAAAGTGTTCTATGAGTTCGGTTGGGGTGCCGGACTCGCCAAAACGGTCGCGCATACCGATGCGCTTGATGGGCACCGGGTGTTCCTCGCCCAGCAGTTCAGCAACCGCACCGCCCAGGCCGCCGGCAATCTGACCCTCTTCGGCAGTAATAACCATATTGGTTTTGCGTACGCTTTTTAGAATAGTTTCGTGATCCAACGGCTTAATGGTTGGCACATGCACTACCTCGGCACTAATACCGTCTTTTTTAAGGATGTCGGCAGCCACCATCGCCTGGTAGGTCATAGTACCGGTGGCAACCAGAGTTATATCAGTACCTTCGTGGTATACATAGGCTTTGCCAATTTGGAACGGAGTTTTGGCAGTGGTAAATACCGGCGTGCCCTCGCGCGATAGACGCACATAGTTGGGGTGCGGGTCTTGGGCCATAGCCTGGGTGATCTTTTCGGCCTCAATGCTGTCACAAGGGGCAAATACCAACATGTTAGGCAGTACGCGCATGATTGCAATGTCTTCTAACATTTGATGTGTGGCGCCATCCGGGCCTACGCTGACGCCGGCGTGCGAGCCGACAATTTTGACCGGCCGGTCATTCAAACAAATTGTGGTACGAATTTGTTCCCAGCAGCGGCCCGGGCAAAAGGCAGCATAGCTGCTAACAAAAGGTATTTTGCCCTGAGCGGCCAGGCCGGAGCCCACGGTTACCAGGTTCTGTTCGCCAATGCCGATTTCGACAAAGCGCTCCGGGAATTCATCGGCAAATATATTCATGGCAGTTGATTCTACCAAATCGGCACTACACCCAACCACGTGTTCGTTCTGTTTGGCGGCCGCCAGCAATCCGCGGCCAAAGCCTTTGCGAATAGGCTCGATCACAATGTCTTGGGCACGAATATCAGTAATCAGATGCACATCAGTCATGATAGCCCTCGCTTTTAATCCTGCCCTGCAGCGTGCGCAGTTCTTTAAGAGCCACTTTGGCCTGCTGGGCTTTGGTGGGTGCACCAGCCATGTCTTTTAGGCCAGGCGGCGTACCATGCCAGTGGAAATCGTATTCCATAAAATCAACACCCTTGCCCGGCACGGTGTGAGCAATAATAACCACCGGCTTTTCAACAATTGCTTTGGCCATGTTGCAGGCATCGATTACGGCCTCTACATCGTTACCGTCAATTTCCAGCACGTGCCAGCCAAATGCTTCCCACTTTAGGCGCAAATCTTCCAGCGGCATGACTTGCTCGGTAGGCCCGTCAATCTGGATGTTATTGCGATCAACAATGGCAATTACGTTGTTGAGCTTATACTTGTTAATAAGCATAATAGCTTCCCAGTTATTACCCTCGTTCAGCTCACCGTCACCGGTAATAACATATACCCAGCGGTGATGCTGGTTGTTCATACGCATAGCCAATGCCATACCCGCGCCTTGGCTTAGGCCGCAGCCCAATGGGCCGCTGGTGTTTTCCAGCCCCGGCAGTTTGGTACGTTCCGGATGGCCTTGCAGGCGAGAGCCAAACTTACGCAGGGTCAGTAGCTCTTTGCGGTCAAAATAGCCGGCGTGCGCCATGGTGGCATACTGCACCGGACAACAGTGCCCGTTGCTTAGCAACAGAATATCGCGGTCTGCCCAATTAGGGTCTTTTGGGTTGTGCCGGAGTACATTAAAATACAGGGCGGTAAAAATATCGGCCAGGTCCAATGGGCCAGCCGAGTGCCCGCTGCCCGCCTCCAGCAACATCTTAATCAAATCCTGTCGGATTTCGTTAGCCTTAAGTTCCAGCTCGTCAATAGAAATAATCTGCTGCATCCTGCTTGTGATTATAGCACTGTTAGAAATGCATATGCTTGGTAAAATGTAGTACAAATTATATAATATATTTGTGAAGAAAACTTTTTCAGGTTCTGATGCAGCAAAACTTATCCACCAAGGTATGAGTTACATTGAACTTGCACCCCACATTCCCTTTCGCTCCGTAACTGCGCAGCCTGGCGAGCCAGATCGCTTGGGCCTGTTTGTGGCCAATACCAAGGGCAAGGTTACGCATGTAAATACGCTAGCCGAGATAATTGGCAGCCCAACAAGCAGGAGAACAAACGAATATGCGTATGGGTGGAGCTATAATGCGTTGATGAGGGTGGGAGATATAGCGGTAACGGCAGTCACTACTAGCCTGGATACTACGCAGAATCCCATCCCACCTTCCGGTGCGCTGAGCGACGGAATACATCGTATGCTGGACTTTACCTCTACCGTGCCAGTACCATTGCGCTCTGCTGCAATTACTTTTAGCCCAGACGGACAACAGGCCCATAGCAGGCTGGAAGCCGCTTGCGATACGCCCGATGATCTCGAACGGCTACGCGCGCTCTTAGCACATGGCGATTACCGACAGGCTTTTAACAGGGGCTTGGAAGGAGCTGCAAACAACTGGTCGTTCTTGCTGGATCCCCTGGGCGCTACCAGTGTCGCCCTTAGTGTCGAAGGCGCATACACGCCTGTTACCGTTTAAGAGTGTTCCTGAGCAATCCGCTGTCGTAGTGCATTGTATGCAGCATGCGGATCGGCTGCATGCTGCATATAGCCGCCGGTGTTCAGGACATCAACCCCGCTCATAGCTAGCGCGCGGGCGTTGCGGTCGTTAATGCCACCATCCCAGCCGATTTCTACCTGGGGCTTGAGCTGGCGCAAATGCTTAACCTTTGGTATCAGGCGCAAATCGGCACTGCCGCCAAAGTGGCCCAGATTACCAGAAAATACTAAAATGTGGTCGATCCATTGCAACGCCGGGCGAATGAGCTCTGGCGAGGTTTCGGGCTTCAATGCCACGCCCACTTCCACGCCTTGGGCGTGAGCTTCTTCGGCAAAACCGACAAAATCGCCATCGGCCTCAGCATGCACAACAATTAACTGGGGGCGCAGGCCCAGTAATAATTTAGCGTGCTTGAACGGTTGCTGGTACATAACGTGCAGGTCGGCCCGCATACCGCCAGGCCACCAGACTTGGTCAATGCCTATTGTCTTAGTAGGGGCAAACGTGCCATCTGCCAGGTCAATGTGCACGCGCACGGCGAACCGGGCTACGTGCTCCATCTGCTGCCGATATTCGTCGGCATTCGCCGCTAATACTGTTGGGCAAATCGTCGCTGCCATATGCCTTATACTACCATATTGCTTGTGCTTAATTTAACCACTGCACGGTGCCTGGGCCGCGGCAAGCTGCCCTACATATCCTTCATCGATATGCTGAAATCCCTCAATATGAATGACTTCAGGATCCCCGCTTTTGAGCCTTATATCAAATCTATCTGCCGCCTCTACTTGCGACATAGATGTAATACCCTTCATTGTGCCGTATACTTTGCCACCTTGCGAGAGCAGCGGACCACCACTGTCCCCACTTGTGCCGGATGAATGGCCTGTATATGCGTGTATACCACTTGCTACATATATATCGTTTGTAGATGATGATTGCTGAACAACTACTACAGGGTACACATCGGGCTGACCGTTTTTGAGTGGATCGGATTTTCCCGGGTAGCCGATAGCATATGCTATTTCCCTGTTGCGGGGCGAACGGTCTGCTAGCCGAAGAGAAGGGGTATGTGCAGTAGGCTGCAATAACCCCATATCCAGGCCTTCTTGACTAAAAGTTAAGGCACCGTCTCGGGCAAGGAAAGCTCTTCTATTGGTATGAATTTCGGTCCGCGGACATCCCCCATATATGCCTGGGAATTCTCGGCCGGCAGTAAGGGTATGTCCGGCCGTGAGGAACCCTTGCTCTATAGCAACCGTAGTACCCTTCTCGCCTGCTGCTGTTTGAATGGTGGCCACGCTGCCAAGAGCACGTCTGACTCCCTTCGGCATTGTACTGGGCACAGAAAGCTTATCTAAGTTAACAACTGGCACTTGTTCGCTATTACTGCCAGCACCAGGCGCATTTGCAGGTGTGCAGGCTGCCACGGCCCCGGCAGCCAAACAAAGGGACGCTGCAAGAGTCCGATGGCACATCTTTTTACGCTCTAGTGCAGGCTGCCTCAAAGATTATCCAGTTGTTCTAAACGGCGCTTAAAGCGGGTAGCGCCAGCAAACGGTGTTGTTAGCCAGGCTTCGGTAACTTTGACCGCATCATCAATGCTTGTATAGCGAGCTGGCAGGCATAGCACATTGCTGTCATCGTCGTTGCGGGCGGCTTGGGCTTCGGGCAGGCCCCACACCAGGCTGGCACGTATGCCTTTAAAACGATTGGCGGCCATGCACACGCCTTGGCCAGAGCCGCAAATAAGAATAGCGCGCGCATCTGGATCTTTATCGGCCAATAGTGCCTGCACGGTGCGAGCGGTAATTATCGGCCAATCGTCGTCGGGTATCGGTTCGGTGCTGCCTTTGTCGATAACTTCGTGGCCGCCCTTGCCCAGTTCTGTAATAAGCCGGGCTTTAAAATCAAACCCATTGTGATCTGCCCCAATATAAATCTTCATGCCATTTATTAAACCATAAGCGGCAGTGCGTGCACAAAGTTATTCTTGTTCGTCGGGCAGTTTGGGCCGCGACAAGTTTTCGTTTTTAAACGTCTGCATCCACACAAACCAACCATGGAAGGTTTGCGCTACCTCGTGTATGGCGCGCACAAACAATGCGGTTTGCTGGTTTTGGTGCAGTTTGCGTTCCAGCCAGCGGTCAAACTGGCGTGCATATGGCTCAAACCATATCCAGGCCCGTTCGGCCAAATCGGCTGCCAACACCACGCCAGCAACCAGTAATAAACCGGTAATCCTGATACTCTTTGCAGTTGCACGATACAGTTGGCGGCCTACCCACCCTACAAGTACCCAGACTGTCTGCAAAAAGATAGCAATAATACTCGTCAACGCGGCAATGCTTTGACCAATCCGGTATACACCGTTTTGTGCGCCACTTGGCAGTTGTGCCAAAATAGCAGCAATCCACCGCCTTGCACGACGCGCCAGTTGTACTGCATATCCTTCCCTGCCCGGGATGGTTATGACCACTGCAGGCTCAGATGCGGTTGGCGCGACTGCTACAGGAGCTTGTTTGGGTCGAGACCGAAACATACATCGCAGCATACGCCACAGTTCGCCGTGAAAAATCGCTGCAACGCTTACAGCCAAAAATACACCCAGCAGCCAGAATACCCCGGTGGGCGACAGGGTCTTGGTTGTACCCGGCAAAGCCCCTGCGGCGATAAACTGCAAAAATGCATCGGAAACCGCCTGTGACTGTAGCAATTGCCATATGCCAAAAAGGATAAAGAACGAGATGCCTATTTTAAACTGTACGCGAGTGTCCATGTCGGCCTCACCACCGTTAATTATCCTTACATTACCATAAAATTACGACTTGTACAAGGTGCTTACCCCTTATTTGGCATCAGACTTGTGTAACAGGCGGCCAGTGTCGGCCACAACCTCGACCAAGCGATTGCTATAGCCCCACTCGTTGTCATACCAGGCTACCACCTTAAGCATAGTATCCTGAACAACTGCAGTCAGTTTGAGGTCCACAATAGCCGAATGGCTGTTGCCGATAAAGTCGCTGCTTACCAGCTCTTCTTCGGTCACATCCAAAATGCCTTGGAAATACGGCTCTTTAGCAGCCTTTTTAAATGCCTCGTTTACTTCGTCTATGGTAACTTTACGCTTGGTAATAATGACAAAATCACTTAATGACACAACCGGTGTGGGTACACGCACACTTAGGCCACCAAATATACCTTGTAGTGCCGGCAAGGCCTGGGCTGCGGCAATAGAGGCACCGGTGGTGGTGGGTACGATGTTTTCGGCAGCGTTGCGGGCTTCGCGCAAATCTTTGGCTGGCGCATCCTGCAACTTTTGGCTGGCGGTATAGCTGTGTACGGTGGTCATCATGGCTTTTTCGATACCAAAACTGCTTTCGATAACCGCGGCCACGGGCGTAATGCAATTAGTAGTGCAGCTGGCGTTACTAATGATATCGCTGCTGCCTTCCAGCTTGTCTTCGTTAACACCCAGCACAATGGTGGTAGCACCTTCACCCTTGGCTGGTGCGCTAATAACTACCTTTTTAGCACCCGCTGTAATGTGTGCCTTGGCTAGCTCCGGCTTTACGAAGAAACCGGTCGATTCGATAACCACATCAACATTCAGGTCTTTCCAGGGTAACGCGGCCGGATCTTTTTCGGCCAAGACTTTAATGTCCTTGCCGTCTACCTTAATATTGGTATCGTCAAACCCCACGTCGTGGCTGTATGCCCCGTAATTACTGTCGTGTTTGAGCAGATGTGCCAGGGTTTTGGTATCGGTTAGGTCGTTGATAGCCACGATTTCGATATCGTTGCGGTCAAACGCAATCTTAAACGCATTGCGCCCAATGCGCCCAAACCCATTAATTGCCACGCGTGTTTTCATGCTTACCCCCATGTTATGTGCTTGCTTTACCCTAATTGTACGAAGTTATAACCACAAGCGCAACTACTTGCGTGTGGTGGCAGCGGTAATAAAACGCATCAGATCGTCGAAAATAACAGGGTTGGCAGCTACCAGGTTGGTGTTGCGGTAGTCGTATGCGGTACTGCCTATATTTGCCACCCGGCCGCCGGCTTCCTGAATCATAAATGCACCCGGTGCATGGTCCCATATATGGCCGTTACCGCTGCCGCTAAAGCAGATAGTGCCGTCGGTTGCGCCACCCGCCACCCAGGTATATTCGCGGCCAGATGCATGGGCTTTGGGCATGCCGGCCACTATAGCCCGCAGTCGGTCGCCGGTTCCGGGAAAATTCAGCCCGGCATCGCCATACAAGCTTATATACGCACGCGATAGCGGCCGGTCGCTTACCTGTATGCGATGGCCGTTGCGAGTTGCACCCTGATTTTTTATGGCCAAATAATACTCGTCGAGCACGAAGTTATAAATAACACTCAGTACCGGCTGGTCTTGGCTAATCAGCATGACCATGTTTGTGCAGTGCGGGATGCCCCTGATGAATAGTTCGGTACCATCGATGGGGTCAACCAGCCAAAAGGTTTTTTGCGTATAGTCCGCCCCGGTTTCTTCGCCTCCAAAGCCCACCCCCGGGTCAAAACGGTGCAAGGCGTCGCGCAAACGCTCCTCTACATACCGGTCTAATTCGGTAACCACCGACTTGTCTTCTTTGTGTTCGTGGGCAATGGCGCCGTGAGCAGCCAGCAATTGGGGTCGCAACGTTATCAGCAGTTTGCGGATTTCGCGGTTGGCCTGGTGCAGATAATCAAGCGTTGGCGTCATTGTCCGCCTGTAGGAGCTTGTTGGCAACAATGTACTGCAGCATTTTTTGCCACCGGTGGTATTCCATTTTGGAAAGCACCTGGGCTATGGGCACCCATTCGAATGCATCGTGTTCGAAGCTAAGCTGTACCGCAGGTGTTTTTGTAACACGTTCGGTAAAGGCAATCCAGGTACCGCTGTCAGAATCGTCGGATACTTCACTCATGGCAAAAATCAGACGTGGCGCAGTCAGATTAATGCCTGCTTCTTCTTGCGCTTCGCGAACAGCGGCCGCCCCCACTTCTTCCCCCTCATCTACCCAGCCACCGGGCAAGTCCCATTGGCCAGGGCGACGAGTGTCGGTTTTGCTGCGCCGCAATAGCAATATTTCGTTGTTTTGGTTAACGATAATTACTTTGGCAACAACAAACGATCGCACACGCCCACCTATTGTTTTTTAAAACGTTCGATACATTCGGCAATAATTTTTTTGGCGTCTTCCGCGCTGCCCCAGCCCAATACCCTGGTACTGCCGGGTTTTTTAAGGTCTTTGTAATGGGTAAAATGGTGTTCCAACTGTTGTTTCCAGCGTTCGCCCAGATCGTCCAGGCTGTTTATGCTATCGCCGGTGTTGCGGTCGTCGGCAGGCACAACCACCACTTTGTGGTCCATTTCGCCGTCGTCTTCGAAGTTCATAATGCCGATGATTTTGGCTTCCAGCCAGACACCCATAGGAATGGGTTCAGCGCAAACTACCAAAGTGTCCAGCTCGTCACCGTCATCGTCCAGGGTTTGCGGGATAAAGCCGTAGTTAACAGGCTTGGCAAAAATAGCCGGTTCAACGCGGTCCAGCATAAAGGCTGCGCGCTTACGGTCCCACTCTACTTTCAAAAAAGAACCTTGCGGTATTTCGATTACGGTATTCACGATGCCGTTCTGGTAATCACCGGTATCTAATACTTGGTTAAAGTCGGCCATTATTGCTCCTCTTGTACGTTTGTTTGCCAATTCGCTTCTATTGTACACTTATACGCAGCATGACAAAAATCATCGCCCACCGTGGGGACCGAGGCCTACAGCTAGAAAACAGCACTGCTGCTATCCGCGCAGCTACCAAGCTGCCCGTATATGCCATAGAGTTTGACGTGCACCGCACCCGCGACAATCATATAGTGGTCATGCACGACGACACCACTGGCCGGGTGGCCACCCAAGATGTTCGCATCCAAGACGCTACCCTTGCCCAGCTGCGTAAGCTGCAGCTTAAAAACGGGCAGCAGATCCCCACCTTAGATGAAGCCTTAGCCATTGTAGACCGCAGACGCATCTTTATCGACATCAAAGATACAGGCAGCGCTGAAAAAATTGTGCAGGTGCTGCATACGCACCCGCAAGCGCAAGCCAGCTTTGTATCACGACTGCCTGGCGAGCTCCACACTATTCGCACGTTACTCCCCGACGCCGCCATTTATTTGTATACGCTAAAGGCACAGGGGCCGCGCCAGTGGATTGCCCAGGTGTTTACGGCCCGCCGTTTGCAGGCCACGGGCGTTGGTGTAGACAAATTACTCATAAATCCTGTAAGCTACTTGCTGGCCCGATATTACAAACTACAGGTATATATCTACCCGGTTAACACCCGGCGGCTGGCCCGGCTATATCATATCCTTTATCCGCACGCCGACTTTGTCACAGGTAACCCCGAACAGTTTGTAGGCCGCAACCTATAACGCGTTCTATTTTATGAAACTTACGCCCGTACAAGCGGGACATTTTTTATTTTATGTCAGAAATCGCCGGTCACCGCTTTGCCGCAGGGCATGCAGCGGAAAATACTGCTACTGCTGCCATGTGTGCCCAACGCCTTGCCGAATTCGGCTTGCATTGGGTGGAGTGCGACGTAATCGAAACCCGTCAACCAACACGCGAGTCCGGGCTTGTGCTTGCACACGACGATACGCTTTGCAGACTAACCCAAGAACCTGCGGCGCCCCGCATATCCGACCTAACGCTCGAAGAGGCCTTGGGCTTTGTAATATTGGAAGACGAACGGTTAGCCACGCCAGCCCAATGCGTGCCTTATGTATCTGGTATGAATAAGATTTGGGACGTCAAGGGCGCATTTAGCGACGAGGGGCTGCTATGTCTAGGTGACACACTGGTGCAGTACGAGGTCCAGGGCGAAAGTGTTATTTCGTCGTTTGAACACCTTAATATACTCGCCATGCAACGGCTTTTCCCGCAGTTTGCAGGATTTGTAGCTGCTGGCGAGGGCGAAGACCCGCGCAAAATAGTAGACATAGCGCTCACCGCCGATGCCCAAGGCATTACTGTGCACCACAGCCTGCTGAATGTGGCATATCCGCTGGCCCGCAATGAAGGTTTGCGAGTTATTACCTATACTATTAATTCCCCCAAACTTATGGAGCAAATCAGCAACGATTATCCGGAAACCGTCATATGCACCGACCACCCAGGACTATTTATAGGCGCCACGGCCCTGTCCGACAGACAGGTTTGTAGCATATACTAAAATAATGCAGATTGTTTTCCACCACAGCCAGCAGTTGGCCCGGGGTATTTATGCGTTTTGGTTCATGCCAGAACACCCCTATCGTTTTATTGCCGGGCAATATGCACAGCTGCGCGTACCACACATGGCAGATAGCCGTGGCGACACACGGTGGCTTACCCTATTTAATGCGCCCAGCGAGCCGCTTTTGAGTTTTACAGTCAAGATTCCGCCCCGCCACAGCAGCTACAAACGCGCACTGCTAGCGCTTCGCCCGGGCGATACCGCCACACTGTCCGAAGCTATCGGCGATTTTGTAGCCCCCAAAGACCGTACTATTCCTATAGTATTTGTAGTAGGCGGCATAGGCATCGCCCCCGTTCGCAGTATCGTTGCCGATTTGCACCAGCGGCGCGACAAGCGGCCCCTTACGTTGCTGTATTTTGTAGGCTCACGTGCGGAGCTGTTGCAAGAGCCACTATTTAGCGATTACGGCCTTATATATAAGCCGATTATTACAAAACAAGAGGGCCGACTAACACCGCAAGAAGTATTGCAGCTGGTTGGCGATCCGGCGGGCAAATTATTATTTATATCCGGCCCCCAACCACTGGCAGAACCGTTGTGGCACGACCTGCAAACCCAAGGTGTCAGCCGCGACCAATTGGTACTCGACTATTTCCCTGGGTACAGCTAGAAGCTGGCTGTACAAGGGTTACGCTGCGTCGTTAGGTGTCCAGGGTGTATGCTTTTGCTCAAGTCGTACGACTTGGTTGGCCGCCAACCCATGTGTAGCGCAACTGGCTGAATCAACCACTGGGCCTTCAGCACTGGGTAGGAGGGTTTCTGCTGCCGCTACATGGGCTGCTATGTCTTCGTCGTCAGGGACTGGTAGCTGACCATAATCAGGAGAATTAATATAGTTAGGGTTACTCATAAAATGTATTATACAAGTTTATAGTTATTAGTACAAATTATGCCATGTTCTGTCGGGCATGCTCATCCAAGTATTCCCGAATATGCAGCGCGGCTGTAGCGCCTTCGCCGGTGGCAGTGGCGATTTGCATGGTAGCCCCGCTGCGCACGTCGCCGGCGGCAAAGACACCAGGGATGGCTGTTTCCAGGTGTTCGTTGGTTTTTACAAAGCCGATTTCGTCCAGCTGGACGGCTGAATTTTGCAAAAATTCGGTGTTAGGTTTCAGGCCTACAAATACGAATACGCCGTCCGTAGGAAAGCTTACTTTTTTGCCTGTAGTTTTATCTGTGCCACTCACGCTGGTTACTTTGTTGTCTACACCCACGATTTCGTCAGTCGTAGTATTAAAATGCACGGTAATTTTGTCTTTGTGCTTGTTGGCCAGTTCGTGCTGCAATACTTCGCTGGCACGAAAATGGTCGCCCCGAACCAACATGTCTATATGGCTGGCAAAGCGGGTTAAAAACATGGCTTCTTGTACTGCCGAGTTACCGCCGCCCACAATAACCAGACGTTTATCGCGGTAAAAGGCGCCGTCGCAGGTGGCGCAGTAGTGCACACCGTGCGCATAGTATTCTTGCTCGCCGGGCACGCCCACCTTTTTGTAGTCGCTGCCGGTGGCGATGAGTACCGCACGTGCCAGCATATCGCCGCTCGTGGTTTGCAGGCGCTTGTATTTGCCTTCGTCGATAATGTTGGTTACTTCGCCCAGTTCAATGTTGGTGCCAAAACGTTCGGCCTGTTTGCGCAGTTCTTCGGCAAAATCCAAGCCGGCTATGCCCTTGGGAAA
Source organism: Nevskiaceae bacterium (assembly GCA_035526505.1). GTDB lineage: Bacteria > Patescibacteriota > Saccharimonadia > Saccharimonadales > UBA4665 > DATLCF01. The sequence goes on along the minus strand of DATLCF010000002.1, from coordinate 142,776 downwards.
GCCTGGGTAGTTATCGATCCAATCGGTTACGGCAGCTAGCCCGCCCACTACGCCGCGCTCAAACAACAGTGTTTCGATATCTTCGCGTGTTGTATAAATTGCCGCACTTAGGCTGGCCGGGCCAGCGCCAATCATAATAACGTCATGCACCTGAGGGGTGGCTATTGAAGTGTCTGCCATGTATGTATCCTAACTTATCTTATGCTGCTGTTCCAACTACTTCCTGAATGTTCATAATGTTCCGCTGTATCAATAGTTCTAGCAGGCCGGTGTTAATTCGGTGTGCCGCACGGAGCCCATGTTCGCGAATACCAGTAACTACCTGCAGCGCTTGAGCGCCGGCCTCCATACGCTCCAATGCTGCCTGTGCACTATTGATAGCTCCCGCGCCTATACGCTGCAGCCCGGTCCCTTTGGTTGCCTTGGTTATATAGCGCATGCGATCACTTGCCGCCTGACGGAACCGCGGGTCGTTGCCACTTAGTCCGCCAGGCAACGCTCCCCAGCCATAGTAAGCTTTTAGATTTTGGTCCGTAGTAGTATTGGTGTCGATAATGCCAGTTACACTGCGGTTAACGCATAAATCTAACACCCCGTCCAGACTGGGCTGCGCCAAATCTATAGTGGTTTTAACAAACAAAGGCTTGCGTTGGCGTGGATCTTTAGCATCGAGTACCTGTTGCACGGCCTGAACAATATCGGTTAGGCGTGCAGGATCCAGCAAATTGCGTAGGCCGGGCGTATTGGGGGAGGAAACATTAACGGCGAAGTAATCTGCATATTTGTATAATTTTTCGGCCACTGCAGCGTGTGCCTCTGGCGCATGAATAGCGGGCGCGTCTTTGTTGATGCCCAGGCTGATGCCCACAGTTCCCATGCGACGCTGCCGACTCAAGTGCGCCGCTACCGCCTCGCTGCCTGGGCTGTTAAAACCCATACTGTTAAGGCCGACGCTATGTGTTGGATCGGTGCGTAATCGAGGGCGCGGGTTGCCGGGCTGTGGTTGTGGCACCACTGTGCCCACTTCGACACCCGCAAAGCCCATCCCTTCGTGTAATCCGTCCACAACGTAGCCCTTTTTGTCCCAACCCGCGCCTACGATAAGGGGGTTAGAAAGATCCATACCACCCACAGAACACTGCAAGCGCAGGTCTTCCATCAGGCCGCCACTAGCCCAAGCAATTGCTTGGGAACCGTAAGGCAGACGGGCAAGCCCGGAAAGGGCTAGTTCTGCTGCGGTTTTAAGCCCTTCGCCTGCACATGTCTCCCACTGTCTTTGTGCCCACTCTGTTCGCATATTTAGGCAACGGCCGGTGCCAGTTTAGCCAAGTTCCAGCCCACAATGATTTCCTGGCTGTCGTCGTGTTTAGTTACTACTGTTACCGGCACAGTAAGTGCGCCGCTGAGTTTTTGGGCTTCGGCCTGACGCTCCGGATTTTGGTCGATATTTACTTCTTCGTACCCGATACCTTTGGTCCCGAGCCATTTTTTAACCATGCCGCAACTTGCGCAGGTGTTGGTAGTAAAGATGGTGATATTTTTGACCATAATTTGTGCCCCCAATGTTGATTTTGAACGTTAGCTAAATTATATATAGCGCTTTTGTTTAATGCAAGAGCGCTATATATTGTGTTTTTTACATGCTATTGGCCAATTTTGTGCAGTGTAACGTCAAATACCAGATCGGCATTGGCCGGAATGCCCGAACCCGACGGTGGAGTAGCCCCATATGCTTGATCGGCCGGAATCAGCAGGCGGCGTTTGCCATCCACCTTCATACCCGGAATACCGTCTTGCCAGCCTTTGATAACTTGGTTAAGCGCAAAACTTACCGGCTGGCCAGTGTCCAGCGAACTCTGAAAAATCTTGCCCGTGGCAGCCACTGCACCGGTGTAGTCCACGGTAACCGTGTCACTGGCTTTTACCTCTGCGCCGCTGCCTGGCTGCAAGTCGATCTTTTGCAAACTACCTATCTTTGATATTGGCGTAAAGTTGTCTAGCATGGTACCCTCCATTTTTTTAGACGATATATTGTTTTGCGATGTTTCAGTGTTGGCAGTGTCATCCTTTTTGCCGTCGTCTTGCATCATGGTGTAAATAACCATAAAGGTCAGTGCACCAGAGCTGATGAAAAACACTGCTGCACCAGTTGCCGCAAATATGCGGTCACGTTTACGCGCCATATATCCCTCTGCTTTCTAACATTCCTAGTTTATACTTCTTGCACCTCGGAGGGAAAGGTATTTTTTACTGCATGCAATATGGCCTGCTTGAGATTTTCACTGCGGAAAGGCACGTCGGGCAAATCTTTCAACGGCAGCCACATAGGTGTATGCAGATTTTGGCCTAACTTATTGATTATCGATTCCATAGCCAGCGGATGCAGCGCCACCGCACCGCTTTGGTATTCACACAAATAAATATACTGGGTTCCATACGGTGCACCAGCTTCTTCTACAAAGACTAGGCGGGGGTCTGTAACTTTTAGATTGGTCTCTTCGTGAATTTCGCGCAGCAAGGCATGCTCGGCAGATTCGCCAAAGCGAATGCCGCCGCCCACCAAGGTGTAATATTCGTGCCCAAACTTGTTGCGGTGCATCACCAGCAAACAGTTATCTTTAATTACAATAGCCCGCACTGCTTTACGCATGATAGCCCAATTATAGCCCTAACCTCACTCGCGGCCAAATTCCACTTGATTGCACAGCACTAAGACTAGCTGGCGATGTCGTAAGCTTTGAGTTTTTTCTTGCTGCTGGGGGTGTGACCCTGCTGTAATTTGAGCAGCTGGGCGTAGATGCCGTTAGATTTGGCAAGTTGCGCCGGCGAACCGGCTTCGTCCACTTTGCCGTTTTTGAGAGTAACTATTTGATCCACATGTTGGATGGTACTTAGGCGGTGGGCAATGATAAGCGTGGTGCGCCCCCTCATAAGCCGCTCCAATGCTTCCTGTACCATGTGCTCGCTGCGGCTGTCCAGGCTGCTGGTGGCTTCGTCTAAAATAAGAATAGGGGCGTCTTTGAGCAATGCCCGGGCAATAGCAATGCGCTGCTTTTGGCCGCCGCTAAGTTTGAGCCCGCGCTCGCCAATTTCGGTGTCATAGGCTTTGTCGAATTTACTGACAAACTCGTGGGCATTGGCTGCCTTGGCAGCGGCAACAACCTGTGCTTCGGTGGCCTTGGGCCGGGCATATGCAATGTTTTCGCGCACGGTACCGCTAAACAGGGCCGGTTCCTGAAACACCACGCCAATGCTGCCGCGCAAGCTGGCTTGGGTGACGTCGTTAACGTTCTGGCCATCGATACGGATGTGGCCGTCCGATACCTCATACAGTCGCAATAACAGGTTGGTGAGGGTTGTTTTGCCTTCACCGCTTTCGCCTACCAATGCCACTTTGCTGTCGGGCTGTACAGTAAATGTTACGTCTTGCAGTACCGGCGCATCGTGATTGTAGCCAAAGCGTATATGGTCAAACACGATCTCGCCCTTGCCTACTTGCAGTTTACTGGCGCCCTCGTGATCGGTAATTTCCGGCTGCACATCCATAACCTCGAAATAATCTTTGGTGTTGGATACAGCCCGCTGCGTTTGATCGACCAAAAAGCTGATGGTAAATATGGGGATACGTATAAGCAAGGCATACTGGATAAGCAGCACCATAGTACCAACGCTGTAGTGCCCGCGAGCGGTTTCTACAAAAATATAGACGAACACGGCAAAGAAAATAACATTTAATACCAGCCGACGGATAATATCCTGTTTGTGCCAGAACCGGCTTTGCGGGCGGGTGGTGCGAACCACGGTGTCATAGCGTTGCTTGAAAAAGTCCAGTTCCCGCTTTTCCTGCAAAAAACTTTTGACCACACGCACCTGGCCAATAGCCTCGGCAAAACGGCCGCTGGCAATGTCTTGCTCCTGATTCACCGTTTTCTGATACCCCTGCCATGTAGCACTGGAGCGAGTGGTCAGCCAGATAAACACCGGATAGATGGTAAGGAGCATTAAGGCTACTTGCCAGCTAAAGTACGCCACCACGCCCAGCGAAAAGATGGTGCTGAACAAAAACTGTAAAAAGTTATTGCTAACCACCTGCATATAGTTGGCAATTTGGCTAATGCCGCGGTTCATACGGTTAATAATCTTGCCGGACAATTCGGTATCAAAATATTGTTGCGGCAAACTGACCACGTGTTGGTAGTAGCGCTGGCTAAGCAATTGTTGCAATTTGGCAGCCATAACATCGCCGTAATATCCACTGTAGTTACTTAGCAGGGTCTGTGCTACATCTGTTACAAAAATAAGGCTGGCGAAAATGGCGACCCGAGTAACATCGGCCTGGCCGCCGCTGGCCAATGTGGTGATTTCGTCAATTGCCCCCTTGGTTAGCAGTGGCACCAGCTGGCTTAGAATAGCCAGCACAATGGTGAGTATCGATATGCCCGCATAATACCGCCACAAACTGCGGGTAAATGTTAGGATGCGCCAAATATCTTTCATAGTAGTTAGTATAGCGTGAAGCCGTGTGTCACACCTAGGGCTGTTCACCCCGCTCGTGTAACACAACATAGGGCGTAAGCGCCAATACGGCAAGGTCGTGTTCCAGGGTTGCCTTGGGGTAAAAATCCATATCGGCACGCATTGAGGCGGCTAAAATGCGCTCGTCATAGGGCAAATGTTGCAGCTCGCGCCGTAGTAACTGGCTGGGGCCGGTCATGCCGCATTTTACCTTCAATTCTGTATACATGGCATGTAGCTCGTCAAATAGTTTTGGATCAGCACCGTACATACCTTCCAAATTTTCTAGCAGTTCAGGGCGAGGACCTACCAGGGCGTCCGTACCCTGCACTACTCTCAGTAGCTGGGGTGCTTCGTCTAGCCCCAGGTTACGGACCGGTCCGGCACCTGGCAGTTTCCGCGAATCTTCAACGCCCTGAATTTCCACTGGGCCTTGTTCGGCGCTGGGGTGTAGGGTACGCAATTTTATAATGGTTGTTCGATTGCCTTGCGCGTCTATGCGCTCCTGCGCAATAAAAGGGTTACGCCAATCTGCTTGTCTGGCCAAAAACAGGCTGGCGCCAGCAGTTGGCAGCGCTAACGCGCCCAAGAGCACAACTGCACCACTAATATCTAAAAAACGACGTTCTGAACTAGCTAGATACTCTTTGCCCGGATTTGCCATAAGCGGCAATAATATAACTAAATAACTAAATTGTCAATCTATTCCCACTCTATTGTGGCCGGGGGTTTGGTGGTTATTTCATACACCACGCGGTTAATGCCTTTTACTTCGCTCACAATGCGGCTGGACATGCGTGCTAGCAAGTCGTATGGCAAACGCGCCCAGTCGGCAGTCATAACATCGTCCGAATGGAATGCCTTAATAGCTATGGCGTGCTCGTACGTACGCCCATCGCCCATAATGCCTACCGATTTAATGGGCAATAGTACTGCAAAGTATTGGAACAGATTTTTACGAACATCTGGTATAGCTTCGATCTCGTGCCGCACAATAGCATCGGCCTGCTGCAGCAGCTTGATGCGGGCCGGCGTTACCTCGCCCACGATACGCACAGCCAGGCCAGGGCCTGGGAAGGCCTGGCGCTGCACAACTGCGGGTGGCAGGCCTAAGGTGGCACCAATAACCCGTACCTCGTCCTTAAAAGTATCGCGCAAAGGCTCAATAAGTTTGAGGTGCATACGTTCGGGTAGCCCGCCCACATTGTGGTGCGACTTAATAGTTACCGAGCTGCCGTGAATTGACACAGATTCAATAACATCCGGGTACAAGGTGCCTTGCACCAAAAACTGCACGTCCTTAAGTTTTTTTGCTTCTGCCTCAAAAATGGTAATAAATTCGGCACCAATAATTTTGCGCTTCTTTTCCGGGTCGGTCACGCCCTGTAGCTTGCCCAAAAACTGTTTGCTGGCGCGAATAGGCTTTACATGTAGCCCGGTTTGTTTATAAATGGCCAGTACTTCTTCGTACTCGTTTTGGCGCAGCAAGCCGGTATCTACAAAAATGCAGGTTTGCTGGCGGCCAACAGCCCGGTCCACCAGGGTTGCGGCAATAGACGAATCTACCCCACCAGACAGCGCACACACCACATTATGGTTGCCCACTGCTTGTTTAATGGCGGCAATTTGCTCGTCAATAAGCGAAGCTGCCGACCAATTGCGGGCAAAGCCGCATATATTTAAAAAGGTAGCCAGTACTGCACTGCCTTGCTTGGAATGCGTAACTTCGGGGTGAAACTGCAGGCCGTATATATGGCGCTTGGGGTCCTCGATACCGCAAATAATGCCCTCGCTTTTGGCAGTCAGTACAAAGCCCTTGGGCACATCAGCTACATGGTCGCCGTGGCTCATCCATATTTGGCTGCCATCCATTTTTTTACTAAGGAGCTTACCGGTGTTGGTTATGGCCAGTTTGGCGCGACCATACTCACGCGTGTCAGACGGTTCTACTTTGCCGCCCAAATGTTTGGCTAATAGCTGCAGGCCATAACAAATACCCAAAATCGGTACGCCAAGGTCTAATATCTCTTTGTTCAGATGCGGCGCACGTTTGTCATAAACGGAATTCGGGCCGCCGGATAAAATAATGCCTTTGGGGCTATGGCTTTTAATTTTTTCTGTGGTTGTACTATATGGCAAGATCAGGCTATAGGTTCCCAGCTCGCGCAAGCGCCGGGCAATCAGCTGCGTAAACTGCGAGCCGTAGTCAAGAATAATAAGCGTTTCTGTAGGAGTAAATTGTGTGGGCATACGCCATTGTAGCCCGGCCAGCGGACCGTTGTCAAAGCGCTTGTGGTAGTGGCTGTTCGAGAACAGGAGCCTGTTCAATCATCACTGCCGGTGCCTGTGGGGACTGTTCGAACGCCGTAACTGGATCGCAGGTGATAAAACTTAAAGCTCCAATAGCAACGCCAGCGGCAGCTAACGCAGCCCGTCTAGGTGTCCAAAATCTTTCATATGCCTGTGGCATTTCGGCTGCAACGCTGCTCATGATTGTCCCCCATTAAAATACTCTACTACTCTATCATGAATTGCTGGTTTGCATGCCCGTTTACCAGCCACCCCCGCCGCCACCTCCACCGCCGCCTCCGGCTGAACCGCCGCTGCCCGTGCCGCTACCAGGGGCAGTGAATGCACTATTAAAACTACTTTGGAAATTGCTGCTTAGGGTGCTGGCAAACAGGCCGGCGTTAAAGGCAGTCCAGTTGCCCGCATACCAGTCTGGTGGCGAGGTGTACAACCCCTCGAACTGCTTGGCCCATTGCTGCTCCACGCCCAGTACAATGGCGTATGGCAGCAATTTTTCAAATAGTTGCACGGTTTTCTTGGGGGCATCATGGTTGGCAGCATACCGGGCATTGGGGCTTTGCAGCATTTTGATACGGTCAGCCTCGGCAGTTTTAAGATACAACTTAAGACCCAAAATTTGCTCTTTGGCAGCCACGCCCTTGGCAGTGCGACGGGGCATGACAAACGCAAAACCAACGGTAATCAGAATGGCCAATAGAGCGCCCAATACAAGCGGTCCACCAAATATGCTGCCCCCTATTAACAATGCAAGCAACAGTGCGCCAGCCAGTAACCACAATTGCTTGCCAGTAGTCCATAGATCTCCAGCCGTATAGTCCTTGGCCGTCAGTTGCTGTTGCACATCTTTCTTGATTTTACCGGCAGTAGTGTATAGCTTGTTTTTGGCAGCCGAAATGTCTATTTGGTCGCCTGCTTGGGGTTTGGGAAACATGCCTTCTAGCATGGTTCGCTCATACGTACGTAGTTTAGAAAAATCGGCGTTGGTTAGTTCCAAGATGTACCCCAGCATGTCCTTACGAAAACGGCGGTCGGTACGCTGTTCGATAATTTTTACATAGCCGCGCAGTGCCAGGTCGATAATAGTGGCTGTCAGGTCACGCGTGTCAGTCTTGAAGTCTATAAGTGTGCCGACTTCCAGCGGTGACATGCCAGTGGGCGGCACATATTCTGGCACAATAGTCCCCTTGCCCTTAGGGTCACGGCCACGTTTGAGCCACAAGCGCAGTGATAGAGCCAAAGAAATGAGGGGCAAGGTTATAAACAACAGCACCGGCTTGGCATAGTCGCGTATATAATCTTGCCAGCCCATGGGTTGGAAAAAGCCGGTCTTAAAGCTGGCTACTAGCGTCAAGGTTTGGTAACCGTCCAGCGGCGCATTAGTGGCAGCGGTAATAGTGGATTTGTTAGGCTGGGTTACCGTGCACGGCTTTTCCCTCGAGCCAGTGCTGCCTGCAAAACAGGAGGGATGGTGGCTATCCAGCTGTATGTCGTGCGGCAAATGCAAGGTAACTGACACATGCTGGGACGGTTGCTGCCACTGGTCGCCGTTAATATCCCAAAACAGCTCGTCGTGGTCGGGGTAAAAGCCGATTACATTCTGTACAGTATAGTCGATGGTATACTGTTGCGCACCCCTAACCGTGCGGTTGGGGTCGCCAATTTTAAGCACCGTATTGCCGTTTTGGGTATAGGTAGAAAACTTGGTTGGCGCCTTGGTGTCGGAAGTTATACGGTTTACGTGCAGACGCAGCGAATGCCCTTTGTATGAATTGGGAATAGCCCGCAGTATGCCATGATTGTTATCGGTATAACGCAGGCTAATACGCTCCACAATATGCAGCGCGCCTTGCTTGTCGGTATTACTAAGGGTCTCGTCGGCTGAAAAATTGGTAATAATAAAATTGTTGACGTCAGCATGTGCGAGCGGTGCACTCCCGGTCACACAGACCAGGGTTGCAAGCAGCGTTGCGATAACCAAGGTACGCATGGTTGTCATGCAGCTATACTCGCTCGGCGCCTAAATGTTCTTGGGCGGCCTGGGCAACGCGGTCGAGTAATGCGTGTACTTCGTCGTCGGTGAGGGTACGTTCAAAGCTGGCAATGCTTAGGCGCAAGGTAATTTGTTTGGCTTGGGTATCACCTTCGCGCTGATAAATATCGATAGGGGTTAGGGTGTGATGTGTTTTGTCGGGGCGGTGTTCGCCCAGGTGCTGGCTGACAAAGTCGTAGACTTCTTGATACGTTTTGCCGGCATCGACCTTTAGGCAGATGTCTTGCTCCACTTTAGGGAAGCGTGGCAGTGCCACGTAGGACGCACCGGCAGTACCGGCATGCAGCAGCGGCTCCAGCCCCAGCTCAAATCCAGCACTAATTGCAGGCAACTTAAGGCTCTTGGCTACCGACCCTTTGTATTCGCCTATGCGGCCAATAACGGTATCCCCCAGCTTGATGGTGGCCGCTCTACCCGGTTCATAATATGCAGCGGCACTGTCTGAATCGTTCGGATCTAGCGGTTCAAATACTACCGCTCCAGCCAAACCCAACGTCTGCAATAGTTCCATAAGATACGTGCGCGCCAGATAGTACGGAGCACCTGCATGTTCTTGGGCGGCCTTTTTGTCAGCCGTAACTACCAGGGCAAGGCGGTCGAATTCTCTGGGCAAACCGTCTTCTTCCTGGCCTTTAATATGTGCTTTGCCCATTTCGAACAAAGCAAACTGGTCGTAACCGGCCTTGATGTTAGGATGTATTTTTTCCAGCAAACTGGGGGTTAGGCTTAGGCGGTAATATTGCAGGTCGGGGCTAAGGGCATTGGCCAGTTGAAAGGCTTGGTCACGGTTTTGCCCCACTTTGTCCAGCAAATTGCCATGCACAAAACTGTAGGTAAGCACTTCGTTGGCACCGGCGCGGCTGAGCGCAGTGCGGATGCGGCTTTTTAGCTCCAGCAAGCTGTCTTTCGGTGCAGGTGTAAGATCGCGCTTGGGCAACTCCAGCGGTAAATGGTCAAAGCCATACAGCCGCCCCACTTCTTCTACCACGTCCTCTGGAATTTCGATGTCCGTGCGCCAAAATGGTGTGCTAACAGTAAGCTCGTCGCCATTCTGCTGCACGTCGAATTCCACGTTGCGCAGCAATTGAGCCATTTCTTCTGCCGAAAGGCCAAAACCCAATCGGGCATTAATATAATCCCGGCCAACTGTTACCGGCAGGTGCACGCTGCCGCGTTCCAGCATGTCAGCCGGCAAATGATTGTCGTCAATAATGCCGCCAGCTACTTTGCCTTTAGCAAACCGGCGGATTTCGTCCACTATTTTGGCCAGCACGGCTTTGGTTTGCAGCGGCGATTGGCCTTTGGTAAAACGGGTTACGGCATCGGTAAAAATACCGTGTGCCATGGCTGTGCGGCGGATAGAATACATATCAAAGTTGGCTACTTCCAGGATGATGTTCTTGGTGTGTTCATCAACTTCGGTCTCGCCGCCGCCCATGACCCCGCCGATGCCAATAGCTTGCTTGCTGGTGGCAATCATAACGGCCTCGGCCCGCGGTTCGACTTCCTTGCCATTTAACAGCGTAATTTTTTCGCCTTGGTGTGGATGGCGAATAACGATCATTGCTTGATCGCCTTCGCTCAGAGCCTTTACCTTATCATAATCGTAGGCATGCAGCGGCTGGCCGGTCTGCAGCATAAAGAAGTTGGTGTAATCCACAATGTTGTTAATGGGGCGGATGCCGTGCTTGGCAAGGTCAATCTGCAGCCACAGAGGGCTGTCGTGCACTGCCACATCGCGCATGGTTATGACGGTAAAGCGCGGTACCAGTTCTGGCAGTTCATTATGTACTTCTAATGCAAGTTCTTGAGCCTCCACATCTGGAGTTTCCGGGTCCAACCGGTACCAATCCGGGCTTTTGTATGGCCGGTGCTGAATGCCTTCCAGTTCGCGGGCTACGCCAATAAAGCCAAAACAATCCGGCCGGTGGGTAAACATTTTGTTTTCTATGTCTATTACCACGTCGCCTTGCAAGTGGTAGGCGTCGGCAAATGGTGTGCCAGGTGCGATATGTTCGTCGCTGTCAGTAGTGATTTCTAATATACCGTCGTGGCTGTCGCCAATGCTCAATTCTTTGGGGCTGGCCAACATGCCGTTGCTCTTTTGGCCGCGAATCTCGCGCGCCTCTAACACAAACGGTTCTTTGCCAACCGTGCTCGGTACCGTAGTGCCAGGCGGCAGCCAAGCCACCAGCAGGCCTTCGCGCACATTGGGCGCACCGCATACCACTTGTACATAGCCGTTTTCGTCGCGTTCTACGTTTTGCGCCCGACCGCTATCATCAATTTTGCACACATGCAGCCGGTCGGCATTGGGGTGATCTTCGCAGCTTATTACTTTAACAATTATCACGCCTTCAAACTTCTTGCCAAAATCAGCAGCCCCTTCGATTGCACCCAGCTGCGCACCAATTTTTTGCAGCAAATCATCAACCCCATTCGGTGCTGGGTCGCCAGCCGAACCATAATGTTGGTTTACAAACTTGATTGTGTTTAGGCTAACTTTCATATACCCACACTCTACGGATTAAGCCGCTTACACATACCAATACAAAAGACTCAACGGGAGTGCAGCCGGAAGAAAATTTTTGAGACCCAAGGCTCAAAAATTTTCTTACCGCGCGTGAACGGTCTTTTGTATTGGCATGTGTAAATAGGCGAAAACTAAGCATTGCCGGTCTCCTGGATCTTTTGTTGAACAGCTTTCAAGTCGACATCGTCCATGCGTGGGCCATCGTGAGTATCGATATAGCCCGGGTAGGCGGGAAAAAATACTTGGGTTTTAGGGAGCTGGCTGCGGTCGGCAGCAAAGTTGTGCATGGGGTACAGTTTGACATGCACGTGCGGCACAGCCTCGCCCTCGAACACTGCGGCAACGCGGGGTACGTCCAAGCCTTTTTCCAACAATTTGGCAACCTTTTTGGCGGCAGTCATCAGGCCGGCAACAGTGCTATCGTCTAAATTAAATACATAGTCACCAGGGTTTTTCTTGGGCACCACCACCGTAGCCCCCGGCGTATTGGCAAAAGGCGTCAAAAAGGCCAGGTACTGGTCATCCTCCCACACCTTAAACGACGGAATACTGCCGTCTACAATTTTGTCAAACAAGGTTGGTTCGCTCATGCCTCTTTCCCTTTGGCTAGCTTGTATTTGCTACGCCAATGTTCCAGGTCATTTTTATTGTAGGTATCTGTTTGTTTATATGCGCCATCTACCCGGGAATCTAGTTGTTTTATGAGCCTGTCTAGCTTAAGCATCATTTCCGGCTCTAGGTTAATGAATTTCTGGCGTCCACCCAGCCGATACATTGCCCGCAAAGAAAAAGCATGCTTATGGGCCGCGCCCCAGTCATACTCCGAGCCGGTGGGGCTAGTATTTCCAACCGCTTGGGAAGTACTAAACAGCAAATCGTTAGCCAGTCGGCGCAGTTTAGCGGTGGTGTCCCACTTTTCTTCTAACGGGATTTCCGGCAGTTTACTGTACATATATTCGGCTACGCCAAATACCTCTTCGTACAAAGCTAGATCTTCGGCACTAACAAGTTGGCTGCTTTTGCTCATGCAAATTGCCTCAAGAAGTCTAGTTTGGCGGATTCGAAATGGCGGACATCTTCGATGTTGTATTTCATCATGACCAAGCGGTCAATGCCGCCGCCCCAGGCAAAGCCAGTGTACACGGCAGGGTCAATGCCGGCATCTTTTAATACGTTAGGATGGATCATGCCACAACCCAGCAGCTCTATCCAGCCGCTGTGGCTGCATACATTACACCCCTGTTTACGGCAAAAGGGACAGCTAAGGGCAAACTCAAAACTAGGCTCGGTAAACGGGAAATAAAACGGCTGGGTTTTGACCTCTAGCTCCTGCTGGTAGTATTCCTGTAAAAAATTTTTAAGCGTGGCGATAAGGTGGCCGGCATGCACGCCCTTATCCACATACACGCCTTCCAGCTGGTAAAAGGTGTGCTCATGCCGGGCATCGAGGTCTTCGTTGCGGAAGACGCGGCCAGGGATAACGGCGGCAATGGGCTTGCCCTGGCCCAAATTACCCTTGTACTGCTGCAATACCCGGTTCTGCATGGTGCTGGTATGGGCGGGGGCGATAAGCTGCTTGCCGTTTTTGTCGGTTTGCACGGTCATAAACGTGTCGTAATCGTCCCGCGCCGGGTGGCCTTCCGGAAAGTTCAGGGCCGTAAACATGTGCCAGTCGTCGTCCAGCTCGCGGCTTTCCACGGCCGTAAAACCCATGCGGTAAAAGATGTCCAGCACCGTAGATAGCTCGGTCATCAGCGGGTGCTGGCTGCCCTGGTCGCTGGTAAGCAGCTTGGGTCGCTTGTCTGTTGGGGTATTGACGTCAAATGGTGCAGTGATATCAATGGGCGTGCTCGGTGCGGCTGCCGGTTCCTGATACAACTGCATAATATCTAAATATTCTTGGCGAGCCTGATTAACAGTTTGGCCCACCCGTTTTTTATCCTCGGGCGCGGCTTGGGCAATATCCCGAAATACAGTTTGCATGCCAAACATATCTTCAAACTTTGGCAACTGTACTGCGCTAACCGCCTGCGCAATTTGGCGGCTGGGAGTAGTAAGTGCATCGATCATTTCTTTGGAAACAACGACCGGTTTGACATCGAGCTTAATAGACGAAACGTTGCGTAATGTTTCCAGTTGTTCGGCAATTTTACCAATACTCTTGTTCAGTTCGTCAAAATCGATCATAGCGTACGTCAGTATATTTGTGCTTAAGATATTATAACAGGGTATACTAGAAAGCATGGCCAATTTTTCTTTTGATATCGTATGCGAATACGACAAGGCGGAAATGAACAATGTGTTCGATCAGGTGCAGCGCGAGCTGAACAGCCGATACGACTTTAAAGGTACGCCCGCCGCCGTAGAATGGCTCAACCCCGACAAAACCGGGTTGAAGGTTACCGGCAATGGCGACTGGCAAATAGACGCTATTTTGGATATTGTACGCAAAAAACTGGCTGCCCGCGGCCAAAGCCAGAAAGTGCTGGACACTACGCAGGAGCCGGTTGTTGCCAACCTCAAAACTACTCAAAGCGTGCCGTTCAAACAGGGTCTGGGCCAAGAGAAAGCCAAAAAGATCACCGCAATCATTCGCGAACACTACCCCAAGGTAAAACCCCAAATCCAGGGCGACGCCGTGCGCGTAATGTCCAGCAGCAAGGACGACCTGCAAGCGGTTATGCAGCTACTCAAAACGCAGGATTTTGACTTCCCGCTGAGTTTTACGAACTATCGCTAGCACGTAGGGATATGGTGTTGTATTACATACTACTGCTATTGACGTTTATGTTCGCCGGAACTACCATAGTGTTGACCAATAAGCGCCGCGGCGCTTATATACTTAATTGGAGAAGAAATGGCAGAGATTAAAAGTACTGAATTTGTGCGTGCCGGCCAAGCAATACAGGAACAGATAGTACGGGATATGTACCGCCCACCCTGACAGCAAAAGAGACGTAGCCGAAATTGTGGGCGAATTAAGCGACCAGCCAGGCATTACAGGTATTATGGCGCTTTCCCGCTATGGGGACGAGCGTGTATTGGCCAACCTTGACCCGGCCAAAGATCCCGACGGCTTACATAATCCCTTGCGCGCCCCTACCCCACGATCTATGCAAGCCCTTGCCAATCTTGGTATCCATGGGGCGCACTATTATAAAGATAGGCGAATTGACGAGGTGAGTGTACTTAATTTAGATACGCGGCCAGCTTCGGTTATCAGGATTGGGGGCAAGGGCAAAGTAACAGGGATGCCTCTCATCCAGCAGCTCCTGGCTCAAGGAATTATACTTGCCGAAGAGCAAATTGCCACCCATCACACGCCAGGCAGGCTAAAAAATCTACCGACAGCCGCAGTTGTCCTTACTGCCACTCCACAAGCGGAACAAATACCGCTCTCCGACATACCGTCGGATTGTGTTATCGCCGATGCCGGGCTGGGCTTGACCGCAGACGGACATTTATGGAACAACACCGATAGGCAGGTTGCCTCACACCCTACAGTACAGTGGACACCGCCAAACGAAGGCGTAGGGCCCGGAAGCGCCTTGTGCCTTGTGCATAATCTTTTAGAAGATGCAGGTATACCAGCTGCACAAATGCCAGTACTTGGCTATGTAGCTTTACGCGCCGCCTAGTTATCACCCAAGGGGGGCTGACTGTGGCTGCTGACCGTTTGGCCTTCTCTGTATTGCGGCCAATTGCGCTAATGCGCGAGCCACGCTATCTAACGCTTCGCCTCCCTCTTGATGCTTTTGCGCCCACACCTCCAGGGTGTGTGCTGCATTATCTCGTATAGCACTTGGGTCGCCTTCTTGCTGTTCCATATTATTACTCCTTGGTCTGCGTGAATCATCTATTATACCATTGGTGACAAGTGGCGCGGGTGCGGTATACTAGACGTAACCATGAGCGATACCACCGACCTGCTGGCTGCCGCCCAAGAAGTGCTAAAAAACAACGACCGTGGGCTGTATACTATTCCGGCGCGCGGGCTGTACCCGCACCAATGGCTGTGGGACAGCTGTTTTATCTCGTTGGGCCTGCGGCACATGGATATCGAGCGTGCCAAAATAGAAATTCTCAGCCTGGTGCGCGGCCAATGGAGTAACGGCATGCTGCCGCATATGATCTTTACGCCAGGTATCAAGCAGCGGCGCGATCACGGCATTTGGCAAAGCTGGACCAGCCCCTACGCACCCGACGATGTATCCACCAGCGGTATTACCCAGCCGCCCATGATGGCCGAGGCGGTGGTGCGTATTGGCGAACTGCTGGAACTGCCCGAGCGGCGCAGCTGGTACCGCCAGGTATTTCCGGCGCTATTGGCCTACCACCAGTGGCTGTACCACGAGCGCGATCCGCATGGCGAAGGCCTGGTGCTGCAAATTCACCCATGGGAAACAGGCCTAGACAACACGCCGCCTTGGATGGATGAAATGCACGAACATCTGCTGCCTTTTTGGATTCGCGTGCTGGACAAAACCAAGCTAGAAAAGCTCGCCGGCTTTTTGCGTAACGACACCCGCTATGTGCCCGCCGACCAGCGCTATTCCAACGTCGACGCTATGGCTATGTACGCCGCCCAGCGGCGCTTGCTACGCAAAGGCTACGACATTGACAAGATTTTGGACCATTCCCTGTTTGCCATCGAAGACCTGACATTCAACTGTATTCTTATCCGCGCCAACCATCACCTAAAACACATTGCCGGCACAATTCGGGCCGAACTGCCGCCCAAAATGCTCAAACATATAGAGCGCGCGCCCAAGGCCCTAGAACAATTATGGGATCCCTACACCGAACAATATTATTCACGCGGCTTCATTACGCACAAATATCAAAAAGAGCCCAGCATTGCCTCGCTAATGCCCTTGTATGCCGGCACCGTCAGTAAAGAACACGCTGCGCTTATTGTTAAAACACTGGAAAACGAACACATGTTTGGCCCGGCCCACCCCGTGCCCAGCGTGCCGCTCAATTCACCCTGGTTTGACCCCAAACGCTATTGGCAAGGCCCTATGTGGTTTAACACCAACTGGTTAATTGCCGACGGGCTGCGCCGCTACGGTTACAGCGACCATGCCGACGCGCTTGTCGAAAGTTCGCTTGAACTGGTACGCAATGGCTTTAACGAATACTACAACCCGCTCACCGGCGACCCGCTGGGCGCCAAAAACTTCAGCTGGACAGCAGCCATTGCCATCGACTGGCTCAAAACATCTCACACTAAATAGCAAATTTATTGCTGGGGGTCAGTGTCTGTAACAAGAGGGGTGAAAGGCGCTTCTGGCGATGGATTGTTATTAGTACTTTCTTGCGGCGTAGGCTGTTCTGCCGGAGGATTAGATTCTAAAGCACTGCCCATAAGAGAGCGCGCCGTCATCGCAGCCGTTACTGCAGTAGCCCCCAAGACCACCGCCAATGGCCGCTGTTCATTCATAATCACTGCCTCAACACTTAATGCTCCACTAGCACCAGCACTAAGTAGCGCAACCCCGCCGTAAAATTCCTTTAAAGTCATACTAAGTCCTTACGTTATCTTAGTATATTAATACCATAATATTCTAATAAAATCAATTCAGGTCTTTCCTTTATGAAACTCCCACGTCAAGTGTCATTCCGTTCTCGGCGGTTTTGTCGGCTAATTTTTGTACTTTATTGAGTTTACCTTCTATGGTGCGGGATTTGCGGCTGGCACTGTCAATGGTGTTGGTGGCTTGCACCATTTTGTCGCGGGTTTTTTCCAAAAGATCGCCAAATTTGCCGAATTCACCCTTTATAACGGTGAGCAGTTCCCACACTTGGCTGGTTTGTTCGGCAATGGCCAGGGTCCGGAAGCCCAGCTGATAGCTGCTGAGGATGGCGGCAATAGTGGTGGGGCCGGCCACAATCACGCGAAATTCGCGCTGCATGTGTTCGAACAGCCCGGGTACGCGCAAGATTTCTGCATAGAGCCCCTCGGTGGGAACATACAGCACGGCAAAGTCGGTGGTAGCAGGCGGCAGGATGTATTTGTCCTTGATAGACCGTGCCTCTAGCTTAATGCGCACTACCATGGCCTTGCTGGCTGCGGCTATCAGGGCTGGGTCGCCCTTTTCCTGTGCGGCTACCAAACGCTGGTAGTCCTCCAATGGGAACTTGGCATCGATGGGCAAATAAATAAACCCGGTTTTAGAACTTTTATCCGGCAGCTTGATGCAAAAATCCACAGCGTCTTTACTGCCCGGGCGCAACATAACTTGTTTGTCGTAATGGTCTTTAATAAACACTTGTTCCAGCAAGTTCTCCAGCTGTACTTCGCCCCAGGTACCACGGGTTTTTACGTTGGTTAGCACCCGCTTAAAATCGCTGACGTCGCCGGCAAGGCCCTGCATTTCGCCCAGACCACGCTGTACCTGTTCTAGCCGTTCGCTAACCAGCTTAAAGCTTTGACCCAGGCGCCTTTCCAGCGTACTTTGCAGTTTTTCGTCTACGGTGGCGCGCATTTTCTCTAGCTTGTCGGCATTGTCTTTTTGCAAGCTTTCCAGCCGGCCCTCTACGGTTTTACGGATATGTTCCAGTTTTTCGTCGTTTTTATCGCGCAGCTGCTCCAGACGTTTATCCAACGATTCGCGGGTTTGGTGTATGCCCTGGGTTACTTCTAGGCGAAGATCTTTGTTGGCTTCGGTAAATTCTTTGCGGCTTTGGGCAAACTCCTGCCGCAATGCACCATCCAATTGCGTGCCTCCTTGACGGCGCTGCAGCATGGCAACAACCGTCACCAGCCCGGCCACATTTAACATCCCCAGTGCTATGCCCAATATTTCCATGTATACAAAGTATACCATCTGCTAATGTACAAAGTGCCTCGCCACGCGTTCCCAACTTGCCGGCAATCTCAGGCTTGATGGACTGTGGCGTAAACTATAGGTACTATGGATGCCGAGCATGTACCTCGCCGTATGCAAGCCGTGCCTACGGAGAGTATTGCCCCATTACAATCCACTCCCACCTCGGAATTGGAACTAGACGCATTTGCCCGACAACAGGCGATAGAGTATAAATTACCAGAATCTACCCGGCGCCTAGCCAGGCTTTTTACTATTGAGCAATCGCACCCAAGCTTGAACAGTATATCGTCTGTAACACCATGGCAAAAAAGTGCATTGGCTTTCGTGCTTGCACACCAACTGGCGCCCATAGAAGGTCGTCAAGCACTGCCAACAGAAGAGTATGCGGCACGCCTAACTGATTACCTACTCGCTATACCTTATCGTGATGAGACTTTAGCGCACTACAAACTTGCCCGCATACGAAGCAATGTATTGACCTTGCGCCGTCGAATTAAAATGCTGCCATCGTCCCTAGGCGTAACCCTGTTGGAGCAGCTAGCATATGTACCCATGCCGGACGATCCGCGACTTCCTGATGATTCCTGGCAGACTGGGCGCTCTTTTTTGCAGCAAATGGCTGGCGATTTTGTCGAACATCAGCCTCTCATCGCCCAGATGAATATATCCTGCAGGGCTGCTTTGCCGCTATCGGGGCTTGATCGACATGAAGAAAGTAATATACCTTCCAGCCAACAGTCTCTTGCTGCAGAAGCGGCAGGAGAATTGGCAACTACTGAAACAGCAGATATGGACAATGATGCGATCATGAACATCTTAGGTATTTATAGGCGGCAAGTTGGCAAGCCACCGCTCCTATCACAAGAGCAAGAGGCCGGTTTGGCTAAGGCGATTGAAGCAGGTGTGCTTGCGAAGGAAAAGCTGGAGGATATACGCAACGACCCAGAGGTTTATCCGCCCCAGGAGCTGGCAGCCATTGTCGCTCAGGGAGAATTGGCGCAGCAAAAACTCATACTGGCCAATCTGCCCCTAGTGATTGATATTGCCCAAAAAAATATCTTAAGAGGCGTTCCGCTACTAGACCTTATACAGGAGGGAAATCTGGATCTCATAAAGGCAATACAAAGGTTCGATTATACAAAAAACATAAAATTTTCGACCTTTGCCACACCAAGTATTTGGGGCAGTATTGCCCGGGCCGTCAATCAACAGCGTAATACTATATATTTACCGGAACACATACCGAAGCATTTCACTGCCCTTGCTGCAGCTAGAAGAAAATTGGCCGGACAAGGCATATATCACCCCACAAAGGAGCGACTGGCCCAAGAAACCGAACTCACCAAAGAACAAGTACACCTGGCACTGTTGGGCCACCGTGTGCAACCTCGTTCATTGCATGAACGGCTATCCGAGTATGGTCCGGAACTGGGGGAGGTTATTGTTGTCCCCAGTGAAGAACCAGACCCTTTAGAGCAAGTATATAGCGGTCAACTCAGGCAGGTATTAGACCAGGCGCTAGACGTATTATCCGAACGCAATAAACAAGTTTTGCTGGATGTTTTTGGCTTCAACAATCCGGAGGGCAAGCAATTGACACACCAGGAGGTGGCTGACATACACGGCATTAAAAGGCAAAGGGTAGAACAAATTATCAAATATGCCCTGGCAAAATTGCGCAGCGAGTTCCCCGACCTTTCCCAGTTATTAGAAGATATTTGAGTTCGATTGCCAAATAGTGTCTATTTTAAAAAGACCCGGGGGAAATCCCAGGTCTTGGTGGAAGCCTCACACTTCCAATCCCAATATAGCGCGGCGTATTGCTAAGCGCAAGCGTTTTTTAGACCAGGCGCAGTAAACGACGTAACCGGCCAGGCAGTATACGTATAAACGCCACGGTACCCAGGCCAATAGCAAACCCGCCCACCACATCCAGCGGCACATGCATACCCAAAAAAATACGAGACCAGGCTTCGGCAGCTATAAGTAGCATAATCACCCCACGCCATAGCCACCCCACAAATGGCCACAAAGTGAGTAATAGCGCCGTCAGTACTGCTACGTGCCCCGATGGAAAACCCGGGCCATCTTGGTGCGCACGAATAACGGCATCGTGAAACAAGCCGGCCGGCCGCGCCCGGTCAACAACATGTTCGGTTATAAATACCGCCATGTATGCACCGCCAGCCGCAGCTGCATAGCGCCAAGCGCGGGCTGTGCATTGGGGAATCAACAGTCCAATAGCGGTCAGGCCCGCCATGCCCCACACCGCATTGCTGAGCGGTTTGGCTACTTGCGACGCAACCCAGTGCGGCAGCTGCATGTGATTGATCTTGTCAAACACCTGCTTTTCCCAACCGGGTACTTGGTGACCCCAAGCCAACAAAACCGCTCCCCCGAATAGCGCCAATGCCAGGGCGAACCATAGATAGTACCACTTGTTGGTGGTTGGCAAGGATGCGGGCGGCGGCAATGGTGTAAGGTCTTTTTTGGTATCTTTTGGCAGCGTTTTGCGAGGTTTCATGTGGTTTTTAGTATAACACTAAGAACCCTTCCAAAATCCCTCTTCCAGGGAGCCGAATGGCAGCGTTTTGGATAGCTTCCTTACCGGCTGTGCAATAGCGCTTGACGCGAAGCCAATGCCGAGGCGCCCAGCAGGCCAATGCCTGCCACACCTGCCAAGGCGTCAGGTACCTCAAAAAACACGCTTACTAGCATGACAAATGCCAGTACGGCCACTGTGTAATGTGCGCCATGTTCCAAATAAATATAGTTTGCCAGGGTACCGCGCCGCACCATAAATACCGTAAGCGAGCGTACCCACAGGGCGCCCACGCCCAGGCCGGCAGCAATCAGCACTACTTTGCTGGTGATGGCAAAAGCACCGATAACACCGTCGAACGAAAAACTGGCGTCCAGAACTTCTAAATACACAAAACTCCACAGAGCGGCCATGCCTGTTAATGCCTGTACCTTGTAATTCTTCCGGTTGGTTTTATCCAGGCCGGCGGACAATGCGTGCACGGCCAGATACGTTATTATGCCTAAAAGCCCCGCCGTTAGTGTAGTGCGCGGGTGATGGTTGGCAGGCACCAATGTAATGGCTACCACAATCAATGCGCTGAGTGCGGCGGGCATCCATACACGGGCGATGTTTTGCAGCTGACGTTCCAGCTGTTTAAGCCATAAAATTTTACGCTGACCGTCTAAAAAGAAATGCAGGGCAAGCATTAATAAAAACGATCCGCCAAAGGCAGCGATACTGGGATGCGCGGCTTCCAGCCGGTGGCTGTACTCGTCGGGATGGTGCAGTGCCAGGTTGAGTACATCGTTCCAGCTTAGGTGCGCGGTAATGGCCACAATTAATATAGGAAACACCACACGCATGCCCAATACCGCCACCACCATGCCCACTGTTAGGAATATGTCCTGCCATACCTTAGACAATTTGGCTAGAATTTTGGCATTAATGATGGCGTTGTCAAAACTAAAGGCAATTTCTACTGCCATTAAAATAAGTGTTACAACCGCCGCATCAATGCCCAGCGTCCACAACACGGCAGCAAGCACGCCAACCGTGGCTATGCCCGATCCGGCGAATATTCGCAGTGGCGAATGGGAATGTAACAAAGCGTGCATTACTTACACTAAGTATAACATCAGTTGCGACGATCGCCCTTAAACCGGATGTGCCGGGTAATGAGCCCGTCCAATAATAAGTGGCTAAAATAGCCTACTACAGCCGCACCATATATGAGCAAGCTTTGCGGGAAAATATGTTGGTTGTGCAGGTACGGAATAAGCACAATGGGCAGCGGCACGAGCACCATGGCCAGTTTGCTGTGTGTCCAGCCGCGGTGATGGCCCACAATAGGGGTCATGGCCAGCAAGCCCAAATAGGCTGCCGGTTCGAACTTGCCAGTAATAATTAAGATAACTTCGACAATAAAGGCAATGCTATAAAAGATGTTTTGGCCCATAGAATTGGTGTCGATATCCGGGAACAACCCAAACAATACAGCTATCACGAACAAGCCGATCAGCAGTTGCCAATCGTCCAGCATAATGCCGGAACGACTCAGGTAATCGTTGGGCCAGACCTTAACTGCGGCTACATATACAGTGTTAACGGCCAGGGCGCCGGCAATATGCCCTTTATATCCACTCATAGTAATTCACTATACCATAAGGGGCTTGCGTAGCTAGCGGGCGGTTTTGAGGGCCTTGGCCATCCAGATAAGTTCGTCATAAGCTTTTTGCAAGGTTTTGGTGTAGCGTTCGGCATTTTCGGGCTTAAGGTTGCCTTGCTCGTCAAATAGTTCCTGTATTTTAGGAAAATAAACCTCGGGTAAAATAGGCACCAGACCCAGGCGGTGTACCACGGGCAAAATGGCCTCGCACACCCTCACGCCGCCCCATGGGCCGCTGCTGACACCGGCGGTAACTACTGCTTTGTGAAAATAATTGTCGTATTCACTATCTAGCATGCGCTTAAGACTGCCCGGGTAGCCGTGATTGTATTCGGGTGTAACGATAAAAAAGGCGTCGGCGCGCTTGGTAATGTCAGAGTAGCGCGGGTCACGCAACCGGTCACCGTCGTGCGGCAAGTTTAGTTCGTTGGGGTCAACAAACACAATTTCTACACCTGGTTGCTGGCGCCCAAATTCGGCCACATATTTGGCCGCCTTAATAGATTCGCGCCCCTCGCGCGAAGTGCCAGCCAGTATTGCTATTACCAACTTTTCGTCCATAGCTATGTATCCCCTTTTGTTTTTAGTATAACGCTATTTTTCTTCTAATTTGCGGATGGCGGGATGATCCAGGCCAAAATAGTGGGCTAGCTCGTGCCATACGGTGCGTTTTATTTGCGCTTTTAAGCTTGAAAAATCTTGGGCGTGCAGGGTGATCGGGCCTTTAAAAATCGTGATTTTATCCGGGCCATAGCTGGTTACGCCCTGGCGGCGCGCCAGCGGCACCCCCTCGTATAGACCAAACAAGGTTTCGTCGTGGCGCAGGCGCAGTTGTTCGCGCTGCTCGGGGGTGGGCTCGTCGGCGTATACAATAGCAATGTTTTCGGCAGCACGCATGTGCTCGGCAGGCAGTTCAGCAATAGATTGGTCTATTAAGTCGGCAAATTGTTCGTCGGTAAGCTCAATCATAGGGCTATTGTACATGTTTGGCCCCTCAGATTGTAAGAATTCTTACAGCCCGCACGCTGCATATGTTGCACACTATTGTTTAGGTAATAAAAAAGGAGTAGCTATGGGCATTATTGCGTGGATTATATTTGGTGCACTAGCTGGCTGGGTTGCTTCGATGATTGCGGGCACCAATGCCCAACAAGGCCTGCTGGCAAACATTGTAGTAGGCATTTTAGGCGCAGTGCTGGGCGGGTTTGTATTTTCGCTTTTTGGCGGCAGCGGCGTGAGTGGGTTTAACCTATGGAGTTTTGTTGTTGCGGTTGTGGGTGCAGTTATATTGCTGGCCATATTAAAATCATTCCGCAAACCTACGGTATAAAACCTATACCAGTAGCTTTTTTGCCCGGCAGCTATTACACTTAAGCTTATATTTACTAAACAAGGAACACCTATTGAAAAAGGTGGCTACAATACATACTCGCACACCGACCAAGGCGAGTGGTATTGTGCATATTGCCACGCTGCTTGCAATAGGCGTATTCCTATTTGTAGTTGCCAGCGGTTATGCCGTGTACCGGCACAATTATGCCAAAGACACTAACGGGCTCAGCCGCAGTTACAAAAGTGCTATTAAAAACGCCAAATGCCTGGTAGCCGATGCCGATCTGTGTAAATTCTTTACCGCGTGGAAACTGAGCCGGCAATATACTGCCCAAGCCACTATTACCAGCGGTACAACAGCCAGCACGGCCACCTTTGTGGCCGACGGTACAGACAAATTTCACATAACCGCCACCGGCTACGAGATGATCGGCATAGGCACCACCGTATACGCCCGTAACGCTGCCGGTGACCTATGGTGGCAACAAAAAGTGGAGCAAAAATATATTGCCAAATTTAAGGGCGGCAACGATTACACCTTTACCGAGCCGCAAGTAAGCAGCACTGCATTGCAGCCAAGCTACTTAGCGTCTGGCACGGAAAAATGCGGCGACCTTACGTGCCTAAAATACCAGGTAACCGATCCGCTTGCTCCTAATAAATTACAATTTATTTGGTTTGATACAGTAGCCTACCGCCTGCAACGCTTGCGTACCACCCAAGGTGGCATTACTAATGACTGCGACTTTACGTATACCAGCACAAGTATTACGGACCCCTCGCCAACACAAGAAGTAAGTGCCAACCAAATAGTTCTGCCGGGCACAAACGAGCCAACTACACTGCCGAGCGCGGCAGCCATACCCAATGCCCTGGACAGTCCTAGCCCTTAACATTCATGTAGATATGTATGTACGTTGTTATACTAAATAAAAAAGGAAATGAGCATGAGAAGAACTGGCGAAGTTGCAATTCCCCCATCCAAAGCCTTAATACGACCGTCGGAATTATTGCCTAACGCATATGAGAAACGACTGGCAAAGTATGCAGCGCGTTTAGCACTGGTAGAAGAAAACGCCAGACGAAAAGAATACCAACAACTGCTTATGGTAGAAGCTAAACACGCAATGGCTAACGGTGCCGTGCGAAAGGTCGCACTAAATGCATCGGCCCGTATGGGGGTACTATTTTTTGAGCGTACCCCTCATGCTGCGATAAATCCCGGTAACAGTACATCGGGCAGCCCCGGCCTAGAACAGGCCATTCTCCCGGCAGACGAACAATGGGGCGTCATAATGATTGGCAGGACCCCGGACAGCGCGCTTGAGGCACTGGTATTCGATGCGGGAGAGTGGCGCGCATTCCATACTGGCGTAAAAAATGGGGAGTTTGATTTTAAGCGACTGCCCCCAAACGGGTCACAAGCCCTGGCAGAAAGCGCTAGTGAAAGCTCGGATCAACAACAGGCAGCTCTGCGTAGCTGGCTTGCTGCGGCAGAGCAATCTGGAGTGGACCCCGACGCCCCGCTTATGCAGTATCTTAGCAGCACACTATCCGCATCGCGCGAAGTTCCGCATCAACTGCCCTAGGGTTTAGCCTGGCGTTTGCGTTTGTTGGGATCTAGTTCGCGCTTGCGCAGGCGCAGGGTTTTTGGAGTTACTTCTAGTAGTTCGTCGTTTTCGATAAAGTCCAGGCATTGTTCCAGACTGAGGATAACGGGCGGGGTTAGCTGTACCACACCATCGCTGCTACTGCTGCGCATGTTGGTCAGGTGCTTGGCCTTGCACACGTTAATTTCCATGTCTTCCTGGCGAGTATTAATGCCAACAATCTGGCCGGCATATACTTTAACTGCCGGGCCGATAAAACACGTGCCGCGGGCTTCGGCATTTTGCAGTGCATACGGTGTGGTTACACCGGTTTCAAAGGCAATCAGCACGCCGTTACGCAGTTGCTGCAATGCAGTGCCCAGGGGCTGGTAGCCGGTGGTCAGGCTGTTCATGACAATCGTGCCCTTGGTGTTGGTCATCAATATGTTGCGCAGGCCCAACAGCGCGCGGGTGGGCAGTTCGTACACCAACTTAGTCACGCCTTTGGGGCTGGCGAATTGTTCGGTAAGCGTTGCACGGCGTGCGCCTAGCTCCATCTGTACGGTGCCGACATGTTCGGCCGGGACTTCAATGATAAGTTCTTCCAGCGGTTCCATGGTTTGGCCGTCTTTTTGGATGGTGACCACTTGCGGGCGGCCCACTTCGAACTCAAAGCCTTCGCGGCGCATAGTTTCGATTAGCACACTCAAGTGCAATTCGCCCCGGCCGGATACCAAAAAGCCAATGCCATCAATGGCCACACGCAGGCCTACGTTGGTTTCCAGTTCTTTTTGCAAACGGTCGCCAATTTGGCGACTGGTGGTAAATTCGCCCTCGGTGCCTTTGAAGGGTGAGGTGTTGGGGCCCAGATAGATCTGCAGCGTGGGTGCTTCAACCTCTAACACTGGCAACGCTTCGGGGTTGGTGGCATCGGCAATGGTTTCACCAATTTTGGCTTCATTCACGCCGGTTAGCTGCACAATGTCGCCAGCCACACCTTCGGGCACTTCAAATTTACTAACGCCGTGGCTCATAAATACCAGTTCCACTTTGGCCTTGGCTTGCGACCCGTCTTTTTTGCACAAGGTTACTTGGTCGCCGCCCTTAATGCGGCCGCGAGTAATGCGGCCAATAGCATACTTGCCCTTGTAGCTGTCCCAGGCCAGCGCGGTTACCAACATTTGGAAGGGCTTGTCCAGCTCAATACTTGGGGCTGGAATATCTGTAATAATTGCGTCAAAAATGCAGTCCAGACTACCGTCTTCGTCGGGGTTGGCAGGCGGCGTGGCCCAAGCCTTGCCAGCGCGACCGATGGCGTAATAGACCGGGTAATGCAGCTGATCTTCGTGTACAGCCAGTTCCAAAAACAGGTCGGCCAGTTCGTCTTCTACTTCGTGAATGCGACTGCCGGGCTTGTCAATTTTGTTAATGACCACAATCGGCTTTAGGCCGGCGGCTAATGCCTTGCCCAACACAAACTTGGTTTGGGGCATGGGGCCTTCCTGGGCATCGACAATTAACAGACAGCCATCGGCCAAATTCAGCGTGCGCTCTACTTCCCCGCTAAAGTCGGCGTGTCCTGGGGTATCAATAATGTTGATGCGGTAGTCATCGTGTTGTACAGCTGTTACCTTGGCAGTAATGGTAATACCGCGCTCGCGCTCCTGATCGCCGCTGTCCATAATAAGATCCTGGGACATTTCCGCCTGGTTGTCGCGGAAAGTTTTGGATTGTTTTAACAGCCCATCCACCAGGGTTGTTTTGCCGTGGTCAACGTGGGCAATGATAGCAATATTACGGATTTTAGCCGGATCTTGGATAGCATTCATAGTGGCGCACAAACCGTCCTAGTGGCGGCAATTTCTATGTTTCGTTAGCAGTAATTATAACATAAGCTAAACAACTTGACAATGCACGATGTTATGCGCGCCTACAATTCGTATGTGGGCTTTGGCCAGTGGTGTTTGATAGTTAGCAAGATAGCCCCAGTGCCTATCCAGCTGCTGGCCAGCAAGACAAATATGTTTACAATGGGCACAAAATACAGCACACCCAAAACAACAGCGCCCCACAGAGCAATGTGTACCGGCTTTTTGGATTTTTTGCGCACCAAACGGCCGGTAAAATATGCGGCCACTGGTACGCTCAGCAAGCACACCCCTATCCATAGCACAAACAGCAGCATTGCCAGCGGAATGCCCACTAGCGTCAGTGCCATGCCGATAAGCAAAACAGGAACAGCCAAGCCGGCCAACAAGCCCGTTAATAGCGACGGTGCTAACGAACGCCTGGCCGTTTCCGTAGTTTTGTGCAATGCCTGCGGCGCAAGCAGTACCGCCGCCAAGGTCAACACCACTATTGCAACCAGGGCAAGCATAAAGAACAACAGCCCAAACCCGCGCCATATGCCACGTTGTTCGGCCGTTGGCTTGGTATGGTGTACTGCACCCTTGACGCTTGCACTATCCGCAATGACAGCATTGCGCTTGCTGGTGTAATCCAAGTAGCCGGCAACTACCGTGCCGCTTTGCAGCCGCACAGTGTCGCCGCTGAATTTTACATTGCGTGCGACAGTACTGTTAAGTGTTAGCTCGCTGCCGGTCGCAATTACATCGCGCCCTATAGCCCCTTTTAGGGTGGCGGAACTAGCTGCCACCGTAATATCCTGCCCCACATTGGCCTTTGGTTCTAAAGTCACCGTTTGTCCAATAACACTCAAAGAATGGATAACGTTGGCGCCAATATGCACGGTTTGACCGGCCACCCGCACATTACCATCCACAGTACCATTGATAGTTACGTTTTGGCCGGTACACAATACATCCCCGTGCACATCGGCATCAACGGTTACATTTTGCCCAGCGCAGTACACATCACCGTTAATAGTGCCGGCAATGTCCACATTTTGTCCTGCGCTGTATAGCGAGCTGTCTATGGTCTTATTCTTATCTACCGTAGGCGTAAAAGTTTGGGCATGCACCAATCCTGCCACAGCCAAAACAGGCACAACGCCGATGAGCAGTGCGCTAAGTACTATCTTGAGGTATTTCATAGTTCCCCGCTTATGGTTTATCTGAGACTATTGTAGCACTATACTGGTTGGTACTATGCAGCAACCATTGGCCGAGCGCATGCGGCCCGAAACACTGGCACAGGTAGTAGGGCAAAAGCACCTGATTGAGCAAGGGCAGATTGTGCGCGAAATTATCGCCCGCAAAGCACCCACCAGCCTCATACTTTGGGGCCCTCCGGGCAGTGGCAAAACCACGCTGGCACGCATTATTGCCCGCGAAACAGGGGCGGAATTTATTGAACTCAGCGCGGTAACAGCCAAAAAGGCCGATGTTACAGCTACCGTAGCCACAGCTCAAGCCAACCAACGCCTGGGTATGCGCACTATTTTGTTTGTGGACGAAATTCACCGTTTTAACAAAGCCCAGCAAGATGCCTTTTTGCCGTATGTAGAGGACGGCACAATTGTGCTGATCGGTGCTACCACGGAAAATCCCAGTTTTGAGGTCATTACCCCGCTGCTTTCCCGTTCCCGCGTGCTGGTGCTGGAGCCCCTCACCAAAGAAGACATTATTACTATCCTTAAAAAGACGGCCAAACAGGAAAAACTTACGGCCAAGCGCCTGCCAACCAAAAGTATCGACCTGCTGGCCGAATTATCTGGCGGCGACGCCCGGGTGGCATTGGGCAATTTGGAGCTAGCCCTGCAGCTGACTAACAAAACCATTACATCCGCCATCGTCACTACCGCCGCCCAAAAACGCGTACCCGGTTACGATAAAGCCGGCGAAAACCACTACAACCTCATTAGCGCGTTCATAAAAAGCATGCGCGGAACAGATGCCGATGCCACCCTGTACTATATGGCCCGTATATTGCAGGCTGGCGAAGACCCCAAGTTTGTAGCCCGCCGGATGGTTATTTTTGCCTCCGAAGATATTGGCTTGGCTGCTCCGGCAGCGCTCAACCTGGCCGTGGCCACGTTCCAGGCGGTAGAGCGTATTGGCATGCCGGAATGCCAATACGCTCTATTTCACTGTGCTGCCGTGCTGGCCAAAACCAAAAAGTCCCGCACTGTGGCCAATGCCATGTATGGCGCGCAAGCTGCCGCGCGCGAGCACCCCG
Source organism: Nevskiaceae bacterium (assembly GCA_035526505.1). Taxonomy (GTDB): domain Bacteria; phylum Patescibacteriota; class Saccharimonadia; order Saccharimonadales; family UBA4665; genus DATLCF01. The sequence goes on along the minus strand of DATLCF010000002.1, from coordinate 113,287 downwards.
ACCTGCCCGTACCCCTGCATTTACGCAACGCCCCCACCAAACTTATGAAAGACTTGGGCTACCAAAAAGATTACAAGTGGGAAGCCAATTTTAAGCATGACCAAGGCTTTTTGCCTGAGACTCTTGCTGATCTGCGTTTATTTGAGGGGTAGATTACTGTCGGGGTGTTGATATGTATAGACAGTGCTTTGGCGTTCGTGCATTTTATCAGCTGGCACAGTGACAAAATCATGAAAGACCGGCCGGCTGCCGACTGCCACAAATAATGGCCAGTGCCCAGCATTAAATTCGGCCCCATATACATTATTAATAAAATTTGCAGGCAATAGGCCGTTTTTATATGCCTCATTAATTTCTTTACCTGCTTTAAACTGATCAATAGCGGACAACTCTGCGTACTGCGCAGTTGTGGCACCAAATAGCGCTTTACCGCCAATTTCACCAAATGTTCTATGACTGTTAACCAACTTAACGGGAATGTTAGGACTGGCAGCGTCATCTACGTGCAAGCCGATATCCCAAATATCGGTAAGGTCAAAAGGCTCGCATGACAGTCTAAAGCCAAATTGCGAGGCTGCCGCATCGATAAGGTTTGCAGCCCTGTCTGGGTCGCTATGCTTTAATACAAACGCGGGCAGTTCGCCCGTAAGTAATCTTTCGAAGCAACCCCTTACATTCTCTACCGGCTCTATAGGTAGGGGCTGAACGGTGAATGATTGGTAATTATAAATATCTGTCATATTAGAACATATTATACAAGATCTGGAAGATTGAGGATACGGGGGTAAATCCCACACCGCTCACCTGGCCTGCGGCCAATGTAAGCACCCTTCAATATTTTCGATTTTAATCTGGTTTGTAGTATAGATATCAACATTTAACCACAGGATTTTTTAATATTAGGCTGCTTATGCTTGCGCATGGGGATATAATAAAAGCACCTATGAAACGAATATTTAGCACAACTGTGCTTTTTGTTTTGCTTGTCCTAACCGTTGTTGCCATAAATAAACTTGGTGCACCCCAGGGCAACAACACCCAGGGAACCACCACGGGCGCCTTACGTGGAACTGACACTAACTAGTCCGGCTTTTGCGTCTGGTGCGGCCATACCTACTATCTATACTGCCAGGGGAAGTAGTACAAGTCCACCACTGACAATTACGGGCGTGCCGCAAAAAGCTAAAAGTTTGACCCTGTGCATGCATGATCCCAATGCCCCTCATGGCGATTTTGTACATTGGATTTTATGGAATATACCTGTCATTACTACCACCATACCCCAAGGGAGCATCCCCGCCGGTGCACTGCAGGGGGTAACCAGCACGGGCAAACCCGGCTATGTGGCACCTGCCCCGCCAACTGGCACGCACAATTATGTATTTAATCTGTACGCCCTGGATACTACCCTAAACTTGCCAAACACAACGACACGTACCGATTGTATGGCAGCTATACATGGCCATGTACTTGCCCAAACATCGCTCATAGGCACTGTGACGGCATAGTTCTCGTTTTGTCATAATTTTTATAATATAGTTGCAGTATCTGCGGCAATAATGCTATGTTGCAATATATATGTGGGTATTGGGGAAGAGTATTGACATATGCACATTTTTAGGTTAAAATGTGCTTAATCCTAAGGGAGGAGTTTTATGATTCGTACTATGTTTACCAGAGGTCGCGCATTGCTTGTCAGCACTGTTTTTATGTGTGCTTTGACAGCTACTGCTGCCACCAATATTATTAACACCCAAATTGCTGCAGCAGCACCTGCCTGTGGCGTAACCGATTGGGACAACGCCGACGCGGTAAACATCGTGTACTTCGGCCTGGGCCACGACAATCAGAACGCTGCATCATACATTGCAGCACTAAAGTGTTTTTACAGCACCAACAAGTCCGGCCATGCCGACTCCCCTACAGTTAAAAAAGACTACACTGACGTACAAAAAATCATGAACTACGCCGGTGCCAGCACCAGCGTTATTAACAGTATGGACACCACCAATACTGTAATGGGTACCGTTTACCGCGACGGCCGTGTGGTTGTTGACGGCAAAGTTGTAGGCACCAATGCCAAAGTAGGCGCGCGTTTTAGCGTTGCCGGCGCCACCCAAATTCCTGGTACCAATGCCTACATGCGTACTACCACAAGCTCTTTTGCCAAAGACAGCCGCAAAATGCTGGTACATATAAAGGACGGCAAAATGGTATTTGGTGTTATGACCGAATGCGGTAACGTAGTAACTGCTACACCGCCCACCACTCCCCCCAAACCCCCGACACCCCCTACCCCTCCTACCACACCCAAAGCATCGCTTAGCTGTGACCAGCTGGTAGCCAGCTTTGGTAAGCCGAACGAACAAGGTGAAGTAACTGCCACTTTTAATGCCAAAGCTACTGCCACCAATACCACCATTACCGGCTACACCTTTACGTTTGGCGATAACACTGCCGACCAAACAGTAACCACTGGCGCCACAACTGCCCAGGCCGGCCCCCACACCTACAAGCCCGGCACCTACACGGTAACTGTTACGGTAAAGGCCGGCGCCCTGAGTGCCAGCGGTAGCCACTGTAAGGCTGTATTCACGGTGGTACAACCCCCGGAAACCTGTGCCAATACCCCTAACAAACCAGAATGTCAGCCCGAACAACCCAAGGCGCACTGTACAGTACCAGGCAAAGAAACGCTGCCACCCGAATCGCCTGAGTGTAACACCCCCGTTACTACCGCCGATGTGGAATTGCCCAACACCGGCCCTGGCGAGTTCCTAGGCCTGTTTGCCGGCTCTGGCATTACCGGTGCTGCAGCCCACCGTATTTGGCGCAACCGCCGCCGCGGCTAAGCCGACCGACCGCTCGTTCTAAAAATACCGCCCAAAAAACCGGGCGGTATTTTATTTACACTGCTGTTGCAAGCGCTCTACCGGTGCAAAGTTATCACTCAGCTGCCGACCTTCTGGTAAGCGGATAGTAACCGGATGCAGTGCGTCCAGACCAAGCTCTGTGTTGCTGTAGGCTATAACAATGTTCTGGCTCAGCATGAGTTCCCTGTCGTCCTGCGGAAATACCTTGTAGTTTTTAAACCGACCGGCGTATGATGCGTGCATAGCGCCCAACAGCGGTGCGCACCCCATACCCTTGGCCGCCACCACATTAGCCGCAACCATACCGCGCGGTGCAACAACACGGTCCAAGGCCTGTGCATATTCTGTGGTAGTAAGCGAAAACGGCACAGCCAGGTCGCTATACACATCTACCAATACCACATCGTAGGTTTGATTAGTGCGCTCCAAATAAGTACGTGCATCTTGGGCAAATATACGCACATTAGACGGGTTGGTATAGCCAAAATATTTTTTAGCTATTACCGGCAGCTGCGGGTCAATTTCGGCCACATCAATCTGTGCCTGCGGGTACGCTTGGGCCAGATATTGCGGCAACGTAAACGCGCCGCCGCCCAAGATAAGTATGTGGTCCTTATGCGGTGCAGTTGCCACAATCGCCGCCATTTGGCGGGTATAATCAAACACTAACCCCTTGGTGCCGTCCGTATATATGCCAGACTGCAGGCCACCCGGCCCCATAGTAAGCACCCGCACCGGGCGACCGTTGTATTCCCCATCCACCACCCGATAGTGCGACGATGGCGTGTCAATTTCTACCCCCACCGCGCCAACCACCTGTACAAATTGGAACACCAGCGAAAACACCATGGTTCCGGCTAGTACCAGGCGCAAACCCAGCCAGTATCGCGGCACTATCAAAAAACTTGCCGCGGTCAATACCACAATTACCAGCTCCAGCGTTTGGCGCGATCCAAAATAACCAAAAAAGATAAAGCCCACACAAAAGGTGCCTACAATGCCACCCACCGAGTTCAGCGCACTCAAACCCGCCACCGACCGTCCGGCAGTGGCCAGCGATTCCAGCCGCAACCGCACCAGATAAGGGCTAATCATGCCCAATATAAAACTGGTGGGCATGAACAACAGTAACGAGGCAAACAACCCCTGCAGCCTAGCATCCGAAAACATCCGCACAGCCAAGGCCAATATAAGGTCAGCAAAGACCAATGTGGCCAGTACCGTCCCAGCCGCGACTAACAACAACCAGGCAATATCCTGCTTGGCCACCCGCTTGTCCGCCAGCCAGCCTCCGGCTGCATAGCCAGTGGCCAGTGCACCAATAATCACCCCGATCACGCTTGTCCATACATATGTTGAACTACCAATAGTGGGCGCCAGCAACCGCGATGCCACCAGCTCGTACGCCATCAGGCAAAAGCCGGTTACAAACGCAATTAACTCGTACACGTACACAAGACTGCGGCGCAACATAGAAACTCTTTCTTATCCCAGTATACCACCGGCTTCCGCGCTCTAGTCCTCTGACTCAAGAGACTCAACGGAAGTACAGCCGGATAAAATCTTTTTGAGACTTCGGCTCAAAAAATTCTATACCGCGCGTGAACGGTCTCTTGAGTCAGAGGACTAGAAAAGCGGACAAGCTGAGCTTATCGAGCTGCGATTTCGATTTTTTCCCAAGGCAAGTCAGGCTTGCCAAAGTGGCCATACGCCGCAGTTTGCAGGTAAATAGCCCGGCGCAAGTTTAGCTTTTCGACAATATTTTTTACCGACGGGATAAGCAGGTTGCTAGCAAAGTCGTACAGTTGGGCCTCTGGTTTCTTGGCGGTGCCAAAGGTGTTAATAGTCAGTAGCACCGGTGCTTTGGCGCCAATGTAATAGGCTACCGCCACCTCGGCTTCGTCTGCCAGCTTGGCAGCGACAATGTTTTTAGCCAAATACCGCGCAGCGTAAGCACCCGAGCGGTCTACCTTGCTGGGGTCTTTACCGCTGAATGCGCCGCCGCCCACGCGGGCAAAACCGCCATACCCATCCACCACAATTTTACGACCCGTAAGCCCACTGTCGCTGGCCGGCCCAGGCGTATGCCATACATCGGTACCGTTTACAATCGTGTTCTGGATGTCCACCGTATACCCGTACTTTTTCAGCACGGGAGTGATAATTCTGTCGTACACATCCTGCCGCACTTGGTCAATGGTAACGTCCGGACTGTGCGGGATAGCAACAGTAACGTGTTCTACACCCACCGGCTTGTCGCCTTCGTAATTGACCACCACCTGGGCTTTGCCGTCTGGACGCAAATAGCCAATTGTTTTGGTTTCGCGGGCCTCATCCAAAGCTTTGGTAAGCGCATGTGCCAGGGTAATGGGTAGCGGCATTAGCTCCGGCGTGTCGCTGCAAGCATAGCCAAACATCATGCCCTGGTCGCCAGCCCCGTGGTCGTCCACGCCCACGCTAATTTCCGGTGACTGCTGGTGCAAATAGTTATCTACCGGCGATTCATGGCTAAAGCCCCATGCCGGTTCGGTATAACCCAAGCGTTTAATTTGTTCACGGGCAATAGCCACAAAATCTACCTTGGCAGCGGTTTTGACCTCGCCTGCCAATACAACGCGGTCGGCACCCACCAGTACTTCCACCGCACAACGGCTGGTGGGGTCTTGGTTTAGGCAGGCATCAACAATAGCATCGCTAATTTGGTCGGCAACTTTGTCCGGATGGCCGGCGCATACCGACTCGCTGGCAAACTTAGTAACTTTTGGCATAAAAAAATCCTTTCTTGACGCAAACCAGGAAAGGATACAAGAAACCTCAAATATCTTTTCCCAGTTATGTCGGGACTAGATGGGGCACCTTATTTACGAACAAACAGGTTGCCGGCAGGTCATCAAGCTAGATCTCTCGCTGCGCTCTGTATATTTTAGGTTGTTAAGTACGCCAAGTATAGCAGCGCCGCTCATGCTTTGGCAAGCTGCCGTTTGTGCAGGTAGTGAAAGACTAGTTTGTGTGTGTCAACCGCCAGCAGTACAGCCAGCGCAGGCAGCGCAATGGCCAACACGGCGTCGCGCCACTGTATGGCTACTACATCTAGGAACTCACCAAGCGGCGTCATAAATATTATCACTTGCAGGACAATGGATACTACAATGGCCGCCCACAATTTTTTGTTAGGGCGCACAAAATTATACAGCCACGACTTGTATTCGACATTAACATTAAAGGCATTGGCCCACTGCACTACAATCAGGCTTAGAAACGCCAGGGTTTGGGCATAATGCTCGCCCTTGTCCAGGTTGAGGTTAAATACAAACAGCACGCTGCCGGCCATGACCACGCTCATAACCATAATGCGCGACACCTGGCGGAGGTTAAGCAGCGGCGCACTGGGCGCGCGGGGTGGCTGCAACATTTGACGGTCCTCTGGCGGACTCAGACCCAAGGGGATCACCGACACACCATCGGTTACCAAATTGATCCATAAAATCTGGATGGCTGCCACTGGCAACGGAATGCCAAATACCAACGCCAACAGCATGGTCATAACCTCGCCGGCGCTGGTGCCCAGTAAATACATAAGCATTTTGCGAATATTAGCTAGTGCGGTGCGCCCTACCCGCACTGCGGCTACAATGGTGTGAAAGTTGTTATCCAGCAACACAATATCACTGGCATCTTTGGCGGCATCAGTACCACTGCCCATGGCAATGCCGGCATCGGCCTCTACCAGCGCTGGAATATCGTTCACGCCATCGCCGGTCATGGCCGTAATTTCGTGGCCGCGAGTGGCCTTCAGTAACGCATATTTATGTTCGGGCAGTACGCGGCCAAACACACGCACGGTTTGCAGGCTGTGCCTAATATCTTCAGGGCTGCCGTTGGCCAGCACCCCACTATCGCTAATTTGGTCCGCTGTTGCGGCGATACCCACCTGGCGGGCAATAAAGCCGGCAGTACGTACGTGGTCGCCAGTCAGCATTATTACATCTATGCCTGCCCGGTGGGCTTCGGCTACGGCTCGGGCGATATGTGGGCGCAGTTGGTCGGCCATGCCTACAAAGCCGTCAAAGCTTAGATCGGCCAGCGTGCCATGTTCTAAGGTACTGGGTGGTTCGCTAAAATCTTTGTGCGCGAATGCAATGGTACGGTAGCCCCGGCCAGTAAAGGCTTCCAGCGCCTGTTGTATCTTGGCGTCGTTGCGGTGATGCATGCCGCAGTGGCTTAGCACATGCTCCGGCGCACCCTTTATATATAATGAATAGCCATTGGCATGCTGCCACAACACACCGCTGACCCGCAGCTGCTGGTTAAAGGCAAACTCTTTTACCTTACGCCAGTTGTGCGGCATGGCAATCTGTGGGATAGATTGCAATAATATATGGTCCAGCGAATCGCCGGCGTGGTCGCCGCTAATATTCAGGCTAGCACGGATGACTTCGTCAAACGATGCAGCACTGCCGTGCGTGGTGTGCTTGTCGGCCACCGACAATTTGTTTTGGGTAATGGTGCCGGTTTTGTCAGTGGCAATCATAGTTATGGCGCCCATGGTTTCGATACTAGAAATTTTCTTTACCAACGCCTGCACCTTTGCCATGCGCCGGGCACTTAATAGCAACACAATGGTGAACGCTACGGGTAATCCTTCTGGCACAGCCGACACCACAATTACCAGGCTAAAGCGCAACGCTTCTTCCAACGCAATACCCCGCCACACAGCCAGGGCCAGGGCAACACCAGCGGCACAGGCAATGGCCACAATTAACCGCTTGGTTAGCGTATCTATCTTGCGCTCTATGGGCGAACGACCAATGTCGGCCTGGGCAGCCAGATTGCTAATGCTTCCCAGCTCGGTCTTGTTGCCAATGCCGCTTACCAGCAGCAGGCCACTGCCGGTTTTTACATACGTGCCTTTAAACAGCATGTTGTGCTGCTCGTATAGCTGTTTGGTGCTGGCGATAGCTGCGGCGTGTTTGTGCACGGGCAGCGATTCGCCAGTAAGCATGGCTTCGTCGGCCTCCACCTGGTTGGCTTGTATGAGCCGCCCGTCTGCCGGTACCTTCATCCCCTCCTCTACATGCACAATGTCGCCATAGGTTAGCCGCTCGCTGGGGATCTGCACGGTTTGGCCACCACGCAACACACTGGCATGCGATACATCCTGCTTTTTTAATGTCTTTAGTACCCGGCCCACCGAATATTGTTGGAAATAAAAAATTACTGCATTTACACCCACGATAACGCCAATGATGGCAGCGTCCACGGCCTTGCCCTCGGCAATACTCAACCCCAATGCAAACAACAGCACCAGCACAAAGGCATTGGCAAACGGTTCAACCAACCGCTTAAGCCACGAAGTTTTTTTGGCCGCAAGCGCATTGGGCCCATACTGCTTCAGCCGCGCCGCGGCTTCGCTGCTTGTAAGCCCTTGCGGTACAGCCTTAAGCTGCTCGAGCGCTTGGGCAACTTCCAGGTTGTATATAGTTGTTTGTTTGTATTCCATGCGTGGTAGCTACAATCCATATTTTATTTTAACACTAGCGTTGCAGGCGCGGATAGAGGTAGAAAAACCACTCCATATCTGCTACAATCCCTCTGTTATTGGGGATTGGCCAAGCGGTAAGGCACTGGGTTCTGGTCCCAGGATCGGGGGTTCGAATCCCTCATCCCCAGCCAAGCATAAACACCATGAAAGACTTCTTTGGAAGTTTTTTTGTTTGGCGAAAAAATCGTTACACCTAGGAAACTTTGGAAAAGTTCGAATCCCCTTTTCTAGAATGAAAAGAATTGACGGGTTTGTCGTAGACAATGGGTATAACATACAGTCAGGAGGATGCCCGTTTGAGGAAGTCTATTATGCTATAATTTCGAACATATGACAGAAAGAGTTACAGACGACTTTATCTTTAGTTTGTTGCGTGCAGCCAATATCAAATATATCCCTGACGGATCTAAGCTAGTGGAAGTAAGAGAGGCATTGCTGTCAGCCTCAAAAGCCGGTACGGGAAAATCTGGTCGGCCTGAATTTACGGCTCAGGTCAGTGATTTTCTTATTGTTGGCGAAGACAAGAAGTCTCTAAGTCTCCAAGCAAAATATATTGATGATGGACAGTCCGAACTGGATGATAGTGCGGATGCTATACAAAACTATGCCGTAAATGGTGCCCTGCATTACGCTCGACATATTGCAAAGCATACGAATTTTAAGCAAGTCTTCGCTTTTGGGTGTTCGGGCAATGAAAAGCATTATAGAATACAGCCGATCTTTGTTTCTGAAGAAGGAGCGTATAAGATCCTCAAAGAAGTTGATAACTTTGAGAATTTTAGCGCGAGCAATATCGATCGCTATTATCATGAACAGGTGCTAGGCGAAGAGCCTAAGGAAATTAAAGAATTAAAAGATATTTTAAGCCGGGCTAGAAGATTGCATGAGGATCTGCGAAACTATGCAAACCTGGGCGAAACCGAAAAACCCCTGGTAGTGTCAGCAATTCTACTTGCCCTTAATGAAGATGGCAATATCGCAGATCGATTGACTGGCGATGGCGTGACAACGGACGGGCAAAAGATTTTCGATGCCGTTGACGCGCATATGAAACGCGCCAAGGTAGAGCCACAGGTTAAACGTGAGAAGGTTATAAATCAGTTCAATATTATTAAGGATCGAGACATACTGAGTGTCGTTAACCAGGGTCTCGGTAAAACTCCTCTCAAATACTTCACCGAGTACCTAAAATCCTACGTCATCGAGTATACCAAGAACAATTCACCAGAGGATGTCTTGGGGCGATTCTATGGCGAATTTATGAGTTACAGCGGGGGCGACGGACAATCCCTTGGTGTCGTGCTTACTCCGCGCCATGTGACCGAGCTATTCTGCGATCTGGTTGGAATCAAGCCTACTGATAAGCTATTTGACCCATGTTGTGGTACCGGCGGATTCTTAATTGCAGGCATGCACCATATGCTAGAGCAGGCCAAAGACGAAGAGCAAAAGTTCTCGATTAAGAAGAACCAAATTTACGGTATTGAAATACGTGAGGACATGTTCAGTGTGGCAACTACGAACATGATCCTGCGTGGCGATGGCAAGAGTAACCTAACTCCAGGTGATTTCCTTGCACAGGATACACAAACTCTGCGCGAGAAAGACTTCACGGTTGGCTTCATGAACCCGCCGTACTCTCAAGCTAAGAACAAAGAGACTGCACATCTATCAGAGATAAACTTTATCTCACATTTGCTTGACAGTATGGGCGACGAGGCCCGGGTTGTTGTTATTGTGCCACAAAGTACAATGGTCGGAAAGACAAAAGAAGATAAGATAGTTAAGGCTGACATCCTAAAGCGACACACTCTTGAGGGTGTAATCACCTTAAATAAAAATACCTTCTACGGCGTAGGCACTAATGCCTGTATCGCAGTGTTTACTGCCCATAAACCGCACCCCACAAATCTTTATGCCAAATTTATCAATTTCGAAGATGACGGATTTGAAGTTAATAAGCACATTGGTCTTATTGAGACAGAACGTGCCAAGGAAAAACGACTACACCTCCTTGATTGCTGGCTGCACAATAAGGATGCTGAGAGCCGGTTTATGGTCAAGACAAAGGTTGAGGCAGACGATGAGTGGCTTCATAGCTTTTACTACTTTAATGACGAAACTCCAACTGACGCCGACTTTGAAAAGACCATGGCCGATTATCTAACCTTCGAATTTAGCACCATACTACAGGGCAAGGGTTATTTATTTGATTTAAAGGACGAAGATGACGCAGATGCTTTGCCTCAGTGATCGAAACTGGAAAGAATTTCTACTTAAGGACGTTTTTCCTGACATTAGGCGCGGTAAGCGGTTAAAAACCGCGGATCATATGCATGGTAAGAAGCCGTATATTTCTTCTACAGCAACCCGTAACGGCGTCGATAATTATGTCGGCAATACAAGAGGGGTAAGGATATTCTCTGATTGTATGACTATTGCTAACAGCGGGAGCGTCGGAGTTTGCTTCTATCAACCTTTCGAATTTGTCGCTAGCGACCATGTCACAAAATTGGCAAATGAGAAGTTCGACAGGTATGTTTATTTATTTATGATTACTGTTACTAGGCGACTAGGCGAAAAATACAGCTTTAACCGCGAAATCAATGATACCAGGATCCAAAAAGAGAGAATTATGCTTCCTGTGGATATACGCGGCAATCCCGACTTGCAGTTCATGGCTAGATATATACAGGAGCATGAAACGAAGATGATAAGTAGGTACGAGAGCCATCTTGAGGGTATGAAGGCTGCGGGCGTGATGAAGCTAGATGATCCTCAATGGCGCGGGTTTAGTATTGGTAAGCTGTTTAAGCTCGTACAGGGTAAATCAAAAGGACTCAATCATTTAAGGATACGCTCCCAGGGCGTAAATTATTTAGGCGCAACTAATCAAAATAATGGCGTATTGTGCCAAGTTCAGCCTGTAGAGGGAATGGTACAAAAAGGTAATTGCATTGCATTTATCAGGAACGGTGAAGGCTCCATGGGCTATTCAGTCTATAAGGCAGAGGATTTTATTGCAACTTCCGATATAACACTAGGCTATAACGAGCACATAAATAGATACAGTGGGCTTTTCATTTCTTCTGTCTCTGACGGGGCTCGTGGTCGGTATACTTTTGGTTATAAAAGAAGCAAAACACGACTGGCAAAAGAAGAAATCTTACTTCCAGCTACGGCCGAAGGCAGCCCAGACTTTCAATATATGGAAAGTTACGTTCGAGAAGTTGAAACTCGTCAGCTCACCAAGTATATACATTACTTACAACAACAACGCTCAAAAGGTAATCGCTGATATAAAATGACCGTACTGAACAAACAGTTTGGCGACGAGGGTGAAAGAGACGTGGTTGAAAAAGTCCCCTGCCCTAATTGCTCTAAACAGTTAATGCTTCTGCCGCCGAGCTATCCTATGAATGATGTTCAATGCAGTGGCTGTAACTTTCGTGCGCAGATTAAGACTAACCATTCGAAGCCCAAAAAAGAAATTTTTGGAGCCGGTTGGGATGTGACTGAAAAGGTTTTAAAGTCGGGGTATATGATGCCGCCGTTAATCACTAACTTCATGTGGATTGAAGGAAAAACGGAAAAACAAGAAATACGATTCTATCCTTTCATTCCTAAAAAGAACCTGAAGAAGCGCACACTGTCAGAGACCGCACGGCGCGCTAATTATAAAATGTTCAATTACATTGGATTGGACACACTGCCGTACATGGTTTTATACCAACAGAATTAATATAAAACTCACCTTCGTTAGCGTCTGTGCTCACCTCTCTATCAAGCTCAATAAGTAAGCTGTAGAAATTAAGCAGCCCATCACCAATCTCTTTTGCTTCTTCTGGCGTGTAGGTTTGCCCATTCTGCTTCTCCAAAATCTGCCGAGCCTCTCATACATTTCGTCGCTAATTTTGGCCATAGCCAGCCCCGCCAATCATGGCATAAAAGGTTTGGAATACATCCCCCATCCCCAGCCAAGCATAAGCACCATGATAGAATTCTTTAGAAGTCTTTTTGCCACAATTATGCCTAACTTCATTCGATGATACTTAGTCAAATTTGTAGTATTAAAACATATTGTTTATGGTTAAATAGACTGTATGAAGCATAAACATAGAATGCTTAAAATTGTTACGCTGAGCGTACTGATTCTCATTGGTCTTGCTTTTGGCGCATTTTTCACGGTTATGCATTTGGTATGGAGTTTTAACCCAGCCAATGTGCCAGCGATTACCGCCAACCCCGTCGAAATTGGCCAGGTGTTTTCTGTGTCGCAATTTCGCTCAGGCAGTGGCCATGATTACTCTTACGGCGCCTGGGATGGCGAGACCTGCCGCAGCATGAAACATTACTTTAATTACTCGCAAAATAATGTTAATAACCAGCCTGTCCGCTCGCACCCCGACCCCGGCGAAAGTGATATTATGATATACGCGCCATTTGACGGCACTATTAAATCTGTTACCGCCGAGCACACGCCCATTGGCAAGCAAGTCCGGCTGGTTTCGGCCAAAAATCAGGCTTACTACGTCAGATTGTTCCATATTGATTTGCTGCCCGGCTTAAAAGTTGGCAGCAAGGTTAGCTCGGGACAGCAAATTGGGACTATTGGGCCCAAGGACGGCACAGACATTTCCTACGAAGCCAGCTACCGCTTTGGCAAAACAATCTATCTGTCGATTTTTGACTACATGACCCCTACGGCCTTTGCGCCCTATGCAGACCTGGGTAAGAAGCCGGGCGACTTTGTACTATCTAGGCAACAAGCCGATCAGAACCACTACACCTGCAACGGCGAGGAGTTTACACAACAAGTAAGCAACAACAGCACCCCGCAGGGCTATGTTTCTTTACGCCCTAATCCCTATGCTTCGGCCGAACAGAGCGTTCACAATAATGAATGCTCTTTGCCGGTAGATCAGCGACCACCCGGCTGCAGCCACTAGTATCCTCGCTAATTTCGGTCATAATAAACCTCGCAATATACGGTTGGAAAAGCTTAGAACAAGTTTGTTGCCTTCAGCCAAGCATACGCGTAATGACAGGCCTCTTCGGGAGTCCTTTCCTATTTGATAGGATAAGCGAATGGATGAATTAAAAAAATTGACTGAAACTGGAAAATATCTATTCCACGGTTCGGCCACTAACAAGATCGCGATTCTCGAACCTCGACAAGCGATGTCACATGGCGAGCCCGACGGCAAACCGTGCATAGCCGCTTCAGAGCAAATCGAGCCAGCAATCTTCATGGCCGTTTTAGGTAGTAGGCATACAGGCGGCTGGGGTAAAGGCAACCCCCCGAAGGGCCGATATGGATTTTGCATTCACAAAAAAGATTATAAACAAGCAAGATCTGAAAGGTGGAATGGCTACGTTTACGTGCTTCCAAGGGCGTCATTTGAACATTTCGCTGCATGGGAGTGGCGGGCGTTCAGACCGGTAGAGCCTATAAAATCAGTCAAAGTGGAATTTAGTGATTTACCAGCACAGATTGAGTTAACAGAATAATTCTAACTTTGCCGACGATGCCTAGCCAGTACCAGTTTCAAGCACAAGCATATTGCCCTATACGTTGTGGAATAGTACACTAAAGGCATGAAGCTTAAAAAGCTATCGCAGGATGGTTTTCATGTTATCGAACTAGCGGTAGTGTTGTTGGTAATCGGTGCAGTCGGGTTTGTGGGCTACAAGGTGTTTAGTAACAAAGACGCCGATACATCGACACAGAATACAGGCCAAACAAGCACTGCCAAAAAAGACACTGGCAATACACCGGTAAAGTGGGCCTTTAACGAGAAGGAGCTAAAGTGGTTTGTCCAGTCTGGTACTGCCCCGCAGTGTAAAAATCCATTTACGTTCGACCAAACCCCGATTGATCTTTCCAAAGTTATGGCCATTGGCATGCCCGGTGCGTACCGGGGCTATAGCTACAAACCGCATGGCGGGTTCCGGCTGGTGGATAGTACCGCTGGCAAGATAGATGTAAAAATGCCTATTGATGCTACGCTAACCGGTATAAGCCGGTATTACGAAGGCAGTCCGGCCGAATTGCAGTACTTGCTGAGCTTTGAAACCGACTGCGGCATCGCCTTCCGCTTTGATCACTTGTATTCCCTTACCCCTCAATTCCAGGCGCTGGCCGAAACAACGGCCGAGCCAAAACTAAACGACACACGCACTGACCCGAACCGCCCTTTCACCCGGACCAAGTTTAAAGCCGGTGACGTGGTAGCTACCGAGGTCGGATTCCCCCGGGTCAAAAACTATGGCTTTGACTTTGGCGCCTACGACTACCGCAGCCCGAACGATATATCCAAAAACAAGCAGTGGGCGGCAATACACAACCAGTACCAGTCGCTCGATTGGTTTGGCAGATGCTGGACAAACATGCTGCCCGGTGCAGACGCTGCCAAAGCAAAGGAGCTGTCGCTGGTGGTTATTAATCCGCAAAAACCAAACATTATAAGCGACACCTGCACCTATGCGCCCTACAATACACTCGATTTCAACAGCGGCAAGCCTACCGATGGCTAACTGCAAAACATAAGGAGTGGTTATGACAAAAAGCGATAATACTTCGGTTAAGGTTATTAACCAGCACGGACCTATGGGGTTTGTTATGTTTGTTGCGTTTGTGGGCGCTTTTATGTACTTCCTTAAGGATGCGCATAATTTTGGCGACTTGGTTGTTGCCTTTGTCAAAGGCCTGGTATGGCCGGGTTTTGTAGTGTACCATGTGCTGCAGAATTTAGGCGTCTAACCATCTAGTACATTTCTGCTTCGCTTTTGAAGACTCTTTTGTATACTAGAAGCTTATGCCCGAGATACCGCCTATTATTTCGTTTGAACCAGGCCCCGGCGGCGTACCTTCGTCAGATGTAGCCTATAGCCCGGATGTACCGGTGTGTCCAATGCGATTACCAACAACCGGAGAGGAAGTCTTAGTACTTAAATCACGTGCCCCGGTAGTCGCCGCACTGGCAAGCCGGGATTTTAGCATAACGGCAGTGGACCAAGATCGTTTTGTTACTACCGGCTCTGCTTTTCGGTCACCAGAAGATTTGCTGCGGCTTGATCCGCCTGCCACTACTACGTTCCGTCGCCCAATTGGTGCCAGCTTTTCGGAATCTGCCATTGAAAAGTGGCGCCCCCATCTTGAGCAAAAAGCCCGTGCATTAGCCACCAAGCTTGAATCCCATCCGTCACCAACTGATCTAATCGCTAGCTACACCGAGCCGTTCCTTGCCGAAGCTGTTACTTCCACACTAGGAGTGCCACAGTCGGAGTGGCCTACCATGCTCCGTCTTGCAGATACAACCCTTGGTTCCGTGCAAAACATGCAAGATAAAGGGGGAATAACCTTGGCATGGGAGGAGCTGTATACCTATTGCGATGATCTTATAGAAAATAAACGCACCAACCCCGACGGCTCAATATTTTCTAATGTAGTTAAGGGGCTGGAGAAAGCCAATAAATCCCATGACGAGATTCTGCATGCCTGCGCGACCATTCTTGTCGGATTTCCTACGCCGCTGCCCGTATTAAACGTTGCGGCCGCGGAATTGCTTCGTCGGCCGGACACGGTATCGGCATGCTTAGAGAATCCATCACTGTGGGCACCAACTGTTAAAGAATTGCTCCGTTATAAAGCACATTTTGCAACTGTACTTCCGCGTATAGCCATGAAGGACGTCCAAATAGGCGGTATACAAATCCCTGCTGGTCAGGTGGTGCTCCCCTCGCTTGCTGCGGCTGCCCACGACCCGGAAAAAGTAGAACGACCTGCCGAGTGCGATCCATCCCAGGATGCTTCCCGCAATATTGTTTTTGGTGCTGGGCCCCATCTTTGCCCTGGTGCAGCCCTTACTAGACAGTGGCTAGAAGTTAGTCTTGGGCAACTATTTACCGCCCACCCCAAGCTTCGCTTGGCCGTTCCTGCTGGGCAGCTCAGCTGGCAAAGAGGGGGACTGTCCGCCCCTGCCACAATTCCAGTAATAATGTAGCTAAAACTAGATCCTTAAGAATCTATGCTTAATCTTACCTCGTAGCGCCATGCGACATGTTGCGTATAATGAGTGTTATGCCAAACTATGTAGCCCTTTTGCGCGGCATTGCCCCGTCCAACCCCAATATGCGTAACGACAAGCTACGCGGTTTTTTCGAAAACTTGGGGTTCACCAACGTACAAACAGTCATTTCCAGCGGCAATGTTTTGTTTGAAACGCCACGCACAGATATGCCAGCGCTTGAAGCGATGATAGAAAAAGCCTTGCCGCTTCAGCTTGGTTTTGCCAGTACCACCATTATCCGCAGCCGCGAGCAATTACAGCAACTGGTAGATCGCGATCCGTTCAAGCACGCCGAGCACAACCGACTCACCTATTTGACAGTGACATTTTTTAAAGACAAGCCGCATGCTAGACTAAAATTCCCCTATCGTCCCCAGGGGAAATCATACGAACTGCTAGGCATGTACGACCAGGCGGTTTGCAGCGTGGTTGACCTGACAGGCACCAAAACACCTGACCTCATGAGCTGGCTTGAAAGACAATATGGCAAGCAAATTACTACCCGTACCTGGCAAACGGTTGGCCGTATCCTGAAGCGCCTGGATTAACCGTCCGCCCTTATAGCACCCCGAAGATCTTGCAACGCCCGAACGCGTTCCTCTATAAGGCTGTTGCGAAGACGCCGTTCTTCCGGATCCTTGTGAACGGGCTGAGAACTTGTCTGTGTAGGGGTTCTACGCCATAAAAGACCAGGGTCGCCTATATAGAATCCCGGCCACAGTGTACTGGTTGTCAACAGCAGGCCTGTGTCCCCCGCATGCCGAAGAGCCATCCATCCGCCCATAGCTACAGCCGCCTGCCGCCTATAACAGCTCGAGGCCGGGTGCACAGCTAAACGATGATCTCTTGCGCGCCAAGCATCAAAAACCGCATCTTGCTTAACCAGGCCGGCAGGAAAATGATTATCAGGGGCTTGCGTAGAACCGTCCGGCAGCAGGTCGTGAGTTAAGGCACACGTCCACTGCACACCCGGATACTTAATGAAAGCTTCGATATCGCGCTGCAACGCGCCAGGTGGCAGCACATCGTCCTGGTCCAATGTTTTTATCAGCCTGCCGCTTGATCTGGCCAAGGCAAGGTTACGCGCCGTAGCAGTATCGCTGTGGGGCGCCATGCCAGGTTTTACCCGATGCTCGCCCCGAAAAACATCATTCACCACACCAGTAGTACCGTCTTCCTGCAGCATCCACTCAATGTCCCATCCGTCAGGTAATTCTTGACTGACGAGCGAATCATATGTTGCGGTTAAATGATCACGGTCAGGGGCATGGACGGGGGTTATAACCGATAATACAGCCCTGCCACCGACATCGTGCGCCGTTTGGGTCCAGGGTGATACTTCCGGGTTAGTAATGGGAGTTAATTCAGTAGCCATAACAATGTCGCTATTCATAATAAATCGTTCCGCCTTTTAATGGAACCTCTGGACATTTTAGGTTGGCGTAACTGTATGCGTATAAGAAGTCTTGCCAATGTAGCCCTGATACCTGAAAGCTTGCAGTATACTGAGAAGACAATAAGTAAGGGGAATATATGTTAGATGGCACACAGGCATTCAGTGGTTTTTCGGTTAGTAATATAGACAAAGCCAAAGAATTTTACAGCAACACACTAGGGCTTAAGGTAGAAGAAACTGCCATGGGGCTACAGCTGCACGTTGGCGGCGGTAATCCCATATTTGTGTATGGCAAAGACGACCATACACCCGCCACTTTTACCATCCTGAATTTCCCTGTCGAAAATATCGACAAAGCGGTCGAGGAGCTAAAAAGCAAAGGCGTCACGTTCGAACACTACAAAGGCATGACCGACGAAAACGGTATTGCCCGCGGCATTGCCCAACACCGCGGCCCAGACATAGCATGGTTCAAGGATCCAGCAGGAAATATTCTATCGATCCTTCATAGCTCATAAAGCCGGTATTGCTGTGGTAAAATTTAAAAACGCAAACGGGCGTATCCGCTTGCGTTTTTAATTTACATCCAGCAATACTATCGTTTGATGGCTTTGTACTTGGCATCGCCGTACCCAAGCATAAGATAGCCCACAAACGAGAACAACCACAGGCCAAAAATACCAAATACAGTACTTTTGCCAAAAGCTTTGGCAATATCCAGCGCCACTACAACTTGGACCACTAGGTTGACTAACGGAATCAAGTATAGCAGCAGCCACCAGCCAGGACGGTTGGCTATTTTTAACTGTATGTACAGGTTATAAATAGGGATAATTGCCGCCCAACCAGGCTGTTTTGCTTTTTCAAACACGCGCCACATGGCGATAACTTCCAATAGTACCAAGGCGCCAACAATTATCCAGCCGACCATGCCGCCTCCGGAACTGTCGGTGCTAGTAGTTTGCGCAAACAGCGTTGCCATGCTCATTGTTTTTGATTCCTTTCATTAATACTTATGGTTATTAGTGTAGCGGCCGCATGTGAACATGACAACAGTATTTATAGCGCCGTGGCAGGCAATCCTATCAGGCCCTAATAAAACAGGGCCAAATTATTCGGCCCTGTTTTTAAGTGTTATGTAGTAATTTAGAACCCGGAACGCGAGACGCCTACAACCTGGTCGTTCAGGTATGTAACTGTTACCACCTTTGACCCGTCTGCATATGTACACACTTCGGTCTTGCCCGTGACTGCAGAGTTCGACGTAATGGTACAGGTTTGCGTTAGCCCGCTGGACTTGGCCTCTACCCCAGCCTTGGTATCGCCATTGCTGACATTTGCCGAAAAGCCAAGTGCTGGTGATGTTGCGGGCGTAGTAGTGGAGCCGCCGTTAGAACCATTGCTCCCATTGCTGCCGCTGCTGCCATTTGTGCCGCTGCTGCCAGATGCACCCTTGGCACCAGTACCGCTGCTACCGGATCCGCTTGTACCGGTTGTCCCGCCGCCGCTCGTGCCTGAGGCGTCTTGGCTGGTGGTTGTCGCTTTATTGTCGTCGTCGTTAAACGGCCACCAGTTGTAGTGCACTGCAGCCCACCAGAGCAGCAAAAGCAGGAGCAATAACAACAGCAACCCTGCTAGCATATTGGGTTTTGTTTGTTTAGCGCTCTTTTTACTATTTGTTTGTGAATTGTTTTTGGATTTTGTTTTTGTTTTGGCCATTGCCTATCCCTTAGATTTTTAAGATTACATTTTCACTGTAGCCCCGTTTAGTAGAATGTACAACGTTGATTTTATTACAAATAATGTCGTTTTTAGTTTTTTAAGCATTGCATAAGTTGTAATATTCGTGTCTTATGCTATAATATATACATAAATGAACGGTTGCAGGGGTGGCAAATTGTCACGCCTGTCTGGCTATCGATTACTGGTCGCCTTGTTGGTCTGCGCGAATATCCTGGCCCTGGGGCTACTTATTCGTGAGTTTGCGCCGGCCATATCCCCCTTGCCCCAATCGTCTGGCGCAAACACGCAATCTGCTACTGGCACCTGCAAAAAGATAGCTCCGCCACGGCTGAATTCGGTAAAAATCAATGCCAAACACCCGGGTATCACAAAAGAGACCAGCCAGCTATTTTACGATGTGTACGGCCAAGCCCCGGGACAAATAGGCAACCAAATAGCCATGTGCAGCATGGCTGGCGAGTTTGCGGCCGAGACCTCGTACATTATTAACTGGCAAGTCAGCTACCGCACACAGGCTTCGGGCCAATGTGCGGTCGACACGGTGGCCGTCGGGCTCCGTTTACGGCATATTTATCCGCGCTGGAATAATGACTCAAACGCACCGGCAACGACAGTAGCCAGCTGGCACGCTTTTATGCAGCACCTAGCCACACACGAGTCCGGCCACGCCGCATTAGACCAACAATATGCCGCCCAAATATTACACACCCTGCAAAACCTGCCCGCCAGTAATTGCCAGACCATTGGCAAAACAGCCGACACTGCCGCCAATCGTCTTATCAATAGCCTTGATCAAGCCAACCTGAACTACGACAACACCACCAGTCACGGTCGCACCCAAGGTGCAATACTCCATAGCTAATAATCGGCTGGTGTCAAAACTCTATTATTCATAGCTATGAATTGTATGTTCCCGGTGCAGGGAGTATCATTACTGAATAAGTAAACATAGCCGCTTTCACTAACTTTCAATGAACACACACGAACACCTCAAAAAGAAAAAACATCTTGTTAAGATAAAGTCAGTGCAGCATTTGGCAAAAACGGGTAAATCCATTTTTGAAAAGCCCAAGTATGCCTTTTTTGGGAGCTTTGACCCCTTTACCAAAGGACATTTTAAGGTATATACCCAGGCAGTAAACGATTTGCAGGAAGAGGTGGCGTTTGTGATTGTTAAAAGCCTCTTTAAAAACAACCCTACATTTTCACTTGAGGATCGCGAAGCAATCATTAAAAGCTATGTTACAAAAGCAAATGTCTATTACGCCCGTGACTACTACGAAATAAAAAAATTAAAAGTCAGGTCGGTAAAAATTATTAAAGGTCGAAGAGACCCTGAAGACGAAGCGCACACGAATTTCGTGTTCGATTTTTACGGCATTCCCAAACAAAAATTGCATCAGGTTAATGTTGGCGGCACGTACCGGAACATATCATCTAGGACGCTGAAAGAATTGATAAAAAAGGGAGAGCTTGAAACCGCAGCAGCGTTCGCGAATGACTTTACCATACAAAGATTAAAGTCCGTCCTCTGACAGTCACACAAAACAAAAGCAGTTCACATGAAGTATTTTTTACATCTTTATGTTAAAATATACGTTAGTGAACTTTTTTGAAAAAACTAAAGTAACCAACTTGTTACAGGCTGTTGCCGCGAAAGGCAGGTTGGTTACTTTTTGTTTTGTCCTGCTTTTGACTTCTGTAGTTGGCGCTGCACAAGCCCTGGATCTTGGGGCCATGAAAGCGCACATGGCCATGATTGAGCCCACGGCCGAAGCATATGTTAGCCGAAGCGCAGTTCTATCCAAGGCTGGCTGGACGGCAACTGCCAGTGACCAAGCTGCTACCTATCCGGCAGCCAATGTGCTGGATGGCAACACTGCTACATTCTGGCACTCACAATACGCCGGCACCCCCGTGCCACTGCCACACAGTATCACTATAGACATGCATGCACTTGCCACTGTGGCAGGGCTTAGGTATCTGCCGCGCCAAGACGCCGCGCTTAATGGCAATATTGGGCGCTATACTATTTCGGTAAGTACGGACGGAGCCAACTGGAGTGCACCGGTTACTACTGGCACCTGGGGTGATAGTAAAACGCAAAAGAATGCAGTCTTTGCGCCGGTAAATGCTCGCTATGTTCGTTTGACTGCCCTAACCGAAGCTGGTAATCGTGGGCCATGGTCGTCTGCTGCCGAGATTAATCTAGTCGATGGTGCAGTGGCACCTCCGGCTTTATCTCGTGCCGGCTGGGCAGCTACGGCCAGCGACCAAGCAGCCGCATTTCCTGCAAATAACGTGCTGGATGGCAATGTCACCACCATGTGGCATTCGCAATATGCCGATACCCCCGTGCCATTCCCGCATAGCGTTACTATCGACATGCAAAGTGCCAAAAGTGTAGGCGGCCTGTCATACCTGCCGCGCTCGGACGCTAACAAAAACGGTACTATCGGTAACTACGCTATTACGCTAAGCACCGATGGGACTATGTGGGGCACACCGGTTGCCAACGGGACTTGGGCAGATGATACTAGCGAAAAGATTGTTACTTTTGGCCAAACCACCGCCCGCTATATTAAACTAACTGCCACAACCGAAGCGGGTAATCGCGGGCCGTTGTCGTCAGCCGCAGAGATTAATGTGCTTGGATCGACACCTGTAGGCGGTATAGCTGGCAAATGGGACACACCCATTGGCTTCCCCGGCGTGCCTGTGTCTGCCGTACTGCTGCCCAATAACAAACTGCTCAGCTTTGCCGCAGTGCATGATATGCAGTGGGACAAGGTGGGCACCACCACCGAGGTGGCCGTGCTCGATCTGACCACAGGCGCAGTAAGTCAGCCATCCAACATTAATACCAACCACCAGATGTTCTGCACCGGCCTGGCCATATTGGCTGACGGCCGCGTGCTAATAAATGGCGGCAGCAGCGACAGCGCCACAACCATATATAACCCCACCAATAACACCTGGACTATTGGCCCGCTTATGAAAATCCCGCGCGCTTATCAGGGCGACACACTGTTATCTACCGGCCAAGTGTTTACCCTGGGCGGTTCCTGGTATGACAGTGCCGGCAGTAAAAATGGTGAACTGTTTACCCCCAGCGGCGCTGCTGGCTCGTGGGCAAAGCTTACCGGTGTCACTGCCGACAAAATCCTCACTGCCGACCCGGCCGGCGTATTCCGTGCCGACAACCATGCTTGGTTATTTGGCGTTTCCGGCGGCAAAGTGTTCCACGCCGGGCCAAGCAAGCAAATGAACTGGATCACCACCGCGGGCAACGGCAGTATAACCGGCGCCGGCAATCGCGGCGACAGCCCGGATGCCATGAATGGTAATGCCGTTATGTATGATGCAGGCAAAATTTTGACCGTTGGCGGTGCCACGGTGTATCAGGATTATCCGCCAGTTACTAATTCGCAAGCTACCCGCCGTGCATATGTGGTCGATATTAGCCACGGCCCTTCGCAGCCGGTAATTACCACTCGTGTTTCGGACATGGCTTATGCGCGATCGTTTGGCAACAGCGTGGTTTTGCCTGACGGCAACGTATTGGTGCTGGGCGGACAGCAGCACCCGCAGGGCTTTACCGATACTGGCGCAGTACTCAGTCCCGAACTGTGGGATCCGGCCACGGGCACATTCACCACCATGGCGCCCGAAGTTGTCCCGCGCACCTACCACAGCGTAGCCACTCTGCTGCCTGACGGCCGTGTATTTTCCGGTGGCGGGGGCTTATGCGGCAGCTGCGCCACCAACCACCCTAATGGGCAGATCTTTACACCGCCCTACCTGCTCAATCCCGACGGCACGGCCAAAGCCCGGCCAAGTATTACCAGTGCACCCGCAACTGCAGCCCTCGGTGCAGCAATCACCGTAACCACCAGCGCACCAACACCCAAGTTTGCACTTGTCCGCACCACAGCCGTGACCCATTCGGTCAATAACGACCAGCGCCGCATCCCGCTGACGCCAACGGCCACTAACGGCACCGCGTATACCCTGGGCATCCCCGCGGACAGCGGCGTGGTCCTGCCCGGCAATTACTTGCTGTTTGCGCTGGATGCCCAGGGTACTCCCAGCGTGGCCAAATTTATCAAGATCAACTAGGTTTGCTATACTAGTTGCATCTATGAGTAAAAAGTACGCAATTGATGTAAAAGGCTTGCAAAAGTCGTATGGCAAACTAACAGTATTAGACGGCATTAATTTTACCGTCAAGCCAGGCACCATTTTGGCGCTTTTAGGCCCCAATGGCGCAGGCAAAACCACTACTATCCGCATTTTGAGCACGCTGTTGCAACCGGACGGCGGACAGGCCAAGATTGCCGGGTACGATGTCGTGCAGCAGCCGGCACAGGTAAAAAGCAACATTGGCCTGACCGGGCAATATGCAGCGGTTGACGAATACTTAAGCGGCGAAGAAAACTTGCTAATGATTGGCCGGCTGTACCGGCTGAGTCTAGAAGACACCAAGCGCCGTACCCACGAGCTGCTAAAATTGTTCGACCTGGTTGAGCCGGGCAAACGGCCGGTGCGTACCTATTCCGGTGGTATGCGGCGCCGATTAGACCTGGCTATGAGCCTTATCGCTTCCCCACCGATTATCTTTCTGGACGAACCCACCACCGGGCTGGACCCGCGCAGCCGCCAAACTATGTGGGATATCATTAAAGAACTGGCCAAAAGTGGCACCACCATTTTGCTAACCACCCAATATATGGAAGAAGCCGATGTACTGGCCGACAATATTATCGTGATTGATGGCGGTAAAGTTATTGCCGAGGGTACAGCCAATACCCTTAAATCGCGCGTGGGCTCTGACCGCCTAGAAGTAGTGATCGACAAAAAAAGCAGCCTGGAAAAAGCCGAGAAAATCGTAGATGGCGAGGAACTGCAGATTGACCGTGAACAGCGCATACTAAGTATTGCCAGCAAAGGCGGCACTGCTACCTTCCGGCGTATTATGCAGCGACTGGAAGATGCAGGTATTGAAGTAGAAAGCTTTTCGCTGCACCGCCCCACGTTGGATGACGTATTCCTCAGCCTTACCGGCCACGCCACAACCAAAGATACGCCAGCCGACAAGCCGAAAGGAAAGAAATAATGGAACACGAAAATTCGCTTATCAGTACTGTTCAGCCCGAGCAACATTCCAATCTTTTTTGGCTATTTAGCAATTCGTGGGCTATGACCAAGCGCAGCGTGCGGCACATTATCCGCAGTTTTGACCAAGTTATGTCGCTGCTACTGTTCCCCATTATGTTTATGCTGCTAAACCGTTACGTACTGGGCGGGGCCATCGACACCGGCAACGTTAGCTATGCCAATTATTTGTTTGCCGGTATTTTGGTACAAACCCTGGCCTTTGGCGCCAACTACACCACCATTAACCTGGCGGTGGACATGAAAGAAGGCATTGTGGACCGCTTCCGCTCGCTACCCATGGCCAGTAGCGCGTTGCTAATCGGCCACGTTGCCGCAGACTTAGTACGCAATGTTATATCCGGTGTGGTTATG
Source organism: Nevskiaceae bacterium (assembly GCA_035526505.1). Lineage (GTDB taxonomy): Bacteria > Patescibacteriota > Saccharimonadia > Saccharimonadales > UBA4665 > DATLCF01. The sequence goes on along the minus strand of DATLCF010000002.1, from coordinate 88,132 downwards.
ATTGCCGTAGGCTTTTTGGTGGGCTTTAGGCCCAACGCCAGCTTTACGGAATGGCTGCTCGTGGGCGGTCTGGCCCTGCTATTTACACTGGCTATCTCGTGGCTGTCGGCTATTTTGGGCTTGTTTGTTAAAAGCCTGGAGGCTGCACAGTGGGTGGGCTTTGTGGTTATCTTCCCCCTAACATTTATCTCCAGCGCCTTTGTACCTACCCAAACTATGCCGACTGTGCTGCGGACTTTTGCCGAAAACCAACCATTGACGCATGTTATTAACGCCATGCGTGCCTGGCTGGTGGGCACACCATTGGGCAATTCCGGCTGGCTGGCCCTGGCCTGGTGCCTGGGGCTCATTGTAGTGGGTGCACCGTTTGCTACCCTGTTATTCCGTCGCCAGGGCGCCCGCTAATTTTTACAAATAAAGCGCTACAAAAATAACACCTCATGAGGGTTTGCCTTATGCGGTGTTATTTTTAGCTTTTTGTATTAGAAATTCTTGGTAATACTGATACCCTGCCAGTGCCCAATTGCCAATACTTTTTGAAATGTATACTTAATGTTGATCTACTTGACAATTTTGCAATAATTGTTTATGCTTATATTCTACTACTTAGACGGGGTGCCTTATGCGAGCAGAACAAGGCTGTATTAGTTGCGTAGACGGCGTTAGATTTAAATTTTTGGCTGCAAATGCGCTTGCTATGAGCGCTCTGGAGCAAGGTGTACGACTAAAAACACAAGCTCCTGATGCCCTGCAGGATATAGCTCGGCCGGCCGGCAATGCCCTTGGCGAAGCGGCATGTGACTTTTTATCAAACGAGCCAGGGTATGCTGCTAACTTGTTGTGCGCAGCGGATGACCTTATGAACCCAAAGGGCGTCGATCCGGCTATTGTGTCTTGCGCCACGCTTCAGCAGGAAGATGCACTGAATGGTGGTGCCGAAGGGCGAGTCGAGATAGTCTAAGCGTGCTGGTGTACGCCTGATGCATAGGCGTCGGCAACCAAATTTTTTATAGCCCAGCGTAAATAGACGTCGGGCAAAGCACACAAAGCAGCAGCGGTCTTAGTATCGCCACATTTGCCCAGCGCCTGGGCTGCCGACCGGTTATATGCTTGGGCTGCGGCTATTGTCTTGGCGATTGAACCATCGGCAACCAGGATTTTTGCAAATGCCGCAGCCGGAGTTGCCCTATCGGCCAGCATTTTTTTTAGCTTAGGGCCGGAAGGCCCCTGCAACGACAACAGCAACGGCATTGTATATACCCCTTCTTGCATATCGTTGCCTACGGCTTTGCCCATTAGCTGTGGTGTTGACACCACGTCCAACACATCGTCAATAAGCTGGAAGGCCATGCCAAATTCGTGGCCAAAATGCGCCAGTGCAGCAACGTGCGCATTCGTAAGGCTGCTGCATAGCCCGCCTACCTGGCAAGCTGCGGCTATCAGCGTGGCGGTCTTGCCGTCAATTGCTTGCAGCATGGCCTGGACCGTTCGATCTGGATTATATTGGTCGGCAAGTTCTTGCGCTTCACCATTGCAAACCCCGGCAATGGCTGCGGCTATTGTGCGGGCAACCTCTGCGCTAATGGTTGCAGCCTGAGCATTAGCGCTAGCAAACAAGTAATCGCCAACCAGTAGCGCACGGTGTACCCCCTCTTTGCCATTGACCGTAGAAACACCCCAACGGGTGACGGCGTTGTCGATAATATCGTCGTGCACCAGGCTGCCGATATGTACCAGTTCCACGGCAACGCACCCAGCAATGACTTTTTTATCAATTGCCACCCCCCGGGCAGCAGCAGCGGCAATAACCAGCGCCGGGCGCAGCCGCTTACTTTGGTCATTAATCAGCCGCTTTATTGGTTTGTGCAACGAGGGGGTGGCATGGGCGAGGGCGCCGGCCAACCCCTGCTCCACTTGCGCTAAGTACGTAGGCAATTGGGGTATATGCAATAAGGCGGAAAAATTAAGCTTTGTAGATGTTGCCATATATGTGAAGCAGTATACCCTACGAACCATCCCATATAGGCGGTTATGCTATGATTGAAACAGAATAGGATGAGCAAAAAGTATTTACCTGCAATTTTAATATTGCTCACCGCGGGGGTTGTACTGGCGGCCGTGCTGTTATTGCAAGGGCACACAATCGCCATACTCCAACCAAAGGGGCAAATAGCACAACATCAGTTTGACCTCATGGTAATTACCGCTCTGCTGTCGCTGATTGTTGTCGTGCCGGTATTTGCCATGACCGCCTACATCGCCTGGAACTACCGCGAGGGCAATACAAAGGCCAAGTACCAGCCCAATTGGGATCACAGCCAACTGGCAGAAAGCATATGGTGGTTCATCCCCTTGGCGCTTATTAGTATACTGGCAGCCATTACGTGGGTAAGTAGCCACCGATTGGACCCATACAAACCCCTAGCCAGCACCAATAATCCGCTCACCATACAAGTGGTTGCCCTGCAATGGAAATGGCTGTTTATATATCCGCAGCAGGACATTGCCAGCGTCAATTATGTGCAGCTGCCTGTGGATACGCCTGTTACGTTCGAGATAACTGCCGACGCACCTATGAATTCCTTTTGGATTCCGCAGCTGGGCGGCCAAGTATATGCCATGGCCGGTATGCAAACCAAACTGCACCTGATGGCTAGCGAGGCTGGCAATTATCGCGGCTCGTCGGCCAATATTAGCGGCGAGGGGTTTGCGGGCATGAAGTTTACGGCCCATGCCAGTTCGCAAGAAGATTTTGACCAATGGGTGCAAACAGCCAAGCAATCGCCCAAGCAGCTGGGCAAGGGCGAATATACCGCACTGGCCAAACCTAGCAAAGACAACAAGGTAGCTACCTATGCCGCGGCAGACGAAAACCTGTATCATACAATTATGATGAAATACATGGCGCCAAATTATGGTGCTAGTGCCGAAACAAACCTGCAAAATGCCCAAGGGACACAGCATGTTCATAGCCACTAACATCCCCCAGAAAGAAGCGCAATGCTCGGCAAACTAACACTCGACGCCTTTCAGCACGACCTGATTGTTACCGGTGGACAGCTGACCATGCTGTTTGGCGGCCTGGGCATTGCCGGCTTGCTAACCTATTTTAAGCGCTGGAAATGGCTGTGGAAGGAATGGCTCACTTCGCTTGACCCGAAAAAAATTGGCGTAATGTATTTGGTGGTGGCCGGTGCCATGTTGCTGCGGGGCATTGCCGATGCGCTTATGATGCGCACCCAGCAAGCATTGTCTGTGGGGAATTCGGAAGGTATTTTGGATGCCAACCACTTCCAGCAAGTGTTTTCGGCGCACGGCACCATTATGATTTTCTTTGTGGCCATGGGCGCAATATTTTGTTTGTTTAATTTGCTTATTCCGTTGCAAATCGGCGCGCGCGATGTGGCCTTTCCCTTTATGAATTCAGTCAGCTTTTGGCTGTTTGCGGCTGGGTTTGGGCTGATCAACCTGTCGCTGGCTGTGGGTGAGTTTTCGGCCGCTGGCTGGCTGGCCTATCCGCCATTGTCAGAACTTGCCTACAGCCCTGGCGTAGGGGTTGATTATTGGATATGGGCGCTGCAAATTGCCGGCGTGGGCAGCCTGCTGTCGGGCATTAACTTTTTTGTAACTATTTTGCGTATGCGCGCGCCCGGCATGACATTAATGAAAATGCCATTGTTTGTCTGGAGCAGTCTGGGCAGCTTGGCGCTGATTATCTTTGCCTTCCCCATTTTGACAGCCACCTTGGGTATGCTGTCGCTGGACCGGCTGCTGGGTATGCATTTCTTTACCTCTGGCTTTGGCGGCAATCCCATGATGTACGTAAACCTTATTTGGGCCTGGGGCCACCCAGAGGTGTACATCCTTATTTTGCCCGCATTTGGGGTGTATTCCGAGGTTGTGGCCACATTCTCACAAAAGCGGCTTTTTGGATATGTATCTATGGTGTGGGCTATTATTGCCATTACCGTACTGTCGTTTTTGGTCTGGCTGCACCACTTCTTTACCATGGGGGCCGGACCCAATGTAAACGCCTTTTTTGGCATTATGACTATGATAATTGCCGTGCCCACTGGGGTTAAGGTGTTTAACTGGCTGTTTACTATGTACCGGGGGCGCATTCGATTTACCACCCCCATGCTGTGGTTTTTGGGCTTTGTGGTAACATTCACCATCGGCGGTGTAGCCGGCGTGCTTATGTCGGTGCCAGCCATAGATTTTCAGGTACACAACAGCCTATTTTTGGTGGCGCACTTCCACACCATGATTATTGGCGGCGTGCTGTTTGGGGCTTTTGCGGCGCTTACCTATTGGTTCCCCAAATTTACTGGCTTTACCCTAAACGAACGCTTGGGGCGCTATGCTTTTTGGTGTTGGCTGGTAGGTTTTATGACCGCATTTATACCCTTATATATTTTAGGTATGATGGGCGCTACACGGCGTCTGGACCATTACGATGCTTCGTTGGGCTGGCAGGGTTTGTTTGTGGTGGCTGGCTGCGGCGTGGCGCTGATTGCTTTAGGCGTGGGCTTCCAAATTTTGCAAGTAGTGGTCAGTGTGTGGAAACGTAACGAAAACCGTGTGAGTGGCGACCCCTGGAATGGTCGCACACTAGAGTGGGCAACCACCTCGCCGCCGCCGTTTTATAACTTTGCCCATATACCAGATGCGAGTAAGCGCGATGCTTTTTGGGCTGCCAAACACGCTAAGACAGCCAGCACGCCTAAGTACGAAGACATCCGGTTGCCCAAAAACACTCCCATGGGTATGTACATTGCCGGGGCTGCGTTTGTATTCGGCTTTGCCCTGGTTTGGCACATATGGTGGCTGGCAATTACTGGATTTATTGGCATTATCGCCTGCCTGGTTATTCGCTTGTCCGCTGACGAAACCGAATACACCATCCCGGCCGCCACTATCAAAAAGCTGGAACAACAACGGGCACGCAAGGGACAGCCGGTATGAGCCAGTTAGCCGCAGAGCACGCCCAGGCCACGGCCAAAACCACCTTTGGTTTTTGGGTTTACCTAATGACCGATTGCGTATTGTTTGCCACCCTGTTTGCCACGTATGCCGTGCTGCACAATAACACCTTTGGCGGACCGGATGCGCGTGCACTGTTTAACCTGCCGTTTGTGTTAGCCGAAACCATGCTGCTGTTAACCAGCAGTTTTACCTGCGGCTTGGGGTTGTTGGCCATGCACCAGCGCAACAAACAAATGGTATTGGTGCTGCTGGGCGTTACGTTTTTATTGGGCGCAACGTTTTTGGGCATGGAACTGCACGAGTTTAGCAACCTCGCAAGTGAAGGCAACAGCTGGCGCCGCAGCGGTTTTTTGTCAGCCTTTTTTACACTAGTGGGTACGCATGGTGCGCACATTACCAGCGGCTTGGTGTGGATTGCAGTGCTAAGTGTGCAGCTGTGGCAGCGCGGACTAACCGTACACACCACCCGGCGTCTCACATTATTTAGTTTATTCTGGCACTTTTTGGACATTGTGTGGATATGTATCTTTACGCTCGTATACCTCATGGGGGCAATTGCATGAAAGACACGCAAACCGAGGCTGGTCATGGATCGCTGCTATCGTACACTGCAGGGTTTGGCTTATCGATTATTCTAACGCTCGAAGCCTATTTTGCTGTTATTAACGAAGTATTTAGGGGCAATGGCTTGGTAACGCTGATAGCCACGCTGGCCATAGTGCAGTTAGTGGTGCAGCTGGTGTTCTTTTTGCACCTGGGGCGAGAAAGTAAACCGCGCTGGAATCTGACAGTATTTGCCTTTATGCTGCTGGTCATAGGCATTGTGGTTATTGGTAGCCTATGGATTATGCACAACCTTAATTACCACATGTCGTCGCACGATATGGGTAATTACCTGTTGCACGACGAGGGGATACAGCCCTAGTGCAGGCGACAATCCAAGCCTATTACCGGCTTACCAAACCAGGCATTATCTATGGCAATATCATTAATGCTACGGGTGGATTTTTGCTGGCTTCCCGGGGGCATATCGATTTTTGGCTGTTAGCGGCCACGCTTGCTGGCATATCGCTGGTCATTGCCGCGGCCTGTGTATTTAACAATTACATTGACCGCCATATCGACAAGCATATGGCCCGCACCAAAAAACGCGCCCTAGTGCTTGGCACTATACCGGGACGCAATGCGCTTACCTATGCACTGCTATTGCAACTGGCCGGCTTTGCAATTTTGGCGCTCGCCACTAACCTGCTTACCGTAGTGCTGGGCGTTATAGCCCTGTTTGTGTACGTCGTGTTGTATGGCATTGGCAAGCGTCGCACGGTGTACGGCACTATTATTGGCAGCGCTGCCGGCGCCTTGCCGCCGGTGGCGGGCTACGTGGCGGTTAGCAACAACTTTGATACGGGCGCACTGCTGCTATTTTTAATTCTTACCCTGTGGCAAATGCCGCACTTTTATGCCATTGCCATGTACCGGTTTGACGATTATGCCCAGGCCAAACTGCCCGTGCTGCCGGTTAAAAAGGGCATGTTTATTACCAAGATAAATATCCTGTTATACATTGCCGCCTTTACGATCACAACTATGCTATTAACTATTTTTGAATACACTGGCTACACCTATCTGGTAGTCATGGCAGTAGTAGGTTTAGCGTGGCTGTGGCGTGGGCTGCAAGGCTTTAAGGCAGCAGACGACAAAGTGTGGGCCCGCAAAATGTTTCTGTTTTCGTTAATTGTCATCTTGGTCTTTAGTGCCAGCATTTCGCTGGATGCATGGCTGCCTTGACCTGGTATACTTTTCTTATGGCAATTATTCTTCATGTAGCCATCGCCTTATCTAGTATTAGCTATGCTACCGTGGCATTTTTTCAGCCTTCAACCGTCAAGCTGCGCATATCGTATGGTTTAGTGACAGCCACTGTGGCCAGTGGCACATTCCTGCTGGTTGCCGCACCATCGCACATGATCGAGTCTTGCACCGTGGGCCTGCTCTATCTTGGTATTGTTGTCGCCCTGACATTTTCGGCACGCCACAAATTGGCCCGCGTAACGAACAAATAGGCCCCGGCCATATAAGGCTAAAAGGGCTGTTACTCTTTTGCCTTTTTCGGTTTTTTTACTTCTTTTTTTGGTGATCGGCCTTTAGCCATACTATTCTCTTTCTAATATCTGTTTAATACGGACATACTTTGGTAACAGTGCGTAGCTGCAGGGACTGGCCGTCGAATACAAAAGCGTGGTTGGCCCAATACGACTTACTGCTGGACGTTTCGGTGGTACTGCCCGGACGAGGCGGTGTCAGGCGGCCGATCCAGGTGTCGTGTAATTCGTACGCACCATCTGCGTCGCGGCGCAATATAACGGTTAGGTAGCGGGTAGAAAGCGGTTTGCCGTTTTTGACAAAACGCGTAAAAATATCGTCACGGGTGCGTTGGGCGTACAAAATAGTGTCTTTTTCGGTTGTTTCGACCACATAGGTGTAACCAATATCGCGCCCCATATCGTGGTCTAGGCGTACTTCTGCTGTCTGTGGGGCCAAACGCTGGGCAAGTTCTTTCACGAGCCCTAGCAAATATGGCTGCTGAGAAATCTGCGTCCCTGCATGGGACTGCAAAAGGTTAACGTACACGGTAGCCCCGTTACTTGTCTGGGCAATATCATGCCTCATAAGACCTACCAAAAACATACAAACGGCTCATTACTTCTTTAAGTATACGCCCAATCTGCTTATCCCCCTAATTATGGAACAGCTATACCTACCGCGACTTAGACAATACAAAGAGGCGGCAGCTACCAGAATATTGCTTGGCCGAAGTTATTCTGGGCCTGCCCTGGCTACATTCGAGACAATTGACATCCACGTAATGAACATCCATTGCCACTGTTAAGCGCAATGCCGTATAGTTATGATATGCGGATACGCCCGATTACCTACAGGGAGCTATGGATGGCCGAAGGGGCACTGTTTGTAGCAATTCTTCTGCAGATTGCGGTAGAGGCAATTGGTCCCGGCCTTTCGTTTGGCCCACAATATTTGATTATCGCCGCCGAAATAGCCCTGGCGGTTACGCTTGCCATTAGTTCGCCGCGGCGTCATATCGGGCAAAATGGTACACTGCATCGTCCCATTGCTATTACCTTGCTAGCCATCTTGTCGGCTGCCAACATTAGTTCGTTTATTATAGTTGGCCGCCGGCTTATTATGGGCAGCAACCATTTGTCCGGCCGTGAATTACTGGTATCGGCCTTGGCCATATTCTTGACCAATATTATTGTTTTTGCCCTGTGGTATTGGGAAATTGACAGTCCGGGGTTGTCGGGCAAGAAATGGTCTAAAAATGATAAAGACTTTCAGTTTACCCAGCAAGATTTAGGCCGCGATTATGCACGCTGGCAGCCAGGATTTGTCGACTATTTATACCTGTCAGTTACTAATGCCATTAACTTTGCACCGGCCGATGCCCGGCCGCTGACCGTCCAGGCCAAGGCGCTTATGGGCGTCCAGGCGTTGGTATCGGTCTTTACCCTGGCACTGGTACTTGCCCGCTCGGTCAGCATTCTGGGCAGCTAATTATTATGGTTGAACCCATTTATTAGAATAAATGGCCGATTTTGGTAAGCGTTACTACTAAGAACCAGGCGCCCGCCCAGGCGTATACCCATTTTTTCCAGCGGCCCATTAGTACAAATATACCAATGGCAAGGTCGTTAAAGGCAGCGATATGTACCAAAAAAGTCAGCGAAATGCCCGACGGCACAGGCACAAGTGGATTATTCTGCAGCAGGTGTACAAAATCATTAGGCGACAACCACGCCACCAAGGTGTTGATTAAAAAGATACTTGCAAATCCCACCCGAAAAATCATATCTAGCGCCTGCGTACCAGTAATGGGGCCAAGCGCGATGGCTTGGGACGGCGCGGCAGGCGCGGCAATGACCGGAGCAACCGGCACTGACTGTTGCACAGGCACGCCGGTAGCTGGCGGCGCAGGCATAACCGGCAAAGGGGCCGGTGTCACAGGAGGCACAACAGCAGCAGGAACGGTGGGCTGAACAGGAAGGACATTGTTAGGCACGGCAGACGGTGGTGTAGCGGGCTGATTTTCCATAATCGTTTAAGCTTATTTTGCGTAAAGCGTGCCCGGCTGTCAACATTAATCATAAAAGGCCGCCCTGTAACGGACGGCCTTTCGGATATACCAGGGACCCTATCTTAGTTAAAGATATTCACAATAACCTGAAAGACATTGTTATTGGAATGGTCGAGTTCCAGGTTGACGGCAACACTATTGTTGTTGCCACCGCCACCATATCCGCTGCCGGGGTGGTTCTTTTGGTGCTTCCACTCTTTGACACACTGACCGTAATTGGTGAATCCGGCCTTTTTACAGCTTTGTTTGCTGGGCATGTCGTTAGTAGCGGCTGCTGCCATGCCAGTGGTGGCAATGACGGCTGTTGCTGCGAGCGCAGCGAACCCGGCAATAAGTTTGTTGGGCGCCTTTTTCTTGTCTGACGCAAGCGCTAAGTTGTTTCTATGAAACATTGTTCCTCCTAATTTAACCTTGGTTGTTATTGGTTCTTCTGCTGTATATACGGCCTCCTTCCTTTTTTAGTTCACGACTCAGGGTAATAACCCCGACAACCAGAAACAAAAATGTAAAGGTGGCAAAATTTTGCGCAAGCGCCACATTGCCCCGCCCCACCAACAATAAAATGGTGGCTACCATAGATAAGAGCGCTAGAGTAAAGGTAGTGCGGCTGGGTACGCGCCAAATAAATGCTGCAATGCCGTAGCAAACCACCGCCACTTCGCCAAAGGCGTACGACTGCATGCCATAGCCGGCAATCATGGCACCAAAAATGATAAGCTGATATTGTAGCCAGTCTGGCAATCGCCGTTTGCGTTTTACCGATGTGGTTGGGCGGGCGTATCTGCGCTTTGCCGGCTGCAATTGCAGCACCGGCGCTATGGCCAGCTGCTGGGTGGCCGGTGGGGGGGCTCCAGCAGCTGGCCTGCGCCGGTGCGCAAAACCATCAACAGAACGCAGGCGGGTTGGGCGGGCCATATTCATGCTATTGGCCCTCCCAAGCGTGGTTGGCAAACAGTGTAATCGCATTGGATTGGTATATTGGCTGAATACCTGGCTGTCGGGTTAGAAAATCGTACTTGCGCCAGTCAACTTCGTGCGCCAGCACAATGTATTTGATGTTACGATTGGCAAGCTGTGGTGCGACATCGTTCTTAGTGGTAAGCAGTTTTTCAATAGCGACTTGGTCGGCGGTTTGTTTACCACTGGCTGCACCGCCTAGTTCCGGGTCGGTACTCATGAGCACCGACTTGCTGAAATACTGCGGCGCAGGATTGGCAATAATACGGCCGGCAAATTGGAAGCTCATGTATTGGTGCCAGGGCAAAAACAACACGCGGTAGTTATCGCTATCCTGCTGCAGCATTTGGTCTGTGGCCGCCCACTGAGTGGGATAGTGCCGCGGCACTAACTGGCCGTTAAAGCCCCAGAACATACCGCGCATGAATGCGAATGGCAATAGCACAATCAGCACCGCCGCTACTGTATACACGGCGGATGATTTTTTTTGCATTGCACTTAAGAATGCATTGCTACCAAAAGCTAAAAATACGCTATAGCCCAAGGCTACCAACGCCACCAGCTTGTGTGGTTCACGAAAGCCCAGGCTGGTCAAAATTGTGCTAAAGACCCCGGCTGCCAATGCTGCGGCCAATACCATACTCACCACCAGCCATAGTACTATTGCCGGGTGCCGACGCCACAGTACCATACCGCCAGTTGCAACCAGTGCCAGGAATAGCAAGGCCATTAGCCCCCATAACGCTACCTGGTCTTGGGGCAGCAAAAACAAGTCTCGCCCCTCGGCCCAAAAACCCTGCAGGCGCGCTATGTTACCACTACGCGCCAGCACGCTAGTGCCAGTGCTGGCAAATGCAGCGGTATCGGCTGCGGTAAATGACTGAATGGTATGGGCTGTTTGACTGCGGCCAAACGCTAGCGGGACAAGCCAGTAGCTGCTTAATAGCACGAACACACCCAGCGCAGCCAACGTATATTTGATGGTTGTTGGCCGCTGCGAATGCACAATGGCCATGCCCGTAATTACCAAAATTACCACACTGCCCAGCGTATGAATCGACACAATGCCGATAATCGCCAGCAATGCGCCTACCTTAACCGCAGCACGCATGTCCGGCTGTCGATCAAACGCAATTAACAATCGCACCAACCATGGTAACAGCGCATACCCCAACAGCACCGCATATTGCCCGGCCATAAACCGCGAATACGTAAATGGGTTAATAGCATAAAAAATACTAGCAATATATATGCCCCACTCGCCCGGCTGTTGGTTGGGCTGCAGTAAGCGCACTAACCGGTGCAGGCCAATACTAGAAAGCAGCAAAATGCATGTTAGTAACAATTTTTGAATAATGTCGGCTGGCAATACAAAATTCAGCACATGCAGGCCGGCGTGGAATACATAGCTGCTGGTTACGGCATCCGGCATGCGCAGGGTGGGCACAAACACCATATCGAGCGTCAGAATAAAACCGGGTTTGAGCATAGGCAGCAGCACTGCCAGGGCTACCAATACATATATACCGTAGGCCATACATAGGCGTTTATTCATCGCTTTTCCCCTTTGTGCCGCCAAATATCAAATACAACATAGCTGGCCACTGCTAGTGCCGCGATCAGGCTTATCACGCTGCCCACGTAAAACCAGCGCTGCGGCGCAAACGACATGACCAGTTGTAAGTCATAGGTGCCATCGGCATTGTGTGTGCAGCCCGTTTGCTGCGTAGCGCACAATGCTGTGGGGTCAACATACCAACCGTTCATGAGGCCATTCAGGCGTATGTGGTCATGCGGCGATACGGCTGCAGTATCTATCAATAGCCCTTGCAAACCATGCGTATTGGGATCTAGTTTTAGCTGCCACAACCGATTGTAGCTTTCCTTGGTTTTCAGATAAAATCCGGTCTTGGCGCCACGTACCTGCACCAATGTTTTTGTAGGATTAAGCACTGTAAATGTTACCCCCGGGGGTGATGTCGGGTTTAGGCTGCCGCCCATCATAAAAAATTTGTCAGTAACATCGGGTACTTTGGTTAGCACCACGTTGTCGTAATGTGCCTGACCCACGCCGCCAGGCGTATTGTTGGGGTAGGCGTAGAACAGCAAGTGCATGCTGGTAGCGCCCTCGGGCACGGTAATGTCGGTATTAAATGGCACCCACTGGCTGTTGGTGGCAGGCAATCGCTGGCCAGTGGCGGTCATGCCGGTATCGTCAAAACTTACATAATAGCCACCGTAGCGGCCGCCTTGGCTGGCGTAGTCAAAACTCAACGCGTAGTGTTCACCCGGCTGCACAGCAATGTCGCCTGGGCCAGTGCAAGCAATATGCTTTGTGGCAGTTAATTCCAGCGAGGCCTGGCCGTGACTGTGCATGACCTTGTCCTGGCGCATGCCTAAATCGGGCGCTTTGTCATAGGCATTGCAGTCGCCCACTTTTGGCTGCCACAGGCCTTGTTCGAATGACGGGTTTTGGATGGCGTTGGTATACGAAAATGCCGGGTCACGATATGTCAGCTGCAGTTGTCGGCCCTGCGGCACGTTTACAGTAATGGGCGCGTTGGTGACTTTGGCTACAGCCTTAGAAGCTTTAGGGGTTATCTCTACCCTAGTGCCCTGCACTGCGTAATACAACTGCTGTTTGCCCGCAATATATAAATGCTGCGGGCCGGGTGCCACGGGTTTTACGGTATCGGTAAGCGCACCGTTTTGAACATTGGCCGGCGATAAGGTGTCGAACACGCTTTGCAGTCCTGGCCCTTTGGTATTTGCTGCAAAGGTAAAAGGCTGGCCCAGCGTTTGTTTGACAAAGGCGTATTTTCCGCTGATATTTTCCGGCGTTTCCAGTACAAAGGGCTGGGGTATGGCTGCCACATAGGCTTCTGACTTGATGTTTTGGTACAGCATATAGGTATCGTTGGCAAATGATTGCCTGCGTGCAAAAGCATAGCGTTCTTGCAACAAGCTGGTGTCCAAATTGCCCTGGCAGCCCATAACGTAATCAAACTGCCCCACATGTACAGTATCCAGCTCGCCAGGCTGCACGTGCTTAACTTGTACCTGACGCGAAATAAATACTTGGTTAAGTTCGGTGGCCACGCCCGGATGGTTTTGCGCAAAGGCCATGCAAGCAGTGGAATCCACAAACAGCAGATTACGATGTGAAAAGTCTACATTGGCCAATGCACCAAAATACGTTAGCGACCGTGGCGTTAACAGCCGCTTATATACCTGTACAAACAAGTACGCGTTCATAAGCACAAAGGTGCACCCAAACGCGGCATACAATAATTTGAGCCCTTTGCCCTCACGCACGTGTTTAAGCGCAATCACCAGTGCAGCAAACAGTACCAGCGGCATGTACAATTGCCACTTTAACGGTGAACGGAACATCCACCCGCCGGGCAAGCCGATAATAAATTTAATAAGTGTGCCCGTGTGCATGAACGTGGCCGTGCTTAAGGCCAACAACGCCAAAAATATACCCACACATAGCACAAAACGCCAGCGATCCTGCGGCTTGGCCCGTTTTTCGGTGCGTACATATACCCCGAACAGCAAGGTATAAAAGACAAACACGCCCAGGAAATAAAACGGCCAGGTTATGCTGTTATAAAATTCGTAATCTTTTAATACGCCCTTGGACAGCGACAGCCCCGTAAATACATCGCCAGTGTTGGCAATATCCACAAGGCTGGTGTAGTCCACTGGTGTTTTGGTTACAGTATCGGCCAGCGCGCCTTTATCTACCGTACCCAAGCTAAACAGCGGCAGCAGCAAGTACGCATTCAGTGCCAAGGCCAATACTGCCACTACTGCAAATGCCGGCAGCTTGTCGCGCACCCATGCCCCATGCCGGCGTGCCAAGTGCACGGCATAGGCGCCCACAGCCAGCAGGTTAATAGTAAAAGTAAATGGGTGCAGCAGTGAAATATTCAGCGCAATAACTACCAAAAACATGTAGCTCATGCGCTTGAGCACAAACGCTTGTTTCAGTGCGCCCAAGGCCACTGGCAGCATGCTTACCGCCAGCACCAAACCCACCTTAGACAAATTGCCCAAAAAGATGGGGTTGAGTGCAAAAAACAAGGCGCCCAAAACCAGCACGCCGCGCTGCTGTGCGCCCAAAAACACCCGGGCAAACCACCAGAATGACACAAAGGCAATGGCCAGGCACGAAACAACGTAAAAGTAGGCCACACCCAAATTGCCAAATGCGGCAAATACCAGCAAATCTACCAGTCGCCCGGGCAAGCGCATAATGCCGTCCGGGTTGGCGGCGCCGTGTTGGTACGACCAGGTATAAAAGTGTTCCGCCCAATACTGGGAGAACTGGAAGGGAAAAATATAGTCGCCGTTAGAAATAAATCGCATGAATCTCCTTTGCTGATACTGAGGACCTAGAAACCCCTTATTAAAGTGGAGTGGCAGTCGGCGGGGCAGCGCCTACTGCGCGCGCAGTTTACGAGCACGTAGTGGGGGCGGACCGGCTGACAGAACCCCAGTCCTTTTTTAGGTTTAGAAGAGTGGTGTTTACGTTGCGGGAGCGTAGGCTCGGTCTATAAATTCTTGTATATGTTGCGGCTGCAGTGCTTGTACGGTAATAGGCTGCGCCTGTGGTGCAATGTGTTGCAGCAGGTTGCGTACTTTGTTGTCATAGGCCAGGGGCAAGTACGGCACGCCGGTAAGATGGGCGCTTAATATTGCGTGGAACTGCGGGCCAATGAACACCAGGTTGTCGCAGTGCTTGCGGAAAAACAAAAACAGGGCCAGCGGGTTATACGCAAAGTCTATAACTTGCAGGTTGGGGTATGTGTGCCGCCATGATTGCAGCAAATTAAAACCTTCGGGGTCAATACTGCGCGGTTCCATAAGCGCGATAATCAGGTGTTTGCCAGCGTTTTGTTCCAGACACTGCCCTACCACGGCCGCCAAATGGTGTTGGTCGTTGCCGCGAAATCGGCGCAGCGTAATAAATATTGTTTTGCCAGTGATGTGCAGCCGGTGTTCCAGTGCCGTCACATCGGCCTCATATGGTTCCAAATTGAGCTGGTCAATATACCAGGCAATATCGTTGTCCTGATAGGTGTGTTTTTGAATGCGCTTAAAATTCTGGTAGGTTTCATCGTCGCGGGCAATAATCGCATTGGCCGCCTTGCCAGCCAACCAGGCACTAATACGACCCATACGCGGTGTGGAATTGTAGCGGCCCACGGCCAGCAAATAGACTTTTTTGTGCAGCAACCAGCGGCTGGCAAACAACATAATACTCATGAGCAATACGTTAGGATTTACATCCATACCCCACAGGCCGCCACCCCCAACCACTATGCGTTTTTTGTGCAGCACGGCCGTGGCGACCGCTTTTTTATTGTGCATATCCACCAACGGATAGCCAAAATCGTGGTGATAGGCAGTGTAGTTTTGTGGCTGCTGGTAGGCAATGCTTACGTTTTGCGTGTTCTGCTGTTGCAATAAGCCAGCCAGCACCTCCATAAGTAATTCGTCGCCGTAATTGCCGCCGCCGTAAAAGCCCAGCAGCAAGCTATTATCCAACTGGTGCTGCGCCAAAAATGCGGGCAGGGTCATACGCGTTGCCGCCTGCCCGAAAAGACGTAACCGAAAGCGCCAAACAAAAATTCGCAGGTTTTCATAAACAACATGCCAGTGCCGGTAAAGGGGTTACTAAATAGTTTGCGAGGTTTGGATAAAAACATTTTGTAACGCTGGATGGGGCCGGCATTGGCGGTCAGCTTGGCGCCAACGTTATTTTTGGCTAGATAGGCGCGGGCTTGCCCGGCGTAGTAGTATTTTTTGCGCAGCAGTGGGATGAGCCGACAGTCGCCCTCGTTGTGGCGAATGATTGACGTAATGCGTTCGATACGTCCCAGGTTGCGCACCCGGGCCGATAGGTCCCAGTCCTCACCGCTGACCATTGTTTGGTCATAGCCGCCCACATGCTCGTACACGTCTTTGGTAAAAAAACGGGCGGCTTCGATGGCATCGTTGCCGTTATAAAATGAACGCTCCAGCCGTTTGCATTGGGCCCAAAAGCCACGACCAAATGATTCTTCGGGAATAATAATGCCGGTAGTTTGCGGTTTGTACTGCATGGTATCCACGCAGTCCTGAATAACGTGGGGCGACAGCTCCATATCGGAATCAATAATAGCCACGTATTCGCCACTGGCCCGGGCGACGGCAAAATTGCGCTGCGCCGAACGCTCCGGCCCGCAATTAAATACCAGGTCGGTATAAAAACGGGCAATGTCTTTGGTACCGTCGGTAGAATCGCGGTCAACCACAATGAGCTCTAGGGGCTTATACGTTTGGTTAATAATAGAGCTCAGGCACTGGTCTAAAGTACGGTGATTATTGCGGGTGGTTACCACAACGCTTACGATGGGATTGTTCATGCAAATGCCTCCGTTATTTGCTTAAGGTCTTGATAGCTTTGATCGAACGTAATGTGCGTGCTCCATTCCCATGCGTTATGTTGCAGGGTTTGGTAATATGCCGGGGTGCGCAGCAGCCCTACCACACCTGCGGCTAATGCCGTAGGGTTGGTTTGGGTAATACGCCCGGTCACCCCATCGCGCACGCTGTCGCGCAGGCCATCCACGTCGTATACCACTGCTGGCGTACCCTGACTGGCAGCTTCGGTTACAATCAGTCCCCAGCCCTCCTTTACTGAGGTGACTGTTATTACATGACTACGCTGCATTAACTCTATTTTTTGGTCCTTACTGACCCGGCCCAGGTATTCGATGTCGTTGCGGTATGGGCTGTGCTCGATGCGGGCCAGTACCTGCTTGCCATATTCACCGCTGGCATCGCCGGCAATCTTGAGCCGCAGCCCAGGCAAGTCTTGCTTGGCAAGGTCGAAAGCTTCAATTTGGTCTAGGGTGCGCTTCATGCCACGCATGGCACCAAACGACAACATGGTGGGACGGTCATATTTTTGAATAGTATCCGGATTAGACACCGGTTGTATTTCGATACCCTCGGAAATCACGTGCGCGTCGCCGGGCCGCCAGCCAAAACGGGCCAGATCGCGCTTGGTGCTTTCGGATATAGTAATCAGCGGTGCGTGTGCCCGGGCCAATAGCCAGGTAGAAATCGGCTCAATTATGTAATACCCCAACAAACTGAGCGGTTTTTTGGTTTCGAAATGCCAAATTTCGCGTGCCAGTTGGTGATACAAGGCATAGCCTTTGGCCCGGCCACGAAACAGTAGGCTAAAATACGGCGCGGTGTTAACGGTTTCGATTAAAACATCGTATTTACCGCGCAAGTGCCGCAAGTAATACCACAGTGCCTGAAAGGGGTGAATATACCGGTTACTGCCCACCCGGATGACTTCTATGCCATCCAGCATTTCGCGATTCTTGGCACCCGGATAGTTGGCGGTCAGGAGCGTTACATGGTTGCCCTCACGCACCTGGCGCTGCGCCAGTTCGCGCAGCACAATTTCCGCCCCGCCTGCTGCCGGGTGCGTATAATCTTTCCAGGCCAGCCACAAAATGTTCATGCTGCAACCTGCTCCCTTTCCTCTATAACTACTACTGGCGCGGCCTCCGGGATCTCATCAATATGGCGGCGCACCACATAGAGCGGACGGTTGGTGACCTCGGCATAAATACTGGCAATATAAAGGGATATCAGGCCCAAGCAGGCCAGCACTACGCCCACCATCATCACTAACAAAATAGCCAGCATAGCAGTACCGCGAATTTCCCAATGCAACGGGTCGTTCAGTAAGTAGCGTTCCACAGACATAATAATTGCCGCAGGTGCTGCCGTACTTAAAATAACAATACCCAGATAGCCGGCCAGCTTAAGCGGCACCAAGCTGTAGGCCGTAAACGAATTAATCGCCAGCCGGAACAGCTGCTTCATGCTGTACGAGCGTTCGCCAGCCAGCCGTTTGCCAGCCTCAAAATGCACATAGGCCCGCTTATACCCCAGCCAGTCGATAAGCCCGCGGGTAATACGATTGCGCTCGGTCAAGCGCGAAAAGGCGTCCATAACCTTGCGGTCAACCAAACGAAAGTCCGTGGCGTGGGGTGTAATTTTGGTGTGTGCAATACGCTGCATAATTTGGTAAAACCGCGCGCTGGCCCACTTTTTGAACCAGGTTTCGCCATGCGTGTGGGTGCGAATACCCACCACTACATCCGCACCCTTTTGCCACTCGTCCAAAAAGGTACCGATTTTTTCCGGCGGGTGTTGCAAGTCGGCATCGATCATAATAGCCGCATCACCGCGCGCGGCATGCAGGCCAGCGCTAATTGCTGCTTCTTTGCCAAAATTGCGGGCAAATTCCACTAACCGGATACGGCGGTCGCGGCGCGCCATCCGTTCCAGCACCATCATAGAATTGTCAGTGCTGCCATCATCCACAAAAATAAACTCAAACCGGTATTTTAATCGCTCAATACAGTGCCGCAACTCGCGGTGCAGCGCCTGTATATTGGGCGCTTCGTTATATACCGGAATAATAATCGAGACAAGTCTCGAACTCATATCATTCCTCCTTAAGTTTTGTTCCCCCTACCCATATGGCAAGAGTCAGGAGCATGGCAATGCTCCCTATAAGTAAACTGGCAACTACTGCCCGCACCGTATTGTGATGGGCAATAATGAGCCCATACGTCACGGCAGCGCCAATACTCACCACCAGCGCAATAGCATATCGCCGCAATGCCAGATAGTACGAAACGATCAGATTGAGAACTGACACGATAAACAGTGTCAGGCTTAACAGCGGCAGCAATGATGCCATGCTGGTATATTCGTGGCCCATAAGCAGGCCGGTTATCCAGGCCGGTGCCAGGGTAAAAACCAACAAGGCTGGCAAGCCCGCAGCCGCAAGCAATACTAACGACTTCATAAGCAGCTGCCGGTTAGCTCCCGGCTTGGCATCCAGCCGCACCATAGGCATCAACACCAGCGAAATCGATGCAGTTAAAAAGAAAATGATGCGTGCCACGCTGGCAATGCCGGCATATAACCCGGCGGTATGCGGGTCAAAATAATGCTTAATTACCACCACGTCCACACTATATTGCAGGGTAATAACCAGCGAGCCAACCAATACCAGCAGGCCATAACGTAGTTCCGGCGCCAGCACACGCATATCCGGCAAACGCCATGGGCGTTTGTGCTCCGGCTGATGCAGACCGTTTTGATAGGCCCACAGTGCGGCAAAGCCACAAGCAACCACTTGGGCTACAATCAGGCCGCCGATAGCACCTGCCGTGCCCCAGCTAATAGCCACCAGTAGTGTCGAAAATAGCAGCTTACCGCCGGCACCTAGTATGTTAACGGTCGATGCCAGGCCAAACCGTTGCTTGCCGCGCAAATACGCACCCCGGAAAGTAAACGGCACGGACACAACCAAGGCAACAATTAATAAAATAAATGGCCAGGTGGTATCAAACTGCAAGAACCGCTGCAACTGACGCTGAAAAATAATTGTTAAAAGTAAAAGGACTAGGCTGATACATAACGCCAGCCTTTCGAATTCGAGTACGACCGCATTGCGTTTCGCGCTTGATTGGTAATTAGCAACCACATTAATGGTTACCAGGCCCAGTACGGACAAAAAAATGGCAATCTGCAAAAACAGTGAAATTAATGCCTGCACCTCCCCAAATGAGGATGGTGTCAGCAGCCGGCCCAAAACCGGATAATATAAGTAGTTTAGGGCGCCAACTGCTACCGAACCAACAAAAAAAATAAGATTATGACGCAAAAATGTGCTGCGGCGTACCCATTGTTTTATATGCAACAATGTACGTACCTCCAAAGGAAAATACCTTCATGTATGTGCCGCATGGCTGTGATCAAAAATAAAAAAATTGAATAATGCTTAGGTAACGATCACTTCCAGCCATTACACGATTACCGATTTGTCTGCAATGTTTTGTCCCCCACCTCCTCTCGCATTGTTACTGCTTCGCTCCACGGAAAAATTGCAGTAATACGCTTATGGTTTACTCTATGATAGCACACGGCCAGGGCCTTACAATAGGCTTTTAAACGCTGTTCTAGTGGATAAAGTACTCGACGGTGACCGAGTAGTCCAGATCGTTTTCGCCTGGTTGGACAGTGAGCGATTCGGTCTTCGTGTCGGCTACCGCGGCCGAGGTGCCACGACCGGCGGCGAACGGCAAAGTATTAAAGCCTTGGCTGTCCGATACCGATTTTACTTTGCCCACCTTAAAGCCCAGATTGGCAGCCATTTGATCAGCCTTTTTGCGGGCGTCTTTAGTAGCAAGATTGCGTGCCGTACTTTCCAGGTTTTTACGCTTGGAATCGCTAAAGCTGGCTTGGGGCGATACCGCTCCGCTGGGCGAAGTGGTTACCAAATAGTCCTGTACTTTTTGCGTCAGTGCAGTAGTACCCACGGTAACCGTTAGCTGCAGGGTATAGGTTGCTTCGTTTGAAGAATCCTCGGCATACACCCGGTAATCAAAGCCGCTGCTGTTGGTTTTGATTTTGCTGTCGGCTACACCCAGCGCCTTTAGTTTGGCCACAACCTCGTCGCTCTTTTTGGTTAGTTCAGCCAGTGCCGCACTTTTATCGGTATTTTTGAACTGGTACGAAGGATAGAATACGAACTCGTCAGGCTTGTCGGTCAGCTTGGCCTCACCCGTTACCTCAACGGTGCGAGCATTGGCAGGCGTGCTGGCCCACGGTTTCCAGATGAATAACATGGCTACGATAACGGCCAGCAGTACCAGCACAATAATGCGCAAATCGAGCGAAACGTTGAGCTTACTTTTGTTGGCTGTTGGTGTGCTTGTAGTATCCACGCTATACCCCTGCTTATACGCTTAAGTTTTACGCGTTCGGCTGCAAAAGTAAAGCAAAATACTATTGTACTGCGGTATTCATGTCGGTCTGGATTTCGGTAGCAGTTAGTACTTTATTATAGATACGTATGTCGTCCATGAGGCCTTTGTAGTACTCGCCCCATGCTGCGTTGCCGCCGATGCGCAGTACGCCAGTGGTGGTAGCTAGGTTGCCGCTGAGCGCTTTGGTGGCTACCAGCGTACCGTTAACGTACAGGCGCAAATTGGCGCCGTCGTAGGTGCCGGCCAAATGTGTCCAGGCGGTGGTACTGGTGTTGGCTGTACCGTTAGCAGCCACATCGCTGGTGACATTGCCATAGAATGAGGCCTTGCTGTTGCCGCTGGCTGCGTACAGGCCATAGGCCATGCCGCCGGATTTTTCCTTCATCAGCACCGTGCGCCAGCTGGTAACGCTGCTGGGTTTGACCCAAGCTTCGAAGGTCATTGCGTTGGTGAGGTCCAGATCGTTGGCGTCAGCCACGGTGACCCAGTCGTTAGTGCCATCGAACGACAAGGCTTTGCCGTATTTGCCCGTTGTGGACCACGTAGCGCCGCTGATTGTGCCTGCATGGCTATTGCCTGTACGATCGGTAAGTGTTGTACCGCTGCCTTCGTCAAAGTTATAACTAGCCACTAACCCGGTCAGGTTAATGATGTTTTGCACGGTCACTGTAACACTTGCGGTAGTAACCGTGTTGCCAGCAGCATCGCGTGCCACAGCTGTCAGAGTGTGCGTGCCGTTAACACTATTAACCGTATTCCAGCTGGTTTGGTAAGGGCTGGTAGTGTCCTCGGAACCCAAGTTGTTGCCATCCAGTTTGAACTGTACACCTGCTACGCCGATGTTATCAGCAGCAGTGGCCGTAACATTTACGGTGCCAGTGAGTGTTGCGCCATTGGCTGGAGCCGTAATGCTGGCCGTTGGTGCCTGAGTGTCAGGTGTTGGCAGGGTAACGCTGGCAGTGTCGGAAGGAGTACTAAAATTACCAGCGGCATCGTTGGCCACCACACTGTACACATATGTTTGGCCAGGTGTCAGCCCGGTGTTTACAAATGATGTGCCGGTTGCCGTACCTACACTTGCACCATCGCGCAACACGGTGTAATTACTCACACCCACGTTATCTGTCGATGCCGTCCACGTTACCGTAGCTTGGGTGGTCGAGTTGGCTGTCGCAACGACGTTAGCCGGCACGGTTGGCGCAGTAGTGTCCACAGCAGGTTGCGTGTGGAAGGTAAAGTCGCCGGATACGCTGGCATTGCCTGCAGCGTCCACAGAGCGTACACGGTAGTGGTAGGTGGTGTCTTGGTCCAGGCCGGAAACTACCTGGCTGTGCGCGGTTTGCATGGTAGTATTCACTGCCGTACTAGTGCCGTAGCTGGTGGTCAGGCCGTATTCGATCTGCGAGTTGGATGGTTCGTTAGTGGTCCAGTTAATGGTACCGCCGTTTTGGTTAATGCTACCGGCGCTAACTGCGCTAATAACCGGCCCCGTAGTGTCGGCCGAGCCGGTCACCGATACATTGTCGAATGTTGCCGTGCCCAGCACATTGTTATTGTGTGAGGTAACGGCCAAGCCGGCGTATACTGTTTGGCCCATGGCAACCGTGGTGCTGCCCATGCTGGTCCAGCTTGTGCCGTTGGTAGATTTGTAGGCAGTAAACGTGTTGCCAGCGCGCACCAGGCGCACCCAATTAGGGGCTGCGCCACTGCCGCCGTTTACGTAGCTGGTGTTGTTGCCGCTTTGGGTGCGGTAGTCCATGGCAAAGCCGTTGGTGGGCGTCAGTGCCGCCAGTACCTCGGGCGAATTAGCATTCAAGTTATCGCGCAGCATTACGCCAGCCAGCGCCCACGAATCAGTATTTTGCTGGGTAACCACGCGGGCTTTGATTTCGCCGTCGCCAGTCATGCTGGTGTTAGTAAAGTGGAACGAATCGGCTGCGTCCCAAATGTCCACGCCGCTGCCTTTTACGGTGTAGGTGCTATTGCTCACCGTGGAAGAACCAGCCACACCCACAGGGCCGACGTCGTTGTCTGTCCACCCGCTGTTTAGGGTTGTTACGGTAACAAGTACGGGTGCAGAGGTAGTAACCGCGCCTTCGTTGTCATAGGCTTTGGCCGTAAAGCTGTAGCTACCGCTGGCCAGGTTTTGTACGGCAAAGCTGTATGGTGCAGTGGTGCTGGTGCCAACTAGGGTGCTGTTTTGGTAGAACTCTATCTTATCCATTGTGCCGTCAATGTCGCTGGCCGTAGCATTTAGGCTAAACGATGCAGGAGGTGCAAAGCTGGCATTGTTGGCCGGGCTGGTAATGCTAACGCTTGGGAATTGATTGGCAGGCGAACCGCTGAACGATACAGCCACGCTAGTGCCGGTGTCGCGCCGCACACGTAATACACTGCCAGCCGCGTCGTATGTCCAGCCTTCGGCATTCAGGTCGCCGCGCTGGGTTAGGGGGTTGCCGCCCAAGGTTATGGTACTGGGTACGCGGTCTACTTTAATAACTTCGGTACCGGTAGCATCAAAGGTTTGGTAGTTCAGTTGGTTGGCATCGTACAACACGCTTTTAACTACTGAGCTGCTGCGCAGCAAGTGCGTTTGGCCGTTAGGTGCAAAGCTGGGGTCGCTGGCCATACCCACCAGGAAGTGCCGAATGTAGTCGCCATAGCCATCAGTAAACCATTGATTGTTTACCTTGGGGCCGTCAATAACCACGCCGTTGTCACGGGCCATGTAAGTGGCCCAGTTAAACGAGCGGTAAGCCTTTTCTTTGGCCGCAGCGTCGCCGGTTTTTTCATATAATAGTGCATTTACCGAAGCGTAGCGGGAAGTATGGCTGCCCATTTCGAATGGGAAGATTTGCTGCTCGCGAATGGTGCGCGCGCCATAGTAGGTTTCCGGGCCAAAGGTGTTTTCGGCCCAGGTAATGAGGGCACGACTGTGTGTTTGCCAAGCAGCATCGGTTTCGGGGTGCTGTAACAGGTAGCGGGCGGTCATCAGTGCGTTCAGCGTGCTGGGGTTAGCGCTGGGGTCGGTCTGGTAGCCTACGTCTTCGAAGTATCCGCTCCAGTTGTTGTTTTGCATGGGGTAGGCCATCATCCAGTTCCAGGCCGTGGTGCGGGCGGTTTGGTAGCTGGCGACATTGCCCAGGTCCATATCTATCATGTCGTCAAATAATTCGATGGGTGACACAACGTGTGCAGTGTATTGTTCCTTAATAGCGCCAGTTTGGGCCACCACACGGTAGGGCCAAGGGGATTGTGTGGCATTGCCAGTGCGTACATGGCTGGCTAGGGCATTAGCAGCATTAATGGCAGCATCGCGGTAGCGAGTATCGCCGGTCTGCTTGTACAGCTGGGCAAAGCCGTGGCCCAGTTCACCAATTTTGTCCGGTTGCAGCACGCCGGTACCATCCCCCACCCCGGTGCTGTTGCCGTAGGATGCGCCGTGGTAGGTCAGGGAGTTGCTGTCACCGCTGGAATACGGCACATTGGCCCAGTTGTCGGTAGCAAGGGTCATGCCATTAGCCAGGTGGTGGTCGGCCAGGTTTTTGGCAAGGGTGAGTACTTCGGTATTGCCCGAGTAGGCATAATAATTCAGGGCTGATTCAATCAGCATGCCATACAAACCAGCCGGGTTGTGCGGCCAGCCCACCGGTTCCTGGGTGTTGGGGTTCATGTACGAATACGAGTAATAGGCCGGCTTGCCGTTACTGGCATTGGGCACATTGTGCAGCAGGTAGTTCCAGGCCTTGGCTATAACTTGGTCATAGGCTTGGTCTTGCTGTGGCACCCACGACACCAGCTTGTTACTACTGTCCACCATGACTGCGTGGGTGTTCAAGGTATCACCGGTTGGCGTGGCCGCATGTGCCTTGGGTACCAATACAGTTGCGGTGCACAATACGTAAACGGCCGTGATCGCTGCGATAGCGATACGGCTAAATAATGATTTCTTCATTCCTTATACCTCTTATTGCCTAAATAATGCACGCAAATGGACAAAAAAGCAAGCAAATGTTCAGTTTGCCAACTCCCCTACTCTCTTTGCAATGTATGGCATAATAATATGATTGGAGCGCTCATCCTATGCTGCCGCATACTGCAAAACGTCTTATTATAATTAGTCGCCCGCTTATGGGGGTATTATCCTTAGCCGTATTTACGAGTGGGTACCTGCTAAGTGGCATGGCGATATCGTGGTCCACCATTGTGGGCGCAGCATTCTGCTTCTTGCCAATGGGTATTATGATCTGCGGCCTTAACGATATAGCCGACAGGGAATCCGATGCACAAAATGATCGCAAAGGTGGCGCAGAGGGAGCAGTAATCACTAAAGCCGAGACCCGGTTGATACTTTGGGCCGCAATACTTAGCGGGCTGGTGCCCATAATCGTATTTGCCCTTACGGAGCGCTATCTTGCGGCCCTCACTATTTTAGGGCTTGCGCTATTTGCGTATACCTATTCGGTGCCACCCATTCGCCTTAAGACGCGTCCTATACTAGATTCTTTTTCGAACGGTATTTGGATACTTCTGGTTTTATTGTTAGGATTTTTTGTAAATACTACAGGCTGGTCTGATATTCAATTCCCTACTATTCCTGTACTCATAACTACGGTACTGGGCACTACTGCTTTCCATGCTTTGGGCGCACTAATGGATTACGACGTAGATAAGCGGGTCGGCGATAATACAGTCGCCATATTTTTAGGTAAACGTGGAACCGCCCTGTACAGCTTTGGACTTTTTACCGCCTGCTTGGTAATAATAAACGGGCGCAACGCTGCGGTCGATACGTTCTTTGGCGCATGCGTAGTGTTGGCAGCCTGGTTGGTATTTGACCCCGCCACCCAACGAGCGCACCGGTTTTTTCAAATTATTGCCCTACTAGTGCTTGTAGCCACTGGCTTTCTTGTTGTTTTTGGCCTGTGACCGCCTTGCAGCCATATGGCCAACCTAGGTATGATGGGCATAATGCTGTTTGTTATATTTTTGTTGATACTCATTGTCCTAGTGGGCTTTGGGGTGAGCGGTTTTCGGGGTGCGGTGTGGGTACCCACGTTTGGGCGTGATGTAGAAGCCATGCTAGATGATGTCAAGTTGCGTCCAGGCGAATTATTTGTCGAGCTAGGCTGCGGTGACGGACGCATGCTGGTGGCTGCAGCAAAGCGCGGCGCCAAAGTAGTGGGCTACGAAATTAACCCGGTTTTGTGGCTGGTTGCCACCGTCCGCACACTGCGCCATCGTACTGTTCGGGTGCGTTTGGGTGACTTGTGGCTGCAAGATTTATCGCAGGCTGATGTTGTTATGACTTTTTTAATGCAAAGGTTTATGCTCCGCCTGGAAACCAAACTACAAAAAGAACTGCATCCGGGCGCGCGTTTTGCAACCTACGTATTCACCCTGCCTAACAAAAAGGCAAAGATTGCCCGCCACCATTGGTGGGTGTATCAATACTAGAACGGCTTAGCCAATGTGGCTGTGGGCAGGCTTTCGGCAATGCGCAGCAGCTCGTTATATTTGGCCATACGATCACTGCGGGCAAACGAGCCGGTTTTAATTTGGCCAGTGTTTAGGCCAACGGCCAGGTGGGCGATGGTTACGTCTTCGGTTTCACCAGAACGATGGCTCATTACCGTGTTCCAGCCGGCTTGCTGGGCCATGCGCACGGCGGCGATGGTTTCGCTCAGTGTGCCGATTTGGTTTGGTTTAATCAAAATAGCATTGGCCGCTTTTTGGTCAATGGCTTTTTGCAGCAGTTTGGTATTGGTAACCAGCAGATCGTCACCCACCAGCTGCACTTTGCTGCCCAAGCGTTCGGTTAACCACTTCCACCCTTCCCAGTCGTTTTCGGCCAGGCCGTCTTCGATAGATACCAGGGGATATTTCTGGACTAGTGCTTCGTATTTACTAATGAGCTGGTCGGTCGTATAGCGCTGACCTTCACGCGCAAAGTTGTAGCCGTCCTCGTCTGCCAATTCGCTAGATGCTACATCCAGCGCCAACGATACATCTTTGCCTAACTGGTAACCGGCTTTGGCAACAGCATCGCTAGTAAGTTCCAGGGCTTCGTGGGAACCGCCCTTAACGCCAGGTGCATAGCCGCCTTCGTCGCCAACGGTTGTGGTATAGCCTTTTTGTTTTAGCACTTTGCCTAACGACTGATATATCTCGCTGGCCATACGCATGGCAGTAGTAAAGTCGGCAGCACCCAAGGGCATAACCATAAATTCCTGAATGTCTGTTGAACCTTCGGCATGTTTACCGCCATTTAGAATATTCAGCATGGGCATAGGCAGTGTAAAAGTGCTGTTGCCTGCCAGCTGGCTAACGTGCTGGTACAAGGGCTGCTTTTTGCTAATAGCTGCCGCTTTGGCTACGGCCAGCGATACCGCCAGGGTGGCGTTGGCGCCCAATTTGCTTTTGTTTGCAGTGCTGTCCAGCTCCAACAACTTGGCATCAATGGCCTGCTGGTTGACTGCATCCTGGCCTTTAAGTGCCGGGGCGATTGTGTTGTTTACGTTAGCCACGGCTTTGGTAACGCCCTTGCCGCCGTAATGCTCGCCGCCATCACGCAATTCCAGGGCTTCGCCACTGCCGGTACTGGCACCGGATGGTACGGCGGCCCGGCCCAGGCTGCCATCTTGCAACACTACATCGCATTCCACAGTGGGAAATCCGCGGCTGTCAAAAATTTGGCGCGCAATAATACTATCAATCTGCATATAATCTCCTTATCTGACGTATAATAGTTTGGTTATGAATAATGATGCACCCAAAATCGCAAAACAACAAGGGGCTAGCCCCGGTAAACTCGTGTTGGTCCGCCATGCCGAATCGGAATGGAACGCGCTTGGTAAATGGACCGGTCGCACCAATGTGCACCTAAGCGACAGTGGTCACGAGCAAGCACAACAGCTTGGCAAACTACTGCAAGACCACACCTTTCATCAAGCCTACCATTCGGAGCAAATCCGTACCAAACAAACCTTGCATGGACTCCTAAAAGGCGCTGGCCAGGAAGTGCCACATCAAGAAAGTCACCACCTAAACGAACGCGACTATGGCGATTACACGGGCTTAAATAAATGGGAGGTGCAGGACCAATTGGGCACCGGCGTATTCAATCAAATACGCCGCAGCTGGGACTACCCCATCCCCAACGGCGAAAACCTGGAAATGGTATACGGCCGGGCTGTACCTTTTTACCTGGACACCATTGTGCCGCAGCTTTTGCAGGGCAAAAATGTGCTGGTGGTATCGCACGGCAACACCATTCGCGCGCTTATGAAATACCTGGAAAACATCAGCCACGAAGGCATCAAAGACGTGGAAATGCCCCTGGGCCACGCGCTGATCTACCACGTGACGCCGCAGGGCCGCGCTCACAGCAAAGAACAACGCAACATAGAAATCAAAGCCACAAAAGCCTAAATCTCTAAGGTTGCCGTAAGCGGCAAGTGGTCGGATACATCCACACTGGGGCAATCTTTGGCCAGCACTTTAATGTTAGAGCTGACAAACATAATATCTACTGCTGCCGTAGCATATCCCGGGTTGTCTTTATGCCGCATATTGAAAGTACTGGGCAATGACTGACCAAACACATTATGTAACGGACCTTCAAGCATGATGATAGCTTTATTGGTTGTCTTGGCATTAGAATCACCAGCCAACAAAACGCGTTGCTTGCCTGTAATTGCAGCAAGTATCGTCTCGGTCATCTTGCGCCGCTGTGGGCTAAAATTATCGCCGTCCATATCCCATACACCATGGATGTTATATACATCCATGCTACCTTCAGGGGTATCCAGCACGGCATGTTGCAAACCGCTTGGACAGTTTTGATAATTGCCTGGCACATCACGGTAGGTTTCGCTATATTCACCCGTAACAAAGGCGGTATCGGTGTGCAATATGGGATATGTAGATAATATAGCACTGCCGTTTTGGGCTTTGCCGTGGCTGCGATCAAAATCACGGTAAAAGGGCTGATAGTATTCGTGTGCATATTGCAGCTTTTGTTTAAGTACTTGCATTGAACGGTACTGGGGTGGCAACGAAGGATCAGTGCCGTTATACACTTCCTGCAACACCAACACATCGGCTTTTTGCTTTTGCAGAAATGCCAGCAGGTTGTCCATGAGCGTGCCGCCATGCCATATATTAACTGTTACAAACTTGATGGTCATGTTGTTGCCCCCTTTAGGTTTGGTTTTCACCGTTAAATAGCGCGGATACCGAACGTTCTTCGAATATAGCTGCTACAGCATCGGCAATCAGGTTTACTACGCTTACCATTTCTACCTGCGGTTTTGTAATATGCGTGGGCGCGGGCAAAGTGTCGGTAATGGCCAGATAATCAATAGCAGATGCAGCCAAACGCTCGGCAGCGGGGGGCGAAAACAGACCGTGCGTTGCAATGGCCGCTACATTTTTGGCACCACTGTGCTTTAGCTGTTCGGCAGCGGCGCATACTGTGCCGGCGCCATCGATCATGTCATCTATAATCACGCATTGGCGGTCGCGCACGTCGTCGCCAATTAAATGCAACGCTTCGGCGTTGTTGCCGCCTTTTAAGCGGCGCTTGTGGATGATAGCCAGGCCACAGCCCAAACGGTCTACATAGCGCTCGGCCAGTTTAACCCGGCCGGCATCGGGCGACACAATAACCACATCGCGCCCAAATTTGTTTTTAACATGATCTGCCAGGGCCGGCATAGCAATAAGGTGGTCAAACGGACCGTTAAAAAAGCCCTGCACCTGGCCGCTGTGCAGGTCCACACTTACAATGCGGTCTGCGCCAGCCACGCGCAAAATATCTATTACTAATTTGGCGCTAATGGGCTCGCGGCCCGAGGCCTTGCGGTCTTGCCGGGCATAGCCCAGGAAAGGGCACACAGCGGTAATGTGCTTGGCACTGGCCCGCCGGGCGGCATCGATTAATATTGCCTGTTCCATAATGGCGTCGTTTACCGGGGTGCTGTGGGTTTGAAAAATAAAAACATCGGCGCCACGCACCGATTCGCCTAGTTGGCAGCGCACTTCGCCATTGGCAAAGCGCTCCAGCCGGGTTTGGGCCAGGGGCACACGTAAGCGTTCAGCCACCTTGGCTGCCAGGTCAATATGGTGACTGCCGGTTACAATTTGCAATCGCCGTATAGATGCGCGTTTCATACCTTTACCTCTTGTAGCCTTTGCTTCCAGTAACGGACGATCGCCTTGGCCTTGGCGCTTGCCAGGCCGGTATAGTATTGCTCGGGGTGCGTAATAATATGTTGTTCTTTTCGGCTGAATTTTTTCCAATACAACGTAGCCGCGGCATCGGCCGCAATGGCTTGATACAAGGGTATACTTTGCTGCATTGCGTGATGAGCCAAAGCTTTCGACGCCTCGTGCGCTTGCGGATGCCCATGTTTGGCCAGCAGCAAATAAAACGGCTCGGCAGCAATAGCACCGCCGGTTAATTGCAGGTTACGCTGCATGGCCTGCTCGTCAACTTCCAGCTTGTTCATCACCTTGTCAAGGCGTTGGGCCATGGCGGCCACGCTGGCCAGCGGTATCGTATAGAATCGGGACGAAGCCGAATCGGTCAGGTCGCGCTGGTGTTCACTGGATAGATTGAGATTGGCGTTAACGCTCTGGGCAGTTACCTGCTTAGCCATGCTGATTACATTTTCGAAATTCCAGGGGTTACGTTTGTGGGCCATGGTGGATGAGCCAGTCTGGCCCTTTTCGAACTTTTCGCGTACTTCGGCAATTTCGCTGCGCTGCAAGTGCCGCATGTCGTGGGCCAGGTTGGCCATAATGCCGGCCGCAATGGTCAGCTCATCAATCAGGCGTATCATGCCCTCGGGCGGCACAATTTGGGTGGAATAGGGGGCGGGCTGCAAGCCGAGTTTGGCAAGCAATGCTTTTTCAAAATCCATGGGTTTGTCTACAAAAACACTCAATGCATTGTAGGCACCCACCGCGCCGGAAAATTTGCCATGCAGCTCGGCAGTCAAAGCCTGCAGCGCTTGGGTACTCGTGCCCAAGCGGCTTACGTATTCGCTCATGGCAAAGCCAAAGGTTACGGGCACGGCGTGCTGGCCGTGGGTACGGCCAATTTGCACTGTGTCGACATACGTTTCGGTAATATCAAGCAGTGTTTGCAGTAATTTTTTAAGCCGCGGGATAACCACATTTGCCATAGCAGCGCGCATCTGCAATGCTTGTGCGGTACAAATAATATCGTACGATGTCGCGCCAAAATGCACGCACACGGCCGCCTCATTGCTGGCGCCTTTTTTAATACAATTTACCAAGGCTTTTATATCATGCTTAGTAACTTGTTCTTGGCTATACACCGCCTGGGGTGTAACCTTGCGCGCGGCCGCTTCAATACTGGCAGCTGCTTTACGGCTGCATATACCGTAATCTGCCAGGGTATGTGCTAGTGCAGCCTCCGCATATGCCTGGTAGACGATGCGACTGCCTTCGGACAAATACTGGGCAACCTGCGGGTCGTAATAGCGGGCATCGAGCGGGTCGAGCGCGCTAAAATCAAGGGCGGTACGGACAGGCGGCAGCTTAAACGGCTTAAGCACCGGCCAGTCCCTTCAATGCTTTTTGCACGCTCTGTTCTATACGCTGCAGCGGATCTTTGGCTGGGTCGGGTGTAAATTTCTGACCGGTAAGCTGCTCGTATACATATATGTAGCGGCTCGTTAATTCGCCAAGTATCTCTGCTGGTGGCCGCGGTGCGGGCTTGTCGCTATATGGGTCAAACCGGGCCTTATACCATAGCCGCAAAAATTCCTTGTCGTAGTTGTCGGGCTCTTCCCCTTTGCTAATTTGCTGCTGGTAGGTATCAGTACGCCAATATCGCGAGGAGTCTGGCGTATGTATTTCGTCAATGAGTACCAAGTTGTCCTGCTCATCCAGGCCAAATTCATACTTGGTATCAACCAAAATAAGCCCCTTGGACTGGGCTGTTTTTTGGCCGAATTGGAAAAGCTGCAGGGCAACCTCTTGTGCTTTTTGCCAAATGTCAGCAGCAACCAGGCCTTCTTTTATCGCTGCTTGCGGGGTTAGGGGCCGGTCATGCTTTTCGAATTTAGTCGTGGGGGTTAGGACGGGTTCCGGAAGTTTTTGGTTTTTGTGCAGCCCCTCTGGCAGGGTAAGGGTGCCAAAATCGCGCTGGCCCTGGGCGTAGGTGTGCCACAACGAAGTAGTTGTAACACCCGTAATATAACCCCTGACCACCATTTCTATTGGTAGTACCTTGTATTTTTTGCACCATACAACGTTAGGGTCGGGGTAGCTCTTGACATGATTTGCAATAATCGAGCCGGTTTGTTCGAACCACCAACGACTAATGGCGGTTACTAGTTCGCCCTTATACTGTACGAGCGCCAGGTTGCGATCAAATGCCGAATACCGGTCGGTAGCCAATAGCAATAATGTATCGCCTAAATCGTAAATATCACGGACCTTACCGTGGGCGACACCAACCTGGCCCGGAAATGCAAAAGCAGTCGAATCAATTGTTACCCCATGCATACAAGCATTGTAACTGCCCACCCTAAATCTGCAAATTATACTTGCAATATGCAAGGGAATATTGCTTTTATAGTAAAAATGTGTTAAAATATACGGCATGTCCCCTGCTGATATCCCGACTACATCTTTCTCTGAACAGATGGTGCACGAAGCACCATCTCGTTTTAGTGGTATTGCAACAAAACTTGCAGCGGCAACGCTAGCCAGCACTGCTGCGCTGGGCAATATTATTGGTGTGCCCACGCCGGAAAAACCGCCATTGCCAATAGGAACAGTTGCCTTAGATAATACTGAGTTTCATTATAGCCCGCTCGACCCTCACCTATACCCGCCGCCGGAAGCAAAGCCACAATACCTTGGTAACGGAGCAGTAGCTACAGCAGTAGGCAATTTTGCTATTACCGGCTTCGTGATTACCCCTGAACGCTCAGTAGATGATTATCTTAACAAGCATCCTAATAAAGTTATCGTTGCCGAATCCATTGCCGAAGACAGGGTAATTGACACATCCTATCTTGGGGAAAAGAATCTTAATGAATCCGGCAAAACACGCTTTAACACTTGGGCAGCACAGCACGAAAGGATCAGTGGTGTAGACTATAACATAGGGAGCGATAGCAAAACCGTGCCTTCCGCTACCCCTTCCCTGAAGACTGCATTCCCTGTGGACACCACTTTACGCCTGTCCACCGTAACAGTATCGCCCTCCGACATTGCAGTTACCGAACGGCAGGCCTATCCTGTCCAGCCTGCTGAAATTCCGGTGTGTGCTGCATCGTCCGAAGCTATGACTACAGAAGCCAAACTATCCCAGCAGGACCAAAAAACACTCTGCAACAGCCTGGCTAACTTTGAACCTTATTTGCACCATGCAGAAGCATTGCATGTTTTTATGGACCATACTGCCCATGATGTCGATCTCGCAGACGAGTTTAGACTATCAACCGGAAGGCTCCGGCTCTCTACCCCATTCCCCCGGAATGTAGGAGGCTATCCCACAGCCAGTACCATCGTTACCCACGAAGCGACCCATGCCGTACACCAAGAACTATCAGACGACAACCAGCAAAAGCTGGCCACGGCCTACCGGCATGTCCTCGAACAGACGCACTATCAGCTGCCGCCCCAAACTGAATTTATTGATGCGACCTATGACCTGGCCAAAAAGGAGCAAATATGGGCAACAATAACCGAATCCACCTATATAAACGAACTTCTCTGCGCAGAAGCATCGCTCAGCGGCCACCCTTTTGATAAGTCTAACGAAATGTTTGCATCCACGGCCGCCATATTACATACGTTCCCGGATAAATTTATTCAGCACTACCGCCGCCTTTTACCCGGACAGCAGGCAGCCATCAGCCATGTAGTGCGGGCCACCCTGAATGCGTTTAATGCCCAGAATAACGATGGTGCAGCACTACAGCGGCTTTTCCCTAAAATAGAACAAGTCAAAGAAGCGCTGGCAATCAAAAATTAATCGCAGCCAGACCGAATAAATCATGGGCGCCGCGCGTAGATGAGTGGGGTTCCCATGCTTCTATTTAGGGCTACATTTTAAAACGTGCTGCGAAAATAAAAACAATGCAGTACTATGGGCGTATATGCAGGGGGCGAAAACAATTGGGATCATTGGCGGCGGGCAGCTGGGACGAATGCTGACCCTGGCAGCGCTGCCATTGGGATTTCGAGTGGTTGTAGTGGACCCGGGCAGCAACGGTCCGGCAGCGCAGGCTGGGGCCCAAGAAATTACGGGCGATTTGTACGATGTAACCGCTCTGCAGCAGCTTGCCAAGCAGGCCGACTATATTACGGTGGAAATTGAGCATCTGGACGCAGACGCCTTGGAAAAAATAGAGGGCTTAGGCACACCGGTTAACCCTGCCCCGCAAACCATCAGGCTTATCCAAGACAAATTTAAACAAAAAGAATTTTTGCAGGCGCATGATATTCCTGTAGCGCCATTTTCGTCTATCAAAAATCTGAATGAAGCTAAAAAACTGTTAAAACAATTTGGCGGCAAGATGATTGTTAAAACCCGCCATGGCGCCTACGACGGCCGCGGCAACATGGTGGTTACAAACGATACAGAATTGGCCCAAGCGTTCGAACAATTTGCCGGACGCCAGTTATATGCCGAGCAAATTATCCCGTTCAAAAAAGAATTGGCCGCCATGGTCGCACGCAGTACAACCGGCGATATCCAAGCCTATCCCATTGTACAAACTATCCACGAACGCAACATTTGCCTGGAAGTCCGCGCACCGGCCGATATTACGGTACCTGAACGCAAGCGGGCCGAAAAAGTGGCGCTGCAAGTTGCCCGACAGTTGCAAGGTGCCGGCGTGTTTGGTATTGAACTATTCCTTACCAAAGACGGTACAGTACTGGTGAACGAAATAGCTCCGCGCGTGCACAACAGCGGCCACTATACGCAGGATGCCTGCCAAGTGTCGCAATTCGAGCAGCACATTCGCGCCATTAGCGGCCTGCCGCTGGGGCCAACGGCACTGAACGCGCCAGCTGCAGTCATGATAAACATCCTGGGCGAGCGTACCGGCGATACCAAACTGACCGGCCTTGACAAAGCACTAGCGGTTCCACACACTAGCGTACATATTTACGGTAAATCGCCAACCAAAATAGATCGTAAAATGGGCCATATAACCGCCACCGGCAACACATTGGCACAAGCCAAAGCGCGCGCACGCCTTGCGCGGAAACATATAGGGATATAACCACATATGCCACATCCAATTGTCGGAATCATCATGGGATCAACGTCGGACATGGACGTCATGCAACCGGCAGCAACTGTTTTAGAACAATTTGGCGTACCGCACGAGATGCGCGTTATTAGCGCACACCGCACACCGGATGTTATGGCCAGCTACGCGGCAACCGCCCAACAGCGCGGGCTAAAAATTATTATCGCCGGTGCCGGCGGCAGTGCCCATTTACCCGGCATGACTGCTTCGCATACCCCCTTGCCTGTACTGGCTGTGCCTGTCAAACGCGACAACCACGACCACGAGGCATTGTGGTCCAACATCAAAATGCCGCCCGGTATCCCGCTGGCCACCATGCCCGAAAACGGTGCTAAAAACGCCGCGCTGTTGGCTGTAGAAATCCTCGGCTTAAGCAACCCGGCCTTAGCTAAAAAATATGTCGCGTTCCGCCAAGAACAACACGACGACGTACTGGCTGCCGATACAGCCCTGCGGAAAGGACAAAAACAGTGAAAAATCCACCCCCTACTTACGCGCAAGCCGGCGTAGATTACAGCGCCATGGATCCAGTAAAAGTACTGGCCCAAAAGAAAGCCCACGGTACAGCCGCCAACCTGCATGCCTTTAACGCAAAAGAAATAGGCGCCAGCCGTGGCGAATCAGCCTATGTATGGGAAGAATCTGATGCCTACCGGGCGTTAGTTATCGAGGGTCTGGGCACCAAAAACCTGGTAGCCGATGCCGTGCGTATCTTTACCGGCAAAACGTATTACGACGCTCTTGCCCAAGACACCGTGGCCATGATTGTAAACGACCTGATTGTGGTAGGCGCCCTGCCCCAAGTAGTCAACGCCTATTTTGCCATTGGTAACTCCGCCTGGATGAACGACCAAGAACGCGTACATGACCTTATTACCGGCTGGGCAGCAGCGTGCGACATAAGTGGTGCCACATGGGGCGGTGGCGAAACACCCACGCTTAAAGGAATTGTCGAACCCGGCACTATCGACCTGAGTGGTTCGGCCGTGGGCATTATTAATCCCAAAAAACGATTAGTCTTGGGCGACAAGCTAACCCCGGGCGACGCCATTGTGCTCATCGAAAGCAGCGGTATCCATGCTAATGGCATCACCTTTGTACGCAGTTTGGCAGAGAAATCGCCAGATGTGTATAAAACAAAACTACCTGGCGGCCGCACATTTGGTGAAGCCATTCTTACCCCCACCCACCTATACGTGCCACTGGTGCGAAGCATACTAGAAGCCAACATAGATGTGCACTATATGGTAAACATTACCGGGCATGGCTGGCGTAAACTAATGCGCGCCGCCAAGGAATTAAGATATGTGTTGGATGCAATACCGTCACCGCAACCTGAATTTTTGTTTATGCAAAAGCAGGCAGGTGTAGACGACAGCGAAATGTACGGCAACTTCAACATGGGCGCCGGCTTTGCCGTGTATGTACCCCAAGCCGCAGCCGAACAAGTGGTAGCACTAGCAGCCAAGCATAATTTGAAGGCAATAGTGGCAGGGCATGTGGCAGAGGGGCCCAAGCAAGTAGTTATCAACCCCAAAAATATTACATTTAAAGGCGATACGTTAGAGGTCCGTTAATGCAGATACATGGTGGCATCGATGCGCTTTCCAGCTTCCGCGCAAGCAAACTGCTACAAACATTAAACAAAGTCGATGCGCACATCACGGCAGTGTCGGCCGAATACGTCCACTTTGCATATACACCGCACAAACTGTCGGCCAGCACCGACAAACAACTGCAAACTTTGCTTAGCTATGGCACACCGTTTGAAGGGCCGCGCACTGGTACGCTGTTTTTGGTGGTACCGCGCTTGGGTACTATCTCGCCTTGGGCATCCAAGGCAACAGACATCGCACATAACAGCGGGCTGCACGGGATAACCCGGCTGGAGCGGGGCGTTGCCTATTATATTAAGTCGACCAAGCCGCTTGATCGTTCAAAGATCGACCCGCTGCTGCACGACCGCATGACAGAGGTAGTGCTAGACAATCTTATGGCGGCCGGGGCACTATTTACAGCAAATCCGGCCAAACCCGTTAACGTCATTGATGTTTTAGACAAAGGGGCAGCGGCCTTGGCGGAAGCCAATGCCGCTTTCGGCATGGCCCTGGCACCGGACGAAATAGATTATTTAGTAGACGCCTATAAAAAATTGGGGCGCAATCCTACTGATGCGGAACTCATGATGTTTGCCCAGGTTAATAGCGAACATTGCCGGCACAAAGTGTTTAACGCCCGTTGGGTTATCGACGGCGCCGAACAGCCAAAAAGCCTATTTGATATGATCCGTAACACCTTTGAGAAGGGCGGCCAGAACGTGTTGTCGGCATATTCTGACAACGCCGCCGTGCTACAAGGGCCTGATACCGAACGATTTTACCCCGATCCCAAAACTAGCGCATATAGGTCCACAACTGAGCCCGCGCATATTGTGACCAAGGTAGAAACCCATAACCACCCTACCGCTATTGCCCCGTTCCCAGGTGCAGCCACCGGCACCGGTGGCGAAATTCGCGACGAAGCGGCCACCGGGCGCGGCGCCCGCACCAAAATGGGTTTGAGTGGTTTTAACGTTTCCAATCTGAACATTCCCGGCGTCAAACAACCGTGGGAAAAGCCTTACGGCAAACCTGGCCGCATTACCAGTGCTTACAATATTATGATCGATGCCCCGCTGGGCGCTGCCGGCTTTGCCAACGAATTTGGACGGCCCAACCTGGCCGGCTATTTCCGCACCTTTGAGCAAGCCGACGCAAACGGCCAAGTGTGGGGGTACCACAAACCCATTATGATTGCCGGGGGTTTAGGCAACATCCGAAACATCCACGTACAGAAAAAACAGCTGCCAGCGGGCGCTCATATTATTGTGTTAGGCGGCCCGGCCATGCTGATCGGCCTGGGCGGCGGCAGCGGCAGCAGTATGAACAGCGGCGCCAGCCGCGAAAATCTGGATTTTGCATCTGTCCAGCGCGGTAGTGCCGAAATGCAGCGCCGCGCACAAGAGGTCATAAATTACATGACCAACCTGGGCAACAAAAACCCCGTCATTACCATCCACGACGTCGGTGCCGGGGGCTGGTCCAACGCCTTGCCAGAACTGGTGCACGACAGTAATTTGGGTGCTACGTTTGAACTGCGCGACTTGCCCAATGCCGACCCGGGCATGTCGCCCATGGAAATTTGGTCTAACGAATCGCAAGAGCGCTATGTACTAGGCATCGCAGCCAAAGACCTGGCCTTGTTTACTGCCGTTTGCCAGCGCGAACGCTGTCCGTTTGCCGTGGTGGGCACAGCCACCAAACAACAGCAACTGGTAGTTACTGATCGCCAGTTTAAAAATAAACCGGTTGATGTGCCTATGTCGGTGCTATTTGGCAAACCACCCAAAATGACCCGCACCATTACCCGCCAAAAAACCACCATGCCTGCGCTTACACTCAAAAATATCGGCGTAGCTGAAGCGGTCAAACGTGTGCTGCACTTGCCTGCCGTGGGTAGTAAAAAATTCCTAATTACCATTGGCGACCGCACCGTGGGCGGCCTGACAGTGCGCGATCAAATGATTGGCCCCTGGCAAGTACCGGTTAGCGACGCAGCCGTAACGGCCAGCGGCTTTGGCAGCCAAACCGGCGAAGCCATGGCTATGGGCGAACGCGCGCCCTTGGCGCTCATCAATGCTCCGGCGTCAGCCCGCATGGCCATTGGCGAAGCCATAACCAACATTGCCAGCACACCCATCAGCACCATTAGTGACATTAAACTGTCGGCCAACTGGATGGCCGCTATAGGCTTTAACCAAGAAGACGAAAAACTGTTCGACACCGTAACCACAGTGGGCCAGGAATTTTGTCCCGCGCTTGGCATTACTATTCCGGTAGGCAAAGATTCGCTTAGCATGCGCACGGTGTGGCAAGAAGGCGACAAAGACAAGTCGGTGGTGGGGCCGTTGTCGCTTATCATTACTGCTTTTACACCCGTCACCGATGTGTCGCGCATACTTACCCCGCAATTACAGCTGGACGAGCCCAGCGAACTCCTGTTGGTCGACCTAGGCCAAGGCGAACATCGCCTGGGAGGTTCGGCACTGGCCCAAGTGTTTAGCCAAATTGGCAATGAAGTGCCAGATATTGACCCGGCAATACTTAAGAAATTTTTTGCCGCAATCCAGAAACTCGCCAAAGCCAACAAATTACTGGCCTACCACGACCGTTCCGACGGCGGCCTACTAACTACTGTGGCCGAAATGTGCTTTGCCAGTCGTTGTGGTGCCACCATACAGCTACCTGCCGGCGACACCCTAGCACAGTTGTTTAACGAAGAGCTGGGCGTAGTTGTGCAAGTTCGCGCCAGCGATGCCGCTGCAGTACGCAAAACCCTGGAAGCAGCCATAGGCCAGCACGTGCATACCCTGGGCCAGCCCACCGCCAACCAAGAGCTTACGTTCAAACAAAACGGCAAAGTGCTATACCAACAAACACGTAAACAACTGGAACAATGGTGGGCCGACACTAGCTACCGTATGCAAGCCGCACGCGACAATGCCGATTGCGCCGCCCAAGAATATAAAGCCATTGCCAACAACAAAAACCCTGGCCTCTCGCCAGTTGTTACCTTCCCCCACCACACCAAACGCCTTATCCGCAAACCCAAAGTGGCTATTTTGCGCGAGCAAGGCATTAACGGCCAAACCGAAATGGCTGCAGCATTTGTGCGTGCCGGTTTTACGGCCGTAGATGTGCACTTAAATGATCTGGTGCAAGGCGCGTGTAAACTAAACGATTTCATAGGTCTGGCAGCCTGCGGCGGTTTTTCGTACGGCGATGTGTTGGGCGCGGGCGAAGGCTGGGCTAAATCCATTCTGCAGCACCCCGCATTACGCAAACAATTTGCTGCTTTTTTTGCACGCCCGGATACATTCAGTCTGGGCGTATGCAACGGCTGCCAAATGCTGGCCGCGCTTAAAGAGCTTATCCCGGGTGCCAACGCCTGGCCGACGTTCCTGCGCAATACCAGCGAACAGTTTGAGGCCCGGCTGGTAACAGTACAGGTCAACGACTCGCCCTCCATATTCTTCAAAGACATGGCAGGGTCGCTATTGCCCGTACCCGTAGCCCATGGCGAGGGCCGTGCACAGTTCGCAAATGCCAAAGACGAAAAAACCATACTAGCCAATGGCTTAGCTCCGCTGCAATATAGCGACAATTACGGCAACGTAACCGAAGCCTACCCGGCCAACCCCAACGGCTCATCCCAGGGCCTGACCGCTTTTACCACCCCCGAGGGTCGAGCCACCATTATGATGCCCCATCCCGAACGCGCCTTTTTAACTCAACAGCTGTCGTGGCATCCCGCACCTTGGCCTGCCGAAGCCCCGTGGCTGCGCATGTTCCAAAACGCCCGCCATTGGGTCGGCTTAAGCCAAAAATAAGGCACAGATGTGTATAATACCTTACAAGGAGTATTTGCATGACTGCAAAAAACTGGACGCAGCTGTACAAAAAATACAAAGGCCAATGGGTCGCATTGAAGGACGATGAAGTTACGGTTATATCGGCCGGCCCCAAACTACCGGTTGTTATTCAACAAGCCGAAGATAAAGGCTATCCCAAGCCCATTTTGGCTAAAGTGCCCGAACAAGACATAACATATATAGGATAAGTATGGGCCGCGGCTATACATTCCCGTACAAACGTTTGGATGGCAGGTTCCGCCCCATCATCCCCGTTGAGCTCGCTCATACCCGGGCGGTTAATTACGAAGTACTGGTCGATTCCGGCGCAGATATGTGTATTTTGCATGGGGACATTGGCAGGGCCATTGGGCTGGATATCGAAAAAGGTGAATCATTTGAATTTGGCGGCGTCAGCGGACGCATGGATACCGGCTACTTGCACACCGTTACCATTACCGTCAAACATGCCTGCTTTCAGACCAAGGTGGGATTTTCCGACCACATTAACAACAGCGGTTTTGGCATGGTGGGCCAAAAAGGCTTTTTTGACCGCTTTGCCGTTACATTTGACTACGCCGAGCACAAGCTAGTCCTGCACAAAAAGAAATGGGCTTGAGCGGTTTGCGGCCTTGTGAAACTGCGCTTGGCGCTTTAAAAAGTGGTCTAGATCTAGTGGCAAGTGAGCCTTTTCTACCCGCTGTACGCGGGCGAAAAGTTTTTCGGCTGTGTCGGCAAGGTGTGCCGGATAGCTTGACGGTGCATGTACGTGTACACGATGTTCGGCTATGATCGGACCTTTGTCTATGCCGGTAGCAACCGCATGGAAGGTCTGTGCCGTTTCAGATAAACCCATATCCAGCGCCTGCTGCTGGGTGTGAATGCCATAAGTATCAGTGGTGGCAGGTAGAATGCCTGGGTGTGTATTGGTCATACG
Source organism: Nevskiaceae bacterium (assembly GCA_035526505.1). Classification (GTDB taxonomy): domain Bacteria; phylum Patescibacteriota; class Saccharimonadia; order Saccharimonadales; family UBA4665; genus DATLCF01. The sequence goes on along the minus strand of DATLCF010000002.1, from coordinate 46,479 downwards.
CGCCAGGTACATGCCGTTGTGCTGCGGATCGGCCACGGCATAGGCCGGTTTCCAACCAAATTCGTCAATGACCTGCCTGGCAATAATGCGCAGGCAGCCCATAAGGCTTAGATGGTCAATGTGGTTGTCACGCAGCGCGGCGCACAACGCCTCGGCCTCTTCGCGCGTTTGGCCGCGGCCTTGGGTGCCGCCTGGGTAGCGTTTTTTATTAATAATTTCTGTTTTGATGTTAAAACCGTATTTTCCGTTCAACTCTTCAACATGCTGCAGCACACCCGCATCGTCATGGTCAGTAACAAGCAGGCCAATGTCAAAATCTACAAGGCCCTGCTGCACAGCATCGGCCACTGCCCGAAACGTGCTGCCCGCCCCCGAGGCAAACACTGCAATAACTGGCTGGTGGCGTTTCATATATCAATAATATAGTGCGTTTGTCTAAACCCCAACTTGCTTTAGAATGAAAGAAATAGAGGGGGACATATGGCAGAGCTCGATGTATTGGTAGTGGGTAGCGGCGGGCGTGAACATGAGCTGGCGCGGCAGATGGACAGTTCGCCCAATGTGCACAAAGTGTACATTGGGCCAGGCAATGCCGGCACGGCGCTGCTGTCTAAGGGCGAAAATGTGACGCTACAGCCAACCGATATCGAGGGCATTGTGGCTTTTGTGCGCGATAAAAAGGTGGGGGCGGTTATTATCGGACCGGATGCCGCCATGGAAGCAGGCCTGGCCAATGCCCTGCGTAAGGCAGGTGTGCCAGTGTTTGGCCCCAACCGCGAAGCCGCCAAGCTGGAAAGCAGCAAGGCCTTTGCGGCCGAATTTATGACGCAACACAGCATCCCGCAGCCGCAATCCTGGACCGCACATTCCGAACAAGAAGCATTGGATATAATTAAAAATAAATCGCCCGACACCTACGTATTAAAAGCCGATGGCCTGGCTGCAGGCAAAGGTGTGGTGCTGCCGCAAACAGCGGTGGAAGCTAAAGCCACGCTGGCCGATATGTTTAGCGGCACGGCATACGACGGTGCAGGCAAAAACGGCGTGGTTATACAGGAACGCCTGCATGGCCCGGAAGTGTCGGCCTTTGCTGTCAGCGACGGCACCAATTTTGTTATGCTGCCCTTTTCGCAAGACCACAAACGGCTAAAAGATGGCGACCAAGGGCCCAACACCGGCGGCATGGGTGCATATTCGCCCCTGCCCGAAAATATTGTCAGCGCTGCCCAGGCGCAAAAAATACACGATATTACCAAGCAAACTATCGACGGCATGAAGGCCGCTGGCACGCCTTACCAAGGCGTGTTATACCTGGGCCTTATGCTGGCCATTGAGCGCGGTGGCGACCCAGTGGTTATCGAATACAATGCCCGTTTTGGCGACCCAGAAACCCAGGTAGTATTGCCGGTGCTGAGCGAATCCGGCTTTGATGTACCTGGCATGCTATTGCAAGCTGCCAAGGGCGACATTGCAGGCATTGCTATCCCCAGCAAACTGAACGTATCGGCACTTACTGTTTGCGTGGCAGTAGCGGGCTACCCCGAACATCCGCGCAAAGGCGATGCTATTGAGGGCCTGGGAACTGCGTATCACAATGTCATTGTTCAACTTGCCGGGGTCAAAAAAAATAACGAGACATTTGTGGCCAACGGCGGCCGCGTACTATACGTAACCGGCTTGGGCAAAACACCGGACGAAGCCGCCAAGGCCGCTTACGCGGCTGTTGGCCCGCACGCTATACATTTTAAAGACATGCACTACCGCACCGACATTGGCCACCAAATTCGCACTACATAAATTCCGTTTGCCACAAAAAGCATAAGTGCTACGATAGGAACATAGGGCAATCATAAAAGTAAGGGTGTAGGGTTGAGTTTTTCTTTTCCAAGTGACAGTAGCCAAATACGCGAAAAATGTGCCGTTTTTGGCGCGTACAATGTTGGCCCCCAAGCCTCCCGACTAACCTTTTACGGTCTGTGGGCATTGCAGCACCGGGGGCAAGAAAGTTCCGGCATTGTCAGTTCCGATGGCCACAATTTGTACCGCCACACAGCACCGGGTTTGGTTGCCAATGTGTACCACGAAGAAGACCTCGAGCAACTGCCAGGCCACATTGCTATTGGCCACAACCGTTATTCCACTTCCGGTGCAGCCGAGGGTGCCCATAGCCAGCCAGTGCTTAAGCGCGAGCATAAGCTGGCATTTGCCCATAACGGCAACTTGCCTGTTACCGATGCGCTGGCAGCGTTCCTGGACGAGCACGACATCGCGCATCAAAAATATAATGACTCCGAAATGATGGCCGAAGCAATCAACTGCCTTATGGAAAACGGCATGGAGCTGGAAGCAGCTATTCAGGAAACATATCCCCTTTTTACAGGGGCTTTTTCGTCCGTAGCCATGACTAACAAAAAACTCGTGGCATTCCGCGACGAATGCGGCATCCGCCCGCTATCTATTGGCCGCCTGGGTAAAGGCTACGTCGTTGCCAGCGAAACCTGTGCGTTCGATACTGTGGGCGCGACATTTATTCGCGACGTACAGCCCGGCGAACTTGTGATTATTGACGAACACGGCATAACTTCGCACCAAGCGGCAAAGCCCCGTCCCAAACTGGACATGTTCGAGTTGGTATATTTTGCCCGCCCCGACAGCATTATCCAGGGCCTCAGCGTAGACCAAGTGCGCCAAAACTTTGGCCAGGTCTTGGCAGAAGAATATAAACTGGATGCCGATATTGTGGTGCCGGTGCCCGATTCGTCCATCCCGGCCGCCATTGGCTATGCCCGGGCCAGCGACATTCCGTTTGAAATGGCGCTTATTAAAAACCGTTACATCCACCGCACGTTTATCCGCCCCAGCGCCAAGCTGCGCGAGCAAGACCTGCGCATGAAACTCAACCCCATGCCCCATCTGCTTAAAGGCAAGCGGGTTGTTTTAATTGATGATTCCATTGTACGCGGCACTACCACGCGCAAAATTGTACGCATGCTGCAAGAGGCTGGCGCGCGCGAAGTACATGTGCTTATCAGTTCGCCGCCCGTACGCTATCCGGATTTTTACGGTATTAATATTTCCGACCAACACGAACTGATTGCCGCCCAAATGAGCGTAGAAGAAATACGCCAGCACATTGGCGCTGACACATTAGGGTATTTGTCGTTCAATGGCATGATCCGCGCCACCGGTCAACCGGCCAGTACCTTCTGCACCTCGTGCTTTGACGGTATTTACCCTATTGCCATTGGCAAACAAGCCAAAAAAATTGCCCATGTGGGTGCATAGGCTATGCAGCCACAAGCTGTTCTGGTTTCCAGGCAAAATGGGGGCGACTCTCTAGTTCGGCCGAAAATTCCATAGTGGCGCGAACAAGTGTACCTACGTCCAGCAGATTGGACTCTAGCATGGGTACTATCTGGCCCATAAAAAATGTTCTGTTGCGGTCAAAGCATGGAAAAACCTCGGCTGTGGTGGGTAGCCGAGGTGTATACGTATCAGGCCTGCCATAAAAATAAGTTTTCCACCGCTCAATAACCGCTCGTGCTGGCCTGTCATCTGTTACGACGGCTGTCGCTGCCTGATCCATACTCTGGGGTCGCTGGCCATCAACATGGATAGCCTTGGCCTCCAGCTGCACTTCAACCACTAACTGCCCCAACGAGCGCATAGCCTCTGGCGATGCATACAGTGCGCGCACTGACCCGTCTTCGGCAATCATTTTTTCGGCAGCATACAGCTCCCGAGGATTGATATACTGATACCTAATACCGCTTTCCGCGCTTGCCTTAACCCATGTGGTAGCCATTGCCGTCTGAACCATATTGCGTGTTTCTGGGCCGTAACCTATCTGGCATAAGCCTGCGTCTATGCCAGAATAATCAATCCTGTAAAAATTATCTGGGTCCACACACAGTGCCTGTGCTACTTGCAGCGGCAACAAGCTATCAGGTTGCAACCTATTGAGGATTTTTAATAAAGTGTAATTAGTGCGCCTGCCGGCGAGCAGATCGTCTTTTAGACCCAACGCGCCTGCCCCAACCGCGGCTACGCGCAGAGCTTTCGTACGTATTTGCGCATGGAACGGCAGCCACATTTCCGGGTCATTGCCAGGCTGCAAACCCGAACCGTACCGTTCCTGGATCTCTGCATAGTGTTTCGCAAGCAGATCGTGAGCAGCTGCGGCACGAGATATCTCAACTGCGTTCATCTTGTTTGCTATTGTAGCAAACGAACTGTCTACCTGCGATACGCGGTCAGGTTGGCGCCGGCAATAGCAGTTTGGCCGGCAGCGGTGGGATGGAAGGGGCCGGCGGCTGCCAAACCTTGCACCCAGGGTTGGGTACTGCACAGCTCGTGGCCGGCAAAGCTAACTGGCACAAATCGCGCAAACGAATATAGCCCAGCCGAATTTTGTATGGATTGGTTAAGCAGCCCAACCTGTTTATTAAGCCATGCGACTTCCTGGACCGTAACCTTGCCTTGTTTTTCAGCGCAGTCGGCAGCTGCAAATGGCGCATAGTAGCCGTTCATCAGTACCTTTGGCGGATTGCCGTTACTTAATGTCCTAATTTTGTACAGTGTCCAAATGAGTTCTGCCTTAAGGTCGGCACGGTACACCACGGCACGGGCATCGTCCCAGGTAGAACCGCAGCGCCATACATAGCAGTCGCGGATAAACTGTGTCCAGCGGGCGTCGTTGGCGCCAATGGTAATCGTAATAAGGTCTGGGCGGCCTGGTGCAAACGCCGTGGTTAATTGGGGTGTCAAACGGGTGCCGTTACGATTTTGTACGCCATACAAGCCTTCATCCGCTTTAGCGCCAGTACACGCCAGATGCTGCAGCGTCATATTCAAACCTGTCGCCACCTGGTACGGATAGGCGGCTGTCGAACGGCCGCACAAACGATCTTCGGCTGAAGCATTGGCAGCTACAGGCAAACCGTAGCCGGCTGCAACCGAATCGCCTAGTGCGGCGTACCGGGGTTTGGCTGCTACTACAGCGCTTGCCGTTGAACTTGCAAACAAAACACCCACACTAAGGAACGAAACTGTTGCCAATACAAAACGCTTCATCATGTCCTCCAAATACTTACCTTATAATTATACGTCGCTCTGTCTAGAGCTACGTAAAGAAGCGTAGGCGGCGGCGTACAAATATGAAAGCGACAAAACCAGGTGCCAGCGGCAGCCAATAAGTCAGAAAACGATATAACAGGGCAATGGCCAGGCCGGTACCGGCATCTACCCCATATGCTACGAACCCGCCCAGCAATCCGGCTTCGGCCCCTACCACGCCGCCAGGTGTTGGCGTGGCAGTGCCCAAAAAGGCGCCGGCCGTGAACACCACAAATATGCTGACTAGGGGCAAATCGCAGTGTACTGCCCGGGCACAAGCCCACAGTACCCCTGCATATAATGCTGTCAGCAACATAGAGCCAAGCAACGCCAACAGCAAGCGCCACGGATGATGACGGTAACCTGCCAAGTTACGGAGTACTTCGCTGCCGGTGCGCACAAATACGCGGCGTGCGCGCCTAAATACAATCAATCCCACAGCCACTCCAGCTGTCACTATTGCAGCAAAAATGATTGTGGCATGTCGCGGGAAGGTAACTTGGTTAAATGATGCATCGCTGGTTGCTACCACACCAGCCATTAATAATGTATGCCCTACGAGGCCCAGCGTGTTATTGGCGCTGACCACAGCCGCTGCCTGGCCAACACTGTGCCGGGCACTGCGCAAATAGGCCACGCTCAGGCTAATACCACCTACACCGGCGGGCAGCAGCCGATTCACAAATGCGCTACTGGTTTGTACTAACAGCGTGCGCCCATAACGCAGTTGCCGCTTGGCAAGCAGCTGGTATAATCCGGCGGCTACCCCATAGGTTGCAGCTGTTAACGCCAAGCCAACAATTACATATGCAGGCTGCACATTTTTAAATGCAGCCGTGCTGGCCGACAACCCTTTTATTTGCGGCACGAATACATACAGTGCCAGTAAAAGCACGGCCAGGGTAAACAATTGCCGCCGAATGTGGGGTTGGCTTAGGTGGGCCGAAGCTTTGGCCATATGCATCTATTATAGCTTATGCTTGCACATTACAGTGGCTTAGGTTAGGCTGAGGCTAGAACACTATAGCTAGTAGCAAGGAGCACACATGGTACACCATATGCGTAAGGCACTCGACCGAGTGCTTTTTTTGGTTTTAGCAATCGGGTTATTGGGGGCAGCAATGGCGCCCTCTTTTCATGCACAGGCAGCAGCCAGTACCATTTGGCCATCCACAGCTGTACCCACGCATCCCAGTGATAGCGACACTGCGGCCGTCGAGCTGGGTGTCAAATTTAGAGCTAACAGCGCCGGTTCCGTAGCCGGCGTTCGTTTTTATAAGGGCACGGGCAACACCGGCACGCACACCGGCAGTTTGTGGAATATGGCCGGCAGCCGCCTGGCCACAGCCACATTTAGCGGCGAAACAGCCACCGGTTGGCAACAGGTCACCTTTACAACCCCGGTATCTATTAGCGCCAACACCACCTATGTGGCTTCGTACTATGCGCCCAAAGGCCATTATGCGGGCGACAGCAACTACTTTGCCAGTGCCAGCGTTACCAATGGGCCGCTCACCGCACTGCAAGACGGCACAGATGGCGGCAACGGCGTGTATAAGTATGCTGCCGGCGGCGGGTTCCCCAACAGCACGCATCAATCCAGCAACTACTGGGTCGATGTGGTCTTCCAGGCCACAACCGACACCACCCCACCCACGGTTACCACCGTTACACCGGCTAATGCAGCCGCCAATGTGAATGTGGGCAGCGCCATAAATGCCACCTTTAACGAAGCGCTCACTGCCAGCACTGTTAACACTAACACGTTCGAACTACGCACTACTGCTGGCGTGGCGGTGGCTGCCACCGTAAGTTACACTGCCGGTACCCAGACCGCTGCACTTACACCCAACAGCCCGCTAGCCGCCAGCACCAGCTACACCGCCACCCTACGCGGCGGGGCCACAGACCCGCGCGTTAAGGATGCAGCCGGCAATGCTTTGGCCGGCAATTACGCTTGGAGCTTTACCACTGCCGCAGCAACTGTTACCCCCAGCATGCCCATATTGGTCGTTACTTCTAACGCCCAGCCGTTTACCAAATACTACACCGAGATTTTGCATGCCGAAGGGTTAAATTCGTACACTGCGGCCGATCTTACCAGTGTTACGGCTACTATGTTGAATAATTACGATGTAGTTATTTTGGGCGACCAGCCCGTAACCGCAGCCCAGGTAACTATGCTTACCACCTGGGTCAATGCCGGCGGCAACCTTATTGCCCTGCATCCGGACAAAAAGCTAGCCAGCTTGCTGGGCCTGACCGATCAATCCAGTACCTTGGCCGATGGCTATATGCTTATTAATACTGCCGGTGCGCCAGGCAATGGCATTACCGGCCAGACCATGCAGTACCACGGCAGTGCCGATAAATATGCGGCCAACGGTGGCACGACTACGGTAGCAACCCTGTACAGTAACGAATCTACCGCTACCACCAACCCGGCAGTTACGGTGCGCAGTGTGGGCAGCAATGGCGGACAGGCTGCGGCGTTTACCTACGATTTAGCACGTTCCGTGGTCTATACCCATCAGGGCAATCCGGCCTGGGCAGGGCAGAACCGCGACGGCGACTCGCTCATCCGCCCCGACGACCTGTTTTTCGGTGCCAAGGCAGGTGATGTCCAGCCCGATTACGTTAATCTGAATAAAGTAGCCATCCCGCAAGCCGACGAACAGCAACGCTTGCTGTCCAATGTCATCGAATATGTCAACCAAGACCGCAAACCACTGCCCAAACTGTGGTACCTGCCCAATGGTAAAAAAGCCGCCATTGTAATGGCTGGCGACGACCATGCCACAGCCAATGGCACCCAAAGCACCTTTGACTACTTGCTGGCCAACAGCCCTGCCGGCTGTGTGGTTGCCAACTGGGAATGCCTGCGCGCTACATCGTGGATGTATAGCGATACGCCGGTATCCAACGCCCAGGCAGCTTCCTATGTTGCCCAGGGTTTTAACCTGGGCGCACACGTTAGCAGCGGTTGCAATAACTGGACGCCGGACTCGCTGGAAGATAATTTTACTAACGATCTTGCCATATTCCAAGCCAAATACACCAGCCTGCCCGCCCAGCAAGCCAACCGCATTCACTGCGTTGCCTGGAGCGATTGGGCCACGGCACCCAAGGTAGGCCTGGACCATGGCATCCGCATGGACCTCAGTTACTATTATTGGCCTGGTGCCTGGGTACAGAACCGCCCCGGCTTCTTTACTGGTTCCGGCACTCCCATGCGCTTTGCCGATACCGACGGCACCATGATTGACGTATACCAACAGCCCTCCCACTTGGTAAACGAAAGTGGCATGACCTTTCCGGCGGCCATTAACACCCAACTGGACCGCGCCTTAGGCTCCGAGGGATACTACGGCGCCTTTGGCACGCACTACGACTATACCGACACGTTTGACCGTCAGCTCGTGCAAGCTGCCCAGGCCCACAACGTGCCAGTAGTCACCGTGCAGCAATTGTTGGATTGGACCGATGGCCGCAATAATTCCAGCTTTAGCCAAATGAACTGGAGCGGCAACAACCTGGCATTCACCGCTAGCATCGACAGCAAGGCCGGCACCATGATGCGCGGCATGCTGCCCGTTGTATCAGCCAAAGGTATATTGCAAGGCCTGACCAAAAACGGCAGCACCGTTAGCTACACGCTGGAGAACATTAAGGGCATTACCTACGCCATGTTCCCAGCCGGCACGGGCAACTACGTGGCCGCTTACGCCCCCGACACCACCGCCCCCACCGTAACTATTACCACCCCAACCAACGGCGCAACCAATGTGGCCACCGATATATCGCCCACCGCCACCTTTAACGAAGCCATGAACCCCGGCACTATCACCAATAGTACTGTCACCATGGCCAATGGTGGTCCTGTACCAGCCAGTGTCAGCTACAACAGCACGAGCCGCCAGGTAACGCTGACGCCCAGCAGCCCGCTGAGCACCAACACCACCTACACAATCACCATAGGTACCGGCGCCAAAGATCTGGCAGGCAATGCCCTGGCCAGCAGTTACGCTTGGAGCTTTACCACCACAGCAACAGCCACTAATTACACCATCTGGCCGTCGTCCACTGTACCGGCTGTGCCCAGCGTGAACGACCCTGCTGCAGTTGAACTGGGCGTTAAATTCCGCAGCGACATAAACGGCTATATTAAGGGCGTACGCTTTTACAAGGGCGGCACCAACACCGGCACGCACACCGGCAGTTTGTGGAGCAGCAGCGGCACACTGCTGGCCACTGGCACCTTTGCCAGCGAAACGGCCACTGGCTGGCAAGAGCTACTCTTTACCACCCCCGTAGCTGTTACTGCCAACACCACGTATGTGGCCTCGTACCACACTGTTACGGGCAACTACGCTGCCACCAACTTTATGTTTACCAGCCCAGTCAATAACGCCCCGCTGCACGCCCTGCAAGACGGAGCCGACGGCGGCAACGGCCTGTACCTGTACGGCGCTGGCGGCTTCCCCACCAATACCCACCAGTCCAGCAACTACTGGGTGGATGTGGTCTTTAGCCCTAGCCTATAGCAATTTGCCGTTAAGCTGTATAGTGGCGCATATCTTTGATACTATCCTCGCGCATGGAACGCGCGTTGGCAGGCAGCTGTGAAACTACTTTTTAGTTTCTGCCTGTTCGGCCGGCAGTTTGCCGTCGATAAATTCCTGGCAAAAGCGCTCGAATATGGCATTGGTCCAGCCAAAACCAACTTGCGACGGGTACACGCCTTTGGCTGGCGGTTTTTCCGGTGACACTACATTGTATTTTTCCAAAAATTCGCCGTGTAAGTCGAACCATGTCAAATTGGTGCGCAACCACTTCATAGCAATACGGCGGGCATCGTCGTCATAGCCATAGCGCTGCAAGCCTTTGACAACCATAAAATGCAATGGCGCCCAACCGTTGGGGTAGGCCCATTGTGTTGGTAGGGCGCCGGGCACCAACTGGCCCAGTTGTACACTATCAGTGGTGGATACACCGCCCTTTTGTTCAAAACGCCTGAGTGCTTTTACTAGTGCCTTTGCCTGGCGCTCATCTACTGCGCCGGCCCACAACGGCGCATAGGCCGCTAGGGACGATACACTGCCGCGCTTTTCCTTTACATAGTTATAATCATAGTACAGACCACGCCCCTTATCCCACATCAGCTCGTTCATTGTCCGCACACGCACCTTGGAAGCAGCCTCCCAGCGGGCAGCCTCATGTTTTTCACCCAAAATATGCGCGGCCCGGACGAAATCTGTCTCATATTTATAGAGTAAGGCATTCAAATCAACGGGCAAATAGTTCATACACTTACGATTAAACCGCGGCGTCATGTCCCAACCGCTTTCGGTTTCGGCAATATCGTGCAGATAGTTAAAATCATAATATCGGCTCAAACCCCGGTATACTTGCCGGGCATTTGGCTTGCGCGTCCCCATCCAGACAGTTTCGTATTCTTCTTTAGCAACCCGTATGGCATTTGCCAGCCACTTTTCCCCTGGATTGTAGGCGTCGTAGAGATCAAATATAAAACTGGTCAGATACGGCGGCTGCGACCGGCTGACATAGTACAAGCGTGAGGCATTGGGGATAATTTTAAACCGCTTGAATATGCTTACTAAATCTTCAAATATACCCATAACCAGCTCGCGGTGTTCTTCGTCCAACAAGCCTTGCATCATGAAATAGCTATCCCAGTAGAAAAGCTCTTCGTAGTCGAACTCATGGCCCCGCTGATACGATGGTACAAGGTAAGGCTTGGGCACGCCAATAAGGTTATCATCGTCCTTGGTGTGATGACGTTCCAGCTTGGGCCAATAGGCTGCAATGTAGTCGCGCGCACTGCGCACGTCGTCGGCACTGAGATCTTTATTCTTCCCGAACGAGAAAAGATCGGTTCTGCGAACAATATGTTTGGCGCGATGTAACATGTTGTTATTAGGTTAGGGCAGTAGGGGCTTAAGCGTCAAGAGCATCAACAGTTTCACCCTGTATAAAGGTGCCTAAAATCTTCCAAGTTGCCCCCACGGCTTGCAGCGCTTGCAATGCCTGCCTAAGGCGCGGGTCATCCATGCCCGCGGCACAGTCAATGTAAAAACGATAGCGCCAGGCTTTACCTTTTACCGGCCGCGATTCTATTTTGCTTAAGGAGATACCAGCATCGGCGAACGCCCCCAGGGCACGGCGCAGTAGCCCTACCCGTGCTTCGTTCAGCTCGTTGCCCAAATGATCTAATACTAATGAGGTTTTATCGGCGCCAGCCACCTGCGCTTCGCTTTTACGCTGCACTACTAGAAAACGCGTGTAGTTTTGTGGGTCATCCTCGATCTTTTCGTGCAGTACGCGCAGTCCATATTCGACAGCTGCCTGCTTGCTGGCAATGGCGGCAATTGTTTTATCGTGCCGTTTGCGCACCAGGGCTACGCTGCCGGCAGTATCTGGTTCAGGGCATACTCTTGCCTGGGGCACGTGGTGCTTCAAAAATTCCAGGCATTGGCCCAGGGCTTCGGCCTGCGAATGCACCTCTGTAATATCTTTGAGTGTGGCATCGGGCAGACCAATGAGGCAGTGGTGAATACGTACATATTCCTCGCCCACAATAGTAACCGCGCTGCTGTATTGGCGCAGCAAATCCAGCACCCGGCCAATCGAGCCGTACAGCGAATTTTCTACCGCAATGACACCATAGTCGGCCCTCCCATCCTGCACAGCCACAAACACATCTTCGAATACTTCGCCATACAGCATGTTAGACAACCCAAAATACTGGCACGCCGCCATTTCGTGGTACGAACCCTTACTGCCCTGGATAACAACAGTGATATTTGACATCGGTGTATCATATCACCTCTGGCCGTATAGGGAAAGATACGTTAAGCTTAAATATAATGACTCGTAAGCAGCGGTTCGCATTATTTGCCACCATTCTAGGCAGTGGCATTGTATTTTTGGATGGAGCCGTGGTTAATCTGGCTTTGCCTAAAATGGGGACGGATTTGCACCTGGGGTTTGCCGGCTTGCAATGGGTAGTGGATGGCTATGCCCTAACATTGTCGGCACTTATTCTGCTGGGCGGCAGCTTGGGCGACATTTTGGGGCGCAAGCGCGTATATCTGTGGGGTGTGACTGGCTTTGCCATAACCTCGTTTTTATGCGGTATTGCCCCAACCGGTGCTTTGCTGATTGCCCTGCGCATGGCGCAAGGTATATTCGGGGCGCTGTTGGTACCGGGCGCGTTGGCGCTTATTAATACCAACTTTACAGCCGAACAGCGCGGCCGGGCCATTGCCCAATGGACGGCCTGGACGGCGGCTATCAGCGCTATTGGCCCGTTAGTGGGCGGATACCTCATTGATGTCGGCTCCTGGCGATGGATATTCTTTATTAATGTGCCACTGCTGGCTATTTGTTACTGGCTGGGGCTGGGTGCTATTAAAGAAAGCAAGGACGAACGCGTGCGGCGCGTCGACACTACGGGCGCAGTACTAGCCATGCTGGGTTTGGGCGGCATTACCTATGGGCTTATTGAAGCACCCGTCAGCCAGCATCGGTTGTGGCCGCTACTAGCGCTTGGCGCAGGTATTATAACCTTCCTGGCTTTCGTGTGGTTCGAGCACCGCAACAAAGACCCTATGGTGGATTTGTCCCTATTCCGCTCACGCAATTTTACTGCTGCCAATGTGGCTACGCTGGCCATGTATGGCGCCTTGGGCGGTTTTTTCTTTGCCCTGATTATCCATTTGCAAACTGTAGTGGGCTTTTCCAGTCTGCAGTCTGGCATTAGCTTTTTGCCCGTTACCTTGCTGCTTTTGGCGCTGTCCGGCCGGGTTGGGGCGCTGTGTACCCGCTTTGGCTCGCGTTGGTTTATGACCATTGGCCCCATACTGGCTGGCTGCGGTATATTCCTACTGCTACCGTTAACACACGGCGCCAATTACGCTATTAACGTACTGCCTGGGTTATTGCTGTTTGGTTTAGGGCTGGCCCTAACCGTTACTCCGCTCACAACTACCGTGCTGGGCGCAGTGCACCAATCTGCCTCTGGTATTGCCTCGGCCATTAACAACGCCGTGTCACGCGTGGCCGGCTTGCTGGTGGTGGCGCTCCTGGGTATATTCGGCGCTTCCCATGCTTATCGCTTTAGTGCCCTGTTGTGTGGGACCTTGGCTATCATAGCTGGGGTACTCTCTTTTGCCCTGGTGCGTAACCCTAAAAAATCAGCTACTATAAAACAATGAATAACCTATCTTTGGGTAGTCTTGATGCGCTGCCCCTGCTGGAGCATTTAGATTTAGTAGCCGCGCCAACTGCGGCAGCCATTAGTAATTGGCCGGGCATTGCCGCAACCGATGCGTTTGGCGTGGCTGCGATTGACCCCGATTTGGCCGACACTGCCGCTTTTTGCGAACATTACGGCGTGGGGCTGGATGTATCTGCTAACTGCGTTATTTTGGAATGCAAGCGCGAAGGCAAACGCTGGCTGGCCGCCTGCGTTATCCTGGCCACTACCCGCGCCGATGTTAATGGTTTGGCGCGCCGTAAACTGGGCGCCAGCAAAATATCCTTTGCGCCAATGGACAAGGCGGTCGAACAAACCGGTATGGAATACGGCGGCATCACCCCCATTGGCCTACCCGCCGACTGGCCAATACTTATTGATAGCGCCGTCATCGCCCACCCCCGCATCATCATCGGCAGCGGCCTGCGCCGCTCCAAGCTAATCGTCCCCGGCAAAGCCCTGGCCGAACTGCCAAGCGCCCTTATCCTGGAAAACCTCGGCCGCTAGTTCCTAACGTCATCCTAAGTATTATTTAGTGTCCGGAGTTTTAGGGCGGTGTTTTTCGCCCCAGACGGCCATGCTGTGCAGGATAGGCACAAGGTCTTGGCCTTTGGTGGTGAGGGCATATTCGGTGTGCGGGGGTACTTCTGGTAAGGTTTTTTTGGTAATGATCTGCTGTTCTTCCAGATTGCTTAGGCGTGCCGATAAGGTGCGCGGGTTTATACCGCCAACCGCGTCCTGCAGCTGACAAAAACGCATGGGCTGTTCGTTCAGTGCCCGAATAATGTGCGGCGTCCATTTGTCACCCAAAATGGCGACAGCTATTCCCACGCAACACGAATACGTTGTATTTTCTGACTTCATACTTTACATTGTATAGTATTATAGCTATATTAAATATAGTAATAATACATAATATAACGGAGGACCCTTATGGTCAATATTAAGTTTATCATTGGTTCAACCCGTCCGAACAGGTTTGGCCCTAAAATGGCCGATTGGCTTATGGACCTGGCCCGCCAACGTAATGATGCGCATGTTGAACTTATCGACCTGGCCAAACTAAACCTGCCCATGTTGGACGAGCCGCAATCGGCAGTTACCGGCCAGTACGAAAACGAGCACACTAAGGCCTGGTCGCAGCTTATTGCCAAAACCGACGGCTTTGTATTTGTAACGCCCGAATACAACCACGGCTACCCTGCCTCGCTTAAAAACGCTATCGACTATTTGTTTGCCGAGTGGAATTATAAACCAGTTGCTATGGCCGCCTACGGTGCAGAAGCTGGCGGCGCACGTTCAATCGAGCAACTACGCCAGGTGGCCGGCTGGGTACGCATGTACGATATTGCCCATTTCGTTACCGTGCCTAACTATTGGACACAGCTTAATGAACAGGGCAATTTCCAGCCAACCGAACGACAAATAGAAGATGCCAACAAAATGCTTGACCAGCTGGTCTTTTGGGCAACCCACATGAAAGCCGCCCGCGCCCAGCTTAAGGCCTAGCCGCCAGTGGCACTGTTGGGTTCGCCAATAGGTTTGGATTCTGGCGAGCCGCGCTGCCGCAAATAAATCGACAGCACCAGCAAAGTACCGACAGCTAAAAATTCGCTCTGCCAGTTTTGGAACGATTCGAACCAAAATTGTGCAGAGCGAATGTATGTTAGGGTACTCATTGTCTGTTCGCCATGCTGTTGCGCCTCCTGATTATGTGCTGCCACACCACCCGCCGCATGCAGGGCGAACGATAATACAAACAGGCTCGTTAGGGCCAATCCAAGTGAATTGGCATACAAAGCGCGCTTAATTCCCTTGCCGCGCAAATGCCATGACGAGGCATGAATAATAGAATAGCGCGAGCTAGTATCGACCGCTTCTTTGCCGCGCAATTTTTTAGAATCGGCCGAACCTTGCTGACGCAAGAATATGGTGGCAATTACCAGTGCGGCCATTTGCAAGAATTCGCTTTCCCAGTTTTCGAACACTGCTTCTATAAATTCGCCGCTGCGTACATACGTGGCATAGCTTTGTGCCGCCTGCCCGTGGCTGGCTAGCTGTTCGTTGGTGTACTGATAGCCGGTTATGCTGACCCCTATCAGAAACATTGCAAACAGCCCGAACATTAGCATAGACAGACCGTTATAAGCCAATACTGTTTTAATCGGACTGTTTGTCGCCATACCTTAACTATAGCAAAAGCCTGGGCCACACCACGGTACCCACTACCGTACTTTTATCCAGCCAGCCAAAGTGACGGCTATCGGTACTGGCGCCCGGGTTATCGCCCACAATAAATAATTGGTTAGGCCGGAGCTGCTGCACGCGCTTAATTTTTTCTAGGTTGTCGTGGCGCACCACTACCACCATGCCCGTGCGTAACCGTTTGGGCGCGAGGGCAACAACAATTTGCCCAGGCTCAAGCGCTGGGGCCATGCTGTGTCCAACGACTCTGCGAATAAGCAGCCTAGGCTTTTTTGGTTTCCCAAAAAATCTTGGCAATGTCATCTATTTGATCTAATAGTTTTTGACCCTCTGCTGGGTCAGTCGATTTTTTGGTCTTGCCGGCTTGCTTGGTGGCTTGCCAGAATTTGTCGTGCAAGTCCGGGTATGTTTGCAGGTGTTCGGGCTTAAAATAGTCGGTCCACAGCACCCACAGGTGATGTTTTACCAGATCGGCGCGTTGCTCTTTAATCATGACAGCCCGCCACTTGTCTTCTTGGCCCAGGCCATCATACTTTTCCATAATTTCGTACACGCTCTGCGCTTCAATCTTGGCCTGCGCCGGGTCGTACACCCCGCACGGCAGATCACAGTGCGCATATACTGGCTTGATATATGACAGTTTCATAGTTCCCTCCATTTACCTCACTAGTATACAGCTTGTACCATCCCCTGATCCTCCCCCAGGCAGCATATTAAAAAATTCTAAGGGTAGCCCTGGAATGAAGGGTTCTGGGTGGTAGCTGGAAATTGCATTTTTGATCACTGGCAGTTATGCTGTAAAAAGCTTACGTATGAACATTATTAATCGTCTTAAGAGCTTTATGTATGCAGTACGCGCTTGGCTGTTTCAGGACAAAAAACACGCCCTGATAGCGCTGGTCGGTTTAGTACTGCTTGTTGCCGGAGCCACCTATGCCATACATGGCTTACAAGGCTCTGACACTTCCAAAAAAGGCACCACCCAACAAAAACAGTCTGACAAAAAAGTCCGTCTTTCGGTTACTTCCGAGCCCACTAGTGCACCCATTGAAAGCGATGTCAGCTGTGGCGCCAGCTCCAAAAACTCCCAGGCCGCGCCGTTTGATTGTGAACTGCCGGCCGATCAAACCCTTATGCTGCGGGCTGCGGCTGACTATCAGTACAACAAGACTACCTACGTATTCGAACGCTGGCAGGGCTGCGACAGTACCGACGGAACTACGTGTTACATAAAATCCAATGCCAAAAGCGCAGTACAGGCCATATACAAAGCCCAAAGCCCGGCACAAGCTATCGCTCCCTCCAAAAAGACAACTCCGCCCGCCAGTACGGCATTGCAGTGCTCCAGCCTTACATCTGACGCTACCTACCACTACTGCACGCTTACCCTGAACAGTCCGACAACAATAACACTTAAAAAATCAATTACCGGTAAACAGCCCACGGCAAATTTCCAACTAATAAGCTACAGCAACGTACAATGTCCCAATAAAGCAGACTGTGTTCCGGAAAGCCATACCGACAGCGATGGAACCAGCTCCCCCAGTAGTACCGACGGTTGGAGTTTTGGGTTTCACGATACAGAAACGCTTGCCGTTAAAAATAAAACGGTTATGACGCTGCTGGTAAAAAACTATAATGACTCCTTCACCTGCGGTATCGGTTGTGCGTATCCCACCAGCCAGGAGCATTACCGGTTTGGCGGCTTCAGCGTTACCAATAACACGGTGACCATTAAGTATGAATATATGTGTAACTATAAGTACGCTGCCGATCCCGGCCCCCAACCCTACACTGCAACCGGCTGCACTACCGACTAAAACAACTGCTACGATGCTTTACGGCTTTGTTGCGTGCGCCAGGCGGCGATTTCAGCGTGGTGGCCGCTTAGCAGTACATCGGGCACCTTTTGGCCGCGAAATTCTTCGGGCCGGGTGTATTGGGGGAACTCGATAGTTTGGTCGTCGTCTTGGAATGATTCAATATCGGCGGATGTTTCGCCGCCCAGTACACCCGGCAGCAAGCGCACCACACTGTCGATGATTACCATAGCCGGTAGCTCACCCCCGGTAAGCACATAGTTGCCAATGCAATATTGGCGGTCAATGAGGGCGGTGATGCGTTCGTCGTAGCCCTCGTAACGCGGGCAGATAATTATTAGGCCCTGGGCATTTTTGGCCAGATCTTTGGCAGCCGATTGTTTGTACACCTGGCCGCGGGGCGTGGGCAGGAGCACGAGCGCCCCCGGATCGTTCAGCTTGGCTTGTTCGATTGCGGCCGTTAACGGTTCGACCATTAGCAGCATGCCGTCACCGCCACCGTAAGGGGTGTCGTCCACCTGCTTGCGTGGCCCCAGGCCGAACTGACGCAAATCGATATAGCTAAACTCCACAATTTTACGATCCTGTGCCTTCCACAGCATGCTGGCGCCCAGCACATGGGGAAACATATCTGGGAACAGGGTAACTATCTGTATTTTCATCTGTTCCGATTATACCAGAGACAAACAAAAAGAACCCCTGTTATTAGAGGTTCCTTTTGCCACATAAAGCTCCCAAATCATTGTTTTGTACAATGAAGTGGCTCGCATGAGCTTATCGGTTTTTGTTTTTGGAAAGATCGTCGGTTTTCGTTCGACTGAAAATAACTATACCTTATAATTTTTACGCGTTCAAGCGCAAAATATATACCGCTATTGCTTAAAAAATAATGGCAAGCTAGAATAGCATGCGTAAATAGGTTTAAACGCATGGACATAATTGAGTTATTTCGTTTGAATATCCCGTTGTTTACCGCCCTGGGTGATATTCACCGGCAAGACATTATTTTGTTGCTGGCACAAGATAAACAGGCCAGCGTGACCCACATTGCCGCCAAAATGGCCATTTCTCGGCCGGCAGTGTCGCATCACTTAAAAATACTGCACGCTGCCGGGCTGGTGGCCATAACCCGGCATGGCCGCGAGCGGTTGTACCGGCTTAACTTGTTGCCCGGCGCCAGGCAAATAAAACAGCTGGTGGCCGCGATTGAAGAATGCCAAAGTAAAAAAGTATTGCAGCAATAGGGGGGGAGCATGCCAAAACAATCCACAAAATCAACCATGTTATACCGACTAGGTTTGCTTGTGGGGCAACGCAGCAAGGCTATAATGGCGGTAGCGATTATAGTAACGATGGCCAGCGCTATTGTGGGCGGCGGAGCGCTGGAGCGCTTTTCGCTCGCGCGCTTTCAGGCAGCAGGTTCGGAATCGCTGCAGGCAGCTGCACTGTTGCAGGACAATTTTGAGGTTGGTGTACCCAATATAACCATTGTGGTTACAGCCCGCGACGGCAACCCGGATAGCCCGGCAGTTACCGCTGCTGCCAAGGCATTAGCTGCCAAATTGGCTGCAGAACCATCGGTGATTAACATAGCCTCGTATTGGGATAATCATTCGCCCGTACTGCGCGGCCGTGACGGCGGCCACGCCCTTATTATTGCCCGGGTAACCGGCAGTGCGACCGAAGCGCGCAAGACAATTGGCGCTCTCGCGCCCAAATTCACCCAGACGAATAAGGCCATCCAAACGCAGGTTGGTGGGCGCGACGAAGTATTCAGACAGGTCGGAGCGCAAGCCCGCAAAGACTTTGCCCGGGCAGAGGCTATTATTCTACCGGTTATGATTGTGCTGCTGTATCTGGTATATCGCCGTTTGTCAGCGGCCTTGCTTACCTTAGGCGTAGGCGTATTTGCTGTTTTTGGAACACTCGCCCTGTTAGCTTTATTACTGCCGTTTACCGAAATATCTACCTTTGCGTCAAACCTCACATTGGTTATGGGCATGGGCCTGGGGCTAGATTACAGTTTGCTTGTAATATCGCGCTTTCGTGAACAGCGCCGTGCCGGGCAGCCCACCCGGGAGGCCATTGCAACTACGGTGGCAACCGCTGGACGCACTGTTATTTTTAGCGGTACTACGGTGGCAATTTCGCTACTGGCCTTACTATTGTTTCCCTTTCCGTTTCTGCAGTCATTTGCCTATGCGGGCTTGGGTGTTGTACTAACCGCTATTGTTGGCGCAGTAATACTGTTGCCTGCTGCGCTTACCTTACTGGGTGATCGCACCCTGCGCCATAACTCACCGCACGCCGGCCCTGGTTTTTGGCAGCAAAGCGCGCTAAAAATTATGCAACGCCCGGTCGTATATGGAGTAATGGCTTTGGCAGTCATTGCTGCACTGGCCGCGCCCATTGGCAGCCTGCGCTTCGGCCTGCCGGATGACCGCATTCTGCCCGTTACCGCTTCGAGCCGGCAAGCACAACAACACATTCGCGACCACTTTACCGCCGAACAAGCTGATGCTCTACAGGTCATAGCCACTCCTGTTCAGAACGCCCCGGCCCACACGCAGCAGATAACTGCCTATGCACAGGCGCTTTCCGAAGTACCAGGAGTTGCCCAGGTAGACTTTGCAGGCGGCACATTTGCCAAGGGTACGCATGTTGCCCACATTCAAAGTCAAAGCCAGCAATTTATACATGCAACCAGCGCCTGGTTTTCGGTTGTACCTCAAAGCGATCGATTGGAGCAGGATGCGGCCGGGCTGGTAGCAGATGTTCGCCACGTCCCTGCCCCATTCCCCACGTATGTGGGCGGCTCAACAGCAGAAGTCACCGATTTCCGACGTTCCCTGCTAGCTCGCATGCCCGTAGTTTTTGCGGTCATATTAGGCGCTACGTTTATACTGATGTCCATAATGACCGGCAGCTTGTTGTTGCCAATTATAGCCAGTGTGTTAAACACCTTAAGCCTGGCCGTAATGTTTGGCATTATTGTACGAATATTTCAACAAGGGAATTTGGCAGGCTTACTGGACTTTACGGCCACCGGCTTTATTGAGCCCACCATCCCCATTTTGATGGTATGTGTAGCATATGGCTTGTCCATGGACTACCAACTGTTCATGCTGTCGCGCATTAAAGAAGCATACGACAGCACACACAATCATCGCCAGGCGGTGTTAACCGGTTTGCAGCGCAGCGCGCCCATTATCTTGCCAGCAGCCGCTATTCTGGCCTGTACGTTTGCCATATATCTTTCGTCGAGTATTACGCAGCTAAAAATGCTAGCTGTGGGTATGGCGGCAACAGTGTGTGTTGATGCCACAATTATACGCCTGGTGCTGCTGCCCGCCCTTATGGAGCTGGCAGGCCCGGCAACCTGGTGGCTGCCACACCCATTGGCCAAGCTATACGCCAAGATACGATTTGATGATTAGAAGTGCGATGATTAGAAGTGCCTAGATATCAAGGTCGTCCAGATCGTCGAGCTCTTTGCGGGTTTTGCTAACCATGTTGCTTTCGGGTTCGTCGCGTTTGGCGGGTTCGTCATTGTCGGCTACCGCATCGTCTGCCGCGGTGTTGTCGTCTTTTTGGCTTGCTTGTTGCTGCGGGGTTGAGGTGTCGTCGCTAGCGGCAACATTGTCATCAGACCTGCCGGGGGCTGGTGAGCCGTTGTCGACAATTTTTAGGTTGTAGCGGGCATCGTTTTTGGTGCCCAGGGCGCGCAGCAGGGTGCGCAAAGATTGGGCGGTAGCACCGCGTTTGCCAATAACCCTGCCCAAGTCCTCTGGATCTACAGTTAGTTCCAGTAATACGCCTTTTTCATCAATACGGCGTTCTACCAACACGGCGTCCGGGTTGCTTACCAAAGACTTAACAATGAATTCCACGAATTGCTGGTCGATACTGCTCATATAGGTCACTCCTTCACGTTTAGGTGGTACTGCCTTATTATAGCAAAAACAAAACAGGCGCAAGATTCGCGCCTGTTTTTTTGGCTTGGGCTAAAGCTTCTTAGGCTTCTTTTTTGTCTTCGGCTTCGGTGGGTTCTGCCGTTTCGGTTGCTTCGGGTGCTGGAGTTTCTTTGGTAGCCGGCTGTTCTGCCGTGGATTCTTCGGCCTTGGGCTTTTCTTCTACAGGCCGGTTCTTGCGCAGCTTGTCAGTGTTGCGAATGGTACGCTTTTTGGTGTCAGATAGCTTAACCCACTCGGGCAGCTTAACGCCTTCACTTTTCAGCAAGCGAGCGGCACGGTCGGATGGCTGGGCGCCGTTTTTTAGAAACAGGGCGGCCTTTTCTTTGTCCAGGGTAGCAGCTTTGCCGTGCGGGTCATAAGAACCAAGTAAGGCAACAACCTTACCACTGGTTGGGGTTAAGCGCGATTCCTGCACCACCACGCGGAACATTGCGTGACCTTTGCGACCGGTGCGTTGCATACGGATAGCTAACATATATCTTGTATTCTCTCTTTCGTCTACCTTAGGGGCTTGTAAAGTAATCTGCGGTATATTTTACAGATAACCGCCCCTGATGTCAAACTGTTTTAGGCCGCGTGGCTAAGATCGATCCAACCGCGGGCCGCATACATACCAATAGCCACAGCTTCGCGCGTGCCCCAATCCTTGGGGGAACGCGTCTGACGCTGTGACGACTGCTCGTCCCATGGCACCTCAACACCTGGTACGGCAACCGTGCTCCTTCCGTCAAAAAGCACTGCGCCCATTGAAGCGTCTGCTCTAGGCATGTGATGAGGATGAGCCAGTACGCCCACATGACCGTCCAGCCCCCCAGTGGTAATCATCTCAGCTGCTTGGCGGACAACTTCACGGGTATCAAGGTATGCGCCTGGTTTAGCGTGCTCTTCTATGCGGTAAGGGGCGCCGGCGCCATCGTTTTGTTCGCGCAGTGCATCATCCACCTCCCACTGGGCAATAACCGGTACGCCAGGGAATAACTGACGGGTAAGCCTGGCAAGAGCTTGGTTGCTTTCGCCGGGTACTTTTCGATCCCCTTCCTGGCGCTGGCCAAACGCAGGCACTACTACACAACCAACACTTTCTTTACTACCATGCACTTTATAATTACCGCTCCCCGCACGCGCAATAAGGCGCCCCAACGATAAAGGGTGTACTAAAGGATGATGTGTTAGCGGAAGGCGTTCGGTCATTACTTATGTATTGTAGGTAGTTAATGCTGTTTCAGCGGATTGCTGTTGGGCGATTTGCTTGCTAGGGCCGGTACCCTTGCCTTTAAGCTTGCCGTTTACAAACACGCCCACGGTAAAGATTTTGTCGTGATCCGGGCCTTCTTCGCTTAACACCTTATATACGGGCGTATGGCCCTCCACGCTTTGGGCTACTTCTTGCAGGTGCGATTTAGCATCCAGCCAGGTGCCGTTTTTAAGGATGTCTTTAAATGTTACCAGGATGCTTTTGGTAATAAAGGCCTTGGCAGCGCCGTAGCCTTTATCTAGGTAAATGGCGCCCACCACCGCCTCAAAACTGTTGGCCAAAATTTGGGCACGGCCCCGTTCACTGCCCCGGCGTTCGCCGCGACTTAAGCGCAGCATGGGCTCAAACCCAAAACGCGAGGCTGCAGCACCAATGCTTTCGGTGCGCACCAGGCTGCTGCGCCAGTTGGTTAGAATGCCCTCTGGCTCGGTAAAGTTACCATACAAGTATTCGGTAACTACCAGCTCCAGCACAGCGTCACCTAAAAATTCCAGGCGTTCGTTATGCTCTTTAACTGTTTTTTTGTGTTCATTTACGTACGAGCGGTGAGTAAAGGCGGTAACCAGCAGGTCAATATTGTCAAATGTTACACCCAAGGTGTTTTGGGCAAAGGTTTGGTAGGCGCTGAAATCTTGCATGCGTTACGTTTCTCTTGTTATAGTTTTGCGTCGCGGATCTTTTTCATACCCACGAGTATTAGCTTGCCAATGTCATCGTAGGCAATTTTATCAATCGCCTGGTGGGCCGGGAACCAGCGGATGTCGTTGAGCCAATCTTCTGGGTGCAGCTTGTTGGTATCGCCCAGGCCCTGTACTAAATAAATGTGCATGGTCATAAGCACCAGGGTTTGGCCGCGGCGGTAGCGGAAGTTGACTTTACCCAGCCAGTTAAACACTTTCATCTCTTGCAGGCCGGTTTCTTCGCGGATTTCGCGCTCGGCCGTTTGTTTGGGCTCTTCGTTGGGTTCGACATGGCCTTTCGGAATAGTCCAACGGTTTTTAGCGTCCTGAATAAGCAGTATTTCCAATTTGCCGGTGTGCTTATCACGACGGAAGACTACACCGCCAGAGGTCGTTTCTTGCACGACTTCCTGAATGGTGGGGCGCCGCGTGTTTACAAAGCGCTTAAAGCCCTGGAGGGGTTTGGGTCGTTTCATTGTACTGCCCCTTTCTTGACTTCATCGGTACTCACACCTAGAGTGCCTTCGTCGCGCATACGCAACAGTGTTCCTAAGGCGCCGTTTACGAATTTGGACGAATTTTCGCTGCCAAAGGCTTTGGCTAGTTCCACGGCTTCGTTAATGACCACTTTGGGCGGTACATCGGCGCCACTGGTTAGTTCGTACAAGCCAATACGCAGCACCACGCGGTCCATGCGGGCAATTTGGTCAATGGGCCACTGGGGGGCGGCTGGCTGCAGCTGGACATCCAGTGCGGCCTCGTTGGCAGCCACACCACGCACCAGCTGCTCGATGAACACTTTGTCATCAACCGTAGCCTCGTAACGAGCAATGTTGCGCGCCAATACAGCATCGAGGTCAAAATGCTTGTCGCCAGCAGCACGGCGGAAATCCTGCTCGTAGAGCGTTTGCAGTGCGATGATGCGGCCAAGGTGACGATTCGATGCCATATTGTTAAAATCCGTTTACTCTTCCAGTATAGTCTGTTTGTACACTAAGCTCTAGGCGGCTTTTTTGCCGGTTTCGCGCTTAGTGGTGCGAGCCTTGACTGGAGATTTAGCGTTCACGGCGCGGGCCAGCTTGAGAACCAAGTGGCTGCGGCGAGAGCCGGTACGGCGTGGGCTGGTACGTTTCTTTGGTTTACCCATAACGTGGAGTAACTCCCTGAAATCAATGGTTTACTTTAATAACTTAGGGCTAATTATAGCAATAAAGAGCAAAAATCTCAAGAGGTGCCACCCGATGACGCCATCGTATGCGCCTAACAGCCCATACTAGCAGAAGGGAACTGAGCAGTAACCAAAAAAGCAAGCTTACAATTACCCTACAAAACTAATCAGCTTTTTGGGCACGTAGATGGTCTTTTTGATAGGCCTGCCAGCTAAAGCCGCTTGGACTTTTTGGTCTTCGTGGGCGGCCTGGATAGCTTGGTCTTCGGTGACGCCTGCAGGCAGTTGCAGTTGGGCGCGGACTTTGCCGTTTATTTGAACCACAATGGTTACGGTGTCGCTAGCTACAAACTGCTCGTCGTGCTTAGGCCAATCGCTAATGTGGATGGAGGTGTCGTGGCCTAATTGCGCCCACAGTTCTTCGGTAATATGCGGGGTGAATGGGGCCAGCAATTGCAACAGAGTTTCGATAGCCCAACGCCAGGTGGTACTGGCTTGCCCAAACCCAACCTGCGTTTTGATTTTGTACAAATCGTTAACGGCTTCCATCATGGCAGCAATTGCCGTATTAAAGCCCAGGTGCTCCAGGTCGGCACCCACCTTTTTAATGGTACGGTGCATGGTTTGCTTTATGGCTTTGTCGTCGGCGTTATCGTTAGAGTCGCCGCGTTCCATGTATTCTTGCGTTAGCGTCCAAATGCGTTGCAAAAAGCGGTAACTGCCGCCCATGCCTTCCACACTCCAGTTAGCCGATTGATTCCATGGGCCGATAAACAACTCCATAATACGGATGGCATCGGCGCCATATCCCTGCTCTATAAGATCATCTGGCGCAATTACGTTACCCCAGCTTTTGCTCATTTTGCGGCCGTCCGGGGCCAAAATCATGCCGTGGTTGCGCAGGCGCTTAAATGGTTCGTTAAAGTTAACTAACCCTTCGTCAAACATCACCTTAGTCCACATGCGGGCGTACAGCAGGTGCATAACGGCGTGTTCGGCGCCGCCAATATAGTCGTCTACCGGCAGCCAGTGCTTGATTTTGTCATCATCAAATGGTTTTTCGCTGTTGTGCGGGTCGGCAAAGCGCAAAAAATACCAGCTGCTGCAGGCAAAGCCATCCATGGTGTCGGTTTCGCGCCGGGCTGCACCGCCACACTTAGGACATGCGGTGTTTACAAACTCGGGTACCCGGGCCAGCGGGCTGCGGCCGTCACCGGATGGCTCGTAACTTTGCATTTCCGGCAGCACCACCGGCAATTGATCCTCAGGCACGGGTTGGGTACCGCATTTTTCACAGTGCACCATAGGAATAGGCGCGCCCCAATACCGTTGGCGGCTAATAAGCCAGTCGCGAATTTTGTAATTGATGCGTTCCTTGCCCACACCCCATTTTTCCAGGTCAGCCACAATTTTTTCGCGTGCCGTACTTGCCGATATCCCATCGTAGGCACCGGAATGCATCATAGTGCCTTCGCCGCTGGTACATTGACCGTCTGGTTCATCGTTTTTAACCACTCGAATAATGGGCAAGTCGAACTTTTGGGCAAATTCGTGGTCGCGTTCGTCGTGGGCGGGCACGGCCATGATGGCGCCGGTGCCGTAACCCATCAGTACATAGTCGGCAATCCAAATTGGGATTTTTTGATTGTTTACCGGGTTGATGGCATACGCGCCGGTGAACACACCGGTTTTCTCGCGGTCGGTTTCTTGGCGCTCGATGTCGGATTTGTTACGAATTTTGGCCTGGTAGTGTTCTACCTGTTGCTTGTGCTCGGCTGGGGTAATTGCCGACACCAGGGGATGTTCGGGCGCCAGCACCATAAATGTCGCGCCAAACAGCGTGTCGGGGCGAGTGGTAAAAATGGTTAGCTTTTGGTCAGAGCCGTCTATTTTAAAATCAACTTCGGCGCCTTTGCTGCGGCCAATCCAGTTGCGCTGCATGGCTTTAATGGACTCGCTCCAGTCCACTTCGTCCAGGTCTTTTTCTAATCGATCGGCGTATTCGGTAATCTTGAAAAACCACTGTTTTAGTAATTTCTTTTCTACTTCACTGCCGCAGCGCCAGCAATGGCCGTTTTCGACCTGCTCGTTAGCTAGTACTGTTTTGTCCACCGGGCACCACCACTGGGGGCTTTCTTTTTGGTAGGCCAGGCCTTTTTCGTGTAACAACAAGAAGAACCATTGGGTCCACTTGTAATAATCCGGGTCGCTGCTGGCAAATTCGCGCGACCAGTCATAGCTAAAGCCCATTTGTATCAGCTGCTGTTTAAACTTGCCGGTGTTTTCTTTAATTGCCTGCTGGGGGCTGATACCGGTTTTAATAGCGTAGTTTTCGGCCGGCAAACCAAAGGCATCCCACCCCATAGGGTGCAGCACATTGTGGCCGCGCATACGCGCGTGCCGGCTAATGGCATCGCCAATAGTGTAATTGCGCACATGCCCCACGTGCATAGCTGCTCCGCTGGGATAAGGGAAATATTCCAGAATGTAGCGTTTTGGTTTGGAAGTGTCTTCGCTGGCCTGATAAATGTTACTATCGGCCCAGGATTTTTGCCATCGCGGTTCTATTTCCTTTGGATTATACCGCTTCATACGACACTCCGCTGGTGTTTACAGAAACAGCCTCTGGCTCAATATCTTGGGGGTCATATCGTTGCATTAGGAAAAGTCCTTCGTTTGTCTTTACAGAATTATACCGGAAAAGAAATAAGTGCCCTACAGGGCGAGGAGAAGCTGGGGCTGGTAGGCGTGCCATGGTTGCATTTGCTCTGAATTATAGCATAATTTTAGCGACCAAAGTATTCGCCGCGTTGGCCGGGGGCCAGGTTGAATAGATCGCTGACGGTTACCAGCTGAAAGCGATCTTCTAAATTATCCAAAATGGTTGGCAGGGCTTGGGCAGTTTGGGCGTGAATGTCGTGCATAACCACCATGCCGCCCGGTTTGGCCTGAGCCTCTACCTTGGCGATAATTTGGCTTACATCCGGTGTTTGCCAGTCTTCGGGATCGACATTCCACATAACCAGAGTAAGTGGTATTTGGCTTTTAACCATAGGATTTACTGCGCCATATGGCGGACGGAACAGACGCGGCGCGGGCACGCCGGCGTTAATAACTGCCGTTTGGGTTTGTTCGACCTGCTGGCGTACTTGCACAGAGCTTAGCTTGGTTAGGTCTGGGTGTGACCAGCTGTGATTGCCAATTTCGAACCCGTCCTGGAACATACGCTGTAGTAACGCCTCGTGGCCTGGCACACGCGATCCAATAACAAAAAAGGTAGCGCGCGCATCGTACGCTTCCAGGATGTCTAGAATTTGCGGGGTAGTAACCGGATTGGGGCCGTCATCGAACGTTAGGGCTAAACAGGGGGTAAGCGAACAGTCCACAGCCTCTACCCTATTTTTGGGCGACAAACCGGAACCTGCGTACGGCGTAGAAGCAATAACAGGTTGCGGCCCTTGATACACAGACGAAATAATAGCGTGGCGCTGCACACCCAGCAGACCCATCAAACAAAGCAGCCCTGCCATGCCACTTACCAAAATTTGGGGCTTTACCCCTTTACCGATACCTCCACGTATCATTGCGCTATTGTTTCACATTTTTAAGCAAAATGCCAGGTAGGCATGCCTAAAAATCGCATGCTACACTAATGCTATGAGTGCCATTATTGTATTAGCTGGCGGTGCCTTCGACGAACGGGAAGTATCATTACGTTCCGGCAAAGCCGTGGCCGATGCGCTGCAAGCCAGCGGGCACCACGTGACACTAATAGATCCCGCCGAGGGGCTGGAACCCCACAAAGCCCAACTACAACAAGCCGACGCCGTCTTCCCCGCTCTGCACGGCAAAGGGGGCGAAGAAGGAATTATTCAGGCCGAGTTAGAAGCACTTGGGGTAACGTACGTAGGCAGTGACTCCACCGTTTCAGCCCTGTGCTTTGACAAATGGCGTTATAGGCAATTACTTAAGAAGCACGATATCCTCATGGCCAAAGGCGAACTGGTAGATGAACACACCTTCACCCAATCACCCCTCTTCAAGCAGCCCTTTGTGCTCAAACCATTCGACAGCGGCAGCAGCATAGACACTTTTGTGGTACGCAGCCCAGGCCAGGCCGATATGCCCGCCATTGCCCAAACCTTCATGCACCACCCGCGCATGCTACTGGAAGCACTCATCCCTGGCGTGGAAGTTACGGTAGGCGTGCTGGGCGATCAAGCCCTGCCGGTTATCGAAGTCATCCCACCCGCCGACGGCGAGTTCGACTACGACAACAAATACAACGGCAAAACCCAAGAACTATGCCCGCCGCAACACGTGTCCGAAGCCTTGCAACAACAAGCCCAGCAACTAGCCCTACGCATTCACACACTGTGCGGTTGCCGCGACCTGTCACGAACCGACTTTATTATCACCCCCGACAACCACATATACACTCTGGAAACCAATACCCTCCCTGGCATGACCGACCAAAGCCTGTACCCCAAAGCCGCCAAGCAGACTGGCATAGATATGAAAGAACTGGTAGATAACCTGGTTCAAATGGCAATTAACAGAAAACAGATCAACAAATAGCACGCCGCCGCTCGTAACCCTTAACCCAACAGACTCAACGGAAGTGCAGCCGGGTAAAAATTTTTGAGACTTCGGCTCAAAAATTTTTACACCGCGCGTGAACGGTCTGTTGGGTTGAGGGTTACGAAAAGGCGTCTGGTCCTTTAATGGAACTGCCGTTTCTTGGCATTTGTCCAATAAGCCGATTGCCGCACCAATTTATTTTCGTCTTCTTTGTTGGCCAGCAACGGCTTCAAGGCCTCCTCGGCAAAGACACCATTTTGCGAGCCCTTGGCCAGCACCACCGCGCCTTGCTTGAGCTGTTTTTGCACAAATAACCCGGCTTTGTGCGGGTCCAGAAACGTCTTAACCTTGCAGCCGCGCTTACGGGCCACCGGTGCCAGATACTTCTGAGCCTCCCGACCAATGGTCACAATCCATGTCAATTTAGCCGGGTCACAATATTCGCCCACCTCGCGGTGTGCTTGTTCGCTATACGCCCCCAGCTCGTTCATGCTACCCAAAATGGCAATCCGCTGCGGTGCCTTGCCGCCGTACAGCACATCCAGCGCTGCTTTGGCCGCCAGCGGGCTGGAATTGTACGTATCGTCAATAAGCGTAGATCCTTTAATGCCCGATAGTATTTGCATGCGGCCGGCAAAGGCCGTTACCTCTGTAACACCCAATTCAATTTCCGATTCAGAAAGCCCCAGCATATGCGCCGTAGCGGCCGCGGCCAAAGCCACTTTTGCGCCCTGGGCCCCTAATACTGGCAGCGTTAATGTAAAATGATGGTTCTGCAGACGGAACGCAATCTTTTGCCCCTTCAATGCCTTGGTATGCTTACCGCCCGCATGATACGTCGCGCCCGCGTCCAAGCCGTACGAAACATATTTTTTGTCTGCCAAATATTCTGCTGCTACATCGTCGGTATTCACCAAGGCTCGTTTAGCATACGACAATGGGGTTAATTCCTCTTCGGCTACCGCCTCCAGGGTGCCAAAATACTCCATATGTTCAGGTGCCACGGCGGTAATCACCACCACATCCGGCTTCAGATACGCAAAAGCCTTAATCTGCCCTGGATGGTCAGGCCCCAGCTCGACAACCACTACCGCATATGGATAAGGCCGGCGCAAGGCCAGCTCGTTCTGCAGCAATATTTTTATCCAGGCCGGAATGTTATATATGCCGGGCTCAGACTGACCAAAAAAGATAAGCGGTACCGTTAGGCGATCGTTGTAATTACCTTCTTGCCATTGTACCCGGCGGGAAACACCCAAGGTTTTGGCAATGGCAATTTTAGTGCTGGTTTTGCCCACGCTGCCAGCCACAGCCACCACGCTAAACTTGTTGCGCTTGCGTAATCGTGTAACCTGCGCCTCCAGCAAACCGGCAACCACGGTCTTGCCCAAGGCCTTTGGATGCGCCAGCGGCTTAAGCCAAACGGCCACAGCCAATACATGCGCCCAAACGATAGGGTAAGAAATAAGCAGGGCCATGCCAAACTGCCAGCCGCCAACCAGGCCATGCTCGCGCCATTGCATAATCAACCATAGGCCCAGTCCAATCTGGAACAAGCTGCCCAAGGTAACCAGCCGCAGCAATGTTTGTGCCAGTGAAGAATAGCTAGTAATAGCCTGTGTGTCGGCAGCAAAGGTGTTAGTCTGCCAATAGTACCGCAAATATGTCCCCGGACGATAACCGGCCCGGTGCAGCATAGCCACAATAGCAGCCGGATAACGCCATGAATACAGGCTGGCAAAACCACGAAGTACACTGCTCAGGCTTAGATTGCGCTGTTGGCTTTGCATACCAGCAATTATACGCTAGATAGTAGCTCAGAGAACAAAGTAAGCGCCCACACCAATGGCCACCAAAATAACCAATACTAGCAAGGCCAGCATCATTTTTTTAGCACCAGCTGGGGCAGCAGGCTCTGCCGAAGTCAGCGGTGTATTGGGTGGCGTGGGTAAGGCATCGGGCGAAACCGACGGATCGGTTGGTACTACCGGGGGAGTTGCACCGGCAGCCTTGGGCAAATCGCCGTTTAAGCCAGTCGGTACATTGGCCGGGCCCGAAGATGCGGGCGGGTTATCGAAAGCGTTGGTTGCATTAGGGCCGTCGTCGGATGACGTCTGGCCGGGCTTTTGTGGTTCCATAGGGCTTTATTGTTCCAATTAGATTAATAGCTATCCCTGATTATACATAAGCGGTGTATTTTGCCAAATAAAGCCGTGACGAGTCCTATTGCAACACACTCAGTCGCTTTTGCAGCTCGGCTGCCGAAATGGTTTTGGCAGGCGTGGGCGTATGCATAGCCAGCCCCCAACCGCTGTAAGTCTCTTGATGTCCATTGCCATAATCCACCCCCACCAACTGCCGCGCATGGACATCTACCGTCCAAT
This sequence comes from Nevskiaceae bacterium, assembly GCA_035526505.1. GTDB lineage: Bacteria > Patescibacteriota > Saccharimonadia > Saccharimonadales > UBA4665 > DATLCF01. Next base: position 15,019 of record DATLCF010000002.1, on the reverse strand, counting down.
GTACAGTGACCGGCCGCGATCCGCTGTACTTATTAGGATCAACAGCGTCCAAACTGTGCAAGCCCATGGCCTTGGCATAGTCTTTCATAAGCCGGACATACAAAATGGGCTGCAGTTGCACATCATATATATATTGCAGCCGTCCGTCCTTATGCTGTCTTTTGAGCTTAGTGAACGAGGTTGTATACACCTGGCCGGTACGCATTTCGTGTAATAGATCGTTGCGCTGCGCGACAGGTAGGTTCCCGACAGGCATTGATAATTGCAATAATACCTGGCTGAAGAGTTGCGGTACCTGTTTGTCCTTGGAGTCGGATTGGGCTGTGGTATTAGCCCACACACCCACTATTTTGGATGTGTCTACCGGCTTGCCGTCCTTACCCTTCTGGGCGGCCTGTAAGGTAAGATAGCGGGTATAGTCCCCCTTTGGCGTGCTGATATTTTCGGTTTTGACCATCGCCGTACCCTGCGTAAGATTAGTCAGCGAATGAGCCACCTTATCCGGCCCAAAGCCAAGTTGGATATATTGGTCCATGTTGCCCTGCTTGCTTTGCTGATGCGCCTGTACGGTTACGCTTTGGGACGACAGGCTGTTTTGCACCACCCCCCAAAACACGCGCTCGGCATTGGTATCTACCCGATTAAACCACAGCAACCAAACAGCAATTACCAAGGCCAGTGCGCCCAACCCAACCCACAAGATAGTGAGATGCTTACGAAAAAAATCACCGCTGGTTTCATGCATATAGCTATTGTAACAGCCCGCGAGCACTTACGGCTTGACGACACGTCTGGAGGCTTGGGCCGACCAGTGTGTGGCTCCGGCTGCTGCATGGGTGTGGTTGTGATGCTGGCCGATATGTACTACTTGCCAGTCGCTGGTTTTGACCTTCATATCTTTGCCAAAGCCCACACCCATGCCGCGCAGTGTTTTACCATCGGCGTCCAACACCATTTGGGCTGCACCGTAATATATCGCCCCTTTGGCAGCGGTTTTGGGTGAATTTTGACTTTGGTAGCTGCCAGTTGCAATGCGGCCGTCAAGCGTAAACCGGGCTATAAGATACGATCCGTCGGTACTCGGGATACTCTCCATAACCAACCGGTTGCCCTTGGGGTACAAAACCATATAGTGTTCGACCTCGATAACCTTGTTGTTGGGCCCGCTCGGTACCCGGTACGTACTGCGCCATACGCCGGAAAAATCGTATTTTTCTGCCATAAAATGTACAATCTCCTCTATACTTATTGTACCAAGGGACGCAACTTCCGCCCACCCTTGGTCTTTGTAACCTTAAGCATTTCTATCTACTATTGTAATGAACGCTTTTAATCCTTCTGCCCCTCGTGGCTTTGTGCTTGCCGACCAGGCAAAAATAGCCCGTAAATTACAGCGATTTCTGGCCGCCGGGCCCAACAAACTGCAGTTTGTGTTTGATTTTGATCACACCCTTACCGGCAGTACCGATACGACCACCTGGCACCTGTTGCACGAACTGCTTCCCGAGGAGGGCAAACAAGCCAGCAGGGCAATGCGCAACAAATACCTTGCCCTGGAGGCTGAGGGCAAGTTGTCAGCTGCCGATTCGCACGCCTGGTCTATCGGGGAGCTGGGCCTGCATAGCCAACACGGCACCGCTATCCGGCACGTCAAACAAGCGGCTCAGGCGGTCACTTTGCGGCCGGGTACGCACGAATTATTTGCCCTGTGCGCAAAAGCCCAAATCCCCACTGTCATTCTGTCCGCTGGGATCAAAGACATCATCGAGCTTATTGCTGCCGAACATAACATACACCCCACGCGTATTATTTCTATCCAGCTAGTCGTTGATGACCACGGGCGCATTACTGCCTGGGACCAAACCAGCATAATCCACCCCATGAACAAGCACGAGCAAGGCGCACGCGAACTGTCCAAGATAGCCCGACAACGCCCCTACACCATCCTGGTGGGTGATACGATCGGAGACGCCGGTATGGTTGTGGGCGACGAAAATGTGCTGCGTATTAGGGTGTGCGAACCGGGCAAGGAAACACAGCGCAGCTCTGCCGCATACCTTCGCCAAAGTTTTGCCGCCGGCTACGACATGGTGGCACAAAAAGACCTGCAGCCGTTGGCCAGCCTGACTGAATGGATTTTGGGATAGCAAAACCTCCCTTTTGCGGGAGGTCTATTGTTTAGTTGCCAGGTTCGGTGCGGGATAGTTCCCAGCGGCCGGTATAGATGCGTTGCTTTTTTAGTGTGTGATCGTAGCCATGCCCTGCCCACTGGCCTTCCATACGTTGGTTATCGTCGCTCATAACCAGCTGCCCGGCGCCGCTATACATAGTACCGTCAAAATCGCCATGGGGCGAAGCAGTTTCGTGCCAGGTACCCGTGGCCAAATTGTCGTCTATGGACAGCCGTATCAGCATGTATGACCCCTCGGCATTGGGTTCGCTTTCTAGCACCAGGTCGCGGCCTTTGCGGTGAGCAGTCATCCGATTTGTCGTCGTATCCTCGCCAGTATCGTCCTTGCTGGGGTACCAGTGCTGGCAATACCACACACCGGATAAGTCAGTAATAGTTGCTTGCGACATGCATTACTCCGTTATATATAAGCAAGTGTATCATACAAGCGGCTCGCTCACGCCGGTGAATTGTTGCAAAATAGCATACCGCGCGGACACTCGCTGCCACTGCTGGTGGCTGGGCATACTTGTTAGCCTGGTAGGCTTGGCCGCCCTAAGGTGCGTGCGCACCTTGTCAAAAAACTCCTGGGGTGATCCTGTATGCAATTCCTTTAATAGCGTAAGCGGCCGGCGAGTTTCGGATTTTTCCAGTTCCGCCCTGGTAAATATTGTTAGTAACGCCTGTTCCAGGGCTTGTATATCATTGGGCGGGATGGTGTCTTTCAGTGCCAGGCCACTTTGCGCCACTGCGCCTATTGCTTTAAGCAGACTCGCACTTACTTCTATGTCATTATTACGGGCATATTCGGTAAACACCGAGCGCTGTGCTGCCACTGTGGTGGCTGCATATTGCGCAATTGCCGACGCCCCTATAAACACGCCGCTGGCGTCATGGACGTTTTGGGAATCAACATCACGTAAAGCCAGCAGGCCCAAGGGCACTCTGCAAACTAAAGGCTCTGGACGAGGCGGTTGGGGCTCTACATCGTACACAATCTGAGCTCTGTTTTTAGCCTCTATGTCAACTTCGATGCGTGGCACAGATACCAACGTGCCGCCCCGGTGCATATCCGGCCAGGGCCGCGCTAGCACAACTGGCTCGCCCAAAGCCCCGCCCAATGCCTGGAACAGCGCAACGGTTCGCTCAACGCGCACCCTTCTGACATCGGCCTGATCCTCCAGAATATTATATGGCGTGAGGTATGCAAGCAACCGAAGCGCTTGGGGTGTCGGCAATTTTCCCTGTGTTTGGGCGTTGTATACGTTTTTGCGTACCATGGATAGCGCATCGGTCAGCGTGTCGCTGCATTTCTTGCGTTCCACCGGATTAATCAGGGCCATACCAGCCTGCACGAATGCCAAATCCCGCATGGTTGGCTCCACCCTATCCCCCCAACTATCTTCTATACTGGCAGTGAGGGTATGGATGTATTTCTCTTCGGTATCCAAAACCTGTGTAATATCTTCGTAAGAGTGTGTACCCCTGCGGAGTGTATGGGCTATGCTGCCTGGCGGAGGGGGCGGCGTATGGGATGGCGCGGTCTGCGCCTCGCCATCAGGAAGATTGGCTGCGGGGAAAAGGGTGACATACTGGCCGGGACAATCTTCCATAAGTATATAAAAATAGAGAATTGCAAAAATGTCCATAATAGATTGCGTCAAAATCAGGTCTTTTTGACCGGGTTTTGCTATGGTGGAGCTACAGGGACTCCTTATTTTGCACCTAGTCCCGCAAGCGAGACATGGGCGGCCAAGCTAGGATTCCTCACACTGCCCCCGGCAGTGTTCAACCCTGCGGGTTCGAGTGCGTATAATTAGACCAAATAAAAACATCGATCACTTCGGATCAATGTTTTTATTTGGTGGAGCTACAGGGACTCGAACCCTGGACCTCTTCGATGCCATCGAAGCGCTCTAGCCAACTGAGCTACAGCCCCACAAAATTAACAGATCAATCGTAGCAAATTTCACCTTAAAAAGGAAGCCCTTAGAAAATTCGTTTGCGGCGAGCAATAAAGATAACCAAGATGTTAAACACCACCGTAAAGGCAATCATGGCCGAAAAAGCCCAAGGCTCCTGCTGCAGTGGCAAGTCGATATTCATGCCATACAAGCCATAAAACATGCTGGGCAGCATAATGAGCACAGTAATAATGGTTAGGATTTTAATAGTACGGTTCAGGTTGTTGCTGCTAATGCTGGTGTAGGCGTCGCGGATGTTGGTAATGGATTTAATGTTGCTGTTGCAGGCTTCCACGGATTGTTCGTTGTTGAGCAGTAAGTCTTCTACAATGTCCTGGTCTTCTTCGAACAAGGGCATATAGCGGCCCAGCAGCAAACGACGGAGGGTAGCGTTAGTGGGCATGAGCGAGCTTAGGAACTCGTTCAGCTCGTCTTCGATCATCACAAAATCGATAAAGTCCTGGTTAGTAATTTCGTGGCCGCGCAGGCGCGAGCGGATCAGTTTAATTTGCTTACTGGTGTTGCTAATGAAGGCGTCGTACTGGTCGCCAACTTGCTGCAAAATTTGCAGTACCAATTTGGCGCGCTGGGTGGTGGCAAAGTCTACCTTGCCCTGCAAAAAGCTTTCCAGCCATGGCAAGTGCACCAGCGACACGGTAATTAAAATTTCGTTGCCAAACACAAACAGCAGCGGTACGGTTACCATTTCGCCGTCCTTATTTTTGTAGGCAAAACGCACGAAAATGTAGCTTTGGTCACCCTCGCGCTCCAACCGGGGCATTTCGTCTTCGTCCAGGGCATCTTCCAGGTGGCCGGCGGTAAGGTTAAACTTTTTGACCAGTGCTTCTAGTTCCTTGTGGTCGGGCGACTCCACATATACCCAACAGCCGCGCTGGTAGTCTTTAAGTTCTTTTAATTTTTCGCTCCGTAAGCTTTTGTAAAAGTATTTGATCATGGTAACGTCCTTGCTTGAGCCTCATTATACTGCACCTACTCGTATACCAGTACAAAACCGGACGCCTATGAAAGCATCCGGTTTTTTCGTGCGCGCCCACCCGGCGGCGGTGCCCACTCTTGTATATTTTCTGTCTGTGTTCGCCTGTTTGTTTCACGCGCCGCATATGAGCGCACGATTACCTTAAGCATAACAACTTTGCGTGCTATGTCAACTGCCGCTTTTTGCCAATGCGCGGCAGGATGTAAAAAGTCAGTATCAGGGCAAACAATATAGCAAAACCACACATGATAGATGGGATTCCGCGCCGCGTTTCGGGTTTAACACTGTTGGCCAGGGCGGTAGGCAATAGGAATATTAAGTAGCCGGCGATAAGCGCATAGATGGTACGCACCTGTAACAGCACCTTTTTGCCACGTGTTTTGACCTGCCCCGCCCAATATAAACCAAGGCCCAAGGTGGCCACAATCCAACCGTAATAATAGGCCCCGTAGGCGATTGCCGGGTGCATGCCCAGCTGGAAAATTACGTAATTGCCGGTGCATTGGTAGCCCTTGAACGCCGCATGGTACAGCAAAAAGTAGGCGATAAAACCCGCAGCGCTGGCATAGGCCGCAGCCAATAGCCACCGGCGCCGTTTGCCAGCCAACACGCACATCAGGTGTAGCCCCAATGGCGGCAGCATAGTTATGGCTGCATAGCCGGTGCGCGACCAGCTTTCGGAACTCATACCGGCCCCGCCGCACACAAAATATTCACTCAGCTGGAATAACCCCAAGAAAGCCAACATACTCACCGCCAAACGTCCAATATTGTTCAGCCGATAGCACCACAACACGTAGCCAGCCATACAAATTTCGGCTGTAAATGTAGCTAACATAACCGGCGGCGAGAAACAGTTCAGCTGCGTGCCGCTACTACTATTGCGTTTATGCATTTGCCTTTAGTATACGGAAAAACTACGATTGCAGATAGCTTTTGAGCTTTTCAATGGCTTGGGCGCGGTGGCTGAATGGCTTAAGTTCATCGTCGCTCATGGCGGCATAGGTTTTGGTGGCGCCTTGGGGGATAAATATACTATTCCAGCTGCGCGAGCCCGCCCAGCTGTTATCACGGTGGACGTCTTGGGGTGTAGCGGCAATGGTGCCAGGCACCATTGCTTCAAAGGTGTGTAGGGCTTTACCGTCAAACAGGGCATACATAATTGCAGCTTCGGCATTGCGGTGCTGTAGGCCGTCGGCCAATTTACACAGCCCATCAACATCTAACTCTTCCAAAAACCATTTTATAAGCGTGCCCGGTAAGCGGCCCATAGCTGTGAAGGTCAGCGCCACATCCTCTACTAACACCGGCGATTGCATACGGCCGTATGCCTGGCGCACTTTGTGCTCTACGACCTCTTGCAGGTCGAGCGATTGTATTTCGTCCAGGTCTAGTTTTTTATGGGACATGGGTATGCCCAGCCACTTGGCCAGATAATTTGCTTTGCCCTGGTTGCCGGTAATAAAGGTAATGTCTTTCATTTTGCTATAGTAGCACGCACTTCTTTCATTTCGGCAACGCACACATCCCACACAGTGTCGGCCCGCAATTTGGCTTCACTGCCGTTAAACCATACCGACAGCCACTTGCAGTGGTCGCCATTTTTTTCTTCGTTCCATTTGAGATTTGGCTCGGCCTGCAGCACCGCCTTGACATCGGTATCTTTCTCTAGCAAAAAATCCATGTGATCCAGCCCTACAGCATCGGTTGAGCCCGGGCGCCGCTGCATGAGTTTAACCGTTGTTAGGCCCCAAGGCAATGCGTCGTCCTTAAGGTGGAACGTAGCCAGCCAGCGCTCATTCACCCATCCCAAATGTATCTGGTCGCTGATGTCGCGCAGCGCGGTATAACGCTGCTCAAAATCTGCCAGGTCAGTTGTTTTCCAGCCCGCTGCCGTTGGACGCAAGCTTTCAAAAAAAGCCCTGTCTTTTCGGCCAGACATAAGCCCCTGCCATTTTGTTTGATACTCCTTAATCGCTGCTTGCAATTCGTCAATCATACCCTACCCCTTTAATAACGTTAGTAGTTCTGCTTCACTTATTTGCTTGGTGCCTAGTTTTCCGGCTTTTTGTAACTTGCTGGCGCCAACGTTTTTGCCCACAACCAAATAGCTGGTGTCTTTGCCTACGCTGGATTGGAATGTGCCGCCAAGCGACCGGATTTTGTCTGCTGCATCGTCGCGTTGCAAATGTTCCAGGGTGCCGGTAATAACAAAGCTTTTGCCGTGCAGAGGGCCGCGGGCATGGGATTCAAAATGGGGGTTGACCCCTAGTTTTTCAAATTTTTTAAGCATTTTTTGGTTGTCCGGGTCGGCAAACCAGGCCATGGCGCTTTCGGCCACAACCTCGCCAATGCCCTCCACCTGCAGTAATTCGTCCAGGGTGGCATGAGCCAGTTTATCCAGATTGCCAAAATGCTCGGCCAGGTCAATGGCGGTTTGTGAACCCACATGGCGAATGCCCAGGCCAAAGATAAAGCGGGGCAAGGGGGGTGTTTTAACGGCTTTAATAGCTTCGATGAGGTTGGTGGCCGAGATCTCCGCAAAGCGCTCCAGTTCCAGCACCTGCTCTTTAGTAAGGGTGTATATGTCGGCCATGTCGTGCGCCAGTTTGGCATCCACCAGGGCAATGACGTTTTTTTCACCCAAGCCGTCGATGTCCAGTGCGCCCTTGCTGGCAAAATGTTGCAGTGCTTTTTTAAGCAGCAGCGGGCCAGTGGCGCCTTGCACGCGGTACACGGCTTCGCCCTCGGGTCGTTCGAACTGCAGCTCGGGATATTGGCGGGCCAGCTCTTTTTCCATATCGAACTTTTTAGCACTTTTGGGGCGCAGTTCGGTTAATACCTTTAATACTTGCGGAATAATATCGCCGGCCTTAAAAATAACTACCGTGTCGCCCACACGGATATCCTTGCGGGCAATTTCGTCAGCATTATGCAAGCTAGCGTGTTGCACAGTAGTACCAGCTACAACCACTGGGTCAAACACAGCCACCGGGGTGGCGGCGCCGGTGCGGCCAATACTGATAACAATGTCTTTAACCACGGTGGTTGCTTCCTCGGCTGCATATTTGTAAGCCACGGCGGCACGAGGCGCTTTGCCCACCACGCCTAATTCGGCAAATTGTTTGCGGTCGTTGAGCTTTACTACTAAGCCGTCGGTATTAAACGGTAAATTGTGGCGCTTTTTATCCCAAATGTCGGCAAACCGCATAATTTCGTCTACACTGCCGAACACGCTGGCTTGCGGATTGGCGGGTACGCCCAAAGTTCGCAGCGTCTCGAATGCAAACGTATAGGTTGGCACTTCGGCAGGATTGTCGCGTATAAGCTCCCAGGCCCTAAAACGTAAAGGGCGGGCCGCAGCCAGCTTGGGGTCTAACTGGCGGATGGTGCCTGCCGCCAGGTTACGGGGGTTGGCAAACACCGGCTGGCCAGCGGCTTCGCGCGTTTTGTTAAGCGCGGCAAAATCCTTTTTGTACATAATAATCTCGCCGCGTATTTCGGTGCGGCCCTTTAAAAACAAGGCGTGCTTTTTGTCGGTGCGCAAATGGAATGGCACACTGTCTATTGTTGCCACATTGGTGGTAACATCTTCGCCTACAAAGCCGTCGCCGCGCGTTACCGCCTGCTTGAATACGCCATCTTCGTACACTAGCGCACAGGCCAGGCCGTCCATTTTGAGGTCTACAAAAAATTCCGGTTTGTGGCCAGGCGCCAGTTTGGCAATGCGTTCTACCCATGCCTGCAACTCGTCACGGCTGAATACATCGTTTAAGCTCAGCATACGGCTGCTGTGGCGCACCTGGGTAAAGCCAGGCAATGGCGCACCAGCCACACGCTGGGTGGGGCTGTCGGCTGTTACCAAATCGGGATATTTTTCTTCCAGTTGGGCTAGCTCATGCTTGAGACTGTCGGCTGCTGCCTCGCTCATAGTGGATGTATCAAGTACGTGGTACTGGTAACGGTAGTCGGCTATAAGATTGCGGAGTTTAATAATCCGCTGTTCAGCTTTTTGCTTATCCGTCATAGCAAGGCCCTGTACAGTGCATACATATAGCTATGTACAACTGCCAGGCCTATAGCGCTTACCGCAAAGAATAGCCAGGCAGCTACAGGGCTGGCAAGCAAAATAACGGGCATCATAATCACCGCGGCCAAAACAAACAAGGCAAGCGGCAAAAAGAGTATTTTACGCAACAGGGTCCAGCGCCGCCCGCGCACCAGGTCCTTGGCTGAACGAAGTGCTTTGAGTGGGGTCATATTAGGCAACGTGGCGATATATAACGCAAAAACCGAGGAAGTCACCATATACAACGTCCACACACCTAGGCCAAAAAACACCGTCAATGCAGCCAGCTGTGCTATTGCCGGGGCAGCATTGGCAAGCACAACCGCATAAAAGGCGCTGCCAGCCACCAGCGGCAGGAGCTGTAAGGTAATCATGCATAGCACTAGGACAAAGGGTGCTAACGGGGTCATACCTTGGTAAAAGCTGTCACGAATGCGTATATGCTTATTGGCATATACTTGGCGCAACGCCCAGATGATTGCCAGGCTGCCTGTGAGCATTAATATGGATTTATAGCCGCTATCGGCCGACGACCCGCCACTGGTTGAGCCAACCAAACCCACAAACATGGTAAATCCCGATGCCAGCCGGGCAGAAAAGCCACTAAACACCCCATCGAACACTGAGGGATCGCTACTGGAGGCAACACCCCCTATCCCCTGCACCAGGAGCAAATTCAATGCAGCGTACACTGCCGTAATGCCCGCAAATAGCTTGGGATGGGCTTTGAGTACGTGCATAGCGGCACCAAAAAGTTTGAAAGCGCCAGGCAATTTTGCATTCATGGGCGGATCGGCTTGGGGCGAACCGTCTGTGTGCCGGGCAGACAACTTAAGGCGGCGCGATGTACGGTTTGCCGATTTAGCCTTAGCAGTCTTAGGTTTGGGAGTTTTAGCCATATGTATTATGTATATCTTAGGCGTGCGAACCCATTTGGCGCAAGCGTGCAATGCGGTCTTCGATGGGCGGATGGGTACTGAATAATTTTGTCAGGCCACCACCCTTAAGCGGGTTGGCAAAGAACAAATGGGCAGTAGCCGTATTTTGTCGTTTCATGGCCGAACCATGATCGCGGATTTTTTCCAGCGCGCTGGCCAAACCTTCGGGATAGCGGGTGGTGAGCGCGCCCGTGCTGTCGGCCAGATATTCGCGTCGGCGCGATACCGCCAACTGCACCAGCGTGGCCACAATGGGGGCTAGTATGGCAGCTGCGATGCCTAGGGCAATAAATAATGGGTTGGGCGAACGGTCGTCATCGCCACCCCACCAAAACATATGCATAATAATATCGGCAATCAGGCCAATGGCGCTTACCAGGCCAAACACAATCATCATCACCCGAATGTCATAGTTTTTGACATGCCCCAGTTCGTGGGCAATCACCCCTTCCAGCTCGGTGTCGCTCATCATTTTTAGCAGGCCGGTGGTGGCGCATACTACGGCGTGGTTAGGGTCGCGGCCAGTGGCAAAGGCGTTGGGCGCCGGATCGTCTATAACATACACCTTGGGCATGGGCAGTCCGTCGGCGATACATAGGTTCTCTACCGTGCGATACAGGCGCGGTTGGTCGCGTTTTTGAATCTCGTGCGCGCCGTTCATGGCCAGCGCCAGCTTGGAAGCGGCAAAATATTGGATTAGGGCATATACGCCGGCCACAATAAAGGCCAGGTACAAAAAGCTGGGGCTGCCGTATATATTACTTACAATCCACCCTAAAACACCTATAATGGCCACAAACAAAGCCATAATCAGCCATGTTTTGCGCTTGTTGCCGGAAATTTGGCTGTACATTGTCTACACTACACCTTTTGTTACTGCAGTATTGCTGTGCAAGCTAAAACTTTACTTCTACCGGCTTTTGCACTTTGGCGTCTTCGGCTTCGTCTAATTCGAAGAACTCTTTGTCGCTGTTAAAGCCCAGCATGCCGGCAAATACGCTGGTGGGGAATACTTTGCGTTTGGTGTTAAAGTCACGCACTACGCCGTTATAAAAACGCCGTGAGGCCTGAATTTTGTCTTCGGTGTCAACCAACTCGTCCTGCAGGGCTTTGAAGTTTTCGTTGGCTTTGAGCTGTGGGTAAGCTTCGGCAACGGCAAAAATACTTTTTAGGGCATCCTGAAACTGGTTTTCGGCTTTGGCGGTTTCTTTGACACCCTGGGCGTTCAGGGCATTGGCGCGGGCCTTGGTAACGTCCTCGAACACGGTCTTTTCGTGTGTAGCATAGCCTTTGACAGTATTAATAAGGTTAGGAATCAGATCGTAGCGGCGCTTGAGCTGGACGGTAATGTCGCTCCAGGCCTCCTGGGCGCGAATGTTCAGCCGCACCAGGCTGTTATACATAACAACCAGCATGATGATAATGACGGCAACAACGGCAGCAATAATAATGGTAGCGAGCATGGCGTTCGTAACTCCTTACGTTAGTACTTTTAGTATACAGCAAACAGGGTCACAGGCACAGGGGTTATCAGTAACATTGTATTATAGGTGTATGGACCCATATCGCCGCCGTACTGGCCGCGCCAAGCGCCTAAAACTGTCCGTGCTGATGCTTTGCTTGTTATTAATAGCTAGCGGATGTAACTATTTCCGCCCCTTGCCCGTGGCCAGCGCCCACCTTACACCCCTTACCAGCGAACTGAGTGTCGCCACCCTGGCCTGGCCTGCAAGCGGCCAAACCGCTGTAGGCGCCGTGGGCTACGGCATGCTAGATACCCATGGCGGGCAATCGCCCATGCCCACGGCCAGCCTGGCAAAAATCATCACTGGTTTGGCTATATTGCAAAAGAAGCCACTGCAACCCGGCAGCAACGGCCCTACTATTACTCTGGGCGAACACGATATCGAACTCTACAATGCCTATTTTAAGGGTGGCAGTGCCCTACTGCCAGTGATTAAGGGGGAGAAAATCACCGAATACCAGGCCCTGCAGGGCATGATCCTGGCCAGTGCCAATAATGTGGCCGACAGCTTGGCTATATGGGCCTTTGGCTCGCTAGATGCTTACACCCGCTACGCCAACAACATGGTGCGCAGCATGGGCTTGGACCATACCACCGTGGCCACGGACGCCAGCGGGTTTTCGCCCAATACCAAAAGCACAAGCGCCGACTTGGTACGCTTGGGCGAAGCAGCGCTACAGCACCCGGTGTTGGGCACTATCTTGACCCAAAAAAGCGCCAAACTACCAGTAGCTGGCACTGTATACAATATTAACGGGGTGGTAGACAGCCTAAGCATTATTGGTCTCAAAACCGGTTCGACCGACCAAGCACCAGGCTGCTTTTTATTTGCAGCCAAAACCACCCAGGGCGGCAAAAAAATAACTATCGTCGGGGCACTGTTGGGCGCGCCAAATGTGATTACTGCCATTAAACAAGCCAGCGTGCTTGCCGCCAGCGCCAAAGCCAATTTCGAAACAAAAACGTTGGTTAAGGCCAACCAACCTCTTGGCAATCTCACCACAAAATGGGGCGCTACAGCCCCTATTACCGCGCGCCAAGACGTTACCATCGTTGCCTGGAAAGGCATTCCGGCAACCCCCAAGCTTAGCCTGCAACCCTTGCACGGCGCAGTGCAAGCCGGCGACAGTGTTGGCACCATTACTGCCAGCTCCGGCACCAGCCATGTTTCCAGCCCGGTAATAGCCACCAAATCCACTGTTGCCCCCACATTGTGGTGGCGTTTGGCCAGGCTTTAGCCGTACAATAATCACCATGAAGCATCTTAAAATCCGCGTCACCGGCAAGGTACAAGGCGTTTATTTTCGCGATAGCGCCCGGCAGCATGCCGAAGTCCTGGGTATTACCGGTTTTGCCCGCAACGAACCCGACGGTTCGGTATACATAGAGGCCGAGGGCGACGACACTGCCCTGCATGAATTCCTAGCTTGGTGCCACCAAGGCCCGCGCGAAGCTGTGGTAGAAAATGTGGAGCACACCGCCCACGAGCCTATCGGCCACCAAGGATTTACTATTCGTTAGTAAGTAAATCTGTAAAATAAGGCTTTGGCCGTTTTTATATCTTTGCGGCCAAAACAAAAAGTTTTCTAGCAACATTGAAATTTATAAAATGTATGTTATAGTATACAACTTATGTCTGAGACTGTGGGCAAGTGCCCTATTGATCATGCAATAATGCAGGTACTCTACCAAGAAAACGGCCATATAGGCAACAAATTGCAGGGACTTGTTGAACCACTAGCCGACGCCTTGAGCGAACGGATAGTTACTAATGTGGCGCATTCTGATGTTGTGTCAAACTGGCCGGGTCAGGAAAAGGAGATAATAACCACTGGTTTGCCATACAGCCCAGACGCCCGCACTGATCCTTACAGAATGCTGCCGCCGAATTTTTTTGGTAGCTTTGCCAGCCCAGAAAATTTAATTATACCTGCTAATAGTACAGGCAGGCAGCAACTCATTGAAGACTTCTTGGCAAGACATGAGGAGGACCTCCGTCAAGGCAGTGTTCAAGGCGCTACCAAAACATCGGCCTATTTTGCCGAGATGTTACCAGCCAGGTTAGAATTCTTAGCCGAACAAGGGACCTCAGTTAACCCTACTTTGTGGACACAATACCAAGGCGCCGCTCACAGGCAACGCAATAACGGATGGTATCACTTGTCGAACGCCTCTGATTTTCGCAACCATAATGTTAGTGCTATGCTCCACGATCCAGTAAGGTCTGACCTGCTTGACACCGCAGCTACCGGCAAATTCGACAGCTACATGTATCGGGCAACTGCTATGCTCATAGACAAGGATGACAAAATAAATCCACTGCCTTCAGGGTATCTTTTTGTGCCAGTAGGCGAATACGGTGTCGGCGTTGCGAAAAAACTTCTGCAGACGACTCTATACACTGTGGAGTATGCACAAACATCGCTCCCTCCCCTGGCAAACGAACTTGCTACGGGACACGAAGAGATAATTCAGCGCCACACTGCCCGCGGCAAACATCGGGAACCTGAAATTCGCCTTCCCGGCGAGGCATTGGTTGCTACAACCCAAGAAGGTGTACTGTCCATCATGCAAACCGCAGCCCTATTGACCGCAGAACATATAGAAGGATACGACGATCCAGTCCTGCTGTTACGCGATATAATAGATGCAGGGCTTGTTGAACAATTTACACGCGCCGTCCCCATGGGAGTCGTAGGACCTTTTGTGCTTGCAGGCGCATACTTTCCGGGGATTATTCAAAATAAGGGCGGACAACTATACCTCAACCCAGAAGTAATGGCAAAGGTAAAGCACACTAAACAGCAGCAAGCGGCATCCGCTATCAGGGAATGGGACACTTATCGGGGAATATTAGGAAGAGACAAAGGAAGAGAATCGCCAAGTGTAACCGGGCTTATTTGTCCAGGTGCTGCACCGCATGGTGCCGTTACTAAGCTAAGTCGTGCCATGATGCGTGCTATCGAAGCTATTGATCCCGACGAAGCACAAAGGCTCGACCTCTCAAAGCTCATGCGTGAAATACTGGGATACTCTCGCTAACAAGCCAATCTGATTATTCTGGATAGTCTCCATCGACTGGGGGACAATTTGTCCAATTAGGGGACGCTACCGGGGGATGGCAGTTATTGAGCTGGTACCTGGTTAAGATAACTCGGCTCTACTGCAACCCCCCTTAGCAATAATCCAAAGCTCAAAAAAGCCAAGACTTTGGCTTTTGGGTTAGAGTGCTCTTGGTGCAGACCAAAATAAAATACCCCAAACTTTTGCCTGGGGTATTTTATTTGGTGGGCGCTGAGGGATCCCTTCTTGATGTACTCGCTCGTAGTTCGCTTCGCTCACCTCGTTCGGTCAAG